>CACGGB010000031.1 GCA_902572475.1 uncultured Pelagibacteraceae bacterium | reverse complement strand
GAATTTTTTCTCTAGAAAACGGCTTTTCAATAAATTCATAAGCTCCAATTTTTATAGCCTCTATTGCTATTTTAACAGTAGCATGACCTGAAATCATGATTACTGGAAGAGACTTATTTTTATTTGCTATTAATTTAAGAAGATCTATTCCATCAAGGTCAGGTTTATCTAATTTAATATCTATAATTGCTAAATCTGGTAATTTTTTATTTATTTCAAACACAGCTTGATCATAATTTGCAGCTGTTCTGACTAAAAAGTTCTGCTCCTTAAGTATATTACTAACTAGCAGTCTTATATCTGGATTATCGTCTATGACTAAGATTTCTTTATGCATTAAATTTTGGCAATAAAATTTTTATCATAGTGCCCTCACCTTTACTTTTGTTTTTAATTAAAAAATTTCCGGAGTGCTCATTTATAATTTTATTTACTATTGGTAAACCTAGCCCTGTTCCTGTTTTCTTTGTTGTAAAATAGGGTGTCATTACTTTTTTAGTGTCTGTGATACCTGATCCATTATCTATTAATCTACAAACTATATAGTCATTATTGTCACTAATTTCTATGTCAATATTCCCTTTGAAATTAGGGTTTTTTTTGAATTTTTCTAAAAAAGACTCTTCTGAATTTTTAATTAGATTCATAAAAACTCTATTTAGTTGATCTTCATCACCCAATATAAAATGATATTTAGTTTTAATAGTAAAGTTAATTTTATTTTTTGATGATATTTTTACAAAATCTAAACTTTGATTAATTAAGTTTTTAATATTTACTTTTTTCAAAATTGGTCTGGGCATTCGGGCAAAGTTTGAAAATTCATTGACTAACTTTTCAATATCTTTTATTTGGCGATTTATCGTTTCTAAGTATTTTTCAAATTGTTGGCTATCAGAAGTCAGCTTGCTTTTATATTTATCTCTTAAGCTATCTATAGAAAGCTGTATTGGTGTTAATGGATTTTTAATTTCGTGAGCTAATTTTCTCGCAACCGTTTCCCAGGCTTCGTATCTCTCTGTAATTAATAACTTATCTGTTTGTTCTTTAAGTCTTTGTATCATTGAATTAAAATTTTTATTTAATTGTTTGAATTCTTCATCTGTCTCAAGTTCTGGAACTTTTACATCTAGATCTCCTTTGCTAATAGAATCTGAAGCTCCTATCAAATTAACTATTGGTTTTGTCAATCTAGAGGCAAATGTAATTGCTATTGAGGTAGATAAAAATAAAAGCAATGTAACAACGATAATGTAAATGATTGCGAAAGTAACTTTTATACCTGTTTGACTGTTTTCAACAGAATAATAAAAACTTACCGCTTCCTCTGTTTCATTTAAATATCTTAATATTTCAGGGTCAATATTTCTAGAAATATACAAATAAGTATCAACTAAAGAAGTAAGCTTTGTCATCACTGTTGTTTTATTTTCTAAATTATTGGAAACGAAAACTGGTTTACCCTCTAAAACCTGATCATAATCTTCATCAGAGGGTATTATAAATTCTTCTGTGCTGTCGGTAACATCAGATAATAAAACATTTCCTAAACTATCAATTAAATAAACATCATCAATTCTTCTCAAAAACTTTTCTGCTCTCATAATATTCTTAAAACGATTTGGATTTGAATAGTATTCATTCGACGCTCTATTAAGACCTACACTCATTAAGATTACGTCTGATAAAACATTGTCTTTACTTTCTTCAAGATAATTTTTTGCGACATCATATGAGTTATTAACGGCTTTTGTTATCTGTTTATCAAAATAATTTTGAACTCCAAAGTTAAATATGAACAAAGAAAAAATTGCAACGATTAGAGATGGAATTACAGTAAATAATGAAAAAACTGATATATATTTTAAGTTTGTTTGTGCGCCTTTTTTATTTTTTTTCCCAGTGTAATAAAATCTGTAAAAATTTCTAAAAATTAAACCAAAAAAAACTAATAAAAGAAAAATATCTATAACTAATAATGTTTGAAGATTTTTATCAGTTAATTTTAC
>CACGGB010000030.1 GCA_902572475.1 uncultured Pelagibacteraceae bacterium | reverse complement strand
AGGTAATGTTTTTGTAACTGGCATCTCACCAAAAAACAAAAGTTTAATTCTCACTTTCCAGAAGCCAAAATTAGGAATTGAAATAACCACTGATTTCCCAATTCTCAAAAGATTTCTTAAAACTTTTTCTGGCTCATAAAAAGCTTGTAGCGTCTGACTGAGAACTACATAGTCAAAAGATTTATCCGGAAACTGATGTAATTCAGTTTCTGCGTTACCTTGGATAACAGGTAGTCCTTTGTGAATACATTCTTGGACATTTTCTTGATTAAGCTCTAGACCACGAACCTCAATATTTTTTTCTTCATTAAGAAGACTCATTAAAGATCCGTCACCACAGCCTATGTCAAGAACTCTTGTATTATTAGGTAATAGATCTGCTATTACTTTAAATTCTTTTTTCATTTTTAAATCTTTCATACATTGAGTCGATAAAACCTTTAAGTGTTTTTAAAAATTGTGGTTCATTTAGCAAAAATGAGTCATGACCTTTATCTGTAATAATTTCAGAATAAGATACATCCGCTCCTGATGCATTTAATGCAATAACTATATCCTTATTATCTTTAGTTGTGTAAAGCCAATCCGATGAAAATGATATAATCAAAAATTTTGTTTTTTGATTTCTAAATGCCTCTACCAAACCACCTTTAAATTGTTTTGAAAGATCAAAATAATCCATTGCTCTGGTAATATACAACACTGAGTTAGCATCAAATCTTTCTACAAAGGCGTAGCCTTGATGTCTTAAATAGCTCTCAACTTGAAAATCAGCATTAAAACTAAATTCATAGTCTGCTTTCTCCTGTAATTTTCTTCCAAATTTTTCCTGCATGCCTTTCTCAGATAAGTAGCTAATGTGACCAACCATTCTCGCTACAGCCAAACCATTTTTTGGTTGAACATTTTTTAAAACATATTGCCCATTATCCCATACAGGATCAGCCATTATTGCCTGACGCGCTAATTCGTTTAGAGCAATATTTTGAGCACTATGACTTGAACTACAAGCTATCGGGATTGCAGCAAAAGCTTTGTCAGGAAACGTCGCACAAAATTGTAATAGTTGCATTCCTCCCATTGAGCCACCAGTTGCACATAAAAGTTTTTTTATTCCAAGATGTTCAAGCAAAGATTCTTGTGCTCTAACCATATCTTTAATTGTTATTACTGGAAAATCTAAACCATAAGGTCTATTAGTATCTGGATTTATATTTCTAGGTCCTAATGACCCCATACAACCACCAATAACATTAGCACATATTACAAAGTATTTATTTGTATCTATTGCTTTACCAGGGCCTACTGCAGTAACCCACCAACCTTCTTTGTTAGTAATAGGATTACTTCCAGTTACGAACTGATCCCCTGTTAATGCATGAAAAACAAGTATTGCATTATCCTTGTTATCACTTAATTTTCCGTAAGTTTCGTAAGCGAGAGGAAAATTCCTTATAGTTTTTCCGCAGTCTAGTTTAAGCGGTTTAGCAACATCTAATTTCTTTATATTCTCAAGTTTTATATTCATCCAAAAAAAAAGCCCAGCTAAACTGGGCATCCCCTTTTTAGCTACATTTATTATGCGCTTGCAATATGGTTAAATCAGCGCGAGTAATGTTTACTAAATCATCACAAACTTGTCAATTTTATATACGATAAAGAGCTATAGAAAAACTTAAACAATTTAGATAATACATTAATTAAATGAGATTTCCGAAACCAAATAACATTGTTGCAGAGAAATATGTAGCTGGAATGAGCTTATTCAAGAGTAAATTAGCAAAGATTAAATTATCTGCTAATGAGTCTGCTCTTGGTCCTAGTCCGAAAGCAAGAAAACAATACTTAAAAGTTTCAAAAAACTTTGCAAGATACCCTGACTCCGATGGAACCTTTTTAAGAAACACGCTAGCTAAGAAGTTTAAGATTGATAAAAATAGAATAATCTTAGGATCGGGTTCTGATCAAATTTTTGAACTTATATGTAAATCGTTCCTAAAGAAAGGAGATGAAGTTATAGTCCCT
>CACGGB010000029.1 GCA_902572475.1 uncultured Pelagibacteraceae bacterium | reverse complement strand
GCCGCGGGACATATAACAAAAGCTCAAAAAGAAAAAACAATAGAGTGTTTAGGACACTATAGCGCTACAGCAGTCTTGCCTGCAGAAACTATTGAAGTTAAAAATATGGAATTAGCTTTAGCTTCGGTAAAAGTAATAAGGGAGCATCTTGCATCTGAAGGCGTAAAAGATGATGAAATGAATAAAGGTATGAATATTTATGTAGATAAAGTTTACGGTAAGCCTTTTAATAAATCTAAAAATACTGAGTGTAATAAATTTATATATAAGCAAATTAAAGGTTCAGAGGAAAAAATTGAAAAACTATCTAGAACAATTTATGCAGGATAGACATGAGTGGATACGTGATAGCTAATATAGACGTTAAAAATCCTGAAGCTTATAAGGAATACGTTGGTAAGGTGTTACCGACTGTTCAAAAATTCGGAGGTGAATACCTAGTACGTGCCGGCGAGTACAAAGTTATAGATGGTGAGTGGAAATACCCTAGAACAGTAGTAATTAAATTTCCAACTTATGAAAAAGCTTTAGAGTGGTATGACTCTGAGGAATATAAACCGGTAAAACCAATTCGATTAGCAAATTCAGTTGCCAATGGAATAATAATTAAAGGAATTTAAATAAAAGGAAAAAAAATGGAAAAAGAAATGTTAGTACATCTTAAATTCAAAGAGGGCAAATTAGAAACTTTTACTAGCTGGATGCAATCAGATGAAGGTATGGGCGTTAGAAAGAGTGTTGCTTACCCAGAAAAAACCGTCGGGGCTATGATTCCTGATAAAAGCGGAATGTTATTTAAAGTTAATGTTCATAACGAAGCTGGGATGAAAGAGTTTGTAACTGGGAACAATCCTACAGCTAAAGCGATTTATGCAGAATGTGTAGATAGTGCTCAGTTATATGAGCTATCAAAAATAAATCTATAAAGGAGGAAAAATGAAAAACTATATGGTAACGCATACTTTTAAGTCTGCCGAAATGAAGAAAAAATTTACTGATACAGTGGCTTCTATGAAGATGGAAGATATTGTTAAGAGCATGAAAAGTGACAATGCAGCTTGTCAAATGACTTGGAACACGCCAGGAGATACAATGGAAATGTATTGTTGGTGGAAAGGTAAAGATGAGCAAGCAATTATTAATCAACTAGGTCAAATGAACGATTTTTTCACTCCTCATAAGTTTGTTGAGTGCACAGATCAAGTCATGGACTATAACGCATAGGATATTTATGATCGATAAATTTGGAAACGCATTTTATTTAATAATTTACTTAGCACATTTTATTATAGTTGGTAGTTACGCTTACCAATTAGTCTTTGATACTAAAAAATTTCTAAAGGGTAGAGGAGTTGATAAAACTGCTACTTTAATTACGAGATTTGCAGGTTCATTCATGATCGCAATTGTTCTAATGGCAATTTATGTTGCTTTTATAAGATCGGGCGGTTTGGAAGCTACTTGGGCATTCTTTAACTTAGTTTTTATAATAAATGTTTCAATATTAGTTACAAATTTTTATACGTTAAAAATTGATAAAACAGGTTTGACTAAAAAAACTCGAAACGATGGAATATATGCTCCACTTGTTCTTGTTATTATCAGCGCTCTTCTTTGTTACGGTTTAGCAGATAAAATTTACGTTTAAGGAGAAAAATGGCAAAGTTTATGAATATTGTTAGATGTAAAGTAAAATCATCTAGCAGAGAAGAATATTTAAAAAAAATTGATGAGCGGCCAAAGTTTGATGGTCAAATTTCAGCAAAGTACGTTGAAACTAAACCAAACGAATTTTTTATGATTGGTGAATGGAATTCTGAAGATGATATTGCTAAAGCAAGACCAAAAATGATTGAATTTTTGGACTCGCTTAGGCACACTTTAGAAGAACTGTCATCAGATTTAGGAGTAACTGATCCTCATTCTGGTACAGTTGTAATCGAGAAATAGGAAAGGGGTAACAATGGCAAAATTTTATACACTTGGATGTTACACAGCTAAAGGTCTTGGAGGGTTTGTAAGCAATCCGTCTACAGACAGAAAAGCTGCTACATCTGCACTTGCTGCTTCTGTGGGAGCTAAAGTAACTCAATACTCGGGCCTAAGAGGAAAATATGATTTTATGGCAGTTATTGAAGGAACTTTTGAACAAGCTGCTGCAGCTGCAATGGTTGCTGTTTCTAGTGGAGCTGTTTCAGATTTTACAATTTTAGAAGACGTAAATCTAAATGAGATAGCTAAAACTGCTCAGAAAATGGCTTCATCAT
>CACGGB010000028.1 GCA_902572475.1 uncultured Pelagibacteraceae bacterium | reverse complement strand
TACACATATTTAGTAATCATTAATAATTGTCAATCTATATGTTGACTATCATAAAATTGAAGTAAGAATAAAATAAAATTATATTAAACCAGTTTTGAATTCTAAATTCAAAAATATTGTTAACAATAAATAAAGGAAATCTTAAATGATTAGATCTATTAAAACTTGGATTTTAGTTGGATTTGCTTCTTTACTATTGGTTGCTTGCGGCCAAGGCGGAGGTGGAGCTGGTTCAAAAAAATCTAAAACTTTAGACAATACTAAGAAAGCTGGATTTGTGAAATGTGGAGTTTCGCAAGGTCTTCCTGGTTTCTCTAATGCTGATGAGTCTGGAAACTGGTCTGGTATTGATGTGGATGTATGTAGAGCTGTTGCAGCTGCAGTATTAGGTGATGCTGATAAAGTTAAATATACTCCATTAAGTGCAAAAGAAAGATTCACTGCATTAACATCTGGTGAAATCGACGTGCTTGCACGTAACACTACTTGGACTTTATCTAGAGATGCTGACATTGGTTTAACTTTTGTTGGTGTAAACTTCTATGATGGTCAAGGTTTCATGGTTAGAAAAAATTCCGGAATTAATTCTGTGAATGATTTCAAAGACGGTATTTCTGCTTGTACAAATACGGGCACAACTACCGAGCTTAACATGAGAGACTTTTTCAATTCTAAAAACATCAAGTATGAACCAATTGCGTTTGAAAAAGCAGACGAAGTTGTTCAAGCTTATGATGCTGGAAGATGTGATACTTATACAACTGATAAATCTGGTTTAGCGGCACAAAGAACAAAAATGTCAAACCCAGATGAACACAAAGTATTACCTGAAACGATTTCTAAAGAACCACTAGGTCCTGTAGTAAGACAAGGGGACTCAGTTTGGGAAGATATCGTAAGATGGTCTCTAAATACTATGATCGAAGCAGAAGAGTATGGTGTAAATTCATCTAATGCTTCTAGCCTAAAAGATTCAGAGAACCCAGCAATCAAGAGATTAGTTGGTTCTGAAGGTGAATTAGGTGCTGCTTTCGGTTTAGATAATGACTGGAGCTTAAGAATTATCGAGCAAGTTGGTAACTATGGTGAAAGCTATAAAAAACACATAGCTGATACTGGAATTTTACCTAATAGAGGTCCAAATCAATTGTGGACTAAAGGTGGAATTCTTTACGTACCACCAGCAAGATAATTGCTAATAAAATTAAAAAGGGCTGGATTTATCTGGCCCTTTTTTTTACTCTCAAAATAATGATTTTTAAAAAACTCAGCATTGAAAATAAAAAAGCAAAAGATTTAATTCCTCAAGTAATAACAATTTTAGCTTTAATATCCGTAATTATTTATTTTGCTACTAACGCCCAAATCAACATGGGTAACAGAGGAATATCTTTTGGATTTGGTTTTTTAAATCAAGAAGCTTCATTCGATATTACTTTCTCAATGATTGAGTATGACGGTTCGCACTCATACGGACGAGCATTTTTAGTAGGTTTATTAAATACAATCTTAGTTTCAGTAATTGGGATATTTTTTGCAACAATAATTGGTGTAATTGTAGGTGTATCTAGATTATCGGACAATTATTTAATTGCAAAAGTAGCTGAATGGTATGTAGAAATTTTTAGGAATATTCCTTTAATATTACAAATTTTTTTCTGGTATTTCGCTGCGTTACGAGCGTTACCTTTACCTGAAAATGGTATTAATTTTAATGATATTTCATTTTTAACGATAAAAGGCTGGTATGTTCCAAAGTTTATATGGACAAATTTTAATATTTTTCTTTTAGCAGTAATAGCCGCATTGATTGCAATTTATTTTATAAATTCTTATGCTACAAAACAAAGAGAGCAGTATGGAAAACAGTTGCCTACTACAATAATTTCTTTATCAACGTTAATATTATTACCTTTAATTACTTTTCTTTTTCTTGGAGTTTCTCTTGCTTTTGAGTATCCAGTTTTAAAACAACTTTCACCAACAGTTTACACTTACGAAGGTGGAGTTAGTATTATTCCTGAATTAATTGCTTTAGCTTTAGCCTTATCAATGTACACCGCTACATTTATTGCAGAAAATGTAAGAGCTGGAATTCTTGGAGTAAGCAAAGGTCAAAAAGAAGCTGCAGCAAGTATAGGATTAACAAAAAATCAAATTTTAAAATTAGTTGTAATGCCCCAGGCATTAAGAATAATTATACCTCCGACAACTAATCAATATCTTAATTTAACTAAAAATTCCTCATTAGCAGCGGCTATTGCTTATCCTGATATAGTTTTAGTTTTTGCAGGGACTGCCCTAATGCAAACAGGCAGAGCAATCGAAATAATTTCTATTACTATGCTTACTTATTTAACTTTAAGTATTTCA
>CACGGB010000027.1 GCA_902572475.1 uncultured Pelagibacteraceae bacterium | reverse complement strand
AAAAAGAACTTAAACCCAATAGTTTTGTGATTCAAGCAGATAAAATGGGGCAAGTAAACAAAATCGGAAAGTCAAAAAGTTTGAAAAATAGTAATATGGAAATTATTTGCATAAATAAATTTTCACCGAAGTGTTTTGTTAAGATAATTAATTTTCTTAAAGAATATTTTTCTGTTAATGGGACCTATGAGACCTGGGAGTATCCTTTGAGTGTTTTTCTGCATAAAAAAAAAGAAAAAGTCTATAGTTTGAGCAATCAAACATACAATTGGGTAAATATTAATTCTTACTCTGATCTAAAATTCGCAAGAAGTATTTACAAATAAAATGAAAAAAAAGTATATACCGTATTTTCTGTCGATTTTTTACATGAAGGTCATATAAATATTTTAAAGAAAGCTTCAAAATACGGTGAAGTAATTGTCGGTTTATTAACAGATGAAGCTATTGTTTCGTATAAAAATATCACACACTACTCGTATGAAAGAAGGAAATTTATAATAGAAAATGTGAAATATGTTTCTAAAGTAATTAAACAAGATACCCTAGATTATACAAAAAACTTAAAAATGTTAAAGCCTGATTATGTCGTACATGGAGATGATTGGAAATACGGAATACAGAAGGAGATTAGAAAAAAAGTTATTTCAACACTTAGTAAATGGGGTGGAAAACTGATTGAGCCAAAATATACAAAAGACATATCTTCAGAAAAAATAAGAAAAGAGATTATTAATACCGGAACAACTCCAGATGTTAGAAAGTCAAAACTAAAAAGATTGTTAAATGCTAAACCTATAGTAAAAATTTTAGAGGCTCACTCACCGATATCAGGTTTAATTATCGAAAAACTATCTGTTATTAAAAAAAATAAGTTTTTAGAGTTTGATGGTATGTGGTCCTCTAGTTTAACCGACTCAATATTGAGGGGAAAGCCAGATAATCAATCAGTAGATTATTCCACAAGAATAAATTGGATTAATGAGATATTTGAAGTGACTACAAAGCCACTAATATTTGATGCTGATAATGGTGGTAGAGTTGAACACATAAAGTATTTAGTAAATCAGCTCGAGAGAATAGGAGTTTCAGCGATGATAATTGAAGATAAAGTCGGCTTAAAGAAAAACTCTTTATTTAAGGACCAAAAAGGAGTTGAACAAGATAAAATAAAAAATTTTACTAAAAAAATTCAAGCAGCCAAAAAGGCTTCAGTATCCGATGATTTCTTTGTTATTTCAAGAATTGAAAGTTTTATCCTAGGAAAAAACTTAAGTGATGCTCTAAAAAGAGCCGAGGCATACTCTGCAGCAGGCTCAGATGCAATATTAATTCACAGCAAAGAGAAAGATCCTAAACAAATATTTGAATTTGCAAAAAAATTTTCAAAAAGCAAATTTTATATACCCATGGTATGTGTGCCATCTACTTACTCTCACGTGCATGAAAGCGAATTAATTAAGCATGGTTTTAAAATTGTGATTTACGCTAATCATATGATGAGATCTTCATACCCAAACATGTCAAATATTGCAAAAAAAATACTTTTAGATAAAAGGACTTCAAAAATTGAGAAAAAAATTACATCTATTAAGGATATTTTAACCTTGATATAAAAATGAAAAAATTTTTAACTTTTTCATTTATTTTATTTTCTATTTTTATATTTTCTTACACTTTTTATAGATCTGAAATAGTTTGGTCAGGCTTAAACAGGAATTTTTATTTAAAATATTACTTACTTTCAATAGTTTTGTTAATTTTATCTATAAGTAATTTATACTTAAAAAAAAACTTAAAAATTTATCTCAACATAATTTACATCAGCGTATTTCTGTCCCTTTACGTTTTCGAGACTTACCTAACTTTACAAAAAAATGAGCCAAAATTTATGGAACAAAAAAAGAAAATTTACAAAAATAAAACTGGTCTAGAATACGACTCAAGAACAAGACAAGAGGTATATAATGATTTAAAAAAAGTGAATGACGATGTATCACTTTCAATTTATTCCATAACAGATCCTGAAACAGGTTTTTCCGCGCTATCAGGTAAGTCATTATCAAAAACAATTATGTGCAACGAAAACGGTTATTACCCTATAATTGTTTCAGATAGATATGGTTTTAATAATCCAGATTATGAGTGGAATAAAAAAACTCAAGATATTTTAATAACTGGGGACTCTTTTGTTTACGGTGCTTGCGTAAATAGACCAAATGATATTGCTTCTGTTATCAGAAAAAAAACAAAAAGAAGTGTTATTTCTCTGGGCTTACCAGCGAACGGCCCTCTAAGAGAATTGGCCTCTATCAAAGAGTATTCTACTCCAAAAGTTAATTTAATTATTTGGTTTTATTTTGAGGGAAATGATCTAGCAGAACTGGGTTATGAAACTGAAAATAATACTTTAAAAAATTATTTAACTAATAGAGAGTTCTCTCAGAATTTAAAAAATAAACAAGAAGAAATTGATGA
>CACGGB010000026.1 GCA_902572475.1 uncultured Pelagibacteraceae bacterium | reverse complement strand
TTTTTAAAAGAAAATATAAAATACAAAGAATTGATGGTCTTCCGCCTAAACAGGTAACACCTCCACCAGAAGTTTATGAGAGAATTAAAAAAGATAATATTTTAATTGGAAAAGCAAGGGCGATAGATAGTAAGTTAGTTTTCTTTAAAGATAAATTTATCTATCCTATTGATAAATATATTATAACAGGTGTCTATGGCAGCCAGAGAGTTTTAAATGGTAAACCGAGAAGACCTCATTATGGAATAGACTTTCATGCTCCAGAAGGAACGCCAGTAAAATCAATGATGGACGGAGTAGTGACATTAGTAGAGAATGATATGTATTTTACAGGTGGAACAATTATTTTTGATCATGGTCACGGAATTAGTACGCTGTACATGCATATGAAAGATATAAATGTTAAAAAAGGTCAAAAAGTAAAAAAGGGAGAAATAGTTGGCACGCTAGGTCAAAGTGGAAGAGCGACTGGTCCACATTTGGATATTCGTTTAAATTGGTTTGAGATTAAATTAGATCCAGCAACAATTTTAAATTAAACTAATCAAGTTCAAATTTATTTTTATAGTCTTTTAAGAGAGATTTATCTTGTTCGTCTTTAAAAAGTATAAAATCCTCAATAACCAGCAAATCTAAATTAGTTCCCATGAAACAATTAAAAGCGTCTTCTATTGAACAAACTATTGGTTCTCCTCGAACATTAAAAGAAGTATTCACTATGACTGGGCAATTAGTAATTTTCTTAAATTCATTAATTAGATTGTAATATTTTTGATTAGTATCTTTATGTACAGTTTGAATTCTAGCAGAATAATCTACATGGGTTACCGCAGGTATTGAAGACCGTTTAACATTTAACTTTTCAATACCAAATAATTTTTCGTCTTTTTCAGACATGCTTACTTGTATATCTTTTTTTACTTCTGCTACTAAAAGCATATATGGACTATCATAATCTATCTCGAACCAACTGCTTACATCCTCTCTCAATACCGAGGGTGCAAAGGGTCGGAAGCTTTCCCTAAATTTAACTTTTAAATTCAGCTCTTTTTGCATCTTTTCTGATCTTGGGTCTGCTAAAATCGAGCGTCCACCAAGAGCTCTGGGCCCGAACTCCATTCTTCCTTGAAACCAACCAACTGTCTTATTATTCGAGAGCTCTTTTGCTACTAATAATGAAGTCTCATCAGGTGATTTTTTTATATATTTAGCTTTTAAAAAATCTAATTTTTTTTTTATTAAGTCATCGCTATATTTTGGTCCTAAATAGGCTCCTTTCATTTTATCTTTGAGATCAGTTCTAGGTTTTTTAAGCTCTTGATGCCAGTAAGCTAAAGCTGCTCCCAAAGAACCGCCGGCGTCACCAGCTGCTGGCTGGATCCAAATATTTTCAAAATGTTTTTCATTTAATATTTTTCCATTAGCTACACAATTTAAAGCTACACCACCTGCTAAACATAAATTTTTTATTTTGTACTCTTTAGAAATATCTTTAGTTAATCTTAAAATTACTTCCTCAGTTACAGCTTGAATTGAAGCTGCAATGTCCATATGAAAATCAGTTAATAAATCTTTTTTAGGATCTCTAACTGGATGACCAAAAAGACTTGAAAATTTACTATTTGTCATTGTTAGACCTGTAGCGTAATCAAAATATTTCATATTTAATTTGAATGAACCATCATTTTTTAAATCTATTAACTCATTTATGATAAGATCTTTATACTTTGGTTTGCCGTAAGGAGCTAAGCCCATAACTTTATACTCACCACTATTGACTTTAAATCCAGTATAATACGTAAATGCTGAATAAAGCAAACCTAGTGAATGTGGAAAATGTATTTCTTTTAACATTTTTAATTTATTATCTTGTCCTATCGCAACAGTAGTTGTCGCCCACTCACCTACACCGTCTAAAGTTAAAATCACAGCTTCTTTGAATGGTGAAGGATAAAATGCACTAGCAGCGTGACTATAATGATGCTCAGAAAATTTTATTTTATTTATATCCTGAAATTTTTCATCGTGTTGTTTAAGGTTGTCAAATAAGAATTTTTTTTGGAATAATTTTTCTCTCAGCCAAATTGGCATCGATAAACTAAAAGATTTAAAACCCCTTGGTGCAAATGCCATGTACGTTTCTAAAAGTCTTTCAAATTTTAAAAAAGGTTTTTCAAAAAAAACGATATGATCTACTTCACTAAGATTTATATTACCTTCTTCTAAAACATATTTTACTGCATTGTAGGGATATCGGGCGTCATGTTTCTTTCTTGAAAATCTTTCCTCTTGAGCAGCTGCAACGATTTCACCATTTTTTAATAATGCTGCTGCACTATCATGATAAAATGCTGATATACCTAAAATTGATATCACTTAAAAAATTGTGTAAATAAATGGTGCAACTGCTGAACCTTGGCTTAAAACTATAAGAACGCCAAATAAAGCTAGCACAATAATAATTGGCAATAACCAATATTTTTTTCTTACTCGTAAAAACTCCCAAAATTCTTTTATAAATTCAATCATTTAAAACTGTTTATCCATTGTGCCTATCTCCTTTTTTCTTTTAATCCAGTAAGAATTTTGCTGTTTCGAATACTTTAAGCTCAATAAATCTTTACCAAAAGCTCTTACTAACAAACTGATAGGTGTTAAAATCAAAAAATAAACCAAGGCCATTATCAAAGGTGC
>CACGGB010000025.1 GCA_902572475.1 uncultured Pelagibacteraceae bacterium | reverse complement strand
TAAAACAAGGAACTTACTCTGTATGCAGTGGATGTCGAATGACTTTTTCAATAAAAGATAAAAAATCTTATAAATATGAAGAGGGTGTTTCGTGTCCAAGGTGTTATGACACACTCTCAAATTCACAAAAAACAAGATTTCGTATGAGGCAAAATCAAATTAATCTTGCTAAAAAAGATGGAAGAAAGCATAAATTTCAAAAGGAATATTAATTATGGATTTGACTAAAGGTTCAATATGGCAACTCTTAAGAAAAGTGACCATACCTGCAAGTACAGGATCCTTATTTCAAACTTTTTATAATCTAGTCGATACTTATTTTGCAGGTAGAATTTCACCAGAAGCGTTAGCAGCTATTGCAAAATCATGGCCAATATACTTCATAGCAATAGCTGTTGCGGTCGGTATTGGAGCCGGAACTACAGCTCTAATCAGTAATTCAATTGGAGCCAAGGAAGATAGAAAAGCCTCAATGTACGTTGCTCAGTCAATAGTATTAGCAATCGTAATTTCAATTTTCGTAACTTTATTTGGTTTAAATTTTTCTGATGAACTCTTGAGAATTATGGGCTCTACTGAAGAAAGCATAATCTTAACACGCGAATATTTAGATATTATTTTTTTTGGAGCTATCATTGTATTGGTTCAATTATCTTTGAACGGAACTTTAAATGCCCAAGGTGATACAAAAAGTTATAGAAATGTTTTGATTTTTACCTTTTTCTTGAATATTTTTTTAAATCCATTATTTATTTTTGGTTATGGATTTATACCAGCATTTGGAATTGCTGGTTTAGCTATCGCTACGCTTGTTTCTCAGTGTATTGGCTTAATATATTTAGCTAATAAAGTTTATTGCTGTAAATTAAAAAAATTCCTTTATCTAGAATGCTTCAAACCAAAAATTGAGTACTTAAGCTCTCTCTTCAAACAATCAGTGCCAATAATGTTTACTATGTTGATGATAATGTTTGGAGTATTCAATATTTTCTATTTTGTTGGTCAGTTTGGAGAATTAGCTACAGCGGGTTATGGTACTGCTGTAAGAATAGAACAAGTTTTATTGTTACCAGTCATAGGTTTAAATACTGCTGTTTTATCAATTGCAGGTCAAAATTTTGGAGCAAAAATGTATTTTAGAGTAAAAGAAGTATATGGAAAAGCTCTGTTGTTCGGTTCAGGATTTATGGTATTAGCAGGTATATTTGTTTATTTAACTTCAGAAATTATAATATCTTTTTTTACTAATGATTTAGAAGTAATCCGAAGAGGTGCACTTTACTTACAAGTAGCAGCTTTAATTGGGCCAGTGTATCCAGTTTTCTTTATTACCTCTGCTTTATTCCAGGCACTGAAAAGACCAATTTTTAGTTTGTATATGACAGTCCTAAGACTAACGTTAATACCATTTATGTCGTTATGGTATGTAATAAATATTAGAAATGGCGAGTATCAAGATATTTTTTATACGATTTTAGTAACAAATTGGATGATGGGATTAGTTGTATTAACTTTCGTACCATTTTTTTTAAAGAGAGTATTTAGGATTTCTTTAAAAAAATTACTTGTATTCTAGTTTATTCTCTAATTTTCTTACAAAATAGGATACTACTAGTATTAGCACCAGGTATTCTAGAATTAAAAAAGTATAAATTTCTAAGGGCCTGTAAGTGGTGGTGACCAGCTCATTAGCTTTTCTTGTTAAATCTCCTATACCTATAATTGATACTAGAGAAGACATTTTTAAAACATAAACAAATTGATTTCCCATGGCTGGTAATACAACTTTAATCGCTTGCGGAAGAATTACTAATCTCATCTTTCTCCAGAAATCCATTCCTAAAGACTCTGATACTTCATGTTGACCTTTTGAAATTGAATTAATTCCTGCTCTAAAAATTTCTGCTTGAAACGCACTCTCACTAATAGTCAAAGCTATTATTCCAGAAACAAATGGTGAGAAACTTACACCGATCATGATTGGAAGGCCATAATAAATCCAAAGAATTAAAACTAATAAAGGGATGGCTCTAATAATTTCTACGTATGTTATGTTAAAATAAGTTAAAAATTTATTATTAGATAATGAAGGTAGAGCAACTACCAAACCGATAATCATTGCAAGAATTATTGAAACTACTGAAATATAAATCGTAGTTGTAATTCCGCTAATTAAAAATTTTAGATTAGTTAAACCATCTATATTATCTGGACTTAGTATATACCAACCCCATTCATAGTTAGAACTACATCCTTGAAGCAAAAATAGAATAGAAATTATTTTTAAAAATTTCACTAATCGACTATAATTGTTAATGGGAGGTATTGAAACTTAAATTATAAGCTTTTAAGATCGTACTTTGCCAGTAAAGTTTTAAAAAATCCAGATGATTGTTTTTCCTTTATCCAATTGCTGACGTAATCATTCCATACTTTATCACCCTTTGGAACCATCATGGCTAAAAATGCTGGATTTTTTCCTCCATCAGGAACTATAGCTAATTGGGGATATTTAATAACTAGTTTGTTCGCTTCTGTTGAACTTGTAATATTTCCATCAGCTCTACCTGCTAAAACTTCTTGGAAATCTCTTGCAGGAGCTTCAACTGATTGAAGTTTTGATTTTGGAAAAAATTCTTTTGCTTTTTCTTCCTGAGATGTACCTAACGTTGTAGCTATTGTAACACTACTATTATTTAAAGACTCCCAAGTTGAAAACTTTTTTAAATTCTTTTTTAAAACAAGTGGGACTGTTGCATACTTATAATACGTAGCGGTAAACCCAGCTACTTCTGCTCTTTTTGGTGTTTTGGT
>CACGGB010000024.1 GCA_902572475.1 uncultured Pelagibacteraceae bacterium | reverse complement strand
ATGATTTATTGCGAAAAACCAATTAGTAATAATAATAATAATCTTCAAGAGCTCAAAACCCTAATTATAAAAGATAAAATTAAATTTTGTGTTGGTTTAAATCGTAGATTTGCAAAGGAGTATGTAACCTTAAAAAAGAAAATAAATAAAAAAAAAATTAATAATATCCAAATAATATCTAGATCAACTAACCATAATATTGATTTATCAATAAGAAATGGAGGACTTTTTTTTGATAAAGGATTTCATTTTTTTGATTTAGCTTGTTGGTTAGGAAACTCAAAACCAAAGCAAATGTTCATTATTTCAAAATCAATTAGTACTGAGGATTTTTTAAATAAAGGAGATTTCTCAGATGCGGTAATTGTTCTTAAACTTAAGAATAAAATAGTTGTTGAAATAATATTTAGCAGAAGGTGCAAATTTGGAAATTTTGAAAAAATTAAAGTATATGGTGAAAGATTTTCTCTAGACTCTGACGACTATTCAAATAAAAAAACATTGTATAAAGATTTTTCTGTTAGACACAAAAATTCTTACTTTTATTGTTTAAAAAAATTTATTGAAAGTGGAAAAAGTCTTTTGATAAATGAAGCAATATTAACCCAAAAAATATGTGCTGAAGCTTTGAAAAAAGCAAAGTCTAGGTAATTTATAAAAATTTACTTAAAGCTCTACTTGCAAGTTTTGATGAAGAAATCTCAGTTTTAAATGTATTAAGTATTGATTGAGTCTCTTCTACTTGCTCTTTAATTTTATTTGGGCTATCGATAAAAGAACTTACAGCTTTAAATAAATCTTTTGGATTGCATTTTTTTTGGAGTAGTTCTGGTATTATTTCTTTTCCAGCTGCAATATTGATAATATTAGCGAATTTAACTTTTACTAAAGATCTTACGATAAGATAATTTAGAAAATTCATTTTATAGAGAATGATAGATGGAACTTTAGATTTGCAAATTTCAAGTGAGACTGTCCCAGATTTAGCTACTGCAAATACTGATTTATTTAAAGTATGAGATTTTATCTTATCATCACTAATAATTTCACAATTTTTTATATTTTGAGATTTTACATAAGATTGAATTAAATCATTATGTTGTTTTGTTGAGTGAAATATATAAATAAAATCTTGATAATTTGCATTCATTAATTTGATAAAATTTAAGAGAATGGGCATCAAAATATCAATTTCAGATTTTCTACTACCAGGAAAAACTGATATCAATGCTTTATTCTTTTCAAATATTTGGTTGATGTCAATTTTACTTTCTGAAGACTGATCTAATAATGGGTGACCTACGAACTCATTACTCATATTTTCTTTATCAAAATATGGTTTTTCAAAATTAAATAATAATAATATATGGTCAATAAATTTTTTAATCTTTTTTACTCTTCCCTCTCTCCAAACCCAAACTTGCGGCGCAACATAATGAATAGTTTTGATACTTGCGTTTTGTTTTTTTACTCGTTCAGCAACTCTTAAAGTAAAATCAGGACTGTCAACAGTAAATAAAATATCTGGATTAAAATTTTGTATAGCTTTTACAGTTTCGTTAATTTTTTTATTTATTTTAAAAATATTTTTAAAAACATTTGTGAAACCTATATAAGTAATATCTTTTAAATCATAAATTGAATTTATTCCTAAGGCTTTTAAATTTTCACCTCCCACACTTAAATATTCAATTTTTGAATTATCTTTTTTAAATTCTTGAATAACTTTTGATGCTAATTTATCTCCAGATGGCTCACCTGTAAGAATAAATATCTTTTTCACTTGGACATCCTCCATAATTCACCATTATCGGATAGTAAAAAAATATCACCATTCTTATGTATTTTAATATCTCTTATTCTCCCTATTTTTCCCTTAAATATAATTTTCTCATTAATAAAATTTGATTTGTCAAATTTTATTTTTCTTAGAGATTGATCTTTAAGAGATGTAATTAAAGCCTCACCATTCCACTCTTTAAATGTTTCACCTTTATAAATTGTCATAGCGCTAACTGCGATTGAAGGTACCCAATATTTTATTGCTTTAGTAAAACCAGGTTTCCATTTCGGACCGATCTTGGTGCCAGAATAATTAGTTCCACCCCAACCTAGAATCTTCCATCCATAATTTTCTCCTAGATTTGCTGTACCGAACCAATCACCTCCCCTTGCACCATGATTTGTTAAGTATATCTTATCGTCGAAAGGTGAATGAGAAATTCCCTGAGGATTTCGCACTCCAATTTGATAAATTTCAGGTAACCAATCTTTTTTATTAGTAAATTTTGGATTATCTTTTGGAATCGATCCATCCAAGTTTATTCTAATAATGCTTCCGGGGTGTTTGGTATAGTCTTGAGCGATCATTCCTTGCCCTCTCTCACCAGCAGTTATATACAAATGATTTTTTTTTATTACAAGTCTGGAACCGAAATGATACCCGGAGTTTATTGGAGGCTGTGCTTGAAATATATTTTTAAAATTAAGTCTTTCATCACTAAATTTAGCTCTTGAGACTGAAGTGCTGGACATACCTTTAGATCTGTTTTCAGAGTATGAAACAAAAACAGTGCCGTCTTTATAAAGTATATCTAATAATCCCCCCTGGCCATCCTCTAATATATTAAGATTATGACTTATATCTTTTATTACTTTTTCTTTTAAATTTACAAATTTAATATTTCCAGGCTTTTCTGTGACGAGTAAATTTTGGTTATTTATAAATGTTAAGCTCCAAGGGCTATCAAATCCCTCAATAACTTTCTCAAGTTTAAAATCATCAGCACTTAAATTTTTGAATAGTAATAAAAAAATTATTAATATTTTTTTCATTTAATGAGAATAAACATTTTATTTTTATTTGCGTATTTCACACTTTGTCTTTTATTCAGAAAAATATTCAATTTATGTTTTAAAACTATTCCTTTTAACCCAGCCTTTTTACATTGTTTAATAGTTTCTAGTCCTATAGTTGGAAGATCAACTCTCAAATCTTGTCTCTTTTTTGGAAATTTTATTAGAATTCCATATGGAGATTGAGTTATTTTTCTTACTTTTTTAATCATCTTTTGTGTTCCCCCGCTTCCTTCTAATGCTACAATCTTATTATCTCTACAGATCGCTCCTTGAATAAATGAGAAATCCCCTGACTTTTTAAGAGCTTTTTCCCCACAAAGAATATCTTTTTTATCAGAGGCGTTTGGTTTAATTTTTGTATAATTTCCTTTGGACAAACTTATTTCAGGAGTAAATTTATTCGAGCTAACAGTCTGAATTTTTTCTTTCTTAAAAATATTTATTATTTGTTTTAAAATTGCTGCGTCACCTAATTTCGAACTTTTTATAATTTTCGGCATATAATAAATTCCTTTGAAATCTAATTTTATAGATTTAAAATTTGGTTTAGCTACTTTTCCTGCGAATAAAACTTT
>CACGGB010000023.1 GCA_902572475.1 uncultured Pelagibacteraceae bacterium | reverse complement strand
AAGAGTGGAAATAGCTAAATATTTATTTGAAAGAGAAAAAACATTTCATTTTACAGTTGAAAGCTTAAATAAACTTTTAGAAAAAAAAACTACATCTAAATTTGCTTTGGCTACAATTTACAATACAGTTCATGCCTTTAAAGATGCAGGACATTTAAGCGAAGTTGAAGTAAGAGGAAAAAAAACTTACTTTGACACAAATGTTTCAGATCATCATCATTTTTATGATAGTGAAAATAGTGAATTAATTGACATCGATGCTAACGAAATTGTAATTCAAAAAATTCCTAAAGCTCCTAATGGTAAAAAAATTAAAAATGTAGAGGTATTTATAAACTTAAAAAATTGACAGTTTGTCGCTTTTTATTTACTTTAGAATTATTATAAAGAAGAAAAATGAGTGTAGATTATAAAAAAAATAATAATGGCAAATGCCCGGTTATGCATGGTGGCGTTACTAAAGCAGGAGAGTCAAACACCGCAAGACTTTGGCCTAATAGTATAAATTTAGATATTTTACATCAACATGATACGAAAACTAATCCGCTGCCAGGTTACGACTATAAAAAAGAAGTAAAGAAACTTAACTTTAAAGCTTTGAAAAAAGACTTATTAAAATTAATGACAGATAGTCAGGAGTGGTGGCCAGCAGATTTGGGAACTTACAGCGGATTAATGGTAAGATTAACTTGGCATCAAGTCGGTACTTATAGAGAATTTGACGGGAGACCTAACGTTGGATCTCATAGATTTTCACCTCAAGATTCATGGCCAGATAATACAAATTTAGATAAAGCTAGACGTTTATTATGGCCAATCAAAAAGAAATATGGAAATAGATTAAGTTGGTCAGACTTAATGGTCTTAGCTGGCACTATGGCTTATGAGCATGCTGGATTTAAAACATTTGGTTTTTCATTTGGTCGGGAAGATATATGGGAGCCTGAAAAAGATGTTTACTGGGGTAAAGAAACAGTACCTTTAGCTGTAAATAGATATGGAGATCCACAAGATAGATCTTCATTAGAAGCCCCGCTAGCAGCTTCCCACTTTCAACTAGTATATGTTAACCCTCAAGGTGTTGAAGGAAAACCTGATCCAGTAAAAACCGCAATGGATGTACGTGAAACTTTTGGACGAATGGGAATGAATGATGTTGAGACTGCCGCACTCACGGTTGGAGGCCACTCTATTGGAAGAGCACATGGCAATGGTAACCCGGATAATTTAGGACCCGAGCCTGCTGGGGCAGAGATTCACGAACAAGGTTTTGGTTGGAATCAAAAAAATGGAACAGGAGCAAATCAAATCACTTCTGGTCTAGAAGGAGCTTGGACAACAAATCCTGATAAATGGGATCATCAGTATTTAGATCTTTTACTAAACTATCAGTGGGAAAGTAAAAAAAGTCCTGCAGGAGCTTGGCAGTGGGAACCTATTAATCTTGAAGAGGAAAAAAAACCAAGAGACTTGGGAGATCCTAATAAAAAAGCTAGGTTAATGTTTACTGATGCAGACATGGCAATGGCAATGGATCCAGAGTATAGAAAAATTTCAGAGAGATTTTATAAAGATCCTAAATTTTTTGAGGACTCTTTCGCTCGAGCATGGTTTAAGTTAACTCATAGAACAATGGGAAATAAAGAGAACTATATTGGACCATGGGCGCCTAAAGAAGATTTGTATTGGCAAGGTAACGTTCCAAAACCTAAAAAGAAATATAATATTGAAAGAGTAAAGAAAATGATTTCATCGTCGAAATTAAATACTAGTGATCTAATAATCGTTGCTTGGGATAGTGCAAGAACATATAGAAGAACTGACAAAAGAGGTGGAGCTAATGGAGCAAGGATTCGTTTAGAGCCAATGAGTCAATGGGAGGCTAATGAGCCAAAAAAACTTTCTAAAGTGTTAAAAGTGCTTGAAGGTATTTCCAAAAAAACCGGAGCAACTATGGCAGATACAATAGTTTTAGCAGGAAATGTAGGCCTTGAAAAAGCGATTAAAAAAGCTGGCTCTAAAGTAAAAGTCTCATTTAGCCCTGGAAGAGGTGACGCTTCACAAGATCAAACTGAGATTAAAAGCTTTAAATGGTTAGAACCTCATCATGATGGTTTTAGAAACTACTTTAAGGCAGATTATTCAGTTATGCCCGAAGAGCTTTTATTAGAGAGAGCCTCTCTTATGGGATTAACAGCACAGGAAATGACTTGCTTAGTAGGCGGTATGAGAGTATTAGGCACAAATCATTCAAGCGCTAAAGACAAAGGTGTAATGACTGATAAAGTTGGAGCTCTTACCAATGACTTTTTTATAAATTTAGTTGACATGAAATATACTTGGAAACCAACTGGAAAAAATTCTTACGATGTTATTGATCGTAAAACTAACAAAACTAAATTCACAGCTTCTAGAGCAGACTTAGTCCTAGGCTCTAATTCTATTCTTAGATCCTATGCAGAAGTTTACGCACAAGATGACAACAAAGAAAAATTTATAAAAGATTTTGTAGCGGTATGGACGAAAATAATGAACGCTGACAGACCTAACTTAAAAAAATTAAATTAATATGGAAATTGTAAAAGCAACAGAGAACTTAGAAAAATTAAAACAAAATATAAAAGATGATTTTTATATAGTTCCTAATCTTAAATTTGATATTGATAAATTGAGAGCGGATTTTAATATGGTGCTCAAAAAAAAGAAATTTAACACTCTTGGAATTAAAAACTTTGGAGCGATCTCTTTAAATCAAATTCCAGGTGATAAGTCTTCTACAGAAGGTCATAATGTTAGAGGAACTTATTGGACTGTTCCTGATGAAAAAGGAAAAGAAGTTGAAAGAGATAAGCCAATAGACGAGTCAAAATATACCGAAATCGTGCCAGAATTTAAAGGAACATATTTTGAAGAGGTTTATGACACTTTAAAAAAACATTTTAAACTTGGAAGAGTAAGAATTTTATTAAAAGAGCCAAGATCTACTCTTAGCTGGCACAGAGATCCAGAACCAAGATTGCATATCCCAATTATAACTAATAAAGGTTGCAGAATGGTAATTGAAGAGGTTTGTAGACATATGCCTGCTGACGGATCAGTGACTATTACTAATAATACTAAATATCATAATTTTTTTAATGGAGGGGAACAAAATAGAATTCACCTGGTAGCTTGTGTTTTAGAAAATCCTTTTATTTAAATGACAGAATTTACTCACGGTATCTTTTCAGCCTCTAAAACTATATACCAGAATAATAAAGGTTCAATTTTAAGAACAATAATTTATACCATTGGTCATTTCGCTATTGCTATAACTGTTTTAATGTTAATAGCAGAAGTATCTTTTATGATTGCCCTTACAGATGCAATTGTAGAACCATTAGCTAATGCAGTTTGGTATTTCATTTTAGATAAAATCTGGACAGCAAAGTACAAGAGATAATT
>CACGGB010000022.1 GCA_902572475.1 uncultured Pelagibacteraceae bacterium | reverse complement strand
TTTTTAACAATTTTTTGTTGCTCTTTTTTATCGTCTGGCAAAGGTATTCTGTCAGGCTTTTCTTTAGCTTTTGCAGCAGGTGGAGCCTGTTCAGATACGACCCTCTCCTCCTCTCTTTTTTTTGTTTCCTCAATTATTTTTCTTGCTTTTGGTGCATAAGGAATGTTGGTTTTGTCAGAAATTTGAATTAATTCTACTGAAACTATCGGTGGTAAATTAATTGGTTCTCTCATCATAAAAGGTAAGGTTAAAAAAGTTACTAAAATCATTAGAGAGTGGAATGTTATTGAATAAAATACACTTCTTATCATATTTCATCCTGCTTAGTTTTTGTATGGCTCCGAAATTAAAGCTACTTTTGAAAAACCAGCCCCAGAAAGGGTTCCCATTACCTCTAGAACTCTACCGTAATTAATATTTTTATCTCCTCTAACGTATATTCTTGTATCAGTTCTATTTTTTGCTATAGCCAGTAGTTTTGGTACCATCTTTTGATATGTTACTAAATGTTCTTGAATATAAATTTCGCCCTTTGCATTTACACTAATTGTTAAGGGCTCCTGATCATCAGGAAGTGAGTCCGCTGCGGACTCCGGTAAATCTACCTGCACACCTACAGTCAATAAAGGTGCTGTAACCATAAAAATAATCAAAAGAACAAGCATTACATCGACGAACGGAGTCACATTAATTTCGCTCATGGGTTCATTTCTTGAGCGATTGAATTTAAATGCCATTTTTAGATTATTGAAAGAAATCTTTTTGAAAAATTATCGATTTTAGAAAAATATCTTCTAGAGTCGCTGTTAAATTTATTATAGGCAACCACTGCAGGTATGGCTGCAAGAAGTCCTAGCGCAGTAGCAAATAATGCTTCAGCAATACCTGGTGCTACTATTGCTAAACTAGTATTCCTTGAAATTGCTATTGATTGAAATGAATTCATTATTCCCCATACTGTTCCAAACAAACCTATAAAAGGAGCAGTTGAGCCAATTGTTGCTAGAAATGTAAAATTTTTCTCAACTTTTTTTACTTCATTGTCAGTTGCTATTTCTAAAATTCTTTCAACTCTCGCGGTTTGAACTGCTGAAGATTGTCTCTTAGTTTTTATCAACTCATTCATTGCTGCTTTAAATATTAAAGTAGCTGGATCACTACTATTTACTGGCAAGTTATTATTAAAACTTTCTGCTGATTTTGCTTTCCAAAATTTTTTTTCAAAGTCCTCTGTTGTTTTATTAATTGATTTAAATAACTTGAATTTATCAAAAATAAGAGCCCAAGAAAAAATTGAGCTTGCAATTAATAGCACTATTACAAACTTTACAACAAAATCTGCTCTGAGAAAAAGACTCCATAGAGAAAAATCGGATGCACCACCTAATCCTACAACCTGAGCTGCAATATCTTGTTCCATTTAGTTTGATTACTTTTAGAATGTGTCATGAATTTGGCGTTTTTAATTAAATTATAGCTAATTTACTTCTTTAAATCTTGTCTCACTGTAAAATCTTGCAATTAAAATAGCGTCTGACTTATTTACATCTTTCTTTTTTGATAGTTGGTTTGACAAAGATGGGTACATCTCGATTGCTTTTGTTCTACTGGCGTCCTTGGAAGAATTTAATAACTCAAAGTATTTTTTCCATTTTGTAGGCCTTACAAAAAAAATTGGTAACTCTAATGCTGCGCAAACACCTTTGATAGCCCCAAAAGTTTGACCAAAATTAAACATACTGGTTACTCCTTGACCTGGCATCGCGTTCACCTGCTCGACTACAATAGCAAGTTCATCATTATTACTGACGTTTTGTTTTATTATACTTACTAACTGAGCACTATTCAGTTGTCTTTTGCTTTTTTTGCCGTCAGCCATAACTGGCATATCATATATTCCTAAGACTTTATTGTCCTCTAGAACTGCTATTGCACCACTAAGTCCTGGGTCTATGCCTATTATTTTCATAAAATTAAATTTCTATGTTTGCATTAGTAAAAACACTCTGAACATCATCTATTTCCTCTAATGAACTTAAAACTTCAACTACTTTTTTACTCTGTTCTTTATTTAAGTTTTGATAACTTGAAGCTCTCCATTCTATTCCTGAATAAAGTAAACTGTCTATATTCTTTTCAAGCTCTGTTTTAATTTTATAAAAATCTTCTTTTTTTGTGATTATCTCATGTATGTTATTAATTTGTAAGCATTCTTTTGCTCCAGCGTTAATTGAAAGTTCAAAAACTTTTTCTTCACTTATCTTATTTTTATCAACATGAATGATACCACAACTATTAAACATGTGTGTTGTGCAACCTGTTTCGCCCAATCTTCCTCCGTTTTTTTGGAGCAAAGTTCTTATACTTGATGCTGATCTATTTTTATTGTCTGTTAGTGTTTCAATAATTAAAGCAATATTAAAAGGTCCAAAACCCTCGTACCTTAAATTTTCATAATTTTTATCACCTGTCATATCTGACTTATCTATTGCCCTTGAAATATTATCTTTTGGCATATTAGCTTGCTTCGCTGCTTGTATTGCAGTTCTTAACCTTGGATTCATTTCAGGATCTTTGTCTCCAAGTTTAGATGCAACTGTAATTTCTCGTGAAAGTTTCGAAAATAATTTTGATCTTTCTTTATCAGCTCTACCTTTCTTGTGTTTTATCCCTGCCCAATGTGAATGACCAGCCATATCTATTTTACTAAACTGCCGCCTTGAATTAATCGATAAACTTTTTTTGCTAATCCTGTTTCTTTTTCAGCATCTACAATAATTCCAGATAAAGATCCTTCTCCATCTGAAGGAAAGTGTTTAGTTGCGTCTTTTGTTTTAAAAAATTTTTTAATTGCATTTTCTTTGTTCATGCCAATCACAGAATTATAATCACCGCACATTCCAATATCAGTTTGATAAGCTGTACCATTTTTCAAAATTCTTGTATCTGCAGTAGGTACGTGAGTGTGAGTTCCAACTACGCAAGTTGAATATCCATCGAAGAAATGTCCGATTGCCATTTTCTCGCTGGTAATTTCACCATGAAAATCAATAATAGAGAAATCTACATTTTTTTTTAAAATAATTTTCTCTCTTATATCTTTTGCCTTAACAAAAACATCGTCAGTTTTTTTCATAAAAACATTACCCATTAAATTTATAACAGCAATTTTATATTTATTGTCTTTTGTGGGATAAAAACCAAAACCCCTTCCAGGAGAACCTTCTACTAAATTTGCTGGTCGTAAAAGCCTATTTTCTTTTTCAATAAAATTAGTGGTTTCCTCTTTATCCCAGATGTGGTTACCTGAAGTGATAACATCAATTCCTGTATTAAAAAATTCTTCGGCTATTTCTCTAGTAATACCTCTTCCATCATCGGCAGCATTTTCGCCATTAACAATTGAAAAATCAATTTTATATTCTTCAATTATATTAGGCAGATTTTTTTTTAAAGCTTTTCGACCTGGTTGACCAACTACATCACCTAAAACTAAAATTTTCACTAAACGAACCCTTTTTCTGTGAGTATATAATCTAATTTAATATCTTTACTATTAATCGGCAGGTTATGATATTTTTGGAAAGAAAATGCAAT
>CACGGB010000021.1 GCA_902572475.1 uncultured Pelagibacteraceae bacterium | reverse complement strand
ATTCAAAACATATCAGAAATTTGGAGAGTCAGTATATAAAATTAGAGACAATGTGAGACAAAATATAAATAAATTAAAAAAAAATAATTTAATTATTGGTTATGGAGCACCAGCAAAAGCTACTACAGCTCTAAATTTTTTTGGAATTACAGATCAAATTGATTACGTAGTAGAGGATAATAAACTCAAACATAATAAATTTATTCCTGGAGTAAAAATTCCAATAAAAAATAAAGATAAAATAAAAAACAAGAATAATACACTTTTAGTTTTAGCTTGGAATTTTTATGAAGATATAAAAAAAAATAATTCTAAGCTGTCAAATAATATAATTAATATAAAAGATTTAGAGACTAGTAATTTGCAATAAGACTTTTCCAAATTTCAAAAATATTTCTCATACTCTCAAAAAAATAGTTCAGGTAGAACTCCAGTCCAGGAAATACTCCAACTATAAAACTTTGCGCAAAATATAATGATCTCGAGATAAATATTAATAAAACAATAAAAACTAGTAAAGATCTGTAAAACCCAAAAGAAACTTTACTTTTTTCTTTAGTACTAATTTCTTTTACAGTTTGTGTTTCTTTAATATTGATACCATGTTTTTTTGCCAAATATTCAGGCGAGTATAAACTGATTTCTCTTATTTTTTTAGGAGCAGTTTTTTTTACTTTTTTGGGTTTTTGTATTTTTTGTTGTACAAGCCGAGGTCTTGAAATCACCTTTTTAGGACGAGCGATTGATTGAGTTTTTTTAAATTCTCCCATAGGAAATTGTTTCCATTTATTTCCGCATGAGCCGCATTGAACCATTCTTCCTGCTGCAGAAATTGCGCTATCTGGAACAACAAATTTTTTACCACATGAATTACAAGTTAAAATCATACAAATTCAATAATACTGCTATTTATATAAATTACACTAGAAATTAAATACTTTTTTACTTTGTAAAGTTTTTATTGTATATCTCGATTTTATTTAATAAGGGCGGTTAGCTCAGTTGGTAGAGCATCTCGTTTACACCGAGAGGGTCATAGGTTCGAGTCCTTTACCGCCCACCATTAAATAATGGGGGTGTAGCTCAGTTGGTTAGAGCGCCTGCCTGTCACGCAGGAGGTCGCGGGTTCGAGTCCCGTCACTCCCGCCACTAGTTGATAATGATTTTCATATAGAATTTAATAAATAATCATTTTCAATCAACATTAATGCTTCCTTCTGTCCTGTACTCTTTAGAAATAAATGCTATAAGAAACAGTATTAATATAAGAATCCCTAAGCTACGGTATTAGGGTAGGTATTAAAAAAATAATGATTTATAATTTTTTATCAGAATATTTATCTATAATAATATTTTTATTTATTGCTTTATTTTTAAGCATAGGTTTTATTGTAGCAAATTTTTTAGCATCTCCATCGAACCCCGATTCAGAGAAACTGTCAGCTTACGAATGTGGATTTGAGGCATTTGACGACTCAAGGATGGAATTTGACGTACGTTTTTACTTAGTAGCCATCTTATTTATAATATTTGACCTTGAAATTGCATTTCTTTTTCCATGGGCAATATCTTTGGGTAGCCTAGGTGCCTTAGGTTTTTGGTCAATGATGGTTTTCTTATCCATCCTTACAATTGGATTTATTTATGAGTGGAAAAAAGGAGCTTTAGAATGGGAATAAAATTTAATTTTAATCAAGAAAATCAAAAGCAGATCCCTGAAGAATTTAAGGATTTAGCAAAAGATTTTGCTGAAAAAGGTTTTATAACAACTTCATCTGAAAATTTAATTAATTGGGCAAGGACTGGCTCTTTACACTGGATGACATTTGGTCTTGCATGTTGTGCAGTTGAAATGATGCAAACTTCAATGCCAAGATATGATCTTGAAAGATTCGGTGCGGCTCCTAGAGCTTCACCACGGCAATCAGATGTAATGATTGTTGCAGGGACACTAACTAATAAAATGGCCCCAGCACTTAGAAAAGTTTATGATCAAATGCCAGAACCAAGGTACGTGGTATCGATGGGTAGTTGCGCAAATGGAGGCGGTTATTATCATTACTCTTACTCAGTGGTTAGAGGATGTGATAAGATTGTACCAGTAGATATTTATATTCCTGGTTGCCCTCCATCAGCTGAAGCTCTTTTATATGGAATTTTACAGTTACAGAAAAAAATTAGAAGAGAAGGAAATATTAAAAGATAGTTATGTTAGAAAATCTAAATAAATTGGAGAAACACATTAATTCAGAATTAACAAGTAAGGTTCAAAATTCTATTATTGAAAATAGTGAATTATTAATTGAGATTGATGATAAAGATTTAATTGAAGTAGTTCAATTTCTTAAGTCAGATGAGAATTTAAAATTTAGACAATTAATCGATATTGCGGGTGTCGATTATCCTGATCAAGAAAAAAGATTCCAACTTGTTTATCTTTTTTTATCTCATGAAAAAAATATCAGGGTAAAACTTTCAATTAAATTCGACTCAAAACAAATTATTAATTCTTTAACAAAGATATTTCCATCAGCTAATTGGATGGAAAGAGAAGTATTTGATATGTATGGGATAAAATTTAAAAATCATCCAGATTTAAGAAGAATTTTAACAGATTACGGTTTTAAAGGACATCCTCTGCGAAAAGATTTTCCGTTGACTGGTTTTAATGAGGTTAGATATAGCGAGAAAGAAAAGAAAGTGATTTATGAGCCAGTCAAACTTGAACAAAACTATAGAAATTTTGATTTTGAGAGTCCTTGGGAAGGGACAAACTATATAAAAGAAATAAAAAAAATTGAAAAAAATGGTAAAAAAAACTAAGTCATTAAATTTAAATTTTGGCCCTCAACATCCTGCTGCTCACGGTGTTTTAAGACTTATTCTAGAATTAGACGGTGAGGTTGTTGAAAAAGCAGACCCGCATATTGGTTTACTTCATAGAGGTACAGAGAAACTTATTGAGCAAAAGACATATACTCAAGCACTCCCATATTTTGACAGATTAGATTATGTCGCTCCGATGAACCAAGAACACGCGTTTGCTCTTGCGGCAGAAAAACTATTGAATATTGAGGTTCCAATTCGAGCAAAATATATAAGAGTAATATTTTGTGAAATAGGAAGAATTTTAAGTCATATACTAAACGTAACAACTCAAGCATTAGATGTTGGAGCCTTGACACCATCACTTTGGGGTTTTGAGGAGAGAGAAACTTTAATGACATTTTATGAAAGAGCCTCAGGATCGAGATTGCATGCAAATTATTTTAGAACAGGCGGGGTGCACCAAGATATACCTTTAAAACTGGTTGAAGATATAGAGCAATTTTGTAGATCGTTTCCTAAAATCATAGATGATTTGGAGGCATTATTAACAGACAATCGTATTTTTAAACAACGAAACGTAGAAATCGGAATAGTTAGCAAACAAGAGGCTTTAGATCATAGCTTTTCTGGTGTGATGCTAAGGGGTTCGGGTGTTGCGTGGGATTTAAGAAGATCTCAACCTTATGAAATTTATAGTGACTTAGATTTTAAAATACCAGTAGGAAAAAATGGAGACTGTTATGATCGTTATCTTTGCAGGATAGAGGAGATGAGGGAAAGTGTAAAAATTATTTTACAATGTATTGAAAAACTTCCAAAAGGACCTGTTAAGTCTATAGATGGAAAAATATCACCTCCAAATAGAGATGATTTAAAACAATCTATGGAGGCTTTAATACATCATTTTAAACTTTTTACTGAAGGTTATCGAGTTCCAAAAGGTAATGTCTATACAGCAGTTGAGGCTCCAAAGGGAGAATTTGGAG
>CACGGB010000020.1 GCA_902572475.1 uncultured Pelagibacteraceae bacterium | reverse complement strand
AATTTTATTACTTCACTTACTAGTTTGTTGTCTTTGTACTCTCCATTTATTTTACTTAAATTTTCATATAAATTTTTTGAAGAAAATATTTCTTTGTATGCCTTGTCTAATCCAATTATTAATTTATTTTCATATTTTTTTCTTCTCAGACCAATTAAATTTAGACCTTGTAAATAATTTCTATTTCCAATTGATAATCCAAATGGAATAACATCTTTTAGTACACCTGTCATACCGCCTATCATCGCAAGTCTTCCTATTCTTGTAAATTGTTGTACTGCTGAGTTTCCACCTATAACAACTGAGTCTTCAATAGTTACATGGCCTCCCAATGGAACATTGTTTGCAATAATCACGTTGTTACCAATTATACAATCATGTGCTATATGTGACGAAATCATAAACAAACAGTTATCTCCAATTAAAGTTTTTGTTCCACCTCCTTCTGTGCCTGGGTTAATAGTAACATACTCTCTTATTATGTTATTTTTACCAATCGAAAGGCTGTTTTTTTCATTCTTATATTTAAGGTCTTGAGGTTGTGTTCCTATGCTGGCAAATGGAAAAATTTTTGTTCCATTGCCTATATAAGTTGTTCCCTCTATATGAACATTTGATACTAATTCAACATTTTCTTGTAGCTCAACATTTGGGCCTACATAACAAAATGGACCAATTTTTACATTCTTTGAAATTTTCGCTTTTTTATCAATTACGCTGGAATTGTGTATCATTATTTTCTATCCACTATTGTAGCTGACCACTCTGCATCAGCCATTCTTTTTCCATCTACTTTTGCAATACCTTTGTACTTCCAAACTCTTCCGTGTGATCTAATTGCTTCAATTTCTAAATGTAAATCACAGTCAGGAATAACTGGATTTCTAAACCTTGCTTTATCTACTCCCATTAAAAAAACTAATTTATTTTCGTATTCTTTAGGGTCTATACCGTGAGCAGTTAAGGCAGCAGCTGCTTGTCCAAAGGCTTCCACGATTAATACACCCGGCATTACTGGTTGATTTGGAAAGTGACCTTGAACATAGAAACCATCTTTTTTGACATGCATGATAGCTGTGGCAGATTTAAGTGGGACTATATTAATTAATTTGTCAATTAAAAGCATTGGCTCCCTATGAGGTAATAAACTTTTAATTTTTTTTTTATCTATTTCAGTTTCATTCATCTTTATTTCTTTTTAAAAAATCTTTTATTGGTAATGCAGGATAGCCCATAACTATTTGATTATCTTTAACGTCCTTTACTACACCGCTACCACCACCTATCTTAACATTATTTCCTATTTTCAGATGACCAGATACGCCTGCTTGACCGCCGATAGATACATTATTACCAACATTTGTACTTCCTGCAAAACCAACCTGCCCAGCAATCATACAATTTGATCCTATTTGGACATTATGGGCAACGTGAACTTGATTATCTAAATAAGTATTTTTGCCTATTATTGTATCATTTAAAGATCCACGATCTATTGTGCAACCTGATGCGACTTCCACATCGTCTTTAATAATAACTTTACCTATGTGCGGAAATTTAAGATTTTTATTTTTTAAAGGTATAAAGCCAAATCCTTTTTGACCGATTTTACAGTTATCTTGCAACACAACTCTATCTCCAATAATTGAGTTTTTAATAATTACGCCTGATCCAATGATACATTCTTTACCAATTTGTACATCATGTTCGATTATTGAATTAGCTCCAACGTAAGTATTTTTACCTATTTTTACATTTTTACCAATTAAAACATTGTTTCCAAATTTAACAGATTTATATTTTGTTTTACTTGGTTTTTTTAATGTTTCGTCTGGGTAATCTACATCTGCTAAAGGAAACATAACTTTTAAAATTTTTGCCAATTCAAATAAAACGTTTTTTACAATTACTTTTTCGATTTTTTTAGGTAAAAAATTTACTAATTTTTCTGTACTTATACATGCACCAGCTTTTGTTTTTATCGCATCATTTTTATACTTACTTGAGTCAAAAAAAGTAAGATCGCTCTCTCGTGCCAAATGTAAAGGACGCACATCTTTGATTAGAAAATCTCTTTTAAAATTAGTGTTGATAAAAGCTTTACTGATTTTAATATTTTTCTTTTTAAAAAAGAAATTAGAACTCATTTAAAACTAATTTAGATTAATCGATTTTAATTGTTTATTTAGCAAACTCATTATATCTTTTGTGATATTTAAATTTTCATCTGCAAGCAAAAGACTTTTTTTATCTACAATCATTTTTATATTTTTTTCTTTCATGTAATCTTTCATGATAGGGTTCAAATTTTTTAGGAGTTCATTTTTTGCCTTGGCTCTCTTATTAGCAACTGATTTGAGAATTTCATTTCTTTCTTTTTGCAAATTAGACACTTTTTTTCTTAAATCTGTAACTTTTTTTTTATATTCCTCTGCTGATACTAATTTTTTTTGCTGAATAATTTTTTTTTCTTCATCCTGAATTTTTTTTTCTTTTTCCTTTATGTTTTTAAAACCTTTCTCAAGTTTATTTTTGAGAAAAATTTGAGCTTTCTTTCCAGCATCACTCTCATTTAAAATATATTTAAAATCAATAAAGTGCGGTGTATCTGCATTCAAATTAATTACACTTAACGAAAAAAAAATTAAAACAAAATATGTTATCTTTTTAAATTTCATGTTTAAAATGTTGTTCCTAAATTAAAACTGAAACTCTCAGTTTTATCAGTGCTTGCCTTGGACAAATTTGTGGAAAAAATAAATGTCATTGGGCCTAAAGGTGAAAGCCAACTGGCAGCTATTCCAGTTGATGATCTTAATTCGTTAGATTTATCTAGGCTGCTATCATAATCAACTCCCCATAGGTTACCAAAATCCAAAAATAAACCGACTTCAGTTTTTGTACTCTCTGGAAAAACGTTTGGAAGATTAACTTCAAAATTTAATGCCGCTGCATAATTTCCTCCAACATGATCATCTCCATCCACTGGACCTACTTTGCCTCTTTCAAATCCCCTTAATCTATATTGACTTAGATTTTTTCGTTTACTTAACCTCACGTCATCATCTCCTATACCATTTATTGCTGATAAATAGATTTTTGAGGAGCCTATTATGTTTTCTGAGAAAGATTTATAACCACTTGCTGAGATTGTATTAGAAATAAATCTTTTATCAGCTACTATGGGTAAAGTCTGGTTAAAACTGTAAACAGATCCGGATGTAGGCATAAATTTACGATCTCTCTTATCATATTTAAAACCATACGATCCAGAGAGTTCGTTAAATTCTCCTGCTTGTTTTTTGAGTGATGCAGAGGCTGAGTCAAATGTTCTTAGATCATCATAGGAAGCATCAATTCCTAATGTTGCAAACACATTCTTGTACTGTTCAAAGCTAGTACTTATACCGGTTGCTACTGTTGTGTTTTCGTATCCTTGATCTGGTTTATCATTGCCAGTACTTGATATGTATACATTTAGAGCATTCCCTAAAAAATCATAGTTTGGATCTGTAAAATTAAGTCGTCCAGCCAATGACTCTTCATCAAAATTAATCGCAAAATCTAATTGTTTACCTTCACCTAACCAATTGTTTTCTCTTATATTGAAAGCAAAATTTCCACCACTGGTACCCACACCTGCTCCTGCGCTAATTTCACCGGTAGGTTTTTCTTCTACTTTAATTTCAATATTTCTTAAATCGTTTGATGATCCAGTTTTAGTTTCTGCTTTAACATCTGAAAAAATATTTCTAGCTTTTAAATTTGAAATAGATTTATCCAGTTTCAATTTAGTGAAAGGATCTCCTTCATCAAGTATTAATTCACCTCTTATCACATTTTCATTAGTTATGTTGTTTCCAACTACATTTATTCTTTCTACTAATATTTTTTTTGCTTCAAAAATATTAAATAAAATTTCAATTTCGCCTTTAGTTTCATCTAATTTTTCTTCAACATTGTGCTCCACAAACTGAAGGTTATTGTTTTCAATTATTTCATCTATGTCTTTGAGCAAAGTAGTAATTGAAAAAGGTGAGTAAAATTCTCCAATATATTTTTGATACGATTTTTCTAATGCAAAAAAGATATCTTTATCAAATACTTGATCGATATTAGTGCTGATTTTTTTTATTACGTATCTTTTTCCGGCTTCAATAGAATAAATTAAATCAACGTTACCTTCATCATTAATAATTGCCGAATTAGAACTTATTTCAACGTCATAATAACCTAAAGACTTATAATAATTTGTAAGCAACCGTTTATCTAAGTTTATTAAGTTTTCACTAAATTTTGTATTTCTGGATATAATTTTCCAGAATTTATCTTCACCACTTGCAATAATATCTCTTAAACGCCTATCTCTTAGAATTTTATTCCCTGTAAAATTAATTGATGAGATTTTAGTGACTTCCCCTCTTGAAATTTCAAGTATTAAATCAATATTTTTATTATCAACTTCTCTAGTTTTAATTTCAACTATACTATTATTGTAACCCGCTGATGAATAGAGACGTTTAATATTTTCTATATCATCTGAAAGATATGATTTTATAAAGGAACTCTTTTGTCTGAGTTTAATAATTTTTTTTATTTGCTCTAAATATTTTTTATTTTTTTCACCTAAAATAACTAACTGATTTATTAATGGATATTCTTTCAATTTTATCGTTAAAATACCTCCATCTAGTTTAATTTGAACATCTTCAAAGAAATCAGTCGAATATAGATTTTGCAATATATTGTTTAGATCACTCTCTGAATAATTTTTTCCTAATTCTATGTCTCCGTAAACTTTTATTGTTTCATTACTTACTCGTTCATTACCTATGATCTTTAAGTTGCTAACTATTTCAGCATTGAGTGAAAAAGTGCTTAATAATAAAAATAAAAGAATTGTAATAATTTTATACATTTTTAAATTTTAATCTTGTTCAAAGTAGTTAGTTTAGC
>CACGGB010000019.1 GCA_902572475.1 uncultured Pelagibacteraceae bacterium | reverse complement strand
AAAAAGAAAACGAATACAATTATTTTATTTCCTAAAAATAAATTTACTGACTTTATTGAAAAAAAACTTGGTAAATTAGATTTAAATGATACTAAAATTTTTAAATATGATCCTAATCCAGAAGTGCTTACAGGTGAAATAGAAAAACTTACAAACTATTCACAAAGAAAAAGAAATCTAGAGTTAAGAAAAAAAATTTTTGAAGACAAAGAAGACGAACAATCTGTTAGAGAATTGGAAAAACTTGAGCAACTTTATACACTGGGAGATGTAAATTTTGACTCTGTGATAATAATAGATTTTGGGAATAGTCTTAAAAGTATTTTAACTTCATTAGTATACACTGATGTTAATCAAGATAAGGTTTTATTTACCACTGTAAATCAATGGTTTGATGAAAGTATATTTTATGAAAATACTATTAGAAATTTATACTACCCATCAATAAATTATAAAGAGTTTAAAAAATACAATAAAATTTATTATAAAAATTTTGGTTCTTACCCAAATGAAATCTCAATTTTAACTTATGATGCACTTGGGCTAATTTATTACGCGTGGAAAACTTATGGAAAAGTTGACTCTATAAACGACTTTGCGTTTAAAAGTAAAATCAAAGGAAAAATAGGAACTTTTAGCTTTGCAAATAAGAAAGTAATTCAGGAACTAAATATCTACAAAACAGATAAAAATAAATTTACAAAGTTTTAACTTTTTTTTTTAAATTTCTAAATGCAATAAACCTATGATCCATTTTAATTTTTTTTGATTTCATCATTTCACCAAAGGTTTTATTATAATTATCTGGAATAAATATCGGATCATATCCAAAACCATTTTTCCCTAAAATATTGTATGAGATACTACCTTTGATTTTACCAACCGCATTGATCGGTTTTTTTTTAGGAAACTTGAATGATAAACTGCACACAAAAGTTGCAGATCTATTTTTTTTATTTTTCATTTTTTTTAGGATATATTTCATAGCTTTAAGAAAACTACCATGCCTCTTTGCTAATCGAGCAGAGTAGATTCCTGGTTGTTGATTAAGGGCCCTAATACATAAACCAGAGTCATCAGATATTACGGGGTAGTCAATATATTGTGAAAAAAAATTTGCTTTTAGTTTAGAGTTTGAAGTAAATGTTTTTCCTGTCTCTTTTGGACTTGGTATTTTGAGTAATGTTGGATTAATTTTTTTAAATTTTTTTGATATCAAAAATGAAATTTCCTTGAATTTTCCTTTATTATGAGTGCCAATTAATATTTTTTTCATTTCCATCTAGTAATTTAATAAATGTTTACTATATAGCAATTAGATGTCTGAAAATAATGAAAAAAACATTAAAAAAACTGGAAAGAGCCAAGATACCTCTGATGAGAAAAAAGAGGAACTTACGGTTGAGCAAAAGTTAAAAGAATCTGAAAATAAACTTCTTAGATCCCTAGCTGAAATTGAAAATCAAAGAAGGAGGTTTGAGAAGGAAATTAAGGACGCTTTTGAATTCGGATCTTTTAATTTTGCAAAAGAAAGCTTGGCTATTCTTGATAATTTGGACCGAGCAAAGAATGCTATTAAAAATGATGAGGTTTTAAAAAAGAACAAAGATTTAGATAGGTTTTTGGAAAATATTTCGATAATTGAAAAAGATTTGGTTACCATATTTGAAAGAAATAGAATTACAAAAATTAATACAAAAGGTAAAAAATTTGATCCAAATCTTCATCAAGCAATGACGGAAATAGAGGATGAAAATTCAGAAGCGGGCACAATAGTACAAGAAATACAATGTGGCTACATGTTGGGTGAAAGATTGTTAAGACCAGCATTAGTAGGGGTTTCAAAGAAAAAGATTTCAAAAAATGAGGAAAAAGGTGAAAAAAAAGACAAGAATTAACCTTGTAGAAGGAAAAAAAACACCCATATAAATTCAACAAAAGGAATAAAATAATGAGTAAAGTAATAGGTATTGATTTAGGAACAACAAATTCTTGTGTTGCCATCATGGATGGATCACAGGCAAAAGTTTTAGAAAATGTTGAAGGTGCAAGAACGACTCCATCAGTCGTAGCATTTTTAGAAAATGATGAAAAATTAGTCGGACAGCCCGCAAAAAGACAAGCTGTTACTAATGCAGGAGATACTATATTTGCAGTAAAGAGACTTATTGGTAGAAAATTTGATGGCCCTTCAGTTCAAAAAGATATTTCGAAAGTTCCATACAAAATTGTAAAATCGGATAATGGCGATGCCTGGGTTGAGGGTAAAAGTAAAAAATATTCTCCAGCGCAAATTTCTGCTTTTGTTTTACAAAAGATGAAAGAGACAGCTGAAAAATATTTAGGTCAAGCTGTAACGAAAGCAGTTATAACTGTACCAGCTTATTTCAATGACTCACAGAGACAAGCTACAAAAGATGCAGGTAAAATTGCTGGATTAGAAGTTTTAAGAATTATAAACGAACCTACCGCAGCCTCACTTGCTTACGGTTTAGATAAAAAAGGTGGTAAGAAAATTGCTGTTTATGACTTAGGGGGAGGAACCTTCGATATATCGATCTTGGAAATAGGTGACGGTGTATTTGAAGTAAAATCTACAAATGGCGATACTTTTTTAGGTGGAGAGGATTTTGACGATGCTATTGTTGAATATCTTGCTACAGAGTTTAAAAAAGACAATGGTATCGATTTAAAAACTGACAAGTTAGCACTTCAAAGATTAAAAGAAGCAGCCGAAAAAGCTAAGATAGAACTTTCTTCTGCTGCACAAACAGAAATAAACTTACCATTTATAACTGCAGATAAATCTGGACCAAAACATTTAAACTTAAAGTTCACAAGAGCTAAACTAGAGGCATTAGTACAAACTTTAGTTGATAGAACTTTAGAACCTTGCAAAACAGCTTTAAAAGATTCTGGATTTTCAGCTGCTGAAATTAATGAAGTAGTGCTTGTAGGTGGAATGACTAGAATGCCAAAAATAATTGAGACTGTTAAAAACTTCTTCGGTAAGGAACCTAACAAAAGTGTTAATCCAGATGAAGTAGTAGCAATGGGTGCAGCTATTCAAGGCGGTGTGCTTCAAGGAGATGTGAAAGATGTATTACTCTTAGATGTAACTCCACTTTCACTTGGTATTGAAACACTTGGTGGCGTTTCAACGAAATTGATCGAAAAAAATACAACAATACCTACAAAAAAAAGTCAGGTTTTTTCAACAGCAGAAGATAATCAGCCTGCTGTCTCTATTAGAGTTTTACAAGGTGAGAGGGAGATGGCTGCAGATAACAAAATTTTAGGTAACTTCGAATTAGTAGGTATTCCTCCAGCGCCAAGGGGGACACCTCAAATAGAAGTTACATTTGATATTGATGCTAATGGAATAGTTAGCGTTTCTGCTAAAGACAAAGGAACTGGAAAAGAGCAGAAAATACAAATTCAAGCTTCTGGCGGTCTGTCTGATGAGGAAATACAAAAGATGGTAAAAGATGCTGAGGCTAATAAAGAAGCTGATAAGAAGAAGAGAGAGACAGTAGATGCAAGAAACCAAGCAGATAGTTTAGTTTTCTCAACAGAAAAGAGCTTAAAAGAACATGGAGACAAAGTTTCAGCTGAAGAGAAAAAAGCAATAGAAAATGGGATTGCTGATCTTAAAAAATCTTTAGAGGGAACTGACGTTGAAGATATTAAGAAAAAAACTCAAAGTTTGATTCAAGTTTCGATGAAACTAGGTGAAGCGGTATATAAAAGCCAACAAAAAACTAATAACGACAATGATAAAGGAACTGGCGGACCAAAAAATACAAAACCTGGTGAGAAAGATAATGTTGTTGATGCAGATTTTGAAGACGTAAAAGAAGATAAAGAAAAAAGCGCCTAAGATAAAAAATAAGGAGACGTCCTGTGGCTAAAAGAGATTGTTATGATGTCTTAGGTATTCCTAGAGGAGCCTCAAAAGAAGACATTAAAAAAGCTTACAGGAAATTAGCACTTAAGTACCATCCAGACAAAAACAAAGGTGATAAAGTTTCAGAGGAAAAATTCAAAGAAGCAAGCGAAGCATATCACATACTTTCAGATGACAAAAGAAAAGCAAACTATGACCAATTCGGTCATGCTGCCTTTGAAGGTGGCGGAGGGTCAGGTGGATTTCAAGGTTTTGGAGGATTTGATAGTTCATCTTTCTCAGATATTTTTGAGGATTTCTTTAGTGACTTTGGTGGCGGTTCTTCAAGAAGAGCAAGTAATAGAGGAAATGATTTAAGGTATGATGTTAGTATAAGTTTAGAGGATGCTTATACAGGTACCGAAAAAAATGTCAGATACACTACCTATAAATCATGCAAATCGTGTTCAGGCAGTGGAGCAGCAAAAGGATCAAAACCAATTAGATGTGATTATTGTTCGGGTAGAGGAAAGGTAAGAACAAATCAAGGATTCTTTACTGTACAACAAACATGCCCTCAGTGTAGTGGTTATGGTGAGATGATAAGCACTCCTTGTAACAGCTGTAGTGGTAACGGAAAATTGCAAGCGAACGAAAACGTGACCGTGAAAATTCCTAAAGGTGTTGATGATGGAACAAGAATAAGATTGACGGGAAAAGGTGAAGCTGGATCGAAAGGTGGGTCAAGTGGAGATTTATATCTGTTCATATCAATCGACAATCATAGTATTTTTAAAAGATCAGATGAAAATTTGTATTATGAGCTACCAATCTCGTTTTCAGATGCTGCATTAGGTACTTCGGTAGAAGTCCCTTCAATTGATGGAGGAAAATCTAAGATAAAAATTCCTTCAGGAACTCAACATGGAAAACAATTTAGATTAAAAGGTAAAGGTATGCCAATTCTAAGAAGAAGTGTATTTGGCGATCTCTATATAAGAATTGTAACTCAAGTACCAACGTCACTTTCTAAAAGGCAAAAAGAAATATTAGAAGAATTTAATGAGATAGAGTCAAATAAACCAGATCCGGTAATTAAAAGCTTTTTTGAAAAAGCTAAAAAATTCTGGAGAAAAACTTAATTAAAATGGGAACAGATCAAATAATGTCTGCAATATTTCTCATTGCAGTCCTTGCTTTAATCTTACCAAGTT
>CACGGB010000018.1 GCA_902572475.1 uncultured Pelagibacteraceae bacterium | reverse complement strand
ATTTTTGATGAAGAAAATGATCCGTTATCCATGTTTCCATTTGCATTACCTGGTAATCATTATACAAAAGATGCCTATGAAAAAATATCAAATTTGGTAATTTCAGATATAAAAAAATATGAGAAAAATTAACCCGTCTAATTTTATTAAATTTTTAAGTCAAAAAAAAATTAACTTCTTTACGGGTGTGCCTGATAGTCTACTTAAAAATCTCTTACTAGAATTAGAAAGAAAAAATTTACAAAAAAATATTATAACTTGTAATGAAGGCACTGCAGTATCAACTGCAGCAGGGTATTATTTGGCTACAAAAAAAATTCCTTGTGTTTACATGCAAAACTCTGGTTTAGGTAATGCTATTAACCCTCTTGCATCAATCACCCACTCTAAAGTTTACTCTATTCCATTATTATTATTAGTAGGGTGGAGAGGAGAGCCGAAAATTATTGATGAGCCTCAACATATGGTTAAAGGTAAAATAACTCTTGATTTACTAAAACTATTAAAAATAAAATATTTAGTAATTAATTCAAAAACTAAAAGCTTAGCGAAAATTTCAAAATTAATAAGTTTTTCAAAAAAAACAAATTCAGTAATCGCAATAGTTGTCCAGAAGGGAACTTTTAGCGTTACTAGCAAAAAAGCCATTAAAAAAAATAAATTTTCTTTAAAAAGGTCAGATATAATAGAAAATATATTGAGGATTATACCTAATAAGACCTATTTGATATCTACTACCGGCTATACTTCAAGAGAATTAAATTTTTTAAGATCACAAAAAAAGATAAAAAATGGAAAAGATTTTTATATGGTCGGAGGAATGGGACATGCATCCTCTGTAGCTTTTGGAGTATCAAAAAATAGAAAAAGCAAAGTTATCTGCCTAGATGGAGATGGATCTCTTTTGATGCATCTAGGGGCATTACAAACAATAGGATATTATGGTAAAAAAAATTTCTTTCATGTTTTATTTAATAATAGATCTCATGAGTCAGTTGGTGGTCAAGATATCAAATCACAAAAGATTAATTTCAAGAACCTCTCAAAATCATTAGGTTATAAAAATTATTATAAAATACAAAAAAAATCAGATATAAATAAAATAAAAAAAATTTTTAAATTAGAATCCGGCCCTACCTTTATTGAAATACAAATATCTAATGGAACTTTTAAAAAACTTACAAGACCTAAAAATTTTATCAAAATAAAAAAAGAGTTTATAAGTTAATCAAATTATCTGACGATAGCTTGATTTTATATTGTATAAAGCATCTATACCTTTGCAATACTTTGAGTAGCGCTCTCTTTGCAAAGGAAAAAACCCAGAAATTCTTTCTAAAACATTAATAATATTATTATTTGATTTTAATTCCACGATTAAAATATTTTTGTCTAGAAAAAATCTACTATCGAAGTAACTCTCATACTTAATATCATAATCAATTGTTACTCTTACATCAAAAATAATAAAATATTCTCTTACATAACTAACGTTAATAACATTGTTACAAATACCATATTGAGAGTCATAGATTCCACTTATATCAATTTGATTTTTTTCACTACCATTTATCTTTCTTGAACTTTTAAATTTTCCTTCAACACTAGATATTTTTTTTTCTAATTTATAGACGGAATTTAAGTTATTTGGATAATTTCTTACTCTAATTTTTTTTCTTGGAGATACGCCTTCTTCAGAATCTCTATACATATCAAAATTTTTGTTATCCAAGTAAGTGCTGAAGATTTCTCTTTTAGGGTATAATAATTTGCCTTTATTTTTGGATAAAAATATCTTAAATTTATTTATATCTGAGATATGTAATCTTATTTTTTCCTCTATTCTAAAAGTCATTATCTTGTTTTAACTCCGTATCTTTTAAAGTCTCTCGAAGTTAAAGATATAAGTTTATTTGCCTCTTCTTCGTTTTCAAAACCAATAAATTCTACCACATCTTTTCCTTTATAATTTTCAAACCAATCCTTAACTAAGTTTAATTCATCTGGAAAAAATTTTTTTAATTCTTCTAAACTTTCTATTTTATCAAAATCTCCATTCGTAGGAACAGCAATTATTTTATCATCTTTTTCACCAAGGTCTGTCATTAACATTAGACCAATTGCCTTTGCATTAACTACCTTTCCTTTTGCTATTGGGGGGCCTAAAACAATTATGTCTAATGGATCATCATCTCCACCAATTTTATTTCTATAAAGTGTTCTAGGTACAATACCATAATTTATTGGATAAGGTTTATAACTTACAACTCTTGGTGATCCTTTATAGAAATCCCAAGTTAAACTACCATCAATTTTTGAAATTTCCCATTTCTCTATCTCACCTGCACTGATTTCTATAATAGCATTTATCGAATTATCTAAATTGTATGTTTGAAAATCCTCTAATAAATTATTTTTAAATTTTTTTTTGAATTTTTTTTTGTCTAATGAGTTTTGTAATTTTATTGGTTTTTTATAAGTTATTTTTGAACTTTTATCTAAATAAAAATCTTTTAAAAAATTTTTACATATTAGATTATTAAAATTTATGAAACCTCCAGAAAACTCTTGTTTTTTGTTATAGGCTTGTGAGCAGTATTTAATTTTGTCAATTATTGCCTTATCAATTTGTACTTTAGCAAAGTCTTTTGATGCTATGCCAGTGTTAGAGCTTGAGATATTTATATTATTAATGTTTAATTCACTTAATTCACCCGCAGAAACTGCTTTATCACCACAATTATCAATAAATGCTGTTAAAATTTTATATGAACCGTAAGAAAAATCTAAACAATCATTTTCGCTATTAGATATTTTTATCTTGTTGAACTCAATATTAGAAAAATCTGCATCCATACCATCTGATTTTGAGTTCAAGATTTCTAATTTTCTTACTTTACCTTTGGACCTAATAAAATTAACAGCATCCTCGCATTTTGCGTTTTCAGAATAAATAGTAAGATCTTCGATTGTAATATCTATAAAGTTTATACAACCTGTTAAATTATTTATATTATTTCTAGCAGCAGCGTAACCACTACTTTCATCAAGAAGTCTGATAGACCAAGCTCTTAATGAACCACCCATTAGTACAATTGTGTCATTTAAATTTTTTCTGACAAACAATATCTCTTTATTTTCTTTATTAAGACTAATCTCTGGTTTTCCAGTGATTACCAATTTTGAATTGAAATCAATCTTTAAAATTTTTTCTTCTTTAATTTGATTCTGATAAAACCATCCTGTTTGATCATTACGTTTTTTTTTACCCAAATAGATTAAATCATTTTTTTTATCATCTTTAAGTCTTTGAGCAATTAATGTTGAAATATCTTTTTGATTGAGTTTTAAATTTTTGCAACCTGTATCGTAAATAGAACAACTTAAAAATTGATTTTCCTCTTGAGTGTCGTAAATCAATCTTCTTTTTGTATTTAGGTCATAAAATTTTCCCTGTTTAACAAAAGATTTTTTTTGTTCATCCGCCACTATTTGAAAAATTTTATCATCTTTAAAATTACTAATTTCAGTAAGATTAATTTTAATTTTTTTTATTAAACTTTGAATTTTCTCTTGTGACAAATTTAGACCATTTTGAGATAATTCCCTTTTAAATTGACTAATTTTTAGTTGATTAATTCTGTCGATTGCCCTTTTCGCTCCTTCAAATACAGAGGGAATTACTTTGATATACTCTCTTTTAATATATGGATTTTCCTCATCATCAAAAATATTAAAATTACCATCATAATAAATTGGGTAGAATTTATTTAAGAATGGATCAAAGTACAATCTTCTCTCATTTTTAGGCATTGTGTGATCACTACCAAGAGATAAAGCTAAAGAGTCAAATATTTCTAAGTCTTTAAAAATGTTCTCCTTAAAAATTAATTTACTTACATAATAAAAGTCGTGATTATCATTTCTATCATTTTTTGTTTCATGTAATTGAGTTAAATGATTAATAATAGATAATCCACTTTGTGAAATTAATAAATTTGCTTTATTTCTTTTTGACCAGTTATCATTAATTATTCTTGCTTTCGAAAGTTCTTGCTCATGTCTTCTATCCGAAAAAGCAAATCTCTCATCTCCTTCAAATATTGGAGCCTCTCTAAAGTAATTTGACTCAATTAATTCTTTTTCAATTTTTTCCTGAAATATAAATTTTTTAGTATTTTTATTGTACTTCAGGTTTACATATGCAGTTTTAGGTGAAATAAACCCCAATTTTGAAAATAGAAGACTTCCAAAGATTTCATTCTCACTATTTCTCGTGCCTGGGACAAATAAAATAAATTTTGTAACACCAAATAAATGTCCATTAGTAATATTGATATTTAAACTTGGTAATAACGATCCATCTTTGTGATCAATTAAGTCACCGTGCTCTCTAACTAACGCCTTAAGCTTACATTTTTTTTCAGAAGTTAAATCTACAATTAAATCAGCTTTATGTCTTCCACTCTTAGAGGAGAATTTCCTCCATTGACCACTTTCTTTTTTATTTTTTTCACTTTGAACCAAGTTATCTAAAAGTGTTCTTCTCCAGCGTCTTTCAGACTCAAATTTTATCTCTAAATTAAATTCTTTAAAGTTTGAGGGATGTAGATTTTCAGATAAATCATAGTCTAGGCTATTACAATTTTGAGTCTCTTTTTTTGAAACCTCTGAATATAAATCAAGCTGATTAAAATTTAATAAGGAAATTGAAAATAAAAAAAGACAAATAAACGAAATAAAAAAGGCGAACCTTATTTTCATAATTCAATTTAAGACTGTATATCTGCTCGTATTTGAGTAATTTTTTTATCAGATTTTATTTTTTTCGTAAATTCCTCTAATTCAATTTTTGATTGGAAAGCTAGTCTATATGAATAAATTTTTTTTTCTTTATCAAAATAAAAACTAATAATTTTCTTATCATAAGTTAGTTGTTCGATTTCCTCAAATGAGTTTATTTCAAGCGTGTAATTTAAATTTCCATCTCCAAAAGAATATTGAAATATATTTATATTATATTTTTTTAACACCGTATCCGAAATTTTAATACCTAATATGACTATGACAATAAGTAAAAATAAAAGAACTGCTAAGATTAGTGAGACACTAGCCACAATCCCTAAAGTTAAAAGTCCAAAAAACATTACAAGTTCAAAAGGGCTTTTGACTGGATTTCTAAATCTAACAATAGACAAAGCACCTATCATACCCAATGATAAAGCTATGTCATTTTTAATTATAGATGTAATTATCAATGCAATGTTTGGTAACAGTATGTACGAACCTAAGTGGTGATAAGTGTTTGCCCATCTTTGACCACACAAAACCAATGATTGTCTAATTATTAACCCGCTAAAAGTTAAAAACCCAACTTTAAT
>CACGGB010000017.1 GCA_902572475.1 uncultured Pelagibacteraceae bacterium | reverse complement strand
CCTTTTCCTCCTTTAAATTTCAACCAAACGGGAAAAATATGTCCGATGAAACAAATCAATGCAGATAGAGAGGTTAAGTCTTCAAAATAAAATATTGTTATATAAACTGAAATGTATCCTTTAAATAAATCAAGAGCTAACGTAGTTATTGCGAGAAATTTATTTCCAGTTCTAAGAACATTTGTAGTTCCGATATTTCCAGAGCCAACAGTTCTAATATCTTTTTTTAGAAATATCCTAGTTAAGAGTAATCCAAAAGGTATTGATCCCAAAAGGTATGAGTAAATTGCTACAATAATTAAATCTATGTCCATTAGTTCGAATATACCACTTCGCCTTGAAGCAAAGTCATTTTCACTTTACCTTGTAATTTTCTATTTTCAATCGCAGTATTTTTTGATTTTGATTTAAGTTCTTCAGGTTTCACTACCCATGGTTTTTCCAAATCAAATATACAAATATCTGCGTCCGATCCCTCTTTAAGGGATCCTTTATCTATTTTTAGTATCTTAGCTGGATTAATCGTTAAGCACTTAATTATTTTTTCCAAAGGCAATGATTCATTATGGTAAAGCTCTAAAGATAAAGACAGCAATGTCTCTATACCGATAGAACCTGTCGCTGCTTGTGCAAACGGAAGTCTTTTACTTTCCTCATCTTCAGGAATGTGATCAGATACAATTACATTAATGAGATCATTCTTTATTCCTTCTATTAATGAAAGTCTATCCTCCTCGCTTCTAAGAGGGGGAGATAATTTTAAAAAAGTTCTAAATTCTCCAATGTCATTTTGATTTAACGATAAATTGTTAATAGAAACCCCTGTGCTGAATTTTATTCCATTAGATTTATTTTTTTTAATAACATTTAGAGAATTTTTTGAGGAAATTTGATTAATATGATATCTGCAAGGAAATTCACTTAACAAAGATAAATCCCTTTCAATAATAATCTTTTCAGCAATATCTGAGACACCTTGTAAACCTAATCTTGTTGCAACTTCGCCCTGATTAATGCATGAATTTTTAGCTAATTCATAATCCTCGGCATGTTGCATAATCAGAACATCAATGTCTGAAGCATAATTCATTATTCTAGACATCAATTCAGAATTTTGGACAGTTTTATTAACATCACTAAACCCAATAATTCCTCTTGCTTTTAACAAACCAAATTCAGTCATCTGATTACCCTCCATCTGTCTAGTAATAGAAGCACATGGAAAAAGATTTACCTTAGCTTTATCTCTACCCCTTCTAATTATAAAGTCCACCATAGATACGTTGTCTATAACCGGCTTAGTATTTGGCATAGTTACAATTGAAGTTACTCCACCTGCCAAAGCTGCTTGGCTTAATGTTCTAAAATTTTCTTTATATTCAAAGCCAGGCTCTCCAACAAAAGCTTTCATATCAACTAATCCAGGAATAGCTACTAGGCCTTTCAAATCAATTTTTTCTGCTGATTTAGATGTACCTGATCTTTTTCCAATAGATTTTATTTTTCCTTTTTCATCGATAAATATATTTCCTATTTCATCCATCTTTTGAGATGGGTCGATAATTCTCACATTTTTCAAAATTTTTTCTTTCATTTATTTACAGTACAATTTTAAACATGCCATCCTAACAGCTACACCTAATTCAACTTGTTCTTTCACGAGACTAACATTTATGTCATCTGCTAATTTAGTATCAATCTCAACACCTCTGTTCATTGGACCAGGGTGCATTAGTAAAGCATCTTTTTTTGCAAACTTGAGTTTTTCTGGCGTTAGTCCAAAAAATTCGTAATATTCTCTCTTTGATGGAAGAAAAGATCCCTGCATTCTTTCATTTTGTAATCTTAACATCATAACAATATCACACCCATCTAATCCTTTTTTCATATCGGTAAATGATTTAACACCTAAGTTATTTATCCCTTTAGGCATTAAAGTTTTTGGTGCAATGACATTTACTTCTGCACCCAACATATTCATTAAATAAATGTTAGACCTAGCAACTCTTGAATGAAGAATGTCTCCGCATATTGCAATTTTTAATCCCTCAATGTTACCTTTTCTATTAATAATTGTTAAAGCATCAAGTAAGGCTTGTGTAGGGTGTTCTCTCCTTCCATCACCTGCATTGATGACCGTACAATTTACTTTTTGTGAAAGAAGATTTGGTGCACCCGAGTCTTGATGTCTTATAACAATGATGTCAGGATGCATGGCATTTAATGTCATGGCAGTGTCAATTAATGTTTCACCTTTTTTTAATGCAGAGTTTCCCATATTCATCGTCATTACGTCCGCTCCTAGTCTTTTTCCAGCTAAATCAAATGAACTCTGTGTCCTTGTAGAAGGTTCAAAAAATAAGTTTATTTGAGTTTTTCCCCTAAGGACATCTAGTTTTTTAGAACTTCCTCTGTTTAATTTTATGAAGGATTTTGCTTCGGTTAAAACCTCATTTGCCTCGAGAACTGATAAATTTTGAATACCTAATAGATGTTTGGGAATGTTTTTAATAGCTGTAACTTTTTTTTTAGTTGCCATTAAAATCAACTCTATAGGCCTTTTACTAAATTATATCAAGTATTTTTTTTATGATAATAATCTAGAATTCCTTGAAGTATAAATTGAGCAGAATTCTCGTCTAATTTCTTCACTTTTTTTGATGAATTAATTGCTAAATCATTAGATAGATTAAAGGCTCCCTGGCTAGATAGTCTCTCATCCCATAAAGTGATATTTTCTGTAATATCTTTTGAAAGATTTTTAGCTAGATCTTTAGCTGATTGTGAAGAAGGCCCTTCCGTTCCATCCATATTAATTGGATTACCTATGACTATTCCGTCTATGTCATATTCTTTGACAATTTTCTTAATTTGATCAACTAGGTCTCTATAATTTTCTTTAATAATCGTGGTGTATGGCGTAGCTACAATTTTATTTTTATCTGATAGAGCTATTCCTATTCTTTTGCCGCCAGGATCAATACCTATTAATCTTGATTTTTTCTTGGTTTTTTCAATAAATACGTCAATATCGAGCATGAAATTTACCTAATTTGTGATAAAACACATTTAAATTAACTTATTGCACAAATGTCCTTAGATAAAGAGAAAATTAAACATGTAGCAAAATTAGCTCGAATTTCAGTTGATGAAGCTAAAGTAGATAGCTTAACCAAAGATTTAAACTCAATTTTCAAGTTTATTGAACAATTAAATGAACTGAATACTGATAAAGTTGAACCATTAACATCGATTTTAAACCAATCTTTGAGATCAAGGACAGACGAAATCAGTGACGGCAAGATAAGAGAAAAAATTCTTAAAAATTCTCCAAAAAAAAATGAGGAGTTTTTTGTAGTTCCAAAGGTGGTTGAGTAATGAGCAATATAACTAATCAAAGTTTAAGTGAAATTTTGGAAAGTATAAAGTCTAAGAAGATATCCTCATTAGAACTTACACAAGCATATATAAAGAACATTGAAAATGCAAAAAAACTAAATGCTTTTGTAACTACAACATTTGATCAAGCATTAGAAAATGCAAAAAAATTTGATAACAAACCAAATAATGAACAACTTCTTAGCGGGGTACCTTTAGCTGTAAAAGATTTATTTTGTACTGAAAATGTTAAAACTACAGCTGGAAGTAATATTTTAAATAATTTTGTTCCTTCATATGAGTCTACTGTAACAAAAAATTTATGGAACAATGGAGCTTTTTTACTTGGAAAATTAAATTGTGATGAATTTGCTATGGGTTCTTCGAATGAAACAAGTTTTTTTGGAAACGTTATTAATCCTATCGGAGATCATCTAGTTCCAGGTGGTTCTTCAGGGGGATCTTCCTCTGCTTTGGCGGCTGATCTTACTCCTGCAACAATTGGAACAGATACAGGTGGGTCTATTAGGCAGCCTGCATCATTTACTGGCACTGTAGGTCTCAAGCCAACCTACGGTCTTTGTTCGAGGTGGGGTATAGTTGCTTTTGCTTCTTCATTAGACCAAGCAGGACCAATGACTAAAACAGTAAATGATTGTTCAATTATGCTTGAAGCAATGTCTGGTTTTGATGAAAAAGACTCAACCTCAATTAATAAAAAAAAAGAATCATACTCAAAAAATTTAAAAGATAATATCAAAGGATTGAAAATTGGTATCCCTAAAGAGTATCGAATAGATAATATGCCAAAAGAAATTGACGAACTTTGGGAAAAAGGAAAAAAAATATTAAAAGATTTAGGTGCTCAGTTAATTGATATTTCATTACCCCACACCAAGTACGCTTTGCCTACTTACTATATCGTTGCGCCTGCGGAAGCTTCATCAAATTTAGCAAGATATGATGGCGTGAGATATGGCTACAGATCACAAAAAGGAAAAGATTTAATTGAAATGTATGAAAACACTAGATCAGAAGGATTTGGTGATGAAGTAAAGAGAAGAATACTAATAGGCACTTATGTTTTATCGTCTGGTTATTACGATGCATATTATTTAAAAGCCCAAAAAGTAAGACAATTAATAAAAAAAGATTTTGATGATAGTTTTACTAAAGTTGATGCTATTTTAACACCTTCAACACCAAGCTCAGCATTTAAGATAGGAGAAAAAACTAATGATCCTGTATCAATGTATTTAAATGACATTTTTACGGTGCCAGTAAATTTAGCTGGATTACCAGCCTTATCTCTTCCTGCTGGATTAGATAAACAGGGCTACCCACTTGGTTTACAATTGATAGGTAAAGCCTTAGATGAACAAAAAATTCTCAATATTGGTTACGCATTCGAAAAGAATTGTGGTTATAAAAATGAAATTAAAAAGTGGTGGTCATGAGCAAAGAAAAATTTGATTATTTTATAAATGGTGAGAAAGGGAAGTATGAAGTAATTATAGGTTTAGAAGTTCATGCTCAAGTCCTTTCTAATTCTAAACTTTTTTCAGGCTCCTCAACTAAATTCGGAGCTGATCCTAACAAACAAGTAAGTTTAATTGACTCTGCTTTTCCAGGAATGCTACCAGTCATCAATGAGGAGTGCGTGAAACAAGCTGTAAGAACAGGCTTAGGTTTAAATGCAAAAATAAATAATTATTCAGTATTCGATAGAAAAAATTATTTTTATGCAGATCTTCCACAGGGTTACCAGATTTCCCAATATAAAAATCCTATTGTTGGTGAAGGAAAAGTTTTACTGGATATGCCCTATGGTTCAAAAGAAATTGGCATTGAAAGGCTTCATTTAGAACAGGACGCAGGTAAAAGTATCCATGATATGGATCCTTCAAGCACCTATGTTGATTTAAATCGTTCTGGAATAGCTTTAATGGAAATCGTTAGCAAACCCCATCTTCGTTCACCCGATGAAGTAAATGCTTACATAAAAAAATTAAGAACCATTATGAGATACTTGGGCACATGTGATGGCAATATGCAAGAAGGTTCATTAAGAGCAGATGTAAATTTATCAGTAAGAAAAGTAGGCGATAAAAATTTCGGCACAAGATGTGAAATTAAAAATGTAAATTCAATTAAATTTATGCAAATGGCAATTGAATATGAGGCTAATCGACAAGTTGAATTACTAGAAGATGGAAAAGAGATAGATCAAGAAACAAGATTATTTGATACAAAAAAAAATGAAACAAGATCAATGAGATCAAAAGAAGATGCTCACGATTATAGATACTTTCCTGATCCAGATCTTTTACCCTTAAAACTTGAACAAAAATTAATTGATGATTTAAAAAAATCTTTGCCTGAGTTGCCAGATAATAAGAAGGAGAGATTTATTCAAGAATATGGGCTTAACTCATACGAAGCAAACGTATTGGTTTCCGAAAAAGAAATCTCTGATTATTATGAGGAAGTTGCAAAATTATCTGACAAAAAACTAGCAGCTACATGGATGATGGGTGATTTATTTGCAATGCTCAACGACAAAGGACTTAATATTTCTAACTCACCAATTTCTGCTAAAAATTTTGCTGAGTTAGTACAATCAATTAAATCTGGAGAGATTTCAGGAAGAATAGCAAAAGAAGTTTTCGAAATTATGGTTGAAAGCGGTGATAACCCAAAAAAAATCATAGAGTCAAAAGGGATGAAACAACAAAGCGATCCTAAAGAATTGGAGAAAATGATTAATGAAATACTATCAAAAAATAAAGATAAAGTTGATCAATATAAAGCTGGAAAAGATAAATTATTTGGTTTTTTTGTTGGACAGGTTATGAAATTATCTGGTGGAAAAGCAAACCCTCAATTGACAAATGAAAT
>CACGGB010000016.1 GCA_902572475.1 uncultured Pelagibacteraceae bacterium | reverse complement strand
GTTTCTCAGGTTTATTTAATTCAATCTCAGGAAAAAAATCGTGGTATAGACCACAAATATAAATAATTGATAAATATAGTATTTTATATATAAAAACTTTATGTCCTCAAAAAGTAGAAAAGTTTTAGTAACTGGAGTTGCGGGATTTTTAGGATCTCATTTAGCTGAAAAGTTAGTAAAGTTAGGCCACGAGGTAGTTGGTATAGACAATATGTTAGGTGGATATGAAGACAATGTTCCAAAGAATATTAAGTTTCATAATATTGATTGTTGTGATTTTACAAGGGTAAAACTTTTAATGAAAGATATTGAAGTTGTTTATCACTGTGCTGCAACAGCTCACGAAGGATTATCAGTATTTTCACCTTACGAAATTACAAAGAATAATTATCTTGCCTCAGTCTCAATTTTTTCTGCAGCTGTAAATGAAAAGGTAAAAAGAATAATTTTTTGTTCCTCAATGGCAAGGTACGGAGATCAAAACGCTCCTTTTACTGAGTCTATGAAACCAAAACCTGTAGATCCTTACGCTATTTCAAAAGTTGCTTCTGAAGAAGTTTTAAAAAATATTTGTGATTTAAATGGAATAGAATGGGTAATTGCCATACCTCATAACATTATTGGGCCAAGACAAAAATACGATGATCCTTTCAGAAACGTAGTATCAATAATGATCAATAGAATGTTACAAGGCAAAGCTCCAATAATATATGGTGACGGAAATCAAACCAGATGTTTTTCTTATATTGACGATTGTTTAAGTTGTTTGATACCCATGCTCGATCAAAAAAATTTAAATAAAGAAACAATTAATATTGGTCCAGATGAAGAATTTGTTACGATAAATAAAATATCGGAGATCTGTTCAAATATTACAGGGGTTAATTTAAATCCTATATATAAAAAAGATAGACCAAAAGAAGTAAAACATGCCACTTGTTCAGCTGATAAAGCAAGATCATTATTGAATTATAAAACAAAAGTAAATTTAAGGGACGGAATACAAAAAACATTTGAGTATATTAAAAAAAGAGGAACTCGACCTTTTGATTACAATATAAATATTGAAATCAATAACGAGCTAACACCATCAACTTGGAAAAATAAGGAAATTTAATGGCCAGGAAATTCAACTAAACTTTTTGTAAAATAGCCTTTATTTTTCAAAAGATTATTTCCAGGTAAATCGAAAAGATTAATAACGAAAATAAAACCAGCAACCTTACCACCAGAAATTTCTACTAATTTAGCTGCTGCTTCTGCTGTCCCGCCTGTAGCTATTAAGTCATCAATAATTAAAATTTTTTCATTTTTTTGTATAGAGTCTTTGTGGACTTCAATAGTTGCTTTTCCATACTCAAGCTCAAAATCGATTGAATGAGTAGCGGCAGGAAGTTTATTTTTTTTTCTTAAAAGAATAAAAGGTTTATTAAGTACATAGGAAACTGTTGATGCAAACACAAAACCTCTCGACTCAATTGCAGCAACTTTATCAAAATTAATTTTTCTAGATATTTCTATAATTTTATCGTTTGTGTATTTAAATGCATCTGCATCTTTTACCAAAGTGGTTATATCTCTAAACAAAATTCCCTTTTTAGGATAATCTTTAATTGATCTAATATGTTTTTTTAAATCCATAATTATGCTTCAAGTTCTAACAAAAAAGCATTAATAATTAAATAATGAAAAAAAGAAAACTCGGGATAATTGGCGGAAGTGGTCTCTATAAAATGGAGGGTTTTCAAAAAACAAAATGGAAAAAAATTAATACTCCTTGGGGAAAACCATCAGACGAAATTTTAATAGCAAGTTTTGGAAAAGAAGAAATTTGTTTTATCCCAAGACATTCTCGAGGTCATATAATTAACCCAACAAATATCAATTATAGAGCAAACATAGATGCAATGAAACAGTTGGGAGTTACAGATATTATTTCAGTATCAGCTGTTGGGTCACTTAAAGAAAATTTAGAACCTGGAAAATTTGTAATAGTTGACCAATTTATTGATAGAACATTTTCAAGATTAAAAACTTTTTTTGATGAAGAAATAGTTGCACATGTCTCAATGGCAAAACCTATCAGTTTAGGACTTTCGAATTGTTGTGAGGCTGCATTGAAAAAGTTAAATATTAATTATCAAGTTGGAGGCACATATGTTGTAATGGAGGGGCCTCAATTTTCCACCTTAGCTGAGTCAAATTTATACAGATCTTGGGGGGCTGACGTAATAGGTATGACTAATATGCCTGAAGCTAAATTAGCTAGAGAAGCGGAAATTAGATACAGTACAGTTGCAATGGTAACAGACTATGATTGTTGGCATCCTGATCATGACGAAGTTGACGTAAGTATGGTGGTTCAAACTTTACTGAAAAATGCAGCTAACGCACAAAATATGATCAAAGAAATAATAAAAACATTTAAAAATTATTCGGTAGATAAAGATCCTGCAAACGACTGCTTAGATGTTGCTATAATTACCGATCCAAAATTAAGAACAAAGAAAACAATAAAAAAATTAAAAAATATTGCCGGAAGAGTTTTAATAAAAAAATAATCTTAATGCCAACATATACAGTCAAATATTCAAATATTAATCTTTCACCTAAACAAAAAAATTCTATTGCGAATGATATAACAAATACTCATAGTAAATTTACTGGCGCTAATACCTTTTTTGCCCAAGTAATATTTCAAAAAAATCAAAAAAAATCTCATTTTATGGGCGGCAAATTAGTAAAAACTAAAGAGATTTTCTTAAACGGACAGATAAGAGCTGGACGAACATCAAAAGTTAAAAAACAATTAATCTTAGGTTTAAGAAAAATTTTGATTAAAAATACAAAGTTACGCAATGATTTTGTTTGGGTTTACTTAGAAGATCTATTACCGGATCAAATGATTGAATATGGAGAAGTTTTACCTAAATCAGGACAGGAAAAAAAATGGTTTAATTCATTGTCACCAAGTTTAAGAAAAAGATTAAAAAAGATGGAAAAAAAATGAAAATTGAGGGGAAATCATATAAAACAATATGGTTTGAAAACAATTTAGTAAAAATCATTGATCAAACAAAACTTCCTCATCAGTTTGTTATTAAAGACTTAAAAAACGTTAATGAAGCAATTAATGCCATTAAAACAATGGAGGTAAGAGGCGCTCCATTAATTGGTGCAACTGCTGCCTATGGTTTAGTTTTATCCATAATTGAAAAAAATGATTTATCTTTTTTAAAGAAGTCTAGCGAAGAATTAATTGCATCAAGACCCACCGCAATTAATCTTAAATGGGCAGTAGATAGAATGGTAAAAAAATTATCTGGAGTAAATGATAAAGATATCTTGAAAATAGCTTTAGACGAGGCAAAAGCAATTACAGAAGAGGATGAAAAATTTTGTAAAAATATCGGCTTAAATGGTCTTAAAATTATTGAAGATATAGCAAACAAAAAAAAAGATACAGTTAATATTTTAACCCATTGTAATGCAGGATGGTTAGCTACTATTGACTGGGGGACAGCTACTTCACCAATATATCACGCACATCAAAAAGGTATTAAAGTACATGTTTGGGTTGATGAGACAAGACCAAGAAACCAAGGAGCTAACTTAACTTCTTATGAATTAAACGAAGAGGGAATCTCAAACACAGTAATTACAGATAACACTGGCGGTATATTAATGCAAAGAGGACAGGTAGATATGTGTATAGTTGGAACCGATAGAACTTTATCTAATGGCGATGTTTGCAACAAAATCGGAACTTATCTTAAAGCTTTATCCGCAAAAGATAATAACGTTCCTTTTTATGTAGCCTTGCCAAGTTCAACTATAGACTGGAGCATCAAAGATCATAAACAAATCCCCATCGAAGAAAGAAATTCAGAAGAGCTATCACATGTTGAGGGAATAGATGAAAATAATGAAATAAAAAAAGTAAGAATTTACCCACAAAAGAGCAAGTCATTAAACCTAGCTTTTGATATTACGCCTGCCAAACTAGTTACAGGTTTAATCACTGAAAAAGGCGTTTGTGAAGCTTCAGAAAAAGGTTTGAGAGGTTTATTTAAGTGAGCAAATTAAAAAGAGAAGTTATTAAATATTCAAAAAAATTAAATATAACAAATTTATCTGCTTTAAGATCAGGAAATATCTCTGCAAGAGCAAAAGAAAAAGGTGTGGATGGTTTTTATATAACTCCATCGGGGAGAAAGTATTCGTCTTTAAAAACAAAAGACATCGTCTTTGTTTCTCTTAAAGGTGTTTATGATAAAAAAAAGGGTAAACCATCATCAGAGTGGAGATTTCATCAAGATATTTATGTGAATAAAAAAGAGGCAAAAGCAATAGTTCATGCACACTCTACTTGTGCTACAGCTGTCTCTACTCATCAAAAAAGTATTCCAGCTTTTCACTACATGGTTGCAGTAGCAGGCGGGGAAGATATTAAGTGCAGTAAATACGCAACTTTTGGAACAAAGAGTCTTTCAAGAAATATTATTAAAGCGTTAAAAAATAGAACAGCATGTTTGATTGCTAATCACGGCCAGGTTGCTTTTGGTGAAAATTTAGAAAAAACTTTTGAGCTTGCCCAGGAGATCGAAAATATTTGCCATCAATATATAAATGCCATAAGAATTGGTATACCTAAGATTCTTTCAAAAAAAGAGATGAAAATTGTTTTAGGAAAATTTAAAAATTATAAAAAGGGGTAATTTTTATGATTAAAGTTGGTGAGCACATTACCATTGATTTTCTTGGTGTTAAAAAAGACTATTCTCCTGAATTTTACGAAAAAGTTATTTATAAAATAGCGAAAGCTGCAAAAGTTGAAATTTTAAATGTAGCCTCACATAGATTTGAACCGCAAGGATTTACTTTAGTAGCTTTATTGTCAGAAAGTCATTTCAGCTTTCATACATTCCCAGAAAGGGGTGTGATTAGCTTTGATTTTTTTACATGCGGAAAAGTGAATCCAAAAGTTGCGCTTAAAATTTTAAGAAAAGAAATAGATCATCAAAGGGTAGTGACTAATGCTTTTGATAGAAGTAGTGTAGGACTTTATGATGATATTTATAGCACCCCAGGTCAAAAGAAATTCTATGTAGTCAAAGATGTTTTAGAAAAATTCACTTCTAAAGTAGGTCAATTTGTAGAAATAATGGATTTAGAAGAGTTTGGTCACGCATTATTCATTGACCATGAAATTCAAGTAGCTGAAAAAGATGAAAAAATTTATAGTTCAAATTTTTTTAAATCCAGTTACGATTTAAGTAAAAAAAATAATAATGTTGCAATAATCGGTGGAGGTGATGGAGGAGTAGCTAGAGCGTGTTTAGAAAATAATTCTAATTATATCGATTGGTTTGAATTAGACCCAGAGATTGTAGATGTTTGTTATCGCCATTTACCTAAAGTTTGTTCCAAAGTTAAAAAAAGCAACAAAATTAAAACTTTCTGGGGAGACGCATTTAAAAGCATAAAAGAGATAGAAGATTCAAAATACGATAAAATTTTTGTAGATTTAAATGATGATCAATACTGTATTGACCTAGCTAAAAAAAATATGAGAGGTTTAAAAAGGATACTAAAAAAAGGCGGCGTAATTACTGCTCAAGTTGGAAGCCAGGATAAAAAACCTAAACAAGTCGATAATTGGTGTAAGGTTTTAGGAAAAAGCTTTGGAAACGTTAAATTATCCGGGGCTTATATCCCTAGTTTTGACTGTAAATGGAATTTTGCTTCATCTATAATGAAGTAATGTTTCGTGTTTCCTGTATTCAATTAAGATCAAATAATAATATTTATAATAATTTAGACAAAACAACGAAACTTATTATTAAAGCAGTAAAGCAAAAAACTGATTTCATAATTACCCCTGAAGTTTCTTCTCATTTCTCTTTAAACAAAAAAGAATTGCTAAAAATTTGTACTTCAATGCAAAAAGATATTTACCTTAATGGTATTAAAAAACTTGCAAATAAGTATAAGAAATGGATTTTGATAGGATCTTTAATAATTAAAATTTCAAAAAATAAATTAGTAAATAGGTCAGTTTTGATTGATAAAAGTGGGAAAGTAAGAACCTACTACGATAAAATTCATATGTATGATGTTGTGTTAAGTAAAAAAGAAAAATATTTCGAGTCAAAAAGTTTTAATCCAGGAAATAAAATAAAGACATTTAAATTACCTTGGGGAAAGGTTGGTTTAAGCATTTGTTATGATCTTAGATTTCCAAATCTATATAGAAAACTGGCTAAGGCAGGATCATTATTTTTAACTGTTCCTTCTGCCTTTACCGAGACCACTGGCAAGAAACATTGGCATTCTTTATTGAGAGCTAGGGCTATAGAAAATTTTTGTTATATTTTTGCACCTGCACAAGGTGGAACACATTACAATGGCAGAAAAACTTTTGGACATTCATTAATAATATCTCCAGATGGAAAAATATTAAAAGAATTAAAGAAATCAGAGGGTGTGATCACAGCTGCTATAAATCCTAAATTATCAAAAAATCTTAGGTTAAGAATACCTAGTTTAACGGGTGACTAACTATTCGTAAGATTTTACTTCCTTTATATTTGATCCAAGAGCATTGTTAATTGCTAATTTGATTTTTGCTCTTTCATCATTAAATTTATAAACGCTTCTAGCAAGTTCAATAAATTTTTCGTCAAATTGACTTTTTTTTTCAGCTGATCTTTTTCCATCCTCTATATCCCAAAGTTTTAAATTTATATTT
>CACGGB010000015.1 GCA_902572475.1 uncultured Pelagibacteraceae bacterium | reverse complement strand
AGTGGCCAGAGGTGTGTAGATTTTAATGTTTAAAATCTTAGCTTTTTTAAATTGTAAATTTTAGAAGAGAAGTGTGGACGGCTAGGTTGATAAAGAAATTGTCGTACACGCTTTAACGAAAATAACTTTAATTTACCTTAAAGTTATAAAGCTAGTGTGCGCCGTTATTAAACTTGAGAGTTTGATCATGGCTCAGAACGTACGCTGGCGGCACGCCTAACACATGCAAGTCGAACGCAGTAGCAATACTGAGTGGCAAACGGGTGAGTATAATGTGGGAATCTGCCTTTTGGTTTGGAATAACACGGGGAAACTTGTGCTAATACCGAATAAGCCCTTACGGGGAAAGTTTTAACGCCGAAAGATGAGCCCGCACTTGATTAGCTAGTTGGTAAGGTAAAAGCTTACCAAGGCAACGATCAATAGCTGTTCTTAGAGGAAGACCAGCCACATTGGGACTGAGACACGGCCCAGACTCCTACGGGAGGCAGCAGTGGGGAATCTTGCACAATGGGGGAAACCCTGATGCAGCGATGCCGCGTGAGTGAAGAAGGCCCTTGGGTTGTAAAACTCTTTCGTCGGGGAAGAAAATGACTGTACCCGAATAAGAAGGTCCGGCTAACTTCGTGCCAGCAGCCGCGGTAATACGAAGGGACCTAGCGTAGTTCGGAATTACTGGGCTTAAAGAGCTCGTAGGTGGTTAAAAAAGTTGATGGTGAAATCCCAAGGCTTAACCTTGGAACTGCCATCAAAACTTTTTAGCTAGAGTGTGATAGAGGTAAGTGGAATTTCTAGTGTAGAGGTGAAATTCGTAGATATTAGAAAGAACACCAAATGCGAAGGCAACTTACTGGGTCACTACTGACACTGAGGAGCGAAAGCATGGGTAGCGAAGAGGATTAGATACCCTCGTAGTCCATGCCGTAAACGATGAGTGCTAGACGTTGGAAATATATTTTTCAGTGTCGCAGCGAAAGCATTAAGCACTCCGCCTGGGGAGTACGACCGCAAGGTTAAAACTCAAATGAATTGACGGGGACCCGCACAAGCAGTGGAGCATGTGGTTTAATTCGAAGATACGCGCAGAACCTTACCAACGCTTGACATGTTCGTCGCGACTCTAAGAGATTGGAGTCTTCGGTTCGGCCGGACGAAACACAGGTGCTGCATGGCTGTCGTCAGCTCGTGTCGTGAGATGTTGGGTTAAGTCCCGCAACGAGCGCAACCCCTACTTTTAGTTGCCACCATTTAGTTGGGCACTTTAAAAGAACTGCCAGTGATAAGCTGGAGGAAGGTGGGGATGACGTCAAGTCCTCATGGCCCTTATGTGTTGGGCTACACACGTGCTACAATGGTACTTACAATGGGATGCAAAGAGGCGACTCTTAGCTAATCCCTAAAATGTACCTCAGTTCGGATTGTACTCTGTAACTCGAGTGCATGAAGCTGGAATTGCTAGTAATCGCGGATCAGCGCGCCGCGGTGAATACGTTCCCGGGTCTTGTACACACCGCCCGTCACACCATGGAAGTTGGTTACACCTTAAGGCAAAGCTTATACCTTTGACTACGGTACGATCAGCAACTGGGGTGAAGTCGTAACAAGGTAGCCGTAGGGGAACCTGCGGCTGGATTACCTCCTTTCTAAGGAAGACCAAAATATTTCTTTTGGTCTTAAAAAATAAAGTCAATGTGGCCGCCCTCATTTCTCTTCTTTAATAAAGTGTCTCATAAATGCTTAGGGGCCGGTAGCTCAGGTGGTTAGAGCGCACCCCTGATAAGGGTGAGGTCGGACGTTCGAGTCGTCCTCGGCCCACCATTTTTCACGGGGGATTAGCTCAGCTGGGAGAGCGCCTGATTTGCATTCAGGAGGTCAGCGGTTCGATCCCGCTATCCTCCACCAAAGATACTTTTAGTTTTTTTAAATTGTAAATAATGAATATCAATTTTGATTGTTCTGATAATTAAGAGCAATCAAACAATATCTATATCCGATTGTTCGAATAGATGAACAATCTAAAAATATTCGAATAGATGAATATTTTATTAAAAATTTAATTTAGACAGAAAATTATTTTCTGTGCATAAATCAAGCGTTTAAGGGCGTATGGCGGATGCCTAGGCACTGAAAGGCGATGAAGGACGTGGTATACTGCGATAAGTTTCGGGGAGCTGTATGCAGGCTTTGATCCGAAAATTTCCGAATGGGACAACCCACCACTTTATGTGGTACTTCAAACTGAATTCATAGGTTTGAAGAGCTAACCCGGAGAACTGAAACATCTAAGTAACCGGAGGAAAAGAAATCAATTGAGATTCCGTTAGTAGTGGCGAGCGAACGCGGAATAGGCCAGCAACAGTATTGAGATAATCTAAATAGTTTGGAAAAGCTAACCATAGAGGGTGATAGTCCCGTAGGAGTAAAGCTTAATATTGTTCTTGAGTAGAGCGGGACACGTGTAATCTTGTTTGAATATAGGGGGACCACCCTCTAAGCCTAAATACTCTTCAGTGACCGATAGTGAACTAGTACCGTGAGGGAAAGGTGAAAAGAACCCCTATTAGGGGAGTGAAATAGAACCTGAAACCGTATGCCTACAAACAGTCGAAGCTCTTTTTAGAGTGACGGCGTACCTTTTGTATAATGGGTCAGTGACTTAATTTATCCAGCAAGCTTAAGCCGTAAGGTGTAGGCGTAGCGAAAGCGAGTCTTAAATGGGCGCAAGTTGTATGAATTAGACCCGAAAACGAATGAGCTTACCATGAGCAGGTTGAAAGCAGGGTAACACTTGCCGGAGGACCGAACCAGTTGACGTTGAAAAGTCTTTGGATGACTTGTGGTAAGGGGTGAAAGGCCAACCAAATTCGTAGATAGCTGGTTTTCCGCGAAAACTATTTAGGTAGTGCGTTGAGTAAATTGATGTTTGGAGGTAGAGCACTAAAGGGGCTAGGGGAGAGAAATCTTTACCAACCCTCATAAAACTCCGAATGCCAAACATTTTACCTCAGCAGACAGACTGTGGGTGCTAAGGTCCATGGTCGAAAGGGAAAAAGCCCAGATCACCAGATAAGGTCCCTAAATCATGATTAAGTGTGAAAGGATGTGGAGATTCCTAAACAGCCGGGAGGTTGGCTTAGAAGCAGCCATCCTTTAAAGATAGCGTAACAGCTCACCGGTCTAATAGAGTTTCTGCGCCAAAGATGTAACGGGGCTCAAATCATGTACCGAATCTGTGGATTTATAATTTCTTCGGAAATTATATCTGGTAGCGGAACGTTCTGTAAGCCTGCAAAGGGATACCCGTGAGGGATCCTGGAGGTATCAGAAGTGCGAATGCTGACATAAGTAACGATTAACAGAGTGAAAAACTCTGTCGCCGAAAATCCAAGGGTTCCTGCGCAAGGTTAATCCGCGCAGGGTTAGTCGGTCCCTAAGTCGAGGGCGAGAGCCGTAGACGATGGAAACAAGGTTAATATTCCTTGACCAGGTGGAAGTGACGGATTTTGTAAGTTGTTAACTCTTAATGGATTGAGTTAGCCACGAAAAAGTCCCAGGAAATAGCTCCATCATTAGACCGTACCCGAAACCGACACAGGTGGATTATTAGAGTATAATTAGGCGCTTGAGAGAATGATGTTGAAGGAACTCGGCAAAATGCCTCCGTAACTTCGGAAGAAGGAGGACCCATCTTAAGGCAACTTAAAGTGGGTGGCACAAGCTAGGGAGATGCGACTGTTTATCAAAAACACAGGGCTCTGCTAACACGTAAGTGGATGTATAGGGTCTGACGCCTGCCCGGTGCTGGAAGGTTAATGCGATTAGTGCAAGCTAATTTCTGAAGCCCCAGTGAACGGCGGCCGTAACTATAACGGTCCTAAGGTAGCGAAATTCCTTGTCGGGTAAGTTCCGACCTGCATGAATGGCGTAACGATATCTCCGCTGTCTCCAACATCAACTCAGTGAAATTGAATTCTCCGTGAAGATGCGGAGTTCCCGTGGTTAGACGGAAAGACCCCGTGCACCTTTACTACAACTTTATATTGGTGTTAGGAATGATATGTTTAGCATAGGAGGGAGACTTTGATGTTTGGGCGTCAGCTCAAGCGGAGTCACCAGTGAAATACCTCTCTTATTATTCTTGACATCTAACTGCATGCCGTAATCCGGCTGCAAGACATTGTATGGTGGGTAGTTTGACTGGGGCGGTCGCCTCCCAAAAAGTAACGGAGGCGTGCGAAGGTAGGCTCAGAACGGTCAGAAATCGTTCGTAGAGTGCAATGGCATAAGCCTGCCTGACTGCGAGACTGACAAGTCGAGCAGAGTCGAAAGACGGTCATAGTGATCCGGTGGTTCTGAGTGGAAGGGCCATCGCTCAACGGATAAAAGGTACGCCGGGGATAACAGGCTGATACCCTCCAAGAGTCCATATCGACGAGGGTGTTTGGCACCTCGATGTCGGCTCATCACATCCTGGGGCTGGAGCAGGTCCCAAGGGTTTGGCTGTTCGCCAATTAAAGTGGTACGTGAGCTGGGTTCAGAACGTCGTGAGACAGTTCGGTCCCTATCTGCCATGGGTGTAGAAGAATTGAGAGGATTTGTCCCTAGTACGAGAGGACCGGGATGAACATACCACTGGTGGACCGGTTGTAGCGCCAGCTGCAGTGCCGGGTAGCTAAGTATGGACGGGATAACCGCTGAAAGCATCTAAGTGGGAAACCCACCTCAAAACAAGTTCTTCCTATAGAGCCGTAGTAGACCACTACGTTGATAGGCTGGATGTGGAAGCGCGGTAACGCGTGTAGCTGACCAGTACTAATAGCTCAATTGGCTTGATTTATGCACTGAAAAAAATTTTTAATTAAATTTAGAAGATATTAAATAGGACTATAAAACTTTTTTTATTTTTTTTGTTTTTTTTCAAAAACAAAGAATTTTTGCTTCTCAAAGGAAATATTGTATCCAACTTTTTCAAACAAATTTTTTGAAATTATATTTCTCTTTTTAACCACCGCCGCAAACTTTGTTTTAGCAGGCACTAACTTTTCGATTTTAATTAAAGCTTTAGATGCTAAGTTCTTTCCTCTAAACTCTTTTTTTACACTAATTGAAACAAAAAAAACTTTTGACTTTTTATGAAGTCTTACATAACCGCAGTCTTTTTTTTGTTTGTTAACAATCTTGAAAATTATATCTTTTTTAATCGCTTTTTTGAACCACTCTTGGTGACTTTTTACATTTAATTTTTTTTTATTAATTGAGTTTCTTCTTACTTCGGGACTATTTCTTAAATGGAAAAAAAAATTGGAGTCTTGAATCTTTGCTTTGATAAGTCGCATTTAGTTATGAAAGTAACACATACTTTGATAAACATTTCTATCAAATACATCTGGATTTCTGAAAAAAAAAATATGAGACCCAATTTCCGCATTATTCCAGTGCGCATATCTTGGTCCTTGCAGCAGTCTTTTCAAAAGCCTAATGTCAGTCTTATATTTTACATATTTGTTACCATTTTCAAATTTATCGGCTTCAAAAACTTCTAATTCATTTTTATCGTGGGGTAATTTTATTAACTTTTGATCCACATCAATAAAAATATCAGTATTCAAACTAACATTATTGATTAATTTTTTTTCTAGAAATTTTTTATAAGCTCCTTTTGCCAATGCGAAAATTTCTTCAAATGAAGGTACCGGATCTTTTTCATAATCCATTTTTACTTTGGAAATCTTTTTTAAAAAATTTTGGTAATTAAGAGAATTAAATTTTTCATATTTTTGTGAAGATGTTTTAGAGATTAAATCAAAACTTGATCCAGGATTAATTTTAATTGCCTTTGACACTGTTTGATTTTTTTCTAGATACTCATAAGCTTGATCAATATTTGGAACTCCACGGGTGTCATTAAGAGATGATAATTTGCCACCTAAAACATAAGTTCCTGCAAAAGGAAGAAAGTATTTCGGTTGAATTGAATTTATATAAGTAAGCGCTTTATTTAAGCAGTTTTTTGCAACCTTTTTTCCTACAGTTTTTTTCTCGTTAATATCTAAATTATTAAAACATTGAGGATATGGACTTGCATTTTGATACCCTACGAGCATTATATCAATTTTTTCGTAATTTTTATTGATTTTATTAAAAGTAGACTTTGCTAAGTCAACTGGACAATCATTTACATTCATCAATGTATTTTTGTTATCATCTATTACACACAAAGTATCAATTTGTTGTGACTCTCCTTTAACGTTAGGGTCTGCACATCCTAAAAATTTATAACATAATTCTGGATTACAGTCGTCAGCAGCAAAAATATTTATAAAAATCCCACTAGTTATCTCCGTTCTTTTCCCATTATCAATTTCAAAAATTTTAAAACCAAATCTTTCAAGTTTGGCTTTTAAAAATTTTGCATGAAACTTGTGAATATATATTGGTATTTTTTTATCAATCATTTTCATAGTTTGATCATCACAGTGATCGGGATGAATATGGCTTATATAAATTGCATCATAAGAGTTTATTTCCTCAATATTAGCACTTAAGTCAAAAGATGGATAATGAAACCAAGATCCATAATAGGCTCCATCGGCAAGCCAAGGATCTTGTAAAATTTTAAATCCTTTCAACTCAATACCTACTGTTGCTGATCTATAAAGCTTAATTTTCATAAATTTTTTTAATTAATATCATTTTTCATGATTGGTTCGTATTTTTCAATCTCTTTTTTTGATTTTTTATTTAAAATTTTGAAAAAATTTGACGCACATATACCTACTTTAGGTCTTAATGATATTATATTTTTTTTTGTAATTTTCTCTCCTTTTTTTATTTTTTTTGATGCAAAAATAGATCTTCTTAAATTTTTATTTGGAATTTCATTTAGTATTTTTGAATTAAGTATTTTATGAATTCGATTTGTTGAATTTTTTAATTCTATCAACTGTTTTTTATCTATAGAGAATTTTCTATCTTCAGATTTAAGTTTTTTATTTATTATAAAGTGTTTCTCTATGAGAACAATTCCTAAAGAAGTAGCAGCTATCGATGAATAGATGCTATCGGTATGGTCGGATAATCCTATTAAGGTATTTTTAAATTTTACTTTTAATTCTTTAATTTTTAAAATATTAGCCTCGTGATCCAAAGTTGGGTATTTTGATACACAGTGCAGAAGAACGATTTTCTTGTGAAACTTTTTTATTACCTTCAAGCATTTTTCTATTTCAGAAATATTTGCACATCCAGTAGATACAATTACAGGTTTTCGTGTCTTAGCAATTTCATTCACAAGATTTAAATCAGTAATTTCCACTGAAGCGAGTTTATAAAGGGGGACATCAAGTCTTTCTAAAAATTTTACAGCTTTTACACTAAAAGGAGAGCTAAAAAGAATAACTCCAAGTTTTTTACACAGTTTAAATGCATCTTTATGCCATTTATATGGCGTGTGTGCTTTTTTATATAGATCATATAAAAACTTACCCTTCCAAATTCCTGAACTAATTTTAAAAATTTTTTTCTTTGAGTTAACAGTAATATCGTCAGGTTCATATGTTTGAATTTTTATTAAATCAGCACCATTTTTTGCTGCTTCTTTAATGTGATTTAGAAATAATTTTTTATTACCACAGTGGTTTCCTGAAATCTCAGCAATGATCAGCGGAGGATTGTTTAAATTAAATTCTTTAAATCTATTGATCTTTATTTTCATCTATTTAAATATTTAGTTTCAGCTAGTTTCCAATCAGCTAAATTATCTATATCCTGAGTTTTATTTTCATCAATCTCTATAAATTTAGAATTTCTATTAAAAATACTTTTGTTTTTTTTCCACGCCTCTTTCCATCCTAAGTAAAATTGTGCTGCATCATGGAAAGTTTTAGGTAAGTCCTGAGTTCTATTTTTTTCCCTAGAAGGAAAGATCATAGAAATTTTATTATTTTTGATTTTTAACGCCCTAAAAATTGAATGATTATATTTTGTTATCGAGAAAACATATTTTGTCCTCTTATTTAATTTTTTAAATGCATTTCTAAGTATTTTTTCATTACAAAAAACTGAAGTAGGGTAAATACAACAAACTCTTTTAATTTGAAACTGTTTTTCGTAGTACTTTATCGTATCGCATATAACTTTGTTTGTTCCAGTTTTATCATCAGAGAGTTTTTTCGACCGAATTAAAATTTCTGCTCCAAAACTTTTAGATAATTTGGCAATCTTTTTATCATCTGTTGAAACAATTATTTTATCAAACAAATTCGATTTAAAAGCATTTTTGATGGCATATTTAATAATAGGAGTGCCTAAAAATTTCTTAATATTTTTCTTTGGAATTCTTTTACTTCCACTTCTC
>CACGGB010000014.1 GCA_902572475.1 uncultured Pelagibacteraceae bacterium | reverse complement strand
ATTAAGAGTAATTTTTAGAGGTATAAATATTGATTACTTCAATCCAAAAAATATTTCAATTTTAAAACAAGAAAAGTTAAAACGAGAATGGAACTTAGATCCTAATAAGTTGACTATTTTGATGCCTGGTAGATTAACATATTGGAAAGGCCAAGAAAAATTTATTGAGGCACTTAATATTTTGATTGAAGATTATAACTTCACGAATTTTCAAGCTATTTTACTAGGATCTGATCAAGGTAGAAAAGTATATTCTAAAAAACTTTTTAGCCTAGTTGAAAGATATAGTTTAACAAAAAAAATCAAATTTATTCAAAACTGCAAGGAAATGCCTTTAGCCTATTCTCTTGCTGATGTTGTTGTTTCTGCATCTATAGAACCCGAAGCCTTTGGTAGAGTTGCAGTTGAATCACAAGCAATGGGTAAACCAATAATTGCAAGCAATATAGGTGGATCAAAAGAAACAGTTTTAAATAAAAAATCTGGCTTTTTGTATAAACATGACGACCCTAGAGAACTTGCTAAAAATTTAAATACTGTTATTCAATTAAATCAAGAAGAGTTGAAATTAATGGGAAACGAGGGTAGAAAAAACATAACAAAAAAATTCGATGTTGAAGTAATGTGTGATTCAAATTTAAGGGAATATAAAAAATTGCTTAAAAATTAATGCCTCAGATTCAGTTATTAGACGGTAAAAAAATTCCTTTTACAAAATCGATCAGCGGTTTTGAGCTTACAAAAAAAATCAGTAAGTCTCTGGAGAAATCTGCTTTAATCATGGAGGTCGATGGTCTTCTAAAAGATTTAAGTCATGAAATTACAAAAGATTCCAAAGTAAGAATAATTACATCAAAGGATAAAGAGGGGCTTGAAGTAATAAGGCATGACGCAGCACATATAATGGCAATGGCTGTTCAGGAACTATTTCCTGGAACTCAAGTGACTATTGGCCCTGTAATCGAAAATGGTTTCTATTACGATTTTGCTAGGAAAGAACCCTTTACAAGTGAAGATTTGCAAAAAATTGAAAAAAAAATGTCAGAAATAATTGACAGGGATGTTAAAACGAAAAGAGAAGTTTGGAAGAGATCTGAGGCTATTGCGCATTTTAAAAAAATAGGTGAAAAGTATAAAGCTGAAATAATAGAAAGCATTCCAAAAAATGAGGAACTTTCTATTTATCATCATGGAGATACCTGGCACGATTTATGCAGAGGCCCTCATTTAGCTTCATCAAGTAAAATTGGAAAAGCTTTTAAACTCACAAAAGTTTCAGGCGCCTATTGGCGTGGAGATTCCAATAATGAAATGTTGCAAAGAATTTACGGTACTTGTTGGAGTACTAAGAAAGAATTAGATGATTATTTACACCGACTCGAAGAGGCAGAAAAAAGGGATCACAGGAAATTAGGTAAAGAAATGGATTTATTTCATTTTAGAGAGGAAAGTCCAGGATCAGTTTTCTGGCATGAGAAAGGTTGGTTGCTGTTTCAAAGATTAGTTGAGTATATGAGAATGAAGCAAAGACTAGCTGGTTACAAAGAAATCAATACACCTGAATTATTAGATAAAACATTATGGGAAAAATCAGGCCACTGGGAAAAATTTGGTGAGCACATGTTTACCTCTGAGACACCTGATGAAAAAACTTTTGCTGTAAAACCAATGAACTGCCCAGGATGTGTACAGGTTTTCAATCAAGGCTTAAAGAGTTATAGAGATTTACCACTAAAACTTTCAGAGTTTGGAAAAGTTCACAGATATGAGCCATCTGGCGCATTACACGGACTATTGAGGGTAAGAGCATTCACACAAGATGATGCACATATTTTTTGTACAGAGGATCAAATTACAGAAGAATCTTTGTCAGTAACTAATTTAATTTTAGAAATATATAAAGATTTAGGTTTTAAAGATGTAATTTTAAAATATTCTGATAGACCAGAGCAAAGAGTTGGAGATGATAATATTTGGGATAAATCTGAAGCAGCACTATTAACGGCAATCAAAAAATCCAAATTACAATATACAGTTAACAAGGGAGAAGGTGCTTTTTATGGACCTAAAATTGAATTTGTTTTAAGAGATGCAATAGGAAGAGACTGGCAGTGCGGTACACTTCAAGTAGATTTAAATTTACCTGGTAGGTTAGGTGCATCATATGTATCAACAGACGGAACAAAAAAAGTTCCAGTAATGTTGCATAGAGCTTTATTCGGATCACTTGAGAGATTTATAGGTATATTAATTGAAAACTACGCTGGTAAATTGCCCTTTTGGTTATCACCAGCACAAGTAGTAGTATGTCCTATTGCAGAAGAGAATAATAATTATGTTAAAAAATTATTTGAAGATCTATTTAAAGAAGGTATAAAATGTGAAATGGATTTAAGAAATGAAAAAATAAATTATAAAGTAAGAGAACACTCACTAGCGAAAGTTCCTTTCATTATAGTTTGTGGAAAAAAAGAAGTTGCTAATAACACAGTTACAGTAAGAAGACTTGGTTCAGACAAACAAGATATTATGAAAAGAGAAGAATTGATTAAAAATATGTTAGACTTAAATAAGTTGCCTTTAAATTAAGTGTCAAATTCAAAACCAAATTACTTTCAGAGACGTGCTAAGCCTCAAGGTCCTAGAGCTAATGAGCGCATCAGAGCATTAGATGTTCAAGTTATAGGAAGTGACGGTGGAAATTTTGGTGTAATGCCCCTGAAAAAAGCAATCGAACTAGCAAAAAATGAGGAATTAGATTTAATAGAGATTTCTCCGAATGCGAGCCCTCCAGTTTGTAAAATAATGGATATGGGTAAATATAAATACGACCTACAAAAAAAAGCAAACCAAGCAAAAAAAAAACAAAAAACTGTATCACTTAAAGAAATTAAGTTGAGACCAGGCACTGAAGCTCATGATTATAATTTTAAAATTAAAAATGCCAAAAAATTTATCACTAAAGGAGATAAAGTAAAATTTACTGTTAAGTTTAAAGGTAGAGAAATGCAACATACTGAACTTGGTAAAGAGTTAATGAATAAGATTATAGAGGAAACGAAAGATATAGCCAAAGTTGAAAGCCATCCAAAATTCGAAGGCAAACAAATGGTAATGATCATTCAACCTATCTAAATCGATATTATTAGCGACTTGCTAAGATTAGATAATGCCTATATAAGTCCGAAATATTTATGCCAAAACTTAAAACAAAAAGCTCAGCGAAAAAAAGGTTCAGATTTACAGCTTCTGGCAAGATTAAAATGCCTCAAGCTGGCAAACGTCATGGTATGATCAAAAGAACAAATTCACAAATTAGAAAACAAAGAGGCACGACGATAATGACAAAACAAGATTCAAAAATTGTAAAATCGTATATGCCATATAACTTAAGAGGATAATATGGCTAGAACAAAACGTGGTGTTGTAAGTAGAGCAAAACATAAAAAAGTTTTAAAATCTGTAAAAGGTCAATATGGAAGAAGAAAAAATACTATCAGGATAGCTCGCCAAGCTATGGAAAAAGCAATGCAATATGCCTACAGAGATAGAAAAGCAAAAAAAAGGGAATTTAGATCGTTATGGATTCAAAGGATAAATGCTGGAGTGAGAGCTGAAGGATTAACATATGCTAAATTTATTAATGGTTTGGCTAAATCTAAAATTAAATTAGATAGAAAAGTTTTAGCAGAACTAGCTTACAACAATCCAGAAGTCTTTAAATCAGTAGTAAAAAAGGTTCAATCCTCCCTTGGATAAAAGGGTCTTTGATTTAAAGCAAACTTTAATATAAAAAATCAATTACCCGATGAGTGATTTGGATAAAATAAATTCTATTTTTAATGCAAAAATTGATTCTGTTAAAAATAAGGAAGATCTACAAAATTTAAAAACAGAGTTCTTTGGAAAAAACGGACAAATCACGCAACAATTTAAAACATTAGGCAAGCTAGAACCTGATAAGAGAAAAGATTTTGCTTCAAATTTAAATAAAATTAAAGATGATTTATCTAATCAGATTGAACAGAAAAGTTTTGAAATAGAGAATGCAGAAATCAGCGATAAATTAAAAAATGAAAAAGTTGATGTAACTTTACCGATCCGACCATATCAGCAAGGAAAAATTCATCCAGTCTCTCAAGTTATAGATGAAATTTCCTCTATTTTTTCTGAAATAGGTTTTACTGTTGCTGAAGGCCCAGATGTTGAAACTGAGTACAATAATTTTACGGCATTAAACACACCAGAGGATCATCCAGCAAGGGATATGCACGATACATTTTATTTAGAAAAAAATAAAAAACTTCTCTTGAGAACGCACACTTCTCCAGTTCAAATTAGAGCAATGCTTGATGGAAAACCACCATTTAAAATAATTGTTCCTGGAAGAACTTATAGATGCGATAGTGATCAAACTCATGCTCCAATGTTTCATCAATTAGAAGGTCTTCACATTGATAGAAATATTACTATGGGCCATCTAAAGGGATGTTTAGATTATTTTATTAAGGAATTTTTTGAGGTCAAAAATGTAAAAATGAGATTTAGACCTAGTCATTTCCCATTCACCGAGCCATCTGCTGAAGTAGACATTGGATATAGAATTGAGAATGAAAAAATCATAATTGGTGAGGGAGATAAATGGTTAGAAATCTTAGGTTGTGGGATGGTTCATCCCAATGTTCTAAAAAATGCAAAAGTTGATCCAAAAAAATATCAAGGATTTGCATTTGGCATGGGTATTGATCGTTTGGCTATGTTAAAATATGGAATTAACGATCTAAGAGCTTTTTTTGAAACAGATTTTAGATGGTTAAGTCATTTTGGTTTTGATCCTTTAGATGTGCCGACTAACTATAGAGGATTAAGCAAATGATTATTACTCTTCCATGGTTAAAAGAGCATTTGAAAACTAATGCAAACGAAAAAGAAATTATAAACAAACTTACTAATATCGGCTTAGAGGTTGAAAGTGTAAAAGAAAACTCTGGAGAGCTGAGTGAATTTAAAATAGCTAAAATTATCAAATCTGAGAAACATCCTAATGCAGATAAATTAAAAGTATGTGATGTAAATATTGGTGGAAAAGAAACTTTAAAAGTTGTATGTGGAGCGCCTAACGCAAGAGATGGTCTTATAACAATTTACGCTCCGCCTGGGGCCGTAATACCTAAAACAAAATTTCAATTAAAAATTGCTAAAATAAGAGGAGTTGAGTCTCGTGGAATGTTATGTTCTGAAAGCGAATTGAATTTATCAGATGAGAGCGATGGAATAATAGAGCTTAATGTTAAGGAAAAAGAGATAGGAAAAAGTTACTTTAAAAGTAAATCGGAAAAAGCAATAGATATAGCAATTACACCTAATAGACCAGACTGCTTAGGTATAAGAGGTATTGCGAGAGATTTATCTTCCACTGGAATTGGTAAATTAATAACCATAAAAAGAAAAAAGATAAAACAAAGCTACAAACATAAAGTTAAGATCTCAATTACTAAAGATAAGCATCAAGGGTGTCTCACATTTGGAAGCTGTTATATTAAAAATATAGTTAATAAAGAGAGTCCAGAATGGTTAAAAAATAAACTGCATGCTCTTGGCTTAAAACCAATTTCCGCAGTTGTTGATATCACTAATTATGTGATGTTTGATTTGAACCGTCCATTGCACGCTTACGATGCAGATAAAATTGATAGAGAGATTATTGTCAGAGACTCAAAAGAAGGTGAAGAGTTTGAAGCATTAGATAATAAAAAATATAAACTTAACAAAGGTATGTGTGTTATTACTGATAAGTCTAGTGTTTTGGGCCTTGGTGGAATTATTGGGGGAACAAAAACTTCGACAGAGCTTGATACCAAAAATATTTTACTTGAGTCTGCATATTTTCTACCATCTTCAATTAGAAAAACATCTCGAGAGCTGACAATTAACACTGATGCAAAATATAGATTTGAAAGAGGCATCGATCCCAATTCTATATCAGAGGGCTTACAAGTTGCTACCGATTTAATATTGAAAATTTGTGGAGGGGAAGCTAGCAAATTTACGATTACTGGAAAAATTTCTCAAAAAAGCAAAATTATTAATTTTGATATTGAAAAGTTTGAAAATTTAATTGGTATACCAATATCTCTTAATGAGGCACAAAAAATTTTGATTTCATTGGGTTTCGTTTGCAAAAAAGGAAAAAAAAATCTTAAAGTAGAAATTCCTTCTTGGAGACCAGATATAAATCAAGATGTAGACATAATTGAGGAACTTATTAGAATTAAAGGTTTCAAAAATATTAAATTAGTTACACCCGAGAGAATAAGAGAAAGTGAAACTTTAAACTTTAAACAAAAGCTATTTCATTTGTCCCAAAGATCTCTTGCATCAAAAGGATTTCTTGAGTCAGTTACCTGGTCATTTACTGACTCTAAAATTGATAGTCAGTTTTCAAAGGGCGAAAAAGAAATTCCAATTTTAAATCCCATTTCTTCTGACCTTGATGTTTTGAGAAGATCAATCTTTTCAAATCTTTCACTTTACCTAAAAAAAAACCAAGATAGAGGTTATGAAGATGTATCTTTATTTGAAATAGGACCAGTATTTTTTGGAAAAAATCCTGGAGAACAACAAATTGTAGTTGGTGCTTTAAAGTCAGGGAAAGTAAATAGAAAAAGTTGGATTGAGAAGGAGAGAAATATAGATGTTTTTGATATAAAAAGTGACGTAGTCAAAACTTTAATTGAACTTGGAGTTTCTGAAAAAGATCTATTTATAAACGATAAAACAAAACATTGTTATCACCCAGGAAGATCTGGTTCTATTAATTTAAAATCAGAAAAAGGACCTCATCTCGCTTACTTTGGAGAACTTCATCCTGCTATAATAAAAAGATTAGATTTTAAAGAGCCAAATGTTTATGGTCTAGAAATATTTTTAAAGAATATACCCGAACCTGATAAAAAGATTAGACAAACAAAAAGAAGTTTTCAACCTTCAGATTTTCAAAAATCTCAAAGAGATTTTGCTTTTGTAATTGATAAAATTTTTAAGATAGGGTTGTTAGAAAAGATTATTAAAGAAATAGATTACTCTCTTATTCAAGAAGTGACAACTTTTGATGTTTACGAGGGCGACAACATTCCTAAAGACAAAAAATCAGTTGCCATTAATGTTACTTTACAGTCTCCAAATAAAACCTTGAGCGAAAAAGATATAGATCAGATTAGTAAAAAAATTATTGATGTAGTTAAAGAGAAAACAGGCGCTACAATTAGGTCCTAATGTCGGAAATAAAAAGAATACGTAATTTTTCTATAATTGCGCATATTGATCACGGTAAATCTACTATCGCAGATAGAATAATCCATAAGTGTGGAGGTTTGACAGACAGAGAAATGAAACAACAAGTTCTAGACTCAATGGATATAGAAAGAGAGCGAGGTATTACAATAAAAGCTCAAACAGTAAAACTTGATTATAAAAGCAAAGATGGTCAAACTTACAAACTTAATATAATCGACACACCTGGGCACGTTGATTTTGGATATGAAGTAAGTAGATCATTATCGGCATGCGAGGGCTCACTTTTGATAGTCGATAGTACTCAAGGAGTAGAAGCTCAAACTTTGGCTAACGTCTACCAGGCCCTTGAGATAAATCATGAGGTAATACCTGTATTGAATAAAATTGACTTACCTGCGTCAGATATAGAAAAAACAAAAAAAGAAATAGAAGACGTTGTTGGAATTGAAACTAAAAACGCTATTCCTTGCTCAGGAAAAACTGGTGAAGGTATTGACGATATTTTAGAAGCAATAATAAACAAGCTGCCTCCGCCAAAGGGCATTTCTAACGATAAACTTAAATGTTTATTAGTGGACAGTTGGTATGACAGTTATCTGGGAGTTGTTATTTTAGTTCGCGTAATTAACGGTAAATTAAAAAAAGGTATGAAGATAAAATTAATGTCTAATGATCAAGAATACTTATTAGAAAAAGTAGGAGTCTTTACTCCTAAACCGACCGATATAGAAGAACTTAACTCAGGAGAAATTGGATTTATAATTACTGGTATAAAATCTCTATCAGAAACAAAAGTTGGAGACACAATATGTGACGCCAATGATCCAATCAATGATCCTTTACCTGGATTCAAGCCGAGTAAGCCAGTTGTATTTTGTGGTTTATTTCCAGTCGATAGTTCAGAATACCAAAAATTAAAAGATGGTTTAGCTAAACTTAAATTAAACGACGCAAGTTTTTCATATGAACCCGAGTCTTCAAGTGCATTAGGCCTAGGGTTTAGGTGTGGTTTTTTAGGTCTGTTGCATCTTGAGATAATAACAGAAAGGCTCGAGAGAGAATTTGACGTAAGTTTAATAACAACAACTCCAGGGGTTATTTATAAAGTTCATACAACTACAAGAAAAATTTTAGATTTACAAAATCCTACAAACATGCCAGATCCATCACAAATTGAAAAAATTGAAGAACCTTGGATTAAATCAACTATAATTACTCCAGATGAACATTTAGGCTCAATAATAAAGATTTGCCAAGATAAAAGAGGAGTTCAAACTAATTTATCTTACTCTGGAAGCAGAGCAGTATTATCATATGATTTACCGCTTAATGAAGTTGTATTTGATTTTAACGACAGGCTAAAATCCGTATCTAGTGGTTATGCAAGTTTTGACTATGAAATTTCTGGATATAGAGAAGGCGATCTTGTTAAATTAGGAATTTTAGTAAATTCAGAACATGTCGACGCTTTAGCAATGATTATTCACAAAGACTTTGCTCAAAAAACTGGCAGACAAGTATGTGAAAAGTTAAAAGATTTAATTCCAAGACATAACTTTATGATACCAGTGCAAGCGGCTATAGGTGGAAAAATTGTAGCTAGGGAGTCAATTAAAGGATTTAAAAAGGATGTTTTAACAAAAATACATGGTGGTGGTGCAACAGATAGAAAGAGAAAGCTCTTAGAAAAACA
>CACGGB010000013.1 GCA_902572475.1 uncultured Pelagibacteraceae bacterium | reverse complement strand
TTTCCTTTAGCGCTTACTCTCTGATAATTTTTCTTAAGTGAATTAGAGTACTCTATTGGTTTAGAGTCTAATCCAAAAGTAATTTCACTTATCAGTTCTAGCTTCCATTGCAATCTATAAAGTTGCCAAGTTCCTAAAGCACAAAATACCGTTACAAAAAAAATTACGAATAGTTGAAATAAAAATGCTCTTTTCAATTTGAGATTAGCTTCCCCAAATATAGATCGCAGCAAATAAAAATAACCAAACTACGTCAACAAAATGCCAGTACCAGGCTGCTGCTTCAAATCCAAAATGGTGTTGGGGCGTCGAGTGGCCTCTCATTGATCGAAACAAACAAACTGCAAGAAAAACTGTTCCGACAATTACATGAAAACCATGAAAACCTGTAGACATATAAAATGTGGAACCATAAATTCCACCATCTAAAGTAAATGTTGCATGATGATATTCGTAAGCTTGAAAACAAGAAAATATAAATCCTAAAAATACTGTTGCTATCAAACCATTTACTAATCCTTTTCTGTCATTTTCTAACATTGCATGATGCGCCCAAGTTACAGTAGTTCCTGATAACAATAAAATTAGAGTATTGATTAAAGGGATATCCCAAGGATCAAAAGTTTTTATATCTGCTGGCGGCCATATACCACCTATAGAATCAGGTGGAAATAAACTAGCGTTAAAAAAAGCCCAGAACCAAGCAACAAAAAACATTACTTCAGAGGCAATAAATAATGTCATACCGTACCTGTGTCCAATTTGAACTACTGGAGTATGATGACCTTGATGTTCTGCTTCTTCTATAACATCTCTCCACCACATAAATGCACCATAAACTACCAACGCAAAACCAATCAAAAGTAACCAAAGGGCTTTAGAATGAAAGTAATAAACTGCTCCAAAAGCTAAGACTAAAGTTGCAAATGAAACATAGATCGGCCAAGGACTTGGGTCAACTAAATGGTAATCGTGTTTTGGTTTTTCTGCTGACATTATGTGTTACTCTTTTCATAATAGCCTGATGAAAAAAAAGTAAAAGACAAAGTTACATCAGACATATTTTTAGTTTTATTATCATCAACGACTTTAGGATCCAAGAAAAATGTTAATACAAACTCTTTTTTTTCACCTGGTTGTAAAGTTTGTTTTTCAAAACAAAAACAACCTATCTTATTCAGATAAATACCAAATGGTGATGGAGATACATTAAATGTTGCTGACCCTGAAGAAATTTCATTGCTAGGATTTTCAACGTTGAATTTAACTGTATGAACTTCGCCTGGTTTTAAGTTTAAAGTATTCATCTCAGGATAAAATTTCCAATCTAAAGTGCTATTAATGTTTGTATCAAATCTCATTTTATAGTCTTGGTTTACTATAATTTTTGGAATTTCTTTGTCAGTAGCGTTTTGAGTAGTTCCACCGAATCCTGTTACTCTGCAAAACAAATCATATAAAGGAACTGCTGCAAATGACAATCCAAGCATTAGTAAAAATATCGATACTAAAGCGATAGGTGTTAAGTTTTTTTTGCTTATATTCATTATATTTCTCGATTATAAATTCCAATATTATAGAAAGTTAATACAAATAAAAAAATCATAAATAAAATTAATATTAAAGCTGTTATTAGGTTTTTTTTCTTTTTGTTCATCATATTATTTTTAAAAAATTATCAATTAATAAAATTAAGAAAATAAAAAACAAATAAAAAATTGAGTATATGAAAATTTTTCTCGCTATTTTATTTGAAATACTTGCTATTTTAGACCTATATAATCTTAAACATAAATAAACATAGTATACAGACATCATAGAAGATATGGCTAGATAAAATACGCTAGCAAAATTTAAAAAGTAAGGTGCAATTATTGCAGGTAGCATCATTAAGGCATAAGAAAGTATATTCACTTTTGTTGTCTTTGTTCCAGAAATTATAGGGAGCATTGGAATTTTCGCTTTTTTATAATCACTTGATTTATATAAACTTAACGCCCAAAAATGTGATGGTGTCCATAGAAAAATAATTAAAAATAAAATTATTGGCTCAACAGAGATACTTCCGGTTGCTATTGTCCATCCAATAACAGGTGGTAATGCCCCAGCTGCACCACCTATAACAATATTTTGTGGAGTTTTCCTTTTTAACCAAATCGTATAAATAAAAAAATAAAAAGCAATTGTTGAAGCTAATAAAATTGCAGAAATTAAATTAGCTGAAAAATAAATTATGCTTACTGACAAAGCTGATAAAACTACACCAAAATATAAAGCTTGATTTTTTTTTACTTTTCCAGTTGGGATTGGTCTTAAACAAGTTCTGCTCATCAAGGCATCTAAGTCTGACTCATACCACATATTAAGAGTTCCAGCAGCTCCAGACCCGATAGCTACAGCTAAGAGAGAAATACAAGCAGATGTGAAGTCTACATTAATCGGCGCTATTAATAAACCTACCACACATGTAAATAGGACAAGAGACATTACCCTAGGTTTCATTAAGTTAAAAAATGAACTTAGGTCCAATGCTAAACCAAGTTTAGAGTTTCTAGATTTTATACTTATCTGGCTCAATTTACTTTACTTTAGGTAGCTCTTCAAAAGTATGGAATGGTGGCGGTGATGACACTGTCCATTCTAGAGTCGTTGCTCCTTCCCCCCATGGATTTGGTTCTGCTTTTTTCTTTTTCATAAAGGCATACAATAGATTTAATAAAAATACTGCTAAACCTATAATAGATATATATGAACCAATTGAAGATATATAGTTCCAACCAGCAAATGCGTCTGGATAATCAGCGTATCTTCTTGGCATTCCTGCTAATCCTAAGAAATGTTGTGGGAAGAATATTAAATTTACCCCAATGAACGTCAGCCAAAAATGTAGTTTTCCCAAAAATTCTGAGTATTCATAACCTGTCATTTTACTAAACCAATAATAAAATCCGGCAAAGATTGCATACACAGCGCCCATTGATAATACGTAGTGGAAATGCGCAACAACATAATAAGTATCGTGAAGTGCTGTATCAACACCTGCATTTGCCAGAACTACTCCAGTTACTCCTCCTAAAGTGAATAAGAAAATAAAGCCAATAGCCCAAAGCATAGGAGTCTGAAAGCTTATCGAGCCACCCCACATTGTTGCTATCCAAGAAAAAATCTTAATTCCGGTTGGGACTGCAATAATCATTGTCGCCGCTAAGAAATAGGCCTTTGTATCTGTGTCAAGTCCAACGGTGTACATGTGGTGAGCCCAAACAACGAAGCCAACTACTCCAATAGCCACCATCGCATAAGCCATTCCTAGATAACCAAATACAGGCTTTCTTGAAAAAGTTGAAACAATATGACTAATCATTCCGAATCCTGGTAAAATTAAAATATATACTTCTGGATGTCCAAAAAACCAAAATAAGTGTTGGAATAAAACCGGGTCTCCACCTGTTTGTGCTTCAAAAAAAGCAGTTCCAAAATTTCTATCTGTTAAAAGCATTGTTATAGCCCCTGCTAAAACTGGCAATGATAATAAAAGTAAAAATGCAGTAACTAAGATTGACCAAGAGAATAGTGGCATTTTGTGTAAAGTCATGCCAGGAGTTCTCATATTTAAAATTGTCGTGATAAAGTTAATCGCTCCTAGGATTGATGAAGCTCCTGCAACGTGCAAACTTAGAATTGCTAGGTCCATTGCTGGGCCTGGTTGTCCAGTTTTTGATGACAGAGGTGGGTAAATCGTCCAGCCCCCTCCTACTCCTTTTGCGCCTGGAGGGCCATCAACAAAAATCGATACTAATAATAAAATTAAAGCGACTGGTAAGAGCCAAAAAGAAATATTATTCATCCTTGGGAACGCCATATCTGGTGCGCCTATCATAATTGGAACAAACCAGTTTCCAAATCCACCAATCATTGCTGGCATTACCATAAAGAAAATCATGATTAAGCCATGACCAGTTACTAACACGTTATATAAGTGATAATCACCTCCAAGAATTCCGTCACCTGGATGCATTAGTTCCATTCTCATTAAAACTGAAAAAGCAGATCCAATTATCCCTGCGATAATTGCAAAGATAAGATACATTGTTCCTATATCTTTATGATTTGTTGAGTAAGCCCATCTTTTCCAACCTGTTGGATTTTGATGATGCTCGTGATCTGCAGTTGTTGCTGACATTACTTTATCTCCTTAATTTTTTTTGCTACTTTAATATTAATATTATTATTGATTTCTTCTTTGGCAAATTTAACTTTAGCCTCTTCTAACCATTTATTATACTCTTCTTCGGACACAACGTTTACTGTGATTGGCATGAAAGCGTGTTTTATTCCACAAAGCTCAGAACACTGGCCATAGAATGTTCCAGTACGATCTGCTTTAAACCATGTCTCGTTGATTCTTCCTGGAATTGCATCTCTTTTAACTCCAAAAGATGGGAGCGCCCATGCATGCAACACATCATTTGCAGTTATCATAACTTTTACAACTTTATTCACTGGTACATAAACTGCATTGTCAACCGCTAATAATCTTGGTTGATTTTCTTTTAAATCTTTTTCATCAATCATATAAGAATCGAAAATGATATTTTCATCTGGGTATTCATATCCCCAATACCACTGATACCCTATAGCTTTAATAGTAACATCTGCTTTAGGAATTTCATCTTGTGAGTATAAAACTTTAAATGAAGGTACTGCCATTACGATCAAAATTAAACAAGGAACCAATGTCCAAATAACCTCAATTAAGGTGTTATGACTTGTTGTTGATGGAACTTGATTCTTAGAGGCCCTGTATCTTACACAGACGTATAAAAGTAAAAATAAAACAAAAGCAGTGATAGCGGTAATTATTGGCACAAGCATGTAGTCGTGAAACCAAACAATGTCATCCATACTTTTTGAAGCTGCTTTTTGGAAACCTAGTTGCCAATCCTTAGGCTCATTGCCAAAAAGCGCTGTTGGCCAAGCTAAGAAAAGTGTATATGCAATTTTTTTAATCATGAGTTTTTATACAGCTTTTAGACAATTTCACAATTTCAATTAATGCGACAATTAATGAAAGTTATTGATAAAATTTACTAATGAAATCGCGCTTATTACAGCCGTATCAGACCTTAGAATGTTTCTAGATAACGTAAAAGGTTTTACTGCTCTATTTTGAAGTATTAACTCACGTTCTGCTGAAGAAAAATCGCCCTCGGGACCAATTAGTATACAACAGGTATCAATGTTTTTAAGATCTTCAGCTTTTAAGTTTTCTTTTGAATTAACATCCGCAAATAAAATTTTTGAGTTTTCATCAAAAGTTTTTAAAAAATCCTTTAATTTAATTACATCTATAATTTCTGGAGGTACAAGTTGATTAGATTGTTCAGTCGCTTCAATAACTATTTTTTTTGCTCTATCAAGATTTAATTCTTTAACTTCTGTTCTTTCTGAAACAATTGGAATAATTTTACTTATACCGAGCTCAGTAGCTTTTTGTAAAATAGTGTCCATTGGATTTTTTTTTACTAAGCAAATAGCTAGCTCGGTTTTAGATAAATTATTAACTTCTTTAATTTTTTCTAAAAATCTAACTTCAACTCTATCTTTATTTAAAAAAATTATTTCGCTTTTCCATTCTCCATTTTTATTAAAAAAATTTAATTTTGAGCCCCTTTTAAGTCGCATAACATTAACAATATAATGAGTGTGCTCTTTGCTTAATAAACTTGTATTATTTTCTAGTATACTGTCTGGATGATATAATCTAATATTCATTAGTATCTATAATATAAACAAATGTTGAAGATATAAAGGAGCTTTAATGAAAAAAGGTAAAAGAGCTGGAGAATCCCCAATAGGCATTAATGTAATAGAGGGAAAATCTTATTTTTGGTGTAGTTGTGGAATTAGTTCTAAGCAACCTTTTTGTGACGGTTCACACAAAGGAACTGAATTTGAACCTTTAAAATATTTAGCTGATCAAACTAAAAAAGTTTTTTTCTGCTCATGTAAACAAACAAATGATCAACCATTATGTGATGGTTCGCATAATATTTAATAAATGGTGAAAACAAAAGCAGTAGTGTTTGACGCTTACGGTACATTGTTCGATGTAAATTCAGCTGCTGAAAAATGTAAAGATAAAATTGGAACTAAGTGGGAAGCGTTTGCAAATTTTTGGAGAACTACTCAACTTGAATATACTTGGCTTAGAAGTTTAATGAAAAGACATAAAAATTTTTGGGATATTACTGAAGACAGTTTGGATAAATCAATGAAAGTATTCAATATTAACAAAAATATGAAAAAAGAGTTACTTAGTCTTTACAAAATTTTATCTCCGTATCCCGAAGTAAGAGGAGTCTTGGAAGATTTAAAAAAGAAAAACTTCAAACTTTCTATACTTTCTAACGGGACCCCTGATCTTTTAAATGAATTAGTTGAAAATAATAAATTAAATAATCTTTTTGATGATCTTTTTTCTATTGAAGAAGTGAAGATTTATAAACCTGACCCAAGCGTTTATGAATTACCTATTAAAAAATATAGAATTAAATCAAATGAAATCACTTTTTTAAGTGCGAATACATGGGATGTTTCTGGAGGTGGGAACTTTGGATATCATTCCATCTGGGTTAATAGACATAACTCAGTATTTGATATCCTCGATTTTCAACCTAAAAATGAAATTAGCAATTTAACGCAGCTACTTGATAAAGTCTAAAGTTTCATTATAAATATTTTCTATGTCTCAGATTGAAGTAAAAAAAATTATTAAAGCCTTAAACGCCTCAGATGGTGCAGGGGTAAAACTAAAAAGAAGCATAGGAACTCCAGAAGCAGATTATATTGATCCATTCTTAATGCTTGACGAATTTGGTTCTGAAAATAAAGATGATTATGTTGCTGGCTTTCCTCCTCATCCACATAGAGGAATAGAAACGGTAACCTATATGTTAAACGGAGAGTTTGAACATCAAGATAGTACTGGAGCTAAAGGTATTATGGCGTCTGGAGACGTGCAATGGATGAAAACTGGAAGAGGAATTATTCATTCCGAAATGCCTGTTATGAAAGAAGGTAAGTTATTAGGTTTTCAACTTTGGATTAATATGCCAGCTAAAATGAAAAAGAATAAGCCAGAATACCTTTATATTAAAGGAAATGAACTTGGAGTACACAAAGATAGTGATAAAATCGTAAAAGTAATTGCAGGCAAATACAAAAAAGCAGAAGGGCCAGAAAAAAATCATAACGTTAACCCAATTTATTTTCATGTAATTTTAAGTAAAGAAAAAGAATTTAATTGCGATGTGCCTTCAGGACACAATTCTTTTATATATCTATTAAAAGGAGAATTAAAGATAGGAGAAAAAGACCACAATAAAACAACTGACTCAAACTTAATATTATTACAGCGAGGCAATAAATTAAAAATTAAAGCAAGCAAGAAATCTGAGTTTTTATTTATAGCTGGAAAGCCTATTGGTGAACCTATTGCAAGGGGCGGACCATTTGTAATGAATACAAAAGCTGAAATACTTGAGGCTATTCAAGATTATAATAACGGAACATTTGCTAAATATTAAAAGTTAAAGTACGTTTCCGTAAAATGCCAAAATCTATTATAATTAAAAAAAGTGGAGGTCCTGAAGTATTAGAAATTCAAGATGTGAATGTTGGTTCTCCGGGACCAAATGAAATTAAAGTTACTAATCATGCGATTGGTTTAAATTATATTGATACTTACCATAGATCTGGATTGTACCCTATTAAGTTACCAAGCGGCATTGGTTTGGAAGCTGCTGGAAAAATTGATGAAGTTGGTTCAAATGTTACTGAATTTAATAAGGGCGATAACATTGCTTACGCCTCAACTCCTTTAGGAGCTTATGCACAACAAAGAGTTATCCCAGCAAAGATAGCTGTAAAAGTTCCTGATGGAATTTCACATGAGTTGGCTGCTACCTTAATGACAAAAGGTTTAACTACGAATTATTTACTCTCTAAAACCTACAAGCTTAAAGCTGGTGAAACAGTTCTTTTTCATGCAGCTGCTGGAGGAGTTGGTCAAATTTTTGCTCAGTGGGCTAATAGTATTGGAGCAAAAGTCATTGGAACAGTTGGCTCAGATAATAAAATCAAAATAGCTGAAGAAAATGGTTACTCTCACGTTATTAATTATACGAAAGATAATTTTGCAAAAGAGGTTATGAAAATTACAAATAATAAAGGAGTTCCCGCAGTTTTTGATGGGGTAGGGAAAAAAACATTTCATGGGTCATTAGAATGTCTTTCAACAAGGGGAATGATGATAAGTTTTGGAAATGCGTCTGGCCCCTTAGACCCCGTAAATGTTCCAAAAGAAATCCAACCTAAGGGTTTATACTTAACAAGACCTTCAATAGGTCAATATTTTACAAATAGAAAGGAGCTTCAAGTTGGAGCTGATCAAATTTTTGAAAAAGTAAAATTTGGAAAAATAAAAGTTAGAATTTCAAAAAAATATAAACTTGCAGACGCCAAAGATGCACATGAAGATCTAGAAGCAAGAAAATTAATAGGCCCAGCTATTTTAATTCCTTAATGAAAAAAAAAATAATTTCTCCTTGTATCAGTATTTGTAAAACTGATCCTGTTACTGGTTACTGCTACGGATGTGCAAGAACTAATGAAGAAAAAAAACACTGGAAAAGTGAAATTACTTCTGAAGAGTGGAAATTAGAAAACCTCAAAAAGATAAAATCAAGAATGCAAGGATGGCAATTAAATACTTTTGAAGAGTCCTACAAACATAAAATCAATGAAGGAATTTCACTTTTTAAAAAAAAACTTTTAGAAGGTTAATCTATAAATCTTTTTTCATAGAGTCCATGTCACTAAGGTGATATTTCAATGCTTCGTTGGACATTCTAACTTCCTGTAAAAATAAGAATATTGAAATTATCATACATACGCAGCATAGCGCAAAACTAAGCCTAGCATAAAATATTAAGTTTAGATACAAAAGTAAAACTGTAAGCATGTTAAAAAGGAAACCAAAAGATGAGAACCCCATAACATATTTAAGATAATTGGTTCTTTTATTTAAAACATGAAGTTGTTTTTCTAATTCTGGTGGAACTTTTTTATCAAAAGTGAATTTGTCATGTAGTTGTCGGATTAATGCGCTTAAAGTGTGAAAACGATTACTATACATCGTCATCATCAAAGGTATAGCGGGAAACATTAATGCTGCTACTGTGTAATCAATATCCATATCGAATCAAATTGATTATGAAGTTAGTGTTTGATATTTACAAGTAATATTTGATGAACCATTTAAAAATTTTCATAGAATTAACAAGGTTAAACAAACCAATTGGTTTTATGCTTTTATTTTGGCCATGTTCTTGGGGTTTAGCTTACTCAAATTATTTTAAACAAAATACAAGCACACTAATCTATTATCTAATACTTTTTTTTGTTGGTTCAGTTTTAATGAGAAGTGCTGGATGCATATTTAATGACATAGTTGATAGAGACTATGATAAGAAAGTTGAGAGAACAAAATATAGGCCTATCGCGTCCGGACAAATTTCAGTTAAAAGATCTTTAATTTATGTATTAATATTATGTCTTTTAGCTTTTTTTGTATTAATTCAATTTAATTTGACAACAATTCTTTTTGGGATGGGTTCAATGATATTCGCATTTTCATATCCATTTATGAAAAGAATAACTTATTGGCCACAACTTTTTTTAGGTCTTACCTTCAATTGGGGGATAATTATGGCCTGGACAGCAATGGGTAATGAAGTTTCATTTAATATTATCATCTTATACATCTCAGCCATATTTTGGACATTGGGATATGACACTATTTATGGAACTCAAGATATGTCTGACGATGAAATAATAGGACTCAAATCTACTTCAATAAAATTTAAAAAAAATATTAAGTTATTTTTGTTTATTTCTTATTTAATAACATCTTTATTAATAATTTACTTATTTATAGAATTTTTAGAAATTAATTTTTCATTATTTTTCTTGATAAGTTTTATCATAACTTTACTTTATCAAATTTTAAAATTTAATGAAAATAAACCAGCAGACTGTTTAAGAATGTTTAAACTAAACAACTTATCTGGTTTTTTTTTATTTTTAAGCTTAGTAACAATCAATATTTAAAATGAAATTTGGAGAATTAAAAATAATATTAAAAAGATTATTTAAAGAGTATGTAAGAAAACACCTGAAAAGAATTTTTCTAGCATTGATTCTTTCCATAATCGTAGCTGGAAGTACCGCTGGGATAGCTTGGCTTTTAGACCCTGCGGTAAAAAAAATTTTCATTGAAAAGAATCAAGTTTTTGCTTGGACGATTCCTTTATTAATTGTATTAGCATTTTCGAGTAAAGGATTATCTCTTTATTTTGCTAGAACTAATATAATTAGAATTGGTGAAGAAATCGCTGGTGAACTTCAAAAAAAAATAGCTACAAATATTTTATTATCTGACATTAAAACTTTAGATAATAGGCACTCAGGAAAATATATTTCAAACGTAATGTTTGATACTCATCATGTTAGAAATCTTGTAAGCACTGGAGTTTTAAATTTAATGAAAGATACATTTTCTGTAATTGCTTTAGTATCTTTAATGTTTTATCAGAACTGGAAGTTAGCATTTTTTGCAATTATAATGATGCCACTTGCTGGAGCTCTAGCTAAATCTCTTGGAAAAAGAATAGGTAAAGCTACTGCTAAAGCTGGAAAGTCATCAGGAAATCTTGCTACATTTTTAACGGAAATATTTAAGGGTTCTAAAATGATAAGAATTTATCAGAAAGAAGATCGGGAAAACAAAAAAGCAGAGGAGGTTATTGACGACTTGGTAGAAAAAAATATTAAAATTGGAATAGTAATGATAAGGGCTACTCCTATTATGGAGGCCTTAACTGGATTTATGATAGCAGGTTTTATTATTTTTTCTGGAACTCTTATTTCTTCAGGTGAATTAGGTGTTAATAATTTTTTTTCTTTTTTGGCAGCAATGATGTTGGCATATCAACCAATAAGATCTTTGGCAACAATCAATATGACTGCATTCCAGGGA
>CACGGB010000012.1 GCA_902572475.1 uncultured Pelagibacteraceae bacterium | reverse complement strand
TATTTATATTTTCAATTATAAGTTTAATTTTTTCTTTATTTTCTTTTTCACATACAATTAATGCAACTAAATAATTTTTTTTGTCTCCGTAAACAAACGATTGTTTAATATTTTCATCTAAACATAAAATATTTTCCACTTTACTAGGAGAAATATTATCTCCACCAAGATTTACAATAATATCTTTTTTTCTATCTGTAATTTTTAAATAATTATTTTCATCTAGTTCACCTATGTCACCAGTATGAAGCCATCCATCTTTAATTACTTTTTCTGTCTCCTCTTTTAAATTCCAATATCCTAACATTACGTTCTCGCCTTTAATAAGAATTTCCCCATCTTCTGCTATTCTGACTTTATTTGTCCTAAAAGGAGGTCCTACCGACTCGACTTTAATTAAATCCGGTAAATTACAGCTTACAACTGGAGAGGCTTCGGTTAAGCCATATCCTTGTAGTGTGGGTAAACCAACTGCGTTTAAAAACTCTCCAATATTTTGATCTAAAGCACCTCCCCCGGACACGAAGGCTTGGAGATTGCCACCAAACTGATTTCTGATTTTTTTTCTTACTAATTTTTCGCACAAGAAATTTATGATTTTTTCACTTAATTTTAATTCCTCGTTTTTGAGTATTTTTTTACCTAAATTTAATGTCTGGTTTATAAGTTTTCTTTTTAATCCAGATTGCTTCTCAAAATTCATATTTATTTTTGTAAAAAGATTTTGATAAAATCTTGGAACAGCTGTCATAATTGTAGGTTTTGCAACTCCCATGTTAGAAATCAGTTTTTCTAAACTTTCAGCGTAGAAAACTTTTGCTCCAACTATAATTTGTATAAATTGAACTGTGTGCTCATAAGAATGTGATAACGGTAACCAGGTTAAAAAAACTGGATCCTTTTTTTTTGTTAAGGTTTCTAATAATTCAACTGCACCCTCACAGTTAGATAAAATGCCACCATGGCTTAAAACAACGCCTTTAGGATTTCCTGATGTACCTGAAGTATAAATAATACAAGCAGGCATATTCCTTTTTAAATCTTTGTTTACTATTTTTTCATTTATTTCTTCATTTAGTATTTCTTGAATTAATAAACTATCATTATCTATTTTTTCAAAAGATATTATTTTCTTAACATCACTATTTATAAATTTTTTAATCTTATTAAATTGGTCTTGATTTGATACAAATATCAATGAGGGCTTACAATCATTTAAAATATATTCATAATCATTTGCTGAATAAGTTGTAAAAATAGGAACTGAAATCCCACCTGCATTCATTATAGCAATATCGGTCATTAACCAATATGGTCTATTTTCGGAAAGTATTAAACATCTATCACCTTGTTTTATTAACGATTTAATTTTTGTAGTAAGCTTATAAATTCTTTCAGCTACTTCTTCCCAACTATAAGTTCGTTTGTCAGGTTTAAGCCATTTTAAAAATGGTCTTTTACCATCAACTTCTTCTATCTTTTTAAAGTAAAGTTCAACTAAGCTATTTAATTTACTTATATCCATAACTTGGTGGGCGAAGAGAGACTCGAACTCTCAAGGTATTGCTACCACCGGATTTTGAGTCCGGCGCGTCTACCAGTTCCACCATTCGCCCTTTTTTTAGATAATCTAATTGATTTTCCTTACTATGAGAACAAAAATAATTGATGTGCAAAACATAATTAGTGCATAGGCCGCTGTTGGTACCATAAACACAATGTCATCAAATAATTGAGTTGTAACAAACACTGCTAAAGTTCCGTTTTGTAAGCCACATTCCAATGAAATGCATTTTCTTTGTGCAATTCCTGATGTCCAAAACTTTGCAACATAATATCCAACAAAAATCATAGTCATATTTAAAATGAAAGCTATTAGACCTGCTCTAGTTATATAAGAAACAATCCTATCCCATTCCTCTACCCAAATCGCAATAAATACTATTAAGAATAAAATTACTGATAATCTTTGAATAATAAGAGTTTTAGAAATAATAAAATTAGTCATTAAACTTCTAACAATCATTCCAAAAATAACAGGAACAGTTACTACAAGGAACATCTTCATTGCAATATTGAGCATTGATATATCTTTTGCTGTTTCAATCCCTAAAAAATCGGCAGAATTAAAAACTATCAAAGGAACGATGAAAATACTTAATAAACTGACAATCGCTGTCAAACTGACTGATAAAGCTACATCTCCATCTGCAAACTTAGTAAGGATATTTGAAGTAACACCACCTGGAGCAGCGGCTATTACCATAACTCCTAAAGCTATTTCTGGTGGTAGTGAGATAATACTAATTAAAATAAAAGCAATTATTGGAAGCAAAATAACCTGACATAAAAAACCTACTAGGAAATCTCTTGGGTTTTTAAGCACTCTTGTAAAATCCCCAATTGTTAAGCCAAGACCTAAACCGAACATTATTATGGCAAGACAAACGGGTGCTATTGTAGTTACGATTTCCATAATTTTGTAAGTTCCTATTCTACTTTAAATGAAGAGTTTTTCATGAGGTCGAACATTACAGTTACAAAACCAGCTTTATGCTTTTGGTTATGCATATAATTTTGTTCGAAGGATTTGATATTTTTAGGAGACGGTAAAAGCATATATTCTAGCTTTTTATTTTTCGTTACTAGCTTTTCTTTTATAAGATACTTTAATTTTCTAATTACTGTAGCTCTTGGGATTGTTGAAATTTCTGAAATAGAAGAGGCGTTTATTCCATTTTTAGGAGTATGTCTTAAAAGGTGCAAGTATAGGTCAGCATAAGTTCTAGGATCCTCAACAACTCTGCTTTTTACTTGTTTTGAATAATCGGTAAATTGTGAGATACCTATTGCACCCCATACATTCCAGGTTTCTAAGTCACCAAAAAAAGACCTATGTCTAACTAAAAAGGGAATTTGCATTCTAAACCAATGTTGCCAGCATATTGTAAAATATTTATCAATAAATGCCTCTATTTCTTCTTTTGAAAATGCTCTACCAAACCAAGGTTCTCTTGAGAGAATTTGACTAGTCTTTTCTAAAAAATTAGCCATAAATCTTTTTGAATTTGCTGGTCTTTGGAGTTCTGTTATCTTTCTATTGAAGAAAATTGATTTTCCTTTTCTATATATAATATTTTGATTTTGTAAAAAATTTACTTTTCTTCTTATAGTTTCCTTCGGAATATTTAATTCTTTTGAAATTTCAATTAAGTTAATTTTATCAATCAGAAGTTCATTTTTTTCATAAAATTCTGTATAGGATAAATACTGAAAACGATCTGAATATTTTTGAAATACAGTGTTAATTAGATAAACTAAAATTAAGTAACTATCATAATCTTTAAACGTGCTATAAGCATTATTGCACCATGATTGCTGTAATTTAAACCACAAAGTTACCGTTTCATTAGAATGACTGGATAAAACATCATAAACCTCATCTGCATTTATTGTATTAAAAATTTTATTTTCAAAAGACGGTTTTTTTTTTAAAGGCTCAAAAATTTTTACAGTTTTTAGATCCAATGGCTTAGACATTTATTTTTTCCACGTCACGCTTTGATTAATTAATATGGCCATTAAAATCCAAATAATAAATGTTCCTTCCGGCGAAAACCCGTAGTCGGCACCAAAAATTCCTGCAACTATAACGATTGAATAAATGGCAACTGTAGATAATATTAAACTTGCCAGATACCTTAGGATTGTGCATTTTAAATTCATGATTTTAAAAAAATTATACGATAGATGCGTTGAGCTTGCTAGACATAAATTTTCAAAGCCTTTATTAGGTTTTGTAGCGTTTATCGAAAGTTTCTTTTTTCCAGTCCCTCCTGACTTAATGATAGTTCCAATGGTAGTGGCAAAAAGAGAGGATTATCTAAAGATATTTCTTATTGCTACGACCGGCTCTGTTTTAGGTGGCTTGTTTGGATATATGTTAGGGGTTTTCTTTTTGGATGCGTCAATGGTTATTATTGAATTTTATGGTTACGAAGAAAAAGTTTTTGAAATGCAAGATAAGATGTCTACAAAAGGTGGGTTTTTAGCTTGGCTTGGGATTATGTTTTTAGCAGGTTTTACCCCTCTCCCTTTCAAAGTCTTTACTATTACCAGTGGAGTCATTGCTTATAATCTTCCAGTATTTTTTTTTATATGTTTATTTACTAGAGGGCTAAGATTTTTTCTAGTTTCTTATTTAACGTTTCTTTTTGGAAAAAAATTTGGTGACTTCATCGAAAAAAGAGGTGCGCTATGGTTTACTCTAACTGGAATCTTTATTGTAGTTTTAGCTGTCGTCCTATATATAATTTTTACCTAATGTTGAGTAACAACAAGTTAATTTTAAACAGTATATTAGCTTTTAGCATATTGTCTTTAGCTATAGCTTATTTCATTCAATACATATTGGGACATGAACCTTGTAATTTATGCTTAATTGAGAGAATTCCTTATTTAGCCTCTTTAATACTTATTTCTTTAATATTTATAATCAATAAGTTTGAAAAAGCGATTTCTGGTATTGTACTATTATTTTTTATTTTTGGTTCTGTGGTTTCCTTTTACCATGTAGGGATTGAACAAGGATTTTTTAGTGAGTCTTTTGTGTGCAATTTGGGTTCATCAAACGGAGATATGTCAAAAGAAGATTTGTTAAAGCAACTTCAGAATAAAACTCCAATAAGCTGTAAAGACGTGACTTTTAAGTTTTTTGGACTATCTCTTGCTACAATAAATACAGTTATATCGATACTTTTAAGTGGTATTATGATCAAGGTTATTAAAAATTATGGAAAAAACTAATAAAAAAACTTTAGAAGAAATTATAAGAGTAGATCACGCTGGAGAACGTGGTGCGATTAAAATTTATGAAGGCCAGTTACTTGCTCTAAAAACTTTCAAACAAAATGCTTCTTTAAAAAGAAAAATTGAAGAGATGAAGGAACACGAAAGCGAACATTACGAATACTTTGATAACGAAATTAAAAAAAGAAATATTCAGCCAACAAAACTTTTACCTCTTTGGGATTTAATGGGAGTTACTTTAGGTTTTGGGACTGCCATGCTTGGTGAAAAAGCAGCTATGTTATGTACTGCATCAGTTGAAGAAGTAATAGATGGTCATTATAAAGATCAAACCTACAAACTTGGAAAAGATGAAGAGGAATTAAAAAAGAAAATTATGAAATTTAGACAAGACGAACTTGACCATAAAGATATAGCTTATGACAATGGAGCAACAAAAAAAGGTTTATTCGGTGTTTTGGATAAAGTTATCAAAACTTCATCAAGGATAGCTATAACAATTTCTGAGAAAATTTAATTACGGTTCTAATTCTATATCCCAATATAGATAATCCATCCAGCTTTCATGTAAAAAATTTGGTGGAAAGTTTCTACCATTTCTGTGAAGGTCTTCAACAGTTGGAGCGTAAGGTTTATTAGCTAATTTTAAATCACAATCTCTATATAACTTACCACCTTTTTTAACATTACAACTTGAGCAAGCTGTAACCACGTTGTTCCAATCTGTTAATCCTCCTTTAGATTTTGGAAGAAGGTGATCAAAAGTTAAATCTTTTTTATCACCGCAATATTGACAGGTAAACTTATCTCTCAAAAATACATTGAATCTCGTAAAATTCGGATTTTTTGATGGTTGTATAAAATTTTTTAAAGCGATTACACTTGGTAAATTCATTTCAAAAGATGGACTTCTAATTTTTCTTTTATAATTTGAAACGATACTTACTCTATCTAAAAAAACTGATTTAACTGCATCTTGCCAACACCAAATAGAAAGCGGGTAATAACTTAAAGGTCTAAAATCAGCATTAAGAACTAGTGCTGGACACTTTTCTAATGGAACTTTATCTGCAGAAGATATAATCATGATTAAAGCTAACTGATAAGAAAAATTTTATCAAGTTATAATTATGTTACATGTAAAATAGTTATAAATTAAAATGTTTTTTAATGAATTGTAGACCCAAACTTGACCCTTCAGTTGGTATACGATGTTCACAGTGTTTAAATATTTTTGTTTCTATTTCGTAATTATTATTTCCAAAAAATTCTTTAGCTTCGAGCAGTGATTCTATTGGAACAACTTGGTCAAGATCTCCATGCATTAAGATAATATTTGGTCTAGAAATTATATTTTTAGAGAGATGCTCTGTACTTATAATTCTTCCTGAATACCCAACAATAGAATTTATGGTATCTTTTCTTTTGACTCCAGTTTGTAAAGTTATCATACAACCCTGGCTAAAACCCCCGATAATAATATCATTTGCTTTTAAATCATATTTTTCCTTAACTTCATCTATTAATTTATTAAGTTTTTTCTCAGCTACCAAAGATTTTGATAAAATTTGCTCAGGACTTTGATCCATTAAGTCAAACCATTGGAAGCCTGTTGGGCTTGCTGAACATTTTTCAGGAGCGTCTGGGCAAACTATAATAGTGTCTGGCAAGTGAGCTCTCCAATAACTAGCTAAAATTGAAATATCTTTACCGTCTCCACCATAACCATGGCAAAGAATTACTGCATTCTTTGGTTTTTCTTTGGAAAGAGGCTCTAAAATAATTGTATTTAATGAAAAGGTCATATAGATAAATTATCAATGTCAGAATTTTTATTTAACTTTATAGGTTTTACTTTATTAGGTGCTGTCGCCATAGTTTTAATAATGGGTATTTATACTTTATTTAAAGGTGGAAGTACTAGTAAAAAATATTCTAATAAACTTATGCAGTTAAGGGTATTGTTGCAATTTATTGCAATAATAGTTTTAGTTTTGCTCGCCTATTTTTTCAAAGACTAAATATATTTTCTCAAAAAGTTAATAAATTCATCGCTAGCAAAATCGATTTCACCAATTACTTTTCCAAATTCTTTTCCTTCTTTGTTAATCAATATGCTTGTTGGCAGGCCTCTTAATTTAAACCCTTTTGCCAATCTTAACTCGGGATCATAGTAAGTTTTAAGGTCTTTTACTCCTATATCTTTGAAAAATTTATCTACTTTTCTATTATTTGGTTTTTCCATATTCACTGCAAAAATATCAATTTCAGGTAACTTAACACCTAATTTTTCTAAAGAGGGCATTTCCTTTCTACACGGCGCACACCATGTAGCCCAAAAATTAATTATCATGATCTTGCCTCTTTTATTGATTAAATCAACGTCTTGAAGATTTGAGTCTTTGAATTTTAGTTCGCTAATAATTTGAGGTTTTTCATGAATAATAACGTTTTTTGAAAAGTCCTCTGCTCTAATAAGATTTTGGCTGGTAAGAAATAGAACTATTATGTGAATATAGATTATAAAAGATTTACTAATTTTCATATTAATTTAAATTGTAAATAACATAGTAAAATGAAAAATAAAACTGTTTGGGCGAATAGACTAAAAGGAAAGACATCACTTTCTTTTCAAAAAATAGGCTCATCTATTAGTGTTGATAATAGACTTTATGAGCAAGATATAACTGCGTCTATTGTTCATGCCAAAATGCTTGTTAAACAAAAGATTATTAGTAGCAAGGATGGGTTTAAAATAATTAATGGTCTAAAAAAAATTAAGTCACAAATAGATAAAGGAAAGTTCAAATTTCAAGAAAAATTTGAAGATATTCATTTAAATATAGAAAAAAAATTATTTGAATTAATTGGTCCGTCAGCGGGCCTTTTGCACACAGCTAGATCAAGAAATGATCAAGTTGTTACCGATTTTAAATTATGGATTAAAAATTCATCAAAAGAAACTATTGGTAACATTAATTCTTTAATGAAAATATTAATCAAAAAAGCGGATAAAAATGTGGATACTGTAATGCCTGGCTTAACACATCTTAAAAATGCTCAACCCGTATCATTTGCGCATTATCTCCTATCTTATTTCGAGATGTTTAAAAGAGACATAAAAAGATTTGAAAATAATATAAAACTTTTAGATGAGTGCCCATTAGGTTCAGCCGCACTTGCAGGTACTTCTCATAATATAGACAGAAATTATACTTCAAAACAACTCGGTTTTAAAAAACCAACTGATAATTCAATAGACTCGGTTTCTGACAGAGATTTTGCAGTGGATTTTTTATATGCCTCTGCTTTGTGCGCAATGCATTTATCTAGATTAGCTGAAGATTTTATAATTTTTAATTCAAATGCATTTAATTTGATCTCATTTGACGACAGCATGCTAACTGGCTCATCAATTATGCCTCAAAAGAAAAATCCTGATCCTGCTGAATTAATTAGAGGCAGAGTTGGTTTGAACTATGGTAATTTAAGTTCGATGCTAACTATAATGAAAGGGCTTCCAATGTCTTATTTCAAAGATCTTCAAGACGATAAAAAACTTGTCTTCGATGGATTCGATACTTTGAATGACTCATTAGTTTTAGGTCTAGAGTTAGTGAATTCAATAAAACCAAATAAAAAAAACATGCTTAAAATGGCAAATGAGGGTTATACAACGGCTACCGATTTTGCTGATTATTTAGTAAAGGAAAAAAAACTCACTTTCAGAGACGCTTATGCGATTGCAACAAAATTAGTAAATTACGCTGAAAAGAATAATAAGTTATTGTTTGAGTTATCTTTGCAAGAAATAATAAAAATTTACAAAAATTTAGATAAAAAAGTATTGAAAATATTTGATGTAAATAATTCAATGAACTCGAAAAGATCTCACGGAGGAACTTCTATTGCAAATATTAAATCAATGATTAAAAAATATAAAAAGGAATTAAAATGAGAATATTAGTTTCAATTTGTATAATAATTTTAGCTCTGTCAGGGTGTGGAAAAAAATCAGATCCTAAATATCAGGGAAAACTTTACCAAATACAAATAGTTTTATAATTTTATGCAAAATTTAAAGTATGTAGGTAAAAATTTATTTCTGGAGCGAGTTTCAATTCGAAACTTTTTAAAAAAAAATAAAACCCCTTTTTATATTTATTCTAAAAATCAAATAATCTCAAACTACTCAAATTTTGTAAGAACATTTAAAAAAACCAATCCTTTAATATGTTTCGCTGCAAAATCTAATAGCAATACGAATATTTTAAGAATTTTGGGTAAACTCGGAGCCGGAGCTGATGTTGTTTCTGGTGGAGAGCTATTAAAAGCCCTTAGAGCTGGTATTAAACCAAAAAAAATTGTGTTTTCGGGAGTTGGTAAGTCTGAAGAAGAGTTAAAAATAGCGATAAGTAAAAATATTTTATTAATAAATTGTGAATCTGAGAGTGAGGCGAAGTTAGTAAATACATTGGCAAAAAGTTTAAGAAAAAAGGTTTCTATTGGCTTCAGGTTAAATCCAAATGTTGATGCAAAAACACACAAAAATATATCTACTGGTAAAGCAGATAACAAGTTCGGTTTATCAATTAAAAGTTTTAAGTTTTTTCTTAAAGAGATACATAAATTTAAAAATATTAAACTTGAAGCATTAAGTGTTCATATAGGAAGTCAAATCTTGAGTGATGGGCCATTTAAAAAAACGCTTAATGTAATGAATAAGTTAATCAAAGAGTTAAAATTAAATTTGAAATATGTTGATTTAGGTGGAGGTTTTGGAATTAATTATAGTAATAGTGAAAAGCCAATAAATCTTAATAATTACGCAAAATTAGTAAATAATTTTGCAACAAAACTTAAATGTAAAATTATTTTTGAGCCGGGTAGATCTATTATTGGAAATACAGGCTTACTTGTAAGTAAAGTTCAATTTATAAAAAAAGGGCTCAATAAAAACTTTATAATATTAGATGCAGGTATGAATGATTTTATGCGTCCGGCTTTATATGACGCATTTCATAAGATTATTCCTATAACTAAAAATTCATCCAAAATGAAAAGTGCAATAGAATTTGTAGGCCCAATTTGTGAAAGCACTTGTAAATTTGGAGTTTATAAAAAATATCAAAAATTAATTGAGAATGACTTTGTAGCAATTACAAATGTTGGTGCATACGGCTCCTCACTGTCATCAAACTATAATACGAGACCTTTAATCGCTGAAATTTTAATCAATAAAAATAAATTTAAATATATAAGAAAAAAACAAAATTTACTTAAATTGATAAATTCTTAATGCAATTTATTAAATCTTTAATTTTTAATATCTTTCTTTATTTTGGACTTATTTTTATTTTCATATTAGCAATACCAACATTAATTCTTCCTAATAAAGTTACAATTTTTTTTGGAAGGTTATCAGCGAAATATATTGTTTTAATTTTAAAACTTGTAATGAATACTAAAGTAATTTTTCACGGAGAGGAAAACTTAAAAAAAGTTGATAATTTTTTTGTCGCTTCTGCTCATCAATCAATGTTTGAAACTTTTGCATTACAAATTCCGCTTGATGGTCCAATTTTTATTTTAAAAAAAGAACTTTTGAATATACCTTTATTTGGTTGGTATTTAAGAAAAATTGGTTCTATAGCTATAATAAGAGAGACTACTACTAAAGAAAATTTAAATTTTTTCGACAAAATAAAAGAAAGATTAGAAAAAAATAAAAGACCACTTTTGATATTTCCTCAAGGTACGCGGGTAAAATTAGATGAACAGCCTCCATTTAAAAAGGGAGTAGGTCGAATATATAAAGCATTGAATTTACCCTGTATTCCAGTCGCATTAAATACTGGCAAAGTTTGGCCAAAAAATAGTTTTATGAAATTCTCAGGAGATATTCATATTTCATTTCTAGATCCTATTATGCCTGGTAAAGAAAATGATGAATTTACTAAAGAACTTGAAAATAAGATTTATACTGAAATAAAAAAATATTATTAATTATTTTCTCCCAAAATCTGGTTTTTCAGTATCTTGTCCGGCTTCAATAATTTCTTTTCTTACTTTTTTAGTTGATGAAAATATTTCTAAAAGTTTTTCGCTGTCTTTGTTTTTTATAGCACTTTTAATATCATCAAGATTTTTAGAATAATTATCTAAAACTTTTAATATATTTTCACTGTTATCAATAAAAATATCTTTCCACATCAAAGGATCTGAAGCAGCTATTCTTGTAAAATCTCTTAATCCTCCAGCGCTATATTGAATAACATCATTTTTAAATTTGTCCTCATTGCTAATTGCAGTTCTAACAATGCTGTACGCAGCTGCATGTGGAAGATGACTTGTTAAAGACAAAACATAATCGTGGTCTTCAAATGACATGACTTTAACTTTACTTCCTAATTTGGACCAAAATTTTTCTAGGTTTTCTATTTTATCTTTAGGAACTTGATTGTCAGCTGAAAGAATGCACCATCTATTTTTAAATAAACTAGAGAATCCTGCTGTAGGTCCGCTATGCTCTGTTCCAGCTATTGGGTGTGAAGCTATCCAACTAATATTTTTTAGACCTAAATTGTTTACAATTTTGTTAACTTCTTTTTTAGTGGAACCAGTATCGGTAAGAATAGATCCTTCCTTTAAAATAGATTTTATAGAAAGCAAAATTTCTTTGTAACTGCTTAATGGTGTAGAAATTACTATCAGGTCTGCATCTTTTGCTGACTCTGTCACATTAGAACAAATATCAGCTGTAAAATTTTTTTTTAAATATTCCATGACTTTGTTTGACTTGTCATGAACACTTATTTTTTTGGCTAATTTTTTTTCCTCTGTCGCTCTCAGAATTGAGGAGCCAATCAATCCACAGCCTATGATACTTATTTTATCGAACATTTAAAATTTTTCTCATTTTTTTCATTAATGCAATATTTTCTGATGTTTTCCCAATAGTTATACGTAAAGAATTTTTAATTCCGTAAACATCCATTTTACGGACCAGTATTCCAGATTTTGCGAGTGATCTAAATACTTTAGCAGAATTTATCTTAACTTTATCAAATTTTACCAGTAAGAAATTAGCAAAACTTTTATTTGTTTCTATTTTCATTTTTTTGAACTCAGAATACATTTTTTTATTCCATTTATTTACGTGTTTAACTTCTTTATTCAACCATGAACTATCTTTTACTGCAGCAGAAGCTGCAAACAAAGCTGGTCTGCTCACATTAAAAGGTGGCTTAACCTTATTTAATGCGGAAATAATTTCTTTTGATCCATATCCCCAGCCCACTCTAAGCCCTGCTAAACCGTATATTTTTGAAAAAGTTCTTGTCATAACTACATTTTTAAAATTTGAAAAAGTTTTCAAACCAGACAAATAATCTTTA
>CACGGB010000011.1 GCA_902572475.1 uncultured Pelagibacteraceae bacterium | reverse complement strand
TTTTTTATAATTTGAAAAATTCCTAAAATAGCTACAAGAGCTATATTAAGATTGATGATCAAATTCCCAGCAATTGCACAAAGTGGCATAGCTGATAATAGTAAAAATAAAAAATTATTTGTGTTTAGTCTTCTAAGAATAAGTTGCATTTTTAAGGATTAATATAATTTAACGTAAAAAGATATGTCACCATATAAAATTATCAAAATTTAACCTTTTTATGCAATAATTTTAGCAGTTTACTTTTATTAGTAAAAATCATATAAAAATCCGCCTGGTGATTATTGCGAAGGGGCTACACCCGATCCCATTCCGAACTCGGAAGTTAAGTTCTTCAGCGCCGATGGTACTTTGTCTTAAGATATGGGAGAGTAGGACGTCGCCAGGCTTAAAAAAAATTATGAAAATAGCTAGTTCACTTAAATCGTTAAAAAAAAGAGATCTTAATTCAAAACTCGTAAAACGAAGGGGTAAACTTTACGTTATTAATAAAAAAAATCCAAAGTTCAAAGCTCGCCAAGGTTAATAATGAGCGATAACGATTATAAAAAAACATACAACGGTTTTACCAAATTCGTACTTTGGGGAACATTAGCAGTTATAGCTGTGCTAGTAATATTGGCAATTACTTTACTTTAAACTTAAGAAATTAACAAATGATAGTAGGTTCAATTAAAGAAGATTTAGCATTAGAAAAAAGAGTTTCTATCACTCCTGAAACAGCAAAGAACATTATAGGTTTAGGATTAACAGTATGTATAGAAAAAAATTATGCAACTCACTTGGGTTTAGATGATAATGAGTATAAAAAAATAGGAGTAGAAATAAAAAATTCCTCTAACGAAGTTTTAAACTCAAGTAACTTGATAATTAAAGTCAATTGTCCTTCTGACAGTGAAATAAGTTTATTTAAAGAGAATACAATCTTAATTGGAATGCTCAATCCGTTAAAAAATAAAAGTCAAATAGATAAAATTTTAAAAAAGAAAATAAAAACTTTTTCACTTGAATTACTACCTCGTATCACTAGAGCTCAATCCATGGATGTATTATCCTCACAATCAAATTTAGCGGGATACAGAGCAGTAATAGATTGTGTTGCAGAATTTGAAAAAGCTGTACCGATGATGATGACAGCTGCTGGAACCGTGCCAGCTGCTAAAATCTTAGTTATTGGAGCAGGGGTGGCAGGTCTACAAGCTATTGCCACCGCAAAAAGATTAGGAGCAATTGTTTCAGCAACCGATGTTAGAGCAGCATCAAAAGAACAAGTTGAAAGCTTAGGTGGAAAATTTTTGACTGTTGAACAAGCAGAGGATATGGAAACAGCCGGTGGATATGCAAAAGAAGCCTCAGAGGATTATAAAAAAAAACAAGCCGAAATGATGAAAGAGGCACTTAAAAAAAATGATATAGTTATTTGTACTGCATTAATCCCTGGTAAACCAGCACCAAGAATATTAACCGAAGATCTAGTTAAATTGATGAAACCCGGCTCTATAGTTTATGATTTGGCTGCAGAACAAGGAGGCAACTCTGCATATTCCGAAGCGGGAAAAATAAATACAATTCAGGGAATAAAAGTAATAGGTGTGAAAAGTTTAATGAATAGTTTACCACTAACTGCTTCAAGTTTATATGCTAAAAACTTGTTTAGCTTTATTAGAAATTTATATAGTAGAGAAAAAAAAGATTTTAATATTAATTTAGAAGACGAAATAATTATAAAATCACTAATAAAGGAAGTTTAATTATGGAAATAGATCCGTTTATATTTAGATTAAGTATATTTATTTTATCAATTTTTATTGGTTACTATGTTGTTTGGAGCGTCACACCGTCCCTACATACACCTTTAATGTCTGTAACAAATGCTATTTCATCTGTCATAATTGTTGGCGCAATAATAGCTTCGTTAGCGGGATCATCAGAAAGTGTTTTTGGTACATCAAGTATTTTTGGATTTTTAGCAATAGTATTAGCTGCAATAAATATTTTTGGTGGATTTTTAGTAACTCAAAGAATGCTTCAAATGTATAAAAAAAAGAAAGATAAAAAGAAATGATATCAGCAAATTTATCAGCAATTTTTTACTTAATCTCAGGAATACTATTTATTCTTGCATTAAGAGGATTGTCCTCTCCGGATACGTCCAGACAAGGAAATTATCTTGGAATTGCAGGTATGATTATTGCAATTGTGGTAACATTTTTATCAGTAGGAAATTTTTCTACTTCATTAGTTTATGTATTAATTTTTTTGATAGTTGGTGGAGCTATTGGAGCTTTTATAGCCTTTAGAATCCCAATGACTGCAATGCCTGAGTTGGTTGCAGGCTTTCATAGTTTAGTTGGATTAGCTGCAGTTTTTGTTGCTATAGCAGCTTTCCTAAATCCTGAAGCTTTCAATTTAGGAGTTGTTGGTGGAATTAAACTAGCAAGTTTAATTGAAATGTCCATTGGTGCCGCAGTAGGAGCAATAACTTTTTCAGGATCTATAATAGCTTTTTTAAAATTAAGAGGGATAATGTCTGGTTCCCCAATAACTTTTGGTGGTCAACATTTTTTAAATTTAACGCTAGGTATAGGAATTTTAGTATTGATATATTATTTATGTATTACCCAGTCAGCAAATATTTTTTGGACTGTAATAATAATTTCTTTTCTTGTGGGAGTTTTATTAATTATACCTATAGGTGGTGCCGATATGCCTGTTGTAATTTCAATGTTGAATTCTTACTCAGGTTGGGCAGCAGCAGGAATAGGTTTTACGTTAGAAAACACTGCATTAATTATCACAGGAGCACTTGTGGGTTCATCAGGAGCAATACTATCTTATATAATGTGTAACGCAATGAATAGATCCTTTGTAAGTGTAATACTTGGAGGTTTTGGTGCAGACAGCTCATCTGATAATACTAAGGAAAAGAAAGATCAAAAACCTGTCAAGAGTGGCAATGCTGAAGATGCAGCTTTCTTAATGAAAAATGCTTCATCAGTGATTATAGTTCCAGGTTATGGAATGGCAGTGGCACAAGCTCAACATGCTTTAAGGGAGATGGTAGATAAATTAAAAAAAAACGATATTAAAGTTACATATGCGATACATCCTGTTGCCGGCAGGATGCCTGGACATATGAACGTATTATTAGCAGAGGCTAATGTTCCATATGATGAAGTTTTTGAGTTAGAGGATATAAATAATGATTTTGCTAATTCTGACGTTGCGTTTGTGATTGGAGCAAATGATGTAACTAATCCCGTAGCTAAAACAGATCCTAAAAGCCCAATATTCGGTATGCCAGTACTTGATGTTGAGAAATGTAAATCCGTTTTATTTGTTAAGAGAAGCTTATCGCCTGGATACGCTGGGATAGATAATGAATTATTTTATAAAGATAATACCTTGATGTTGTTTGCAGATGCAAAAAAAATGACAGAGGATATTGTTAAAAATTTAGATTAATGAAGACAAAGATATTCTGTGATATAGCTGATTTTGAAACGATCAAATTTTTTAATGGCAAAGGAATAGTCGATGGTTTTACAACAAATCCAAGCTTAATGAGATTAGCTGGAGCAAAAAATTACAGAGATTATTCTCTAAAAATTTTAAAGATCTGCAAAAAAAAACCGATTTCTTTTGAGGTATTTGCAGATAATCTGAAAGATATGCTCAAACAAGCTTATGAAATCAATTCTTGGGGAAACAACGTTTACGTTAAAATACCAGTTATTAATTCTAAGGGTGAGTTTACTGGATCGGTAATTAAAGAATTAAGTGACAAGGGAATCAAACTAAATATAACTGCTGTTTACACTTTTGAGCAGACTCAAAAGATTTATAAAAAGTTAAGTAAAAAAACTAAATCTATAATTTCTATATTTGCTGGAAGAATGGCAGATAAAGGTAAGGATCCACTTCCAATATTCAAAAAAAGTATTTCTTTAACTAAAAAGAATAAAAATATTGAGATCCTTTGGGCAAGTACCAGAGAAGCTTATAATTACACTCAAGCTAAACAAATTAATTGTGATATCATTACTATGCCGCCAAAAGTTATAAATCAAATAAATGATTTTGGAAAAAGCTTTAAATCAATGACCCTCGATACTGTAAAAAGTTTTTTAGCTGATAGTAAAAAGTCGAGATTTAGTCTTTAAGAAGCTTTAGATTTAGCTCGTGACAGCCTTTTTCTTTCGTGCGGATCTAAAATTAACTTTCTTAATCTACAAGATTTAGGCGTTATCTCTAAAGCTTCATCGGTATTTAACAGACTTAATTGTTCAGCAATTGCCATTTTTCTAACTGGAGTTAAAACAACATTTTCATCAGTATTTTGTGTTCTCATATTCGTTAATTTCTTTCCTTTCATTACATTAATTTCAAGATCTCCAGCTTTAGACGAAATACCTACAATCATGCCTTCATAAACAGGGTCGTTGTGAGTAACGAGCATTTCACCTCTAGCTTGTAAATTAAAAATTGCGAATGCAACTGCTTTACCAGTTTCTATAGAAATGAGAGCACCATTTCTTCTCCCTTCCATTTCACCAGTGTAATCTCCGTAGGAATGAAAGATCCGATTTATTACACCAGTCCCCTTAGTTAAAGTTAAAAATCTACTAGTGTACCCCATTAACCCTCTAGTAGGTGCGTGAAAAATGAGTCTCTTTTTATTTTTACCCGTATCTTTAAGGTCAATAAGTTTACCTTTTCTTCTATTCATTGAGTCGATAATTTTTGATGAGTATTCTTCATCTAAATCCATTGTGATTTCCTCAATCGGCTCTTGTTTTTTTCCATTTCCATCCTCTTTGATTAAAACTTTAGGGGGACTTACAGTCATCTCAAATCCTTCACGTCTCATCTGGGTTAAAAGAATTTCTAACATTAATTCTCCTCGTCCACTTATAATAAACGAATCTTTATTAGAATTTTCTTCAAAAGTTATTCCAACATTATTTTCAGCTTCTAAAATTAGCCGCTCTCGGATCTGAGTGCTTGTTAGTTTCTTTCCTTCTGTTCCTGCTAAAGGAGAACTATTGACTGTAATAGTAATCGACATTGTTGGAGGATCGATTGGTGTTGCATTAATTGGCTCGTTTAATTCTAAGTCACAAATCGTATCTGCTACGTTTGCTTTTTCTAAACCTGCAATGATTACTATGTCTCCTGCTTCTCCTGTTTGAATTGGTACTTTTTTAGTACCTTCGTATCTAAATATTTTTGTTAACCTTCCCTCATCAACCTTTTCACCACTTAGATTTATAGCTTTTATTTGTTGATTTGCTTTTGCAGTTCCTTGAGCTATTTTACCAACTAAACTTCTTCCTAAAAAACTGTCAGCATAGAGTAGCGTTGAAAGCATAGCAAAAGGCTTTGATTTATCTAAATTAGTTGGTTTTACATGTTTCATAATTAAATCTAATAATGGGTTTAAATTTTCTCTAGGACCATCAATATCTTTAGATGCCCATCCAGATCTACCACTTGCGTATATGACAGGAAAATCTAATTGTTCTTCATTTGCATCTAGGCTTACAAAAAGGTCAAAAGTCTCATTTAAAACTTCATTGGCTCTCTGATCAGTCTTATCTAATTTATTTATGATTACTATTGGTTTTAATCTTTGTTTTAAAGCTTTTGCTAATACAAATTTAGTTTGAGGCATTACTCCTTCTGCAGAGTCGATCAATAATAGGGCTCCATCAGCCATATGTAAAACTCTCTCTACCTCTGCAGCGAAATCTCTGTGACCCGGTGTATCAATGATATTAATCCTAGAGTTTTTCCAATTTATAGATGTTGGTTTAGCTAGAATTGTAATTCCTCTCTCTTTTTCTAATTCACCAGAGTCCATTACACGCTCTTCAATATTCTCATTTTCTCTGAAAGTGCCACTTTGTTTCATTAGGCTGTCTATCAAAGTTGTTTTTCCGTGATCAACGTGAGCTATTATTGTAATATTTCTGATTGTTTCAGTCATTTTGGTTGCGGGGGCTGGATTTGAACCAGCGACCTTCAGGTTATGAGCCTGACGAGCTACCAGACTGCTCCACCCCGCGATAAATTATTTTTTTTTAATATTAATTGCTTGAAGTTTATCTTTTTCTTCTTTTATGTCGTAAACTATACTTTGCTCTTCTTTAAGAACTCTTAATTTTGACTCTTCAAGAGCTGAAACATGCAAAAATATATCTTTTTGAGTCTCATCGTCCTTGATGAATCCATAACCTTTTTTGGCATTAAACCATTTTACTTTACCAGATGGCATTATTGATCCTCTCATTTTAAATTATTTAATATCTATTTTTAAGTTTTTGGAGTTTCTTTATTCTTTTAAGATTCTCAGTTTGAACCCTTTTTTTTCGCTCCGAAGGTTTTTCGTAAGTACTTTTCATTTTCATTACTTTAAAAAAACCCTCTTTTTGAAGTTTTCTTTTTAAAACTCTTATAGCTTGTTCAACATTATTGTCTTTTACTTCTATTTTAATAAAAACCTCCTGTTAATTTTCATGGTAGTTACCATCTGCAACTTTGTTTGTCTATAGAGAAGCTGCTTGAGCCTTTTTTTCCTCTCTAATTTTAGCTTTTTTTTCTCTTTCAACTCGTCTTTTCGCCTTACCAAGACTTTTTTGAAAAGCTTCTTGAGTACATAATGCTAAAATTACAGGGTCACGTGGTTTTAAATTAGAAAAATTCCAATAGCTTCTTTTCCGTATTAAAGAAACTGTTCCTTTAGTGCTACCAACGAGTTTAGAAATTTGTCCGTCTGTTAATTCAGAGGCATTTTTACATAACCATAAAATTGCATCGGGTCTATCTTGTCTTTTTGATAAGGGAGTATATTTAGGTTTTTTTCTCTCTTTGACTTCTACTGTTTCGATTTTCTTTAGTAATTCAAGTTTTTTTGATGGATCATTCGAGCATTGCTCAATTATTTCTCTTGATAATTGACCTGCCAGAATAGGATTGTATGCTTTTATCCCTTTTGCTACATCACCATCGGCGATACCTTTTATTTCTAGCTCATGAAGGTTACAAAATTCTGCAATTTGTTTGAAAGTAAGAGTAGTGTTTTCAACAAGCCAAACAGCTGTAGCTTTTGGCATAAATGGTGTTTCAGTCATATTCTATTTTTTTTTTCTTAAATTGCTAAATTTCTTATTATATTTACTGACCCTTCCTTTATCTAAAATTTTTTGCGCACCTCCTGTCCATGCGTAGTGCGATTTTGGGTCAATATCTAATTTCAAAACATCATTTTCCTTACCCCATGTAGATCGAGTTTCAAACTCTGATCCATCAGTCATGATGACTTTTATTTTATGGTATTTAGGATGAATGTTTTTTTTCATGAACGGTGTTTTATATGAATAATTGTTATTTCTCAATATCTTTTTTGTTAATTAAATCTTTTAATTCTTCATGAATATTTGAATTGGAAGCAATAATATTCCTTTTTATAGGGAAATTGCTGTCGTATTCAAAAAAATTTACGAACCCTCCAGCTTCTTTTATAATAATTATTCCAGCTGCAATGTCCCAGTAATTTAATTCTCTTTGCCAGTAACCATCAAATCTACCAGAGGCTACGTAAGCCATATCCAACGCGGCGCTTCCGAATTTTCTAACATTAGAAACATTATTTGAAACATTAATATATTCAGAAAAAATTTTTTCTTTTATTTTACTATTTTGTTTAGGCCCACCAGTTACGATAATTGAGTCTTTGATACTCTTTTTATTTGAAACTCTTATTCTTGAATTATTCAAATAAGCTCCACTTCCTTTTTCTGCTAAATACATTTCATTTGTTATTGGATTCAAAATTACCCCACACTTAATTTCATTGTCCTCTTCATAACCAACTGAAATTGCAAATTGAGGAATTCCATTAAGAAAATTCATCGTCCCATCAATTGGATCAATAATCCATTTATTTTTATTATTTGATTTGTTGATGAAACCACTTTCTTCAGTAACAATTCCGTATTCAGGGTGAGATTTTTGCAACTCTTCTATCAATATTTTTTCAGTCCTTTTATCTGCTGAAGTAACAAAATCACCAGGGGCTTTTGTTGAAACTTGAAGATTTTCAATCTCTCCAAAATCTCTAATTAAGGATCTAGAGGCTTTTATACAAGCTTTTGTTATCAAATTAATATGTGGAGAATTTAGTCTCATCAATTAATTCTTCTTACATATTCTAAAGTTCGAGTATCAATAACTATTTTTTCTCCACTCTCTACGAACGGAGGAATATTAATCTTTATTCCACAATCAAGTATTGCAGGTTTATACGATGAAGAGGCAGTTTGATTTTTTATTGTAGCGTCAGTACTTTCTACAATACACTCTATATTGTTTGGAAGTTCAACAGAGATAGGTTTTTCCTCCATAAATGAAATTGTTACTTCAAGATTTTCCTTTAAAAGTTTATGTTGTTCTCCTGCAATTGATGTAGGAATTTCTATTTGTTCGTAGGTGCTGTTATCCATAAAATGACAGCTATTTTCATCTTTGTATAAAAAATTAAATCTTTTTTCCTCTACCTCAGCTTTCTCAACAGTTTCGCTCGATCTAAATCTTTCGTTAAGCTTTGTTCCCTTAATCACACTTTTGAGCTCAACTTGATTGAAAGCACCACCTTTTCCTGGTTTTACATGTTGAACTTTCAAAACGTTCCAATAATCATTTTTGTGTTCAATAATCATCCCAGGTTTTATTTCATTGGCTGTAATTTTCATTTAAACATTCTTATTGCAAGTTCTGGTTCCAATTTTGGGTTATCCCAAATAAAACTTGATATTGCAATATATTTTGCTCCATATCTCAGTAGTTTTTTATAATTTTTATTATTAATTCCACCAATTGCTACTACTGATTTTTTTGTATTTTTGGTAGCCCATTTTAAAATATCGAAATCACCTTTTATTGCTTTTGGTTTTAGCTTTGATTTGTAAAACGATCCTAAAGCTATGTAATTTGGGTTAAAGCTTAATGCTTTTTTTGTAAGCATTTTTGAACTGTGGCAAGTAATACCTAAAATTTTTCCTTTCAAACTTTTTCTTGCTAATTCAAAAGGTCCATCTTGTTGCCCCATATGGCACCCGTCTGCTTTAATTTTGATAGCTAATTTGTAATTATCATTCAAAATAAATTTTACTTTATGTCTTTTTGTAATTAGATTAACTTTTTTGCTAATAGATGATATCCTTTTTTTTTCTGTATTTTTAAGCCGAAGCTGAAAAAAAGCGGTATTTCCGAAAGATAAAACTTTATCTAAATTTCTATAAAAATTTTTATCTATATATTTTGGAGATAAAAGATAAACAATTTTTTTCAATTAAATTAAGCAGCAGAGTCTTTTTCAAGACTTTCTGCCCATTCCCCTTTAGAAGATAAACCGTTCATCTTAGCCCTATGATTAAAAGCTTTTTGAATATTCTCTATATTATTTTGGTTTTTTCCAAATTCTTTTAGAGCACTAGCTTGCAAACCTCTTCCATAGGAAAAAGTTATTAAAAAATTAGTGTCATTAATTTTATTTATTTCATTTAAATTCCTGGTCGATTCTATTTCTGATTGACCGCCAGATAAAAAAGCTATGCCTGGCACATCTGTAGGAACATTTTTTTTAAGACACTCAATTGTTTTTTTTGCAATTTCTAAAGCATTAGACTTATCTTTGCATTCTGATCCAGGAATGATCATATTTGGTTTGAGAACAGTTCCTTTTAAATCTACTTTTTGAAGCTCAAGTTCATTATAACACTCATTTAAAACATCTGTAGTAACCGTGTAACACTTCATAATATTATGATCTCCATCCATTAACACTTCTGGCTCTACGATTGGAACCATTTTTGCTTCTTGAACTAATGCTGCATATCTTGCTAAGGCATGAGCATTAGACTTAATTGATTGAGCAGAAGGAAAATTTTTATCAATTTTATAAACTGCTCTCCATTTCGTAAATCTTGCCCCAAGATCATAATACTCTTTTAATCTTTCTCTAAGGCCATCAAGACCTTCAGTAATTGTTTCATCAGTAGAGCCCGCTAACTGTTTAGCTCCCTTATCCACTTTAATTCCAGGAATGGCACCCTGTTGAGTAATTAACTCCGGAATAGTTGGGCCTAAAGTTGTTTTTTGCCTAATCGTCTCATCAAATAATATTACTCCTCCAATGCAATCTTTCATAGCACTTGAATTAAATAGAGTTTGTCTAAATCCGAGTCTATTTTTTTCAATATTTTCAACGTTAATACTTTTAAATCTCTTTGCTATCGTCCCAGTGCTTTCATCGGCTGCTAAAATACCTTTTCCCTTAGCGCACATTTTTTTTGCAATATTATTAAGATCCATTGATGCTATTTATTTTAAAACAGTCAAACCAGGCAAGTCTTTTCCCTCTAAGTATTCTAGAAAAGCTCCACCTGCTGTTGATAAGTGTGTAAATGATAGTTTATTTTTGTTTTTATTTATAGCCGAAATCGTATCTCCTCCACCCAAAATAGAAATTAAAGATTTTTTTTTAGTATTTTCTGAAATTTTTTTCGCTATTGATAGAGTACCTTCTAAGAAATTGTCATTTTCGAAATATCCCGCTGGGCCATTCCATAAAATAGTGTTTGAGTCATCAATTATATTATGTATTTTTTCTATAGTCTTTGGCCCAATATCTAAAATCATCTCATAATTTTTTATATTTTCAAAATTTTTATTCTCTCCTGATCCTAAAAAATCAGCGCCAACCTTACAATCTTCAGGAATTATTAAATTACAATTTTCATTTTTAGCGATTTCATAAATTTTACTAACAGTTTCATCTATATTTTTCTCAACAAGAGAACTACCAATTTTATATTTTTTGAAGGTAAGGAAATTATTCGCCATTGCTCCTACTATAATTAAATTATCAACTATTTTAATTAAACTTGTAATTACATTAATCTTAGTTGAGACTTTTGAACCACCGATAATACAAGATACAGGTTTTTTTTTATTTTTTGTAATTAGATCTATAGAAGTAATTTCTCTATTTATAAGTGGCCCAGCATATGACTGCTTGACAAATTTAGCAATGTTATGAATTGAAGCTTGTTTTCTGTGACAACAAGAGAACGCATCATTTATGTAAATATCACAAAGAGAGGCAAGTTTTTTTGAAAATATTTCATCATCTTCGGTTTCTTCTTTAAAGAATCTAATATTTTCAAGTAAAATTATTTCTCCTCCTTTTTGGTATGAAAATTTTTTTTTTATTTCATTATCAAGATCTCCCATAAAAAAATAAACTGCCGAGGTTAATTCTTTTTTTAAATATTTATAAATTGGAGCCAATGATAACTCAGAAACTTTTTTACCTTTGGGTCTCCCTAAGTGACTTATTATTATAATTTTGGCTTTTCTTTTGATAAGATTTTTTATGAAAGGTAAATTTTCAGCAATTCTCGTATCGTCTTGTATTATTTTATTTTTGATAGGGACATTTAAATCAAGCCTTAGAAGTACAGTTTTTTCTTCCAAATCTGAGTTATCAGAAAAAAATTTTATTTTCGTCATTTGAGTTAAATTATTTTCTTAGATGCTTTTGTATTAAATTGCAGATTTTTTCTTCGGTCAAATTAAAATGTTCATAAATTTTTTTATAAGGTGCACTTTCTCCAAATTGATCAATACCAAAACTATAACCTCGGTCACCAGAATATTTTTGCCAAGAAGAAACACTCCCCGCCTCAAAAGTGAATACTAAAGAATTTTCCTCAAAAATTTCTTTTTTGTATTTAACAGACTGTTTTTCAAATAACTCCATACAAGGCATCGAAACTACTTTAGAATCTATTTTTAATTCCTTTAAATTTTCTTGAACATTTAAAGCCAGTTCTAATTCTGAGCCTGAGGCCACTAAAACTATATCGCCATCATGAGAGGTTGTCTTGACAGTATATGCTCCTTTCTCACATAAGTTTTTTGATAAAATATCTTTCTCAATGTATGGTAGTTTTTGCCTTGATAGTACTATTACACTTGGAGTATTTTTACTTTTCAAAGCAATCTCCCAACATTCTAGCGTTTCATTTATATCTGAGGGTCTAAAAATGTTAAGATTAGGAATTGCTCTTAATCCTGTCAGTTGCTCAATAGGTTGATGAGTTGGACCATCTTCACCTAGACCTATTGAGTCATGGGAAAAAATATATATTACTTTTAATCCCATAAGCGCAGATAATCTAATTGCGGGTTTGCAGTAGTCTGAAAAAATTAGAAATGTCCCCCCATAAGGTATTAAACCTCCATAAAGAGCTAATCCATTCATTATTGCTGCCATACCATGTTCTCTCACTCCATAATGTAAATAATTTCCACTAAAATTTTTTGCATTTATTACATTTGAGTTTGCTGTCTTTGTATTGTTAGAACCACTAAGATCAGCTGAACCTCCTATTAATTGTGGCAAAATATTTGTAATACTTTCTATAACTTTTGATGAGCACTGTCTTGTTGCCAGACTAGGCTTAGTTTCGCTATACTTCTTTTTTTCTTTTAAAATAAACTCTTCTAAATTTTCTAAGCTAGAATTTATATAAATATTTTCAATCTCTTTTTTAATTTTTGGATTTTTTTTATTGATTATTTCATTCCATTTTTTTTCATAATTTTCACCTTTTTCACCAATTTTTCTCCACTCATCAAGAATATTTTCTGGAATCATAAATGGATCATGGTTCCACCTGAGTTTTTTTCTTACTAAAGTTATTTCATCTTCTCCAAGTGGAGAGCCGTGAGATGAAGCTTTTCCGGATTTATTTGGAGAGCCAAAACCAATAACTGTTTTACAAGAAATTACAGTTGGTTTATTTGACTTAGAAGCTTTTGTGATTGCTTTAGATATTTGCTTTTCATTATGTCCATTAATTTCTAAATAATTCCAGCCATATCCTTCAAATCTTTTTTTATAATTGTCTGAAACACTTAAAGAAGTTGATCCATCAATAGATATTTTATTATTATCAAAAAATACTATTAAATTTTTAAGTTTTAAATGACCTGCTAGACTCATGACCTCGTGACTTATACCTTCCATTAAATCACCGTCGCTTGCGACTACATATGTTTTGTTATTTATTATATTCGAACCAAATCTTTTTTTTAAAATTTCCTCTGCTATTGCCATACCAACTGCGTTACCTAGACCTTGACCTAAAGGTCCAGTAGTTGTTTCTATCCCACTGCCTTTTTTATATTCTGGATGTCCAGCACAGATGGAGTTGAGTTGTCTAAAATTTTTTATGTCATCAATAGTAATAGAGTTGTAACCTGTTAAATAAAGAAGAGAATATAGAAGCATTGAACCATGACCAGCAGATAAAATAAATCTGTCTCGATTTATCCAATCAGGATTTCTTGGATTAAACCTCAGGTGGTATTTGAATAAAACAGTTGCTACATCTGCCATGCCCATAGGCATACCTGGATGCCCAGAATTAGCTTTCTGCACAGCATCAATTGATAAAAATCTTAAAGCATTTGATAATTGATTAAAATTTACAGTCACTTTCAATAACGTATATAGACTTAAACTAAGTATATCAATATTATGATATAAAAATTTATGAGTATAATCGAAAAAAAAGAAAAAAACTTAAATCAATTGATTAGCAAACTTAACTCACTAACTTTAACTTATTCACAACCGACACATGATGTAGAAAAAATTATTACAGAAAAAAATGAAATACTACGAAAAAAATTAGAAATTGAAAAAAAAAATCAAGAATTATTGAGAGAACATCATTTTTTAAAAGAAAAAATTAAAAGTTTACAATTAGAAGTAAAGAAACGATTAGAGTTAGAAGACAATTTTAACCAAGAAATAGAGGAGCTTAGTCAAGAGACTGAAAATCTAGTCTCTGAAATTGAAAAATGGCAAATGTAAATATAAAATTTAATAACAAAGACTATCTACTGTCCTGTGACGACGGACAAGAAGAGTCACTCAAAAAATTAACCCAATTTCTAGACAAAAAATATTCTGAATTAAAAGATAAATTAGGTAATATTGGTGAAAATAAGCTTTTATTGATTACTACTATTCAATTAATTGATGAATATTTTGACCTAAAAAAGAGAGTTACTTTACAAAAATCAAAGTTAGACGAAATCTCAAACAAGTTTAAGCAAATAAAATCTTTAGCTATCGAATATAAAAGAG
>CACGGB010000010.1 GCA_902572475.1 uncultured Pelagibacteraceae bacterium | reverse complement strand
AAACTGTCCAGTTGCTGAAAGTTTGCCAAATTCAGTAAAAAATAATATATTGAAAATTGATGGGATAAAGGATGTAGATCTAAAATTAGTCTGGGATCCTCCATGGACAAAAGATAAAATGTCAGAAGCAGCAAAATTAGAATTAAATTTATGAGCAATCATGTTATAAAATTAAGTGATAACGCAGCTGAGAGAATTAAATATATCATGTCTAAAGCTGAAAAATCAGCAATAGGTGTTAGGATAGGGGTTAAATCTGGTGGTTGCGCAGGAATGTCTTATGTAATGGAATATGCGAAAGAGATTAAGTCCAATGAAGAAATAATAGAAGACAAAGGTGTAAAAGTTTTAATTGACCCAAAAGCTATTATGTACTTGTTAGGAACTGAGATGGATTACAAAAAAGAGGAGTTTTCATCACAATTCGTTTTCATTAATCCAAATGAGACTGAACGATGTGGATGCGGTGAGTCCTTTAAAGTTTAGCCGCTGTAATACATTTCAAACTCAATCGGATGTGGTGTATGTTCGAAATTATATATTTCTTGGAATTTTAACTCTATATAAGCATCAATTTGATCGTCAGTGAAAACACCACCTTCAGTCAAGAATTTTCGATCTTTGTCTAAATTTTGCATTGCTTCTCTTAATGAACCACACACTGTTGGCAACTTTTTTACTTCATCTTCAGATAAAGAATATAGATCTTGATCAAAAGCTTTGCCTGGATCAATTTTATTTTTAATTCCATCAATACCTGCCATCAACATTGAAGCGAAGGTTAAGTAAGGATTTCCAGCAGCGTCTGGAAACCTTATTTCCATCCTTGCAGCTTTAGGATTCATTATAACTGGAATTCTACAAGATGCGGATCTATTCCTTGCTGAATAAGCCAAGATTACTGGGGCTTCAAAACCTGGAATTAATCGTTTGTAACTATTTGTTGTAGCATTAGAAAAAGCGTTGATTGCTCTAGCGTGTTTTAATATTCCACCAATATAGTAAAGTGCCTCTTTTGAAAGACCTGCATACTCTTTACCCATAAACAGAGGTGTGCTGCCTTTCCAAATTGATTGATGACAGTGCATTCCTGAACCATTATCACCTTTTACTGGCTTAGGCATAAACGTGGCTGTTTTTCCAAAAGAGTGAGTAACCATTTGGACTGCGTATTTATAAAGCTGAACATTATCAGCTTGATTTGTTAATGTACCGAAATACATACCAAGCTCATGTTGACTTGGAGCAACCTCGTGGTGATGTTTTTCAACTTTTACACCCATATCTTTAAGAGCTTTTAAATACTCACTTCTCATATCTTGAGCACTATCAACTGGGGGAACCGGAAAGTAACCACCTTTAATTCCTGGTCTATGACCCATATTTCCGTTTTCATATTTTTTTCCTGTATTGTATGGGCCTTCAGAACTATCAATACTAAAACTTGTTTCGTTCATATCATTTTTAAATCTAACGTCATCGAACACAAAGAATTCTGGTTCTGGACCGAAATAGGACTTGTCTCCGATCCCAGTTTTCTTCAAATATGCTTCAGCTTTTTTTGCCGTACCCCTTGGATCCCTCTCGTAAGGATCTTTTTTTACAGCATCTAAAATATCGCAAAAAATGTTTAACGTTGTGTGAGAATTAAAAGGATCAATTATTGGCCTATCTAAATCTGGTTTCAAAATCATATCAGACTCATTTATAGCTTTCCAACCTGCAATAGAAGAACCGTCGAAAAACACTCCTTTATCTAGCATGTCCTCATCAACTACAGTTGAATCAATAGTTAAATGCTGAAGTTTACCTTTAGGGTCTGTAAACCTTAAGTCCACGAATTCTACCTGCTTATCTTTCATAAGCTTTAAAATGTTTTTTGAACTCATTTAATTTCCTTTAATAAGTTGTTTAATTTTTGCCCTGAACATATATAAGGAACTTTTTTATAGTAATATTAAAAATTTATATCAGCTATGCATTTATTACATACATACAATTACAACTTGAAATGAGAGAAGCAAATACTTTTGACCTATCTTTGTTAATATTTTTAGCAATTATTTGGGGATCTTCTTTTTTTAACATCAAAATTGCTACATATTCTTACGATCCAATTACACTTGCTTTGGTGCGAGTAATATTCGCAAGTTTACCTTTGTTGATCTTATGTAAAATAAAAAAAATTCAAATAGAAGCTTTTACTAAAAATTGGGGTCTTTATGCACTAATAGGATTGTTTAATATTGCTATACCTTTTGTATTAATCGCAATCGGAACAGCAAAAATTAATAGTTACCTTGCAGCTATTTTAATGAGTACTACTCCATTGAGCGGCTCTATTTTAGCTCATTTTTTCACAAAAGATGAAAAATTATCTTTTTATAAATCAGTTGGCGTTTTAATTGGTTTTAGCGGAATTATCTTATTATTTTTTGACAAGGTGATTATTAACAGTGAAAACTATATATATGCTTTAATTACTATTTTAGGTTCTACGTTTTATTGTATTGGCGGCTTGTTAACTTTGAAACTCAAAAATAAAAAAAATGAAAATGTTACCACTTCTACTACACTTTGGTCGGTTATTTTTTTACTTCCGTTTTCACTGATTTTAGAAACACCTTGGAACTCCCAACCAACTCTAATTTCAACTTTGTCACTACTTTATCTAGGGGTAATTGCAACAGGATTTGCTTGGTTGATAAGATTTAGAATTTTAACAGTTAACGGTCTAGTATTTCAAACACAAGTAGCATATTTAATACCAATTTTTGGAATTATTTTTGGGTATTTTTTAATGGATGAAATAATTACATGGAGAGTCTTAGTATCATTAGTTATAATCTTAATTGGTATATATATTTTTAAAAAAAACAATAAAGGATTGGCAAATTAAATGGGAACAGAGTCGATTGAAGCAAGTTTTTTATCAATATTTGCTTTAATAAGTTTTTTTATCTTCCTTATCACGAACAAGTATTCTTACAGAATTAAAAAAGGAGCATTACTTGATATTGACTTTATAAAACCGCAAGCTTTTCATAAATATCCAGTAACAAGAAGTGGAGGAGTAGGAGCTATCATTTGTTTATCTATTTTTTTTAGTTTCTATTATTTATTATATTCAAAAATTTTATATGATTATTTATTGATTAGCTTCTCAATGTTTTTGATTGGTTTTTTAGATGACCTAAAAATAAATATCAAACCGTTCAAAAGACTAGCAGTAATGGTACTTTTACTTTTTTTTTTAATATATTTTTTGCCGATTAAAATATTAAATATTGATTTATCTTTTTTGAAGATTTTATTGAGCAATCACATATTTTCCTCAATATTTACACTTATTTGTTTTCTATTTATTATAAACGGAGCTAATTTAATAGATGGGTTTAATGGGCTCTTATCATTAAATCTAATTATAATTAATATAATATTAACTATAATAAATCTTAATAACGCAAATCTGGAATTCTCTTTTTTATTGATAGGGCAAATTATAATTTTATTAATCTTCTTATTATTTAATTTCCCAAATGCAAAAATTTTTATGGGAGATAGTGGAGCATATTTATTCGGGTCATTAATTGCGTTAAATACGATTATTACTAACAATCTTAATCCTAAAATTTCTTCATTTTTCTTTTGCACTCTATTGTTTTATATGTTTTTTGAAGTCTTTTTTTCTTTCTTCAGAAAAATATATCAAAAAAAATCTCCCGTTTATCCTGATGACAAACACTTACACATGCTGAGTTATTATAAGATTTCACAATTTTTTGGAAAAGATAAGGGCAATTTTATAAACTCTATAATTATAAACTTAATCTACTTAATTTTAATCATTCCAGGTTTATATTTTATAGATAATCCAGATTTTAGTAGGTATTGGTTCTATGTGATATTAGTGATTTATCTTTTAATTTATTCTAGACTTTATCATTTAACAAAAAATTAAATTGTTATATAAAACTACGATTGATAAAAGGGCAAGTGGCGGAATTGGTATACGCGCTGGTCTTAGAAACCAGTGCCGCAAGGCTTAAGAGTTCGAGTCTCTTCTTGCCCACCATAAAATTATGAAAGTAGAAGTAAAATCAAAAAAAGGTCTTAGAACAGTTTTATCTGTAATAGTTGATAAAAAAAGCATTCAGACAAAGATGAGTGATAGACTTAATGAGTTACAAAAAGAGGTTGCCCTCAAAGGATTTAGACCAGGAAAAGTTCCTCCAGCAGTAATTAAAAGTCAATTTGGAAAATCAATTTATGGAGAGGTAGTTGATAAAATTTTAAGAGAGACATCAACAAAAGCAATCGATGAAAAAAAATTAAAAGTTGCCGGCCAACCTAAAATTGATCTTAAACAATTTGGCGAAGGAAAAGATTTAAATTATGAGCTTCAAATTGATTGTTTACCAAAAGTTGAACTGAAGAGTTTTGAAAAATTTAAAGCAACTGAATATAAAATAAAAATTGAAAATAAAATTATTGAAGAAAAATTAAAAGAAATTGCATCTCAAAATAAACAATTTGAAGATAAAAAGGAAAATGAAAAGGCAGTGATTGGAGATCAGGTTGTTTTTGATTATTCTGCGACAGTTGATGGAAATAAATTTGATGGAAGTGAAGGTAAAGGTGTTCAAATAGAATTAGGTAAGGATCTTTTCTTAAAAGGTTTTGATGAGCAATTAGTTGGTGCAAAAAAAGGAGATGAAAAAACAGTAGATGCAACATTGCCTGCTAACCACCCTAAAAAAGAATTAGCTAATAAAAAAACAAAATTTGTCTGTAAAATATCTAACATTAAAAAATCAAAAGAAAGCAAGATTGATGATAATTTTGCTAAAATGATGGGCGCAAAAGATGTAAAAGATTTAAATTCGTTAATTGAAAAACAAATTTCAAGTCAATATTCACAAGCATTAAATTCAATTACTAAAAAAGAAGTTTTAGATCAGATTGAAAAAAATCATCAAATAGATTTACCCCAAAACCTAATTGATCAAGAAATTTCTATTATGACTCAAAATTTAAAACCTGAGGAAAAAGAAAAACATAAAACAAATAACGAAAAATTAGCAAAATCTAGAATTAAATTAGGATTACTATTAAATGAATATGGTGAAAAAAATAATCTCAAAGTATCAGATGACGAAGTAAGAGCAGAAATTCAAAAACAAATAAAAGGCATGCCAGGTCAAGAAAAGATGGTTTTAGAATACTATCAAAAAAATCCAAGCGCTTCACAAAGTTTGAAGGGTTCTCTTTACGAGGAAAAAATTATCGATCTTATAAAATCTAAAATTAAACTTACCTCTAGAGAAATAAATTCTAAAGAAGCAGAAAAGATTATATCTGAATTTAACAATCTAAATGCAAAAGATGCTGCTGCAAATAAATCATTATCATCTTCAAAAGATAAGCAAAAGTCAAAAAAAATTAGTAAAAAGTAACCAATAGTTGTATAAGTCAATTATGAGTCGCGAACTTGAAGAAAAAATGAATAGTCTAATCCCTATGGTTGTTGAACAAACAAGCAAAGGAGAGAGAGCTTATGATATTTATTCAAGACTTTTAAAAGAGAGAATAGTTTTTTTAGTTGGCCCAGTGAATGATGCTGTAGCTTCATTAGTTACTGCACAATTGTTATTTTTAGAGTCAGAAAATCCTAACAAAGAAATAAACTTTTATATTAATAGCCCTGGTGGATTGGTGACTGCAGGTCTCGGCATTTATGATACAATGCAATATATTAACTCTCCTGTTTCTACTTTATGTATTGGTCAAGCGTCCTCTATGGGATCATTTCTTTTAGCGGCTGGAGAAAAAGGAAAAAGATATTCACTGCCTAACTCTAGAATTATGGTGCATCAACCATCTGCTGGTTTCCAAGGACAAGCAACAGATATTCAAATACATGCTAAAGAAATTTTATCTTTAAAAGAAAGACTTAATAAAATTTACTCCAAACATACTGGAAAATCAGTTGATGAAATATCTAATGCTTTGGAAAGAGACAATTTTATGACCGCAGAAGATGCTAAAAAATTTGGATTGATTGACTCGGTTGTGGAAAAAAGAAAATAAAACACAATATATAGCAATCTTTTCAACTTCAGCTTGATAAGAAAAAATTAGAGTTTTATATTATAAATATTGATTCGTAATGTCAGAAAAAAATAATAAAAATATTCTATACTGTTCTTTTTGTGGAAAAAGCCAACACGAAGTAAGAAAACTTATTGCAGGGCCAACAGTGTTTATTTGTGATGAATGTGTTGAACTCTGTATGGATATAATTAAAGAGGAAAATAAAAGTTCACTTGTAAAACATCAAGACGGAGTTCCATCTCCTAAAGAAATCTGTAACGTATTAGATGATTATGTTATCGGTCAAAAACTAGCTAAAGAAATTTTATCTGTGGCTGTTCACAATCATTACAAAAGATTAAATCATGAATCGAAAAATAACAAAGATGTCGAGCTATCAAAATCTAATATCCTTTTAGTGGGCCCCACTGGTTGTGGTAAAACTTTATTAGCTCAAACATTGGCTAGAATTTTAGATGTTCCTTTCACAATGGCTGACGCTACAACTTTAACAGAGGCAGGTTATGTAGGAGAGGATGTAGAAAATATAATTTTAAAATTATTACAAGCAGCCGATTACAATGTCGATAAAGCTCAAAGAGGCATTGTTTATATTGATGAGGTTGATAAAATAAGTAGAAAATCAGAAAATCCCTCAATAACAAGAGATGTGTCTGGTGAAGGTGTTCAACAAGCTTTATTAAAAATTATGGAAGGGACTATAGCAAGTGTTCCACCTCAGGGAGGAAGAAAACATCCTCAACAAGAGTTTCTTCAAGTTGATACAACAAATATACTTTTCATTTGTGGAGGAGCATTCGCTGGCTTAGACAAATTAATTAATAGCAGAGGAAAAGGCAGTTCAATTGGATTTGGTGCTAGAGTAAAAGATTTTAAGGACCCACCTCTTTCAGAAACCATGAAAATGCTAGAACCAGAAGATCTTATAAAATATGGTTTAATCCCAGAATTTATTGGAAGGATGCCAATCATTGCAACTTTAGATGATTTAGATGAGAAGTCTTTAGTTAAAATTTTATTAGAACCTAAAAATTCTTTGATAAAACAATATCAAAGATTATTTGAATTTGAGGAAGTTAAACTAGAGTTTAAAGACGAAGCAGTAGTTGAAATCGCTAGAAAAGCTATTTCAAAAAAAACAGGTGCTAGAGGACTAAGATCAATTTTAGAGAATATACTTCTTAAAACTATGTTTGAATTACCTGATATGGAAAACGTAATAAAGGTAACTGTTGATAGCTCTTCTGTAAAAGGAGCGACAGAACCCATTGTCACATACGGTAAAAAAACATCAACATCAGTAGCTTAATTTTAATTTGTTTCTTGAAATTTACATGGTAATTGCCATATAAACTAATTATGAAAGCATCTTATTTAAAACCTCTTTTGCCTTTAAGAGATATTGTTGTTTTTCCATCTATGGTGGTTCCTTTATTTGTTGGAAGGGAAAAATCTATAAAAGCTCTTCAAGAGGTAATGAGATCAGATAAATCTATAGTTCTGGTAACACAAAAAAATTCTGAGGTAGATGATCCTGATGGAAAAGATCTTTATCAATTTGGCTGTCTAAGTAAAGTTCTTCAACTACTTAAACTACCGGATGGGACTGTTAAAGTTTTAGTAGAAGGTGAAAAAAGAGTTAAAATAGTAAAACATCAAGAAAATACTAATTATTTGACATGTGAGGTAGAAATAGCTGAAGATCAAAATATTTCAAAAGATCTTGATCAGCTAGCTATTGGATTGATTAAAAAATTTGAAAGATTACAAATTTTAAGCAAAAAAGATTTGAGCGAGAGTGGAAATACTATCAAAAATCTAAAAGATCCTATCCAAATTGCAAATAATATTTCTGCAAATTTGAATATACAAATTTTTGAAAAACAGGAATTACTTGAAATAACTGACATTAAGAAAAGATTAGAAAAAATTCATTCAATTATTGAAAAAGAGTCAAGCGTTCTATCTGTTGAGAAGAAAATCAGAGGTAGAGTGAAAAATCAAATGGAGAAAACTCAGAGAGAATATTATTTAAATGAGCAGTTAAAGGCTATTCAAAAAGAACTTGGGGAAATTGATGAGGGCAAAGATGAATTATCAACTTTATCAAAATCTATTGCGGAAGCTAAAATGCCTAAGCTCGCAAAAGAAAAATGTTTATCAGAGCTAAAAAAATTGAAATCTATGAGCCCAATGTCAGCAGAAGCAACAGTTGTAAGAAATTATTTGGATTGGATGACAGAATTACCTTGGTCTAACAAATCTAAAATAAATACCGATCTAAATAATGCTCAAAAAATTTTAGATGAGGATCACTACGGTTTAGAAAAAGTAAAAGAGAGAATAATTGAATTTTTAGCTGTTCAAAAAAGAATTCAAAAAATGAAAGGTCCAATTTTATGTCTAGTTGGCCCGCCAGGTGTCGGAAAAACTTCTCTAGGTAAATCAATAGCTAAAGCTACTAATAGAAAGTTTATTCGAATATCTCTAGGAGGGATAAGGGATGAAGCTGAAATTAGAGGTCATAGAAGAACCTACATAGGATCTCTGCCAGGCAAGATAATACAAATGATGAAAAAAGCTGGTACCAAAAATCCTCTTTTTCTTTTAGATGAAATAGACAAAGTTGGAAATGATTATAGAGGCGATCCATCATCAGCTCTGCTAGAAGCTTTAGATCCAGAGCAAAATAAAGAGTTTAATGATCATTATCTTGAAGTTGATTATGATTTATCTGATGTAATGTTTGTAACAACGGCCAACACATTAAACATTTTGCCTCCACTTCTAGATAGAATGGAAGTTATTAGATTATCAGGATACACAGAGGATGAAAAAGTAAATATTTCTCAAAAATTTTTGATACCAAATCAAAGTAAAAATAATGGTTTGAAAAATGATGAGTGGGCAATAAGTGAAGAAATAAATAGAAAAATTATTAGACATTATACGAGAGAGTCTGGAGTTAGAAATCTTGAAAGAGAAATCTCTAAGATTGCCAGAAAATTAGTTAAAAAAATCGATAGTAAAGAAAAAGTTAACATTCCATTAAATGATAAAGATCTCAAAGATTTACTAGGTGTTCAAAAATTTAATTTTGGTGAAATAGAGGAAGAAAATAGAATTGGAGTTGTTACCGGTCTAGCTTGGACAGAGGTAGGCGGAGAGATATTAAAAATCGAGTCAGCAGTAATGCCTGGTAAAGGAAAAATGCAGATTACGGGAAAATTAGGTGATGTAATGCAAGAGTCAGTAAAGGCAGCTAAATCGTATATTAGATCAAAAAGTTTAGAATTTGGAATAATTCCTCCTATCTTCGATAAAAAAGATTTTCATATTCACGTCCCTGAGGGAGCAACACCGAAAGACGGACCATCTGCAGGTATAGGTATGGTTACTTCTATAATTTCAGCAATTACAGAGATACCAGTAAAAAAAGATGTAGCTATGACAGGTGAAATAACTTTAAGAGGGCTTGTTTTGCCTATAGGTGGACTAAAAGAGAAACTTCTTGCAGCTCATAGAGCAGGAATTAAAAAAGTATTAATACCTTTAGAAAATAAAAAAGATTTAATTGAAGTTCCCAAAACTATTTTAAATAGTATGGAAATCATAACAGTTAAAACGGTAGACGAAGTTTTAAAAATAGCTTTAACTAAGGAATTAAAAAGAGTTGAGTGGGTTGAGGTAAATCAAATTTCTGAAAAGAAAAAGAAAGAAGAATTAAGCACTCATTAAACTTAATCAAGCCACTGATTGAATTTCGTAGAATTTTCTCTTACGTAATCAGGTAACACAGAAAGTTCCACCTTTTCTAATTTTTTGAAACTTCTCCATTTATTTTGGTCTTTTTTATCAGCTTTATGATCATACATAATTTCATTATTTTTAATTAATCTTTCCAATTCATTTATATTTAACCCACTTTCCTCATATTCTAAATGATGAAGAAAATTTCTCATTTTAAAGTCTAAATCTTTTGCATTTTTTACGTTTGTAAAATGCCAACCACCATCTTTAACAAATTTGATATTTCTATATTTATTTTTTGAAAAAAAAGTATCAAGTCTCCAAAAAGGATAATTTTTTGGTTTTATATTTCTTAACCACTGTGGACTTTGTAGGTCTTTAATTTTACAAATTCTGCTACCTGTCCAATCAAATTTAGGATATAGAAGATTGAGCTTGTAATAAAACATTTTTTGCATGAAGATAGTTATTTTATTTTCATACTTAAAATTTTCTAAATTTGGTATTTCATCTAAATCATTAATAATTATAAGATCATTTTCCGAAAAATCTTTGAGTTTTTGATAGCAATAATTTCTTTGAAAATTCTCCCTTATTAAAGCGTTGTCCAAAATTTTTGAGTTACGTAAATTTAGAGGCTCGTTATCCTTTATATCAAAAAGGTTAATTGGTTGATCCTCTAATATTAAATATTCAATTTTATTTTCAAACTTTTTAAAATTTTTGATATTAAATTTTAATTTTTTTTCAATACCATTATGATTATATTTAGCCTCGCAAATAATAAATTTTGAAACAAATTTATCAAGAGTATTAAGACGTATATCTAAAATCATATCTTCATCAAAGTACATCAAACTATCAATTAATTTCATAAATTTATTTTATTTAACAAAGCCAATTTTTAAACTTATCATAATTGAGTTGTAAAAATTGTGGCATCTCAGATAAATCGGTTTTTTTCAATTTTAATTCTCCACTCCATTTATTTTTTTTCATATCAGCAAAATAATTATAAACTGCCCTGTTCTCTTTAATCATTTTCTCTAAATCTGAAATGTTAAGACCACTTTCAAGATATTCAGCATGATGACCAAAATTTTTTAATTTTAACTCTAACTGTTCAGGAGTTCTTAAGTTTGTAAAATGCCATCCACCATCACTAATAAATTGTATATTGTTGTATTTCATTTTGTTAAAAAGAATGTCAATTCTCCATAAAGGATATTGTCTATCTTTAACATCTCTTAACCACTGAGCATTTAATAAATTTTTTTTAAGAACAGCTTTTGTACCTCTCCATTGAGTATTTTCGTAAGCTAAGTTAAATTTATAACAAAACATTTTTTGATTAAAACAAATAATTTTTTTATGAATTTTATTTTTAATATCCTTTAGTTTCGGAATTTCATCGACATCACTTATTAGCACTAAATCATCATCGCCTGCATCTTTCAAACCTTCACTTATTTTATTTCTTTGATTATGTTCAATCTTAAGTGTGTTATCTATCACAGTATTTGTTTTTTGTTTTTCAGGAACGCTATTAATATCAACCAAATTCTCTGGTAATTTATCTACTAATATATATTTAATTTTTTTTTCAAACTTTTTATACTTTTCAATTTTAAAATTTTGTTTCTTTTGTTTACCACTATGCATGAAAAGGTTTTCCACGATAACGAATTTATCAACATATCTATCTAAAATGTTTAATCTTAGTTCTAGCATCATGTCTTCGTCAAAAAATTGAAAACAATCAAAAATTTTCATTATTTTTTCGTGAATGTAGTAAGACCTATTTTTTTATCTTTTATCTGAGAAGATGAAGCATGAAGATGACTTCTATCAAAAACTAATAACGATCCTACCTCCCACTGAAAAATACATTCAACTTCTAATCCAGACAGATTTTCAATTTTTTCGTGAGCAAGAAATTCTTTGTGAATTTTATTATCAAAAGGTTTATCACCGTATAACTGTAGATGTTCACTTGATCTAGAATTCTGCCCATACTTTAAGTTAGTCTTGCTTAGCTCATCTTTATCAATTGTGAAATTAGTTGAACCTTTATAAAATTTATTCTTAAATATGACCGTACTGCCAAAAGGTGTTAATGGGATTAATGTTTGTTTGTAAATAAAATTTGTGTTATCAAATCCAGAGTCAACATGTAGCCCTATAGGCGAATAACTTTCTTGAAATAAACCTAAAATTTCCTCATTATTTTCAGTTAACAAATTATCCATTTTGAACTCCCCAATAATTTTTTTTAATTCATCAAAATACCATTTATCCATTTCTTTATTAAAACCTGAAATCCACCTTTTTTTTTTAACATTCTGTTTTTTATTATGTACAGTTAATGGCAGTTTTTCATAAAGACTTAGTAAATCATTAATCCTATCATTATTGATGAAATTTCTTATTATCTTTGGGGAACTCTCAGTTTTTCTTATTTTATCAATATTTATATTCATTTGATTAATTTTTTTATTATTTTAATACGTATTATCTTTTGTTTAAATACATAAACATATGTTATTAATTTATAAATAAAATAGAATCAAACTAATTAAATAACTTATTATTTCATGAGAAAAAAAATCGTAATTACTGGTGGGTTAGGATATATCGGGACTGAATTATGTAAAATCTACTCTGGCACCAGCTGGTATCATTCTATTATTGTAATTGATAATAGGTTTATCTCTGAGAGGGTAAATCAACTCAGAAACTGGAACATTGATTTTATTCATGGAGATATTTTAGATAAAGATTTATTAAATAAGCATTTAAAAGATGCAGACGTAGTTCATCATTTAGCGGGAGTTACCCTAGTTCCAAGAACAAAAACCGAGTCAACTGAGGAACAAAATTCAAAAATTAAATTAGTAGGTGAACAGGGTACACAAAATGTATTAAATGCTGTAACTGATAAATGTAAAATAATTTTTCCTTCAACTCATGTGGTCTATGAGGGAATTAATTCTGTAAAAAAAAATATAGAAGAAGACGAACCTACTCAACCTATTCTTTCATATTCAAGTTCTAAGGCTAAAAATGAAAAACAACTAAAATCTTCAGGAAAAAATTGTATCATTTTAAGGCTAGGTTCAGTGTATGGATATTCTACTGACTCAATGAGAATTGATATAATGCCGAATTTATTTTCTAAAATTACATCTCAAAATGGAACTCTAAGATTATTTTCTGGAGGAAAACAAATAAAAAGCTTAGTTCCATTAATTGACGTTGCCCGATGTTTTAAATTTATGGAAGAAAACGACAAAATTAATTCTGAAATATTTAATCTTACAAAAGATACTTTAACTGTAAAAGAAGTTGCTGAAATTTGTAAAAAACATAACCCTAAAGTAAATCTTAGAGAAACAAATGATGAGATACCAAATTTAGGTTTTTCTTTATCAAATAAAAAACTTTTAAGCACAGGTTTTGAATTTCTTTATAATATAAATCAAAATGTTAAAGAAATGATTGAAAAATGGTCAAAGCAAGATCTAAAAAAAGATTTAGAGTACGTAAAGGATGGTGAAAATATATTTATTGATAAGAGAGGGAAGATAAGCAATCATGAACTAACAGAACCAATAAATTTAATAGGTTTAATAGACTCAAAAAAAGGAACAATAAGAGCAAATCATTATCATCCCCAACAAGAACAAAAATGTTTATTTACAAAGGGCCAAATCATAGAAATATTTCAAGATGTTGTTAACCCTAATTCCCCTAAAATTACCCAAGTTGTTAATGAGGGGCAATTATCAGTAATAAAACCGAACGTTGCACATGCAATGGTATTTACAAAAGATACTACTTTTTTAAATTTAGTAAGAGGAGAAAGAGATCACGAGAATTATGGAATTACTCATACTATTAAACATGTTTTTGTGGATGAAAAAGAAAAAAATCTCTTGCTAGAAAGCTATAAGTTTGAATGCAGATGTTGTGGAAACACAAATCTTAAAAGAGTTCTTTCATTAGGCTACCAACCATTAGCAAACAATTTACTTAATACACAAAATGAAAAATGTGATCTTTATCCTTTAGAAATTAATTATTGTGACAAATGTCATAATTGCCAACTTTCAGTTGCAGTAAATCCAAAAAAAATGTTTTCCAATTATTTATATACTTCCTCAACTTCAAAGGTTTTTAGAGATCACTTTGTCAAAGCAGCTAAGAAATATATTAAAGAATTAAAATTACACTCTAAAAAATCTTATGTAATTGATATCGGTAGCAATGATGGAGTAGCCTTAAGACCTTTTAAAGAGCTAGGATTTAAAAATATTTTAGGAATTGAACCAGCAAAAAATCTAGCTAAATTAGCTAATAAAAATAAAATTAAAACTTTTAATGGTTTTTTAGAGAAAAAAAATCTTAAAAAAATAAAAAAAAAAGCGGACTTAATATTAGCCTCAAATGTTTTTGCACATTCAGACAAATTAAAAGAAATGGCTGAATGTATGTTAGCATTATTAAGCCAAAAAGGTATAATCGTTATAGAAGTTCAATACTTAATGAATACACTTAAAGATTTAACTTTTGATAATATT
>CACGGB010000009.1 GCA_902572475.1 uncultured Pelagibacteraceae bacterium | reverse complement strand
ATCTGACAGTAGAGTCTTAATTTCAGGTCCAACAGGAACTGGTAAAGAGCTAGTTGCAAGAAAAATTCACAAAAACTCAGCCAGAGTTAAAGAACCTTTTGTAATAATTAATGCTGCTTTATTAAAAGAAAAAACTTATGAAAAAGAATTATTTGGTGAAGAATTTGATGATGGAAATATTTCTTTTGGAGCATTAGAAAGAGCAAATAAAGGTACTTTATTAATTGACGAAGTATCTGAAATTCCATATGAAACTCAGGCAAATGTATTAAGAGTTTTAATAGATCAGAAATTTAAGAGATTGAACGGTTCAAAAGATATAAGTGTAAATATACGATTAATTTCAAGTACCTCAAAAAATTTAAATGAACTAGTTAAAATAAATAAATTTAGGGAGGATTTATACCATCGACTTAACGTGATGCCCATTGAACTAACACCTCTAAATTCAAGGACTGAAGATATTCCCTTATTAATTAAATACTTTAAAGAGAAGCTTTCAGAAATAAATGGAGTTCAACAGGCCAAAATTGATATGAAAAACGATAATCTTTACACTTATAGCTGGCCAGGCAATGTTAGAGAGCTAAGAAATTTAGTTGAGAGAATTACAATCTTATCTGCTAATGAAAGTGAAAATAAAATTAATAAAATGATAAACGATATATTACATCCATCATCAATCATTGATAAAAATAATGATTTATTCGAAAAATCCTTTACTTCTCCTCTTAAAGAAGCAAGAGAGCATTTTGAAAAAGAATATCTTTTAACCCAATTAAAAAAAAACCACGGAAATATATCAAAAACTGCAGATTTTATTGGGATGGAGAGATCTGCACTTCATAGAAAACTTAAATCTCTAGGAATTAAAGGTATAAATTAATATGAATATAATCATATGTGGAGCCGGCAAAGTCGGCTTTTCTATAAGTAAACAACTTTCTGCTCAGGGTCACTCTGTTACCGTAATAGATCAATCTTCAGAGGACATAAAGAAGATTAATGATACTCAAGATGTTAAAGGTATAGTGGGTAGAGCATCTCTCCCTACAGTTTTAGAAAATGCTGGCGCTGAAAAAACTGATATGATCATAGCAGTTACAAGAAACGATGAAACCAATATGATTGTATGCCAACTAGCTAGCTCTTTATTTAATATTTCAAAAAAAATAGCTAGAATAAGGACTAAAGATTTTTTAGAGGGAAAATGGGGAAAGCTTTTTAACAAATCAAATATCCCAATAGACGTTATAATTTCACCAGAAATTGAAGTGGCAAAATCACTTTATAGAAGATTAGAAGCGCCCGGCGCATTAGATAATGTTCCATTTGGTAACAACAAAGTAAAGATGTTAGAAATATCAATTGAAAAAAATTGTCCAATTAAAAATATACCTCTAAAAAAATTAACTGAAAAATTCCCTGATTTTAAAGCTAATATTGTTGGAGCTTTAAGGAAAGATAAATTTATATATCTTAAAAAGAACGATCAAATGCTTGAGGATGATAATGTTTATGTCGTTGTGAACAGTGATCAATTGAACCCGATTTTAAAAGCATTCGGACATGATGAAAAAGTATCAAAAAACGTTTTAATAATTGGAGGAGGTAATATTGGATTAAACTTGGCTAAAATGCTTGAGGAAAACTTTGAGGATTTAAGAATTAAAATAATTGAAAAAAACAAAAATAGAGCAGAAGAAATAGCAAATGAGTTGTCTTCCTCTATAATAATTAATGGTGATGCACTAGATGAAGATATTCTTAAAGAGGCAAATCTTGAAGGATCTGAAACTGTTTTAGCTTTAACAAATGATGATGAAAATAATATGATGGCATGTGTATTAGCAGAAAAAAGTGGTTTAAAAAAAAGAACAATAGCTATCGTCAATAAATCTAATTATAATTTACTTCAAGATTCTCTCAACATTGACGATTTAGTAGATCCTAGAATGACAACAGTATCAAGGATCATGGAACATGTTCACAGAGGTACGATTGGAACAGTTTATTCAGTGCTAGATGGTGAATATGAATTTATTGAAGCTAAAATTTTGGAGAAATCAGAATTATTAAACAAAAAAATAAGAGATTCTAATCTACCAGAAGATATAAGAATTGGTGCTATAGTCAGAAAAAATCAAGTCATAATACCAAGATCAAATTTTATTTTTGAAAAAGATGATCTTGTTGTTTTTTTAGCAAAAAGAGAACAACTTAAAGCAGTTGAAAATATTTTTAGCGTAGGATCTATTTAATCAAAAATGAAATTTAAAAGTTTAAGCTTTTATTTAAGTTTTTTTTGTTTTCCTATAAGTTTGTTAGCTTTTATAAATATTTTGTATTCATCATACTTTGATTACTTTTTAAGTATAGAATCTTATTTTATTACTTTAATCGTCTCTTTATCTTTAGGTATAATTTTTTATTTTTTTGGAAAAAAAGCGGACCAAAAAATAGATTTTATAAATCAGTTAATTTTGATCATTTTAGTTTATTTGATTATTGGTTTTTTAATTTCCATCCCTTTCTATCTAAGTAATTTTCAATTAACATTCTTAAGTGCATTTTTTGAGTCAATATCAGGTCTAACTGGAACTGGTTTTTCAACATTTAAAAGTATTAAATATTTAGACCCAACATTAATTCTCTGGAGATCAACAAGTCAATGGATTGGTGGGTTATATTTTTTATTTTTTTTAATCTTAATTTTTTCAAATAAGACTTTTAATTTTAAAATGACAAATTTAACTTATTCAGGTGATAGTAATTTTAAAACTGAAGAAAATATTAAAGATAATATACTTAAAGTTTTCATATTATATTCAGTAATTAGTTTTGGTTTTCTTTTATTATTAAACTTTTCTGGGGTAAGACTTTTTAATTCACTTAATTTAACAATGACTTTAGTTTCGGGCGGAGGTTTTCTTCCATCTGATGGTTTATCTGAAATAATTTCAACGAATTTTCAAAAAATAGTAATAGCTATAGCTTTTATTTTTACAGTCCTAAATTTTTACATTTTATTAAATATTTTTAATAAATCAATTCTATTAAAAGAGCACAAGGAAGATTTTTATTTATTTATTTTAATTATAGTTTTCATTTTATTAATTTATTTTAATAATTTTGAAAAGCTCGACGTAATTATTAGTGTATTAAGCAGTTTAGCAAATTCAGGAATTTCTATTGTAAAGTCAGACAATAATTTAGCTTTGTATTTTCTGTTAATAACGATTGTTGGTGGATCACTTATTTCAAATACTTCTGGTATCAAGCTTAGTAGATTTTATATTCTTTTAAAAATTACTTCTGCAGAAATTTTAAAATTAATAAGTCCAAATACAGTCATTAATAAAACAATATTTCATTCAGATAGAAAAATAACTGACGACAATATTAAGATTTCATTTTTAATTTTTATTTCATTCTTTATAAGTCTTTTTATTTTGTCTAGTTTCTTAGTTTTAGATAATATAGGTTTTGAAAAATCTTTTAAGTTAGCAATTCTTACTTTAACAAATACTGTAAATTCTGAGATTTATAATTTACAAAATTTAAATTTTATAAATTTGTTAACATCCTCAAAAATAAGTTTAATTATTTTTATGATTATTGGTAAAATTGAGTTAATATCAATTTTTTTAATTTTCAAAAAATTTTTTTTAAAGGATTAAATGTCTAGAATTTTAATTATAGGAGCAGGAGCAATGGGGTCAGCTTTTGCATTTCCATGTTTAGATAATAACCATGATATAAATATTGTGGGAACTCATTTAGAGAATGGGTTTATCGATGATTTAAAAAAAAATAAAAATTTTCACCCAGGTTTAAAAATAAATATCCCAGAAGAAGTAAAAATATTTAAATTTGATAAATTTGACGAATTATTAAAATCAAATTTAGATTTAATAGTTTTAGGAATAAGTTCAAAAGGCATAGAATGGGTAGCTGATCAATTGAGCAGATTATATAAAAATAAAACAATGCCAAAATTATTAATGCTTACCAAAGGGTTGAGTATTCATGATAATAAATATGAGTTATTAGTTGATAAACTACAAAGATTGTTAAATTCAAAAGGAATTAATAAAACAAATATTTCTGCGATAGGCGGACCTTGTTTAGCGTCTGGATTAGCTAATAGAGTTCATAGTAGTGTAGTTATTGCTAATAAAGATATAAAAACTGCAAAACAAATCGCTGATATGCTTAACACAAGTTATTACCACACCTCCCACTCAGATGATTTAAATGGTGTTGAAGTTTCAGCTGCAATTAAAAATATTTTTTCAATGGCTGTTGGAGCGGCAAAAGGATTATGTAGCAGTAATATTTCAGATGAAGTAAGAGAAAAAAATTATTTAAATACTGCATCTGCTCTCATGAAACAGTCGATTTACGAAATGGAAATTTTTGTGGAACATTTAAAGGGAAAAAAAGAAACTGTTAAAGGTTTGGCAGGCTTAGGTGATTTATATGTAAGCTCAGGAGGTGGCAGAAATGCAAAAATGGGAGTTTATATTGGTGAGGGATTAACTTTTTCAGAAGCCAAGAAAACAAAAATGGAAAAAGTAACAGTTGAAGGTGCAGACTTAGCAAAAGAAATTGCAAAAAAAGTAAATGAGGATTTTGGTGAGGAAAAACTCCCTTTAATGCTAGGAATGATAAATGCTATTGTAGATGATAAACAACTTAAATTAAATTGGGATGCTTTTAGATGAAAAAATTTATTGTTTCCATTGATGCTGGCACTACATCAAATAGATCAATTTTATTTGATATTAATGGTAAGCCGGTTTTTTCATCTCAAAAAGAATTTACTCAATACTTTCCAAAAAGTGGGTGGGTAGAACATGATCCAGATGAAATTTGGAGAACTACTTTAAAAACTTTAAAAGAAGTTATTAAGAAGGCAAAACGTTTAAAGGGTGAAATTTTAACAATTGGTATTACCAACCAAAGAGAAACAACTGTTCTTTGGGACAAAAGAACAGGTAAGCCTGTATATAAAGCAATAGTCTGGCAAGACAGACGAACTGAAGATTTTTGTAAAAAATTAAGAAAACAAAATAAAGATACAGCAATATTTAATAAAACTGGTCTTCTGATTGATCCTTATTTTTCAGGTACTAAAATAAAATGGATTATTGATAATGTGCCTAAGGCAAAACAACTGTTAAATAAAAAACAATTACTCTTTGGAACTATTGATAGTTATTTAATTTGGAAACTTACTAAAGGAAAAGTTCATGCTACTGACGCAACGAATGCTAGCAGAACTATGATTTATAACATAAGCTCAAATAAATGGGACGATAGTATTTTAAAATTATTTAAGATACCAAAGTACATTCTTCCAATCGTAAAAGATTGTTCTGATGATTATGGATATACCCACTCATCTTTAACAGGAAAACCAATTCCAATTAATGGAGTAGTTGGAGACCAACAATCTGCTACAATAGGACAATGCTGCTTTGAACCGGGATCCTTGAAAAGCACTTACGGAACTGGGGCTTTTGTTTTATTAAATACTGGTTCTAAAAAAATTTACTCAAAGAACCGCCTTCTAACAACAATAGGTTATAGAATTAATGGAAAAACAACATACGCAATGGAAGGATCAATTTTTATTGCCGGTGCGGGAGTACAGTGGCTTAGAGATAGAATGAAATTTTTTAAAAAAGCACCAGAAACAGAAAAAATTGTAAAAACTTTAAAAGATAATAACGGTATTTACTTAGTCCCAGCATTTACTGGACTTGGCGCCCCGCATTGGAATGCTAATTCAAGAGGTGTTTTGAGCGGTATTACAAGAGACACCAGTCCAAAAGAAATTGTTAGAGCAATTATTGAAGCGGTAGCCTATCAAACTTATGATTTATTTGAAGCTATGAAACACGATGGACTAAGACCAAAAATAGTAAAAGTAGATGGAGGAATGGTCATGAATAATTGGTTTTCTCAGTTTTTATCTGACATTGTAAACGTAAAAGTTCTTCGACCAAAAGTACAAGAAACAACCGCATTGGGCGCAGCTTTTATGGCAGGTTTAAGAATTGGAGTTTACAAATCTTTGAAAGATATTTCAAAAAAATGGCACTTAGATAAAAGATTCTCCCCAAAAATGAAAAATAAAAATAGAAGTTTTTTAATTAAAGGCTGGGAGAAGGCTGTAGAGCGTGCGTTAATTAATTAATACACTTTAAAGTTGTAATTATTTTTTTTTACTCTCTGTACATTGCGTATATTTTTTGGTTCAATGCTTTATCAAAAACAACAACGAGGGAAATAATCTATGTTAAAAACATTGAAAAATATTCTAGCTGTTGCTGTTTCAATTTCTCTATTAACTATTTCAAACGCTGTAGCTGACGGACACGGAGCTGCAATTAAGAAATGGTCAAATGGTGAGTTTAGTCTTTCGACAATTTCTGCAAAAGAAAGAGAGAAAGAACTTAATTGGTTTCACGATGCCGCAAAGCCATTCAAAGGAATGGAAATTAACGTATTGTCAGAAACTATTCCAACTCACGAATATGAGTCAAAAGTTTTAACAAAAGCTTTTGAAGAGATAACTGGAATCAAAGTAAATCACCAGTTACTTGGAGAAGGAGAAGTAGTACAAGCTGTACAAACTCAAATGCAAACTGGAAGAAACTTATATGATGCATACATCAATGACTCTGATTTGATCGGTACGCACTCAAGACTTCAGTTAGCAGTAAACTTAACAAAGTGGATGAAAGGTGAAGGTAAAGATGTAACTTTACCAACATTAGATATCGATGATTTCATCGGTAAATCATTTACTACAGGTCCAGATGGTGATTTATATCAATTACCTGACCAACAATTTGCTAACCTTTACTGGTTTAGAAAAGATTGGTTTGACAGACCTGAAATCAAAAAAGGTTTCAAAGCTAAATACGGATACGATCTAGGTGTACCAGTAAACTGGTCTGCTTACGAAGATATCGCTGAATACTTTACAAAAGACGTAAAGAATATCGACGGTGTTAGAGTATACGGTCACATGGACTACGGTAAGAGAGCTCCAGACTTAGGATGGAGAATGACTGACGCGTGGTTATCAATGGCTGGTGCAGGTTCAGTTGGTAAACCTAATGGTGTACCAGTTGACGAGTGGGGAATAAGAATGGAAAAAGGTTCTTGTAACCCAGTTGGTGCTGACGTAGCAAGAGGTGGGGCTGCTAATGGTCCTGCTGCCGTATATGCAATCAGAAAATGGGACGAGTGGTTAAGAGCTTATGCACCTCCAGGTGCTGCAGCGATGGACTTCTATCAGTCTCTGCCAGCTTTATCATCAGGAAACGTTGCACAGCAAATTTTCTGGTATACAGCATTCACGGCATCAATGGTTGCTCCAAAGAGTACTGGAAACAAAACAGTTGATGATAACGGTAATCCTTTATGGAGAATGGGACCATCACCAAAAGGTCCTTACTGGGATGAAGGTATGAAGCTTGGTTATCAAGATGCTGGATCATGGACTTTATTTAAGTCTACTCCAGTTGATAGAAGAAAAGCTGCATGGTTATACGCTCAGTTCGTAGTGTCAAAAACTGTTGATCTTAAGAAAAGTGATGTTGGTTTAACTATCATTAGAGATAGTACAATTAATCACAAGCACTTTACTCAAAGAGCTCCAAAACTTGGTGGACTTGTAGAATTCTACAGATCTAAAAATAGAGTATTGTGGTCACCAACAGGTATCAATGTTCCGGACTATCCGAAACTTGCACAAATCTGGTGGCAACAAATTGGAGATGTAAACTCAGGTGCGTTTACTCCACAACAAGCTATGGATCGTCTTGCAGAAGAGATGAACTTAGTTATGTCTCGTATGGAAGCTGCTGATAAAGCAAACAATACATACGGTGGATGTGGTCCAAGATTAGCTAAACCGAAAGGTGCTGATTATTGGTTGAAACAACCAGGATCACCAAAAGCTAAACGAAATGAGAAACCTAAAGGTAAAACTGTTCCATTCGAAAGAGCTTGGAAGTAATTTAGGTTTAATCTAAATTTAAAGGGGGCTTTAACAGCCCCCTTTTTTTAAAACGGAATTCAAAAAATATGAGCTTAGAATTAAAAAATGTAGAAAAAAAAATAGGATTAGATACTCATATTTATTCAACAAATTTAAAATTAGAAAAAAATACAATTAATATTCTTTTAGGATCTACTTTAGCCGGAAAGACGACTTTAATGCAAATTATGGCTGGTTTAGATAAACCAACATCAGGCGAGATTTGGTTTAATAATGAGAATGTGACAGGTATGAAAGTTCAAAAAAGAAATGTTTCAATGGTTTACCAGCAATTTATTAATTACCCCAATTTCACAGTTTTTGACAACATTGCATCTCCATTAAAAATTACTGGAGTAAGTTCAGATGAAACAAAACAAAGAGTTGGGAAAGTTGCAGAATTATTAAAACTCTCTGGAATGTTGAATAAAAAACCAAATGAGCTTTCCGGAGGACAACAACAAAGAACTGCTTTAGCTAGAGCACTTGTAAAAGACTCAGACTTGATTCTTTTAGATGAACCACTTGCTAACTTAGATTTTAAATTAAGAGAGGAATTGAGAGAAGAATTACCAAAATTATTTGAAAATAGAGATTGTATAGTAGTTTATGCAACCACAGAACCCTCAGAAGCTTTACTCTTAGGCGGTAATACTGCAACGTTACAGGAAGGTAAGATTATTCAATATGGAAAAACTTTAGATACTTATAATAAACCTAACTCTTTAATTTCAGCCCAGGTCTTTAGTGATCCACCAATGAATATTGCTAAAATAAAAAAATCAGGAGACCAGTGTTCATTTTTACAAAATGACATTCAATGGAAAACTAAATTAAATATCAAAGATGGTGAATATAAAGTAGGTATTCGACCACACAATATTACCACGTATAAAGAGGGCAACAATACACTAGAGATTAAAGGTAAAGTTTTAATTTCTGAAATTAGTGGCTCTGAGAGCTTAATCCACTTTACAAACGGAAATTTGAATTGGGTTTCTTTATCTAATGGAGTTTTTCAAAAAAACGTTGGCGATGAGATGAATTTGTACATGAATACAGATGAGTTTGTTTATTTTGATCAAAATGAAAGGTTAGTATCTAATGGCTAAAGTTACATTGAAAGGTTTAAGCCATAGTTATTTAAAAACTCAGTCTTCAGATGCTGACTGGGCAATCAGAGGAGTAGACATTGATTGGAATGATGGTGGCGCTTACGCTTTATTAGGCCCTTCAGGTTGTGGAAAGACAACATTGTTAAATATTATTTCTGGATTAATTACACCAACTAAAGGCGATATATTATTTGATGATAAAGTTATTTCAGGGCTGAATCCTGTAGAGAGAAATATTGCACAGATTTTTCAATTTCCGGTTATTTATGACACGATGACAGTGTATGATAATTTAGCTTTTCCTTTAAGAAATAGAAAAATTCCAGAGAAAGAAATCAAAGTAAAAGTTCATGAGATAGCTGAAATGTTAGAATTATCTACAACATTAAATAATAGGGCTTCTGGTCTAACTGCAGATGGTAAACAAAAAATTTCACTAGGGCGTGGATTGGTAAGATCAGATGTAAATGCTATTATGTTTGATGAACCATTAACAGTAATCGATCCACATTTGAAATGGATTTTAAGATCTAAACTTAAAGAACTTCATCAAAAGATTAATAGAACAATGATTTATGTTACACACGATCAAACAGAGGCCTTAACATTTGCTGATCAGGTAGTTGTAATGCATGAAGGTCAAATTGTTCAGACAGGAACACCAGTAGATTTGTTTGAAAAACCAAAGCATACATTTGTTGGATATTTTATTGGTTCACCAGGCATGAATGTTTTACCTTGTCAAATTAAAGGAAATGATGTGATCGTTAATGGAAAAAAAATAGAAACTCACCAACAAATTAAAAAAAGTAATTTTAACAAGACTGAGGTTGGTGTGAGACCTGAATTTATATCTTTTAGTAATGAGGGAATTCCAGTTAAAGTTTTATCGGTAAGCAATACTGGAAGGCATAAAATTGTAGATACTGAAAGTGAAACCGGAAAAATTAAAATTATTGCAAAATCTAATGAAGATATACCTTCAGGATCTGCATTTTTAAAATTTAAAAAAGAATATACTTACACATATGGAGATAGTTGGATAATTGAATGAATAAAACAGTAAATCAAAAAGCATGGTTCTTTGTAATACCAGTATTTGTACTGGTAGCTTTCAATGCCATTATCCCACTTATGACAGTAGTAAACTATGCTTTCCAGGAAACTTTTGGGAATAATGTTTTCATGTGGGAAGGCACAAGATGGTTTAAACAAATCATGTTATCCGAAAGATTTCACGCATCACTTGGTAGACAATTTTTATTTACATTTATAATTTTATTTATTCAAATTCCTTTAGGAATAGCTATTGCTCTTACTATGCCTAAAGAAGGAATAGGAGTACCCATTTGTTTAGTTTTAATGTCCATGCCACTTTTAATTCCATGGAACGTTGTAGGAGCTATGTGGAATATTTTTGCGTTACCAGATATTGGTTTCTTAGGGCATTCACTTAATGCTTTGGGATTTGATTATAACTTTACTCAACAAATTGGTGATGCTTGGTTCACAACTATACTAATGGATGTATGGCATTGGACATCTTTAGTAGTTTTATTGTCTTATGCAGGATTAAGATCTATTCAACCTGCTTACTATCAAGCAGCAGAAATTGATGGGGCTAGTCGTTGGGCAATTTTTACGAAAATTGAATTACCTAAAATGAAAAAAGTATTAACGATTGCAATACTTTTAAGATTCATGGACAGTTTCATGATTTATACAGAGCCATTTGTTTTAACTGGTGGCGGTCCAGGTAATGCTACTGCATTTTTATCTATTGACTTAGTTAAAATGGCATTAGGACAGTTTGATTTAGGACCAGCTGCAGCAATGTCGTTGATATACTTCTTTATAGTGCTTTTAGTTTGTTGGGTATTCTACACTCTAATGATGAGAAATGAGGAGAAATCATGAAAAAAGCTAAGTGGGTAGTTCCTACAATTTATATTATTTTCTTGATGCTTCCAATTTATTGGTTACTTAACATGTCATTTAAAACGACAACTGAGATTATAAACACTTACACACTTTGGCCTCAAGAATTTACATTAGATAATTATAAGAAAATTTTTACCGACAGTACTTGGTATACTGGGTACCTTAATTCTATTTATTACGTGGTGATGAACACAGTGATTTCAGTGGCAGCTGCGCTACCTGCAGCTTACGCTTTTTCTAGATATAAATTTTTAGGGGATAAACATTTATTTTTCTGGCTATTAACCAACAGAATGGCCCCACCAGCGGTATTTGCCTTGCCATTTTTTCAATTTTATTCATCAGTAAACTTGTTTGATACACATGTGGCTGTAGCTTTATCACATTGCTTATTTAATATTCCTTTAGCAGTTTGGATTTTAGAAGGATTTATGTCTTCTGTGCCAAAAGAGCTGGATGAAACAGCTTATGTTGACGGTTATTCGTTTTGGAGATTTTTCTTTAAAATATTCATACCCACTATTACTGCAGGCATAGGTATTACTATGTTTTTCTGTTTTATGTTTTCTTGGGTAGAATTATTATTAGCTAAAACACTTACAGCTGTAGCAGCCAAACCTATAGCTGCAACAATGACAAGAACCGCCAGTACATCAGGATATGAATTAGGACTACTTGCTGCTGCAGGAAGTTTGACAATTATACCTGGTGCAATAGTAATTTACTTTGTAAGAAACTATATAGCGAAAGGATTTGCGTTAGGACGAGTATGATGATGTTTAATGTCTTAAATGCCGCCACGTGGGGTGACATGGCTAAAAAAAAAGAGAAGGGATTCTTCGATTTTGAATTTATCACTTGGATGGCCTGGACCTGGCAGACAGCTGCATTTTTTATATTCATAGCTTTATGTTTAACAGCAATGGTTATTTGGGAAAAAAAATCACCAGGAGGCAGTCCAAGAAAAGGAATTTTAGGATTAGACACTACTAGAGGTGATAGATTATTTATTTCATTACTAGGCAGTGCATTCATTCATTTATTTTGGTTAGCTCTAGTTGGAAGTGTATTGTGGATTGCAACAATTATTTGCATTGGATATGCAGTTGTTGTATTTAGATACGTCTAAATATTATTCATTAAAGGAGATTAAATGGTTAAAGTTGGCATAAATGGTTTTGGTAGAATAGGTAGATTAATTTTAAGAGCTATTTTAGAAAACTATAATAATAAAATTCAGGTAGTTGCAATTAATGATTTAGGATCAATAGAAACTAATGCGCACTTAATTAAATATGATAGCACTCATGGTATCATTAATGAAGATATTCAGACTTCAAAAGAAGGTTTTAAAATCGGTAATCAAGAAATAAAAGTTTTTGCAGAAAAGGATCCAGTCAATATTCCTTGGGGAAAAGTAGGTGCTGATATAGTTTTAGAATGCACTGGTATATTTTTAGACAAGTCATCAGCAGAAAAACATATAACAGGCGGAGCAAAAAAAGTAATAATTTCTGCTCCTGGTAAAGAAGTAGATTTTACAATCGTTCAAGGTGTTAATAGCAAAGAGTTAAAAAAAGAGCATAACATTATATCTAATGGTTCTTGCACGACAAATTGTTTAGCTCCTGTTGCTATGGTTTTAGAAAAAAATTTTGGAATTAGCTATGGTTATATGACTACAATCCATAGTTATACAGGTGATCAAAAATTACTAGATACATTACATAAAGATTTAAGAAGAGCTCGCTCTACAGAAGGAGCAATGATACCTACTTCAACAGGAGCCGCCAAAGCAATGAGTTTAGTTCTGCCGAGTTTAAAAGGAAAGTTAGATGGAACAGCTATAAGAGTTCCGACACCAAATGTTTCGTTAATTGATTTAACATTAGTTACTGATAAAGAAACAACACCTGAAAGTATTAATGAAGCAATGAAAGAGGCTGCAAAAGGAGAATTAAAAGGAATCTTAGATATAAACCAAAAACCTCTAGTATCAAAAGATTTTAATCACAATCCTCATAGCTCTATATTTGACTTAACACAAACCCAAGTAATCAAAGGAAAATTTAGTAGAGTGCTTTCATGGTACGATAATGAATGGGGTTTCTCTAACAGAATGTGTGATACTTCGATACAAATAGCCGGTTTAATTTAGGTATTTGATTTTTCGGCTTCCTCAATTAATTTTAAGGTATTTTTTGGAATACTAGAATTATCAGATTTAGAATTTGAGTTGTTAGAAGCCTTTCTGGTTTTATTTTTTTTTAAATTTTGAAGGTCATTAACAGCTGAGAGAATCTCATCAATACTATAATTATCTTCCATTAGGAACCAACTTTATAAAGTCTCACCATGTTAGTCATGCCTGCCTTTCCAAAAGGTAAACCAGCAGTTATAACTACATAGTCATTCTTTTTAATAAATTTTAGTTTTTTTATAATTTCTTTAGAAATAGACATCATATCTTTCCATCCATTCGCATCTCTACTATTTATGGATTGAACACCCCAAAGTAATGACACCTGTCTACTTACATTTATATTCGGAGAAATAGTTACAATTTTTGCTGCTGGACGCATAGCAGAAACAAGTTTCGCAGATTTTCCTGAATTTGAAAAAACAATTATTGCTTTAACGTCTGGATTATAAGCCATATCTTTAACAGAAAGAAGAATAGATTTTACTGGGTCTTTGTTTGTAATAATAGAATTTTTAAAATCTTCTATGTGCTCTCGTTTATACTTTTCAGTTGATAGGATAGTTTGAGTCATTGTCGAAACAGCTTGGGTAGGAAATTTACCAATCGCTGCCTCTGCAGATAACATCACAGTATCAGCTCCTTGAAATATTGCGGTTGCTATGTCATTAATCTCTGCTCTAGTAGCAGTATTATTTTCAATCATACTTTCTAACATTTGTGTAGCTACAATCACCGATTTGGAAAATTGAGAACATTTTTTTATTAGACTTAATTGAACTTTTGGCACTTCACTATGACCAATATCAATTGCTAAATCTCCTCGAGCAATCATTATCGAGTCTGTAGCTTGTATTATTTTTTTAATATTTTTTAAAGCATGTTTATTTTCTATTTTGGAAATTATGCCCATATCTTTTTTAATCAATTTTCTTGTTTCTAAAATTAACTTTTCATTTTGTAAATAAGAGAGAGCAATCCAATTACACCCAAGTTTTACTGCGGTCCTAATATCCTTTCTATCTTTCCCAGTAAGTTTATTAAAAGTTATATCTAAATTTGGAACATGAAAACTTTTATTACTCTTAAGTATGCAATTTTGACTTCTACATTTCGTGATAACTGAATTTCCTTTTTTCCCAATTACTGTGAATAAATATTTTCCATCATCAATTAAAATCTTATTTCCTTTCTTTATCTTTTTTACAATTTTTGGATAAGGAAAATTTACTCTTTTTGAGTCACCAGGAATTTTTTTATTATCAAATATAAATTTTTGGTTATAACTAATTTTTTGATTTTCATTTTTGACTTTGCCTATTCTAAGTTTAACACCCTGTAGATCAGCTATTAAAGATAATTTCTTTCCATCTTTTTTCTCTACTTTTCTTATCCTAGAAATAATTTTTTTTATTCCGTTAGTGTTATGACTAAAGTTAATTCTAAAGGCATCAACACCTAGATCTACAAGCTTTTTTAACTTATTTTCGCTATAAATTGCTGGACCTAAGGTAGCGATAATTTTTGCTTTTTTTTCCATTAAGAAGTTTTTATGTTATAACACCACTTCACTTAAAAAAAAATATTTAAGAAAAATTTATTTAATGAGTAATAAAAAAATAGGAATTTTAACTAGTGGCGGGGATTGCGGAGGTCTAAATGCAGCGATTAGATCAATTTTTTATAGAGCAAAGAATAAATATAAGATGGATGTATATGGCATAAGAGATGGAACTGCAGGATTAATCAAACGTCCAGTAGATGTCATGCAATTAACTCATAAAACTTTTGGAGGATATTTATTGAGACAAGGAGGGACTTTTTTAGGTTCTACAAATAAAGGAAATCCATTTAAATTTCCAACAAGTGGGGGTAAACATGTCGATAAATCAAAAGAAATAATTGAGGGATATCATTCAATGAAACTTGATGGTTTAATAATTATTGGCGGAGACGGTAGTATGCAAATTTTAAAAAAGTTAGCCAAAGAGGGCGATATGAAAATAGTTGCCATTCCAAAAACAATAGATAACGATGTAGGGGCAACAGAAAGTTCTATAGGTTTTCATACTGCAGTAGATGTTGCAACTCAAGCATTAGATAATCTACAATCTACAGCAGCTAGCCATAGACGATCTATGATACTTGAAGTTATGGGACGAGATGCAGGACATATTGCACTCAATGCAGGCATAGCAGGGGGTGCAGACATTATTTTAATTCCAGAAATCAAATATTCGATAGATGGAATAATAAATAAACTTAATTCTATGAAAAAAAATGATATCCAACATTCCTTGATAGTAGTTGCTGAAGCAGTAAAAAAAGAGGACGGTTCACGAGTAGTTCATAAATATATGGACGGTGAACAAAGACTTGGTGGTATTGGAGATTATGTAGCTCAGGAATTAATGAAGAAAACAGATGTTGAATGCAGAGTAACATCACTCGGTCACGTTCAAAGAGGAGCTCCCCCAACAGCAAGCGACAGAATATTAGCTAGTGCTTTTGGAGTTTATGCTGTAGATTTATTAAACCAAAAAAAATTTGATCGAATGGTTGCATGGAGAGACAGAAGAGTGGTTGATGTGCCTATTGATGAAGGAATCAAAACATATAAAAATGTCGAAAGAAAAGACTCTTTAGTCGAAACAGCCCTCTCATTAGGAATTTATTTAGGAGATGATACTTAATGAAAGATAAAAATTCAAATTTAGTTGCTAATAGACTTGTGAATGCATTCCTTAAAAATAAAATTATAAATCCTATTCCTAGTAAGTATACAAAAAAACTTCTGAATGCTAATAAATTTAGAAAATTATGTGAGAGTAAAATTAAGAAACCAATTATAGGCTTTAAAGCAGGTGGGACAGGTATACCTGTCATAAAAAAACTTAAAGAAAAAGAGCCCTTCTATGCATCTGTATATAAACATAACGTTTTAAAAAATAATAAATCTGTAAAGGTAAATAAATATACTTTAGGTATCGAGCTTGAGGTTTGTTATATTCTTAAAAAAAGTTTTTTTGATTTTAAAAATAAAATATCAAAAAATAATATGAAAAAATTTATAAATTATATTGCACCTTGTATTGAGGTAGTTGGTTATAGGCAAAAGAAAAAAGGTATAAAAAGTTTTGGAGATCTATGTTCTGATTTCGGTGCGAATATAAAATTTATCATTGGTCCAAGAAAGAAATTTAGAAATAATAATGTTAAAAACTTAAAGACCAATATTTCTAATTCAAAGATTAAACAAACTGTAAATGGAAACACAAATACTGTTTATATTAACCCTATGAATTCTTTATTATTTGTTTTAAAAAAACTTCAAAGAGATAAAATAAAACATGATAATGATTTTTATGTTTTTACTGGTTCATCTGTTGGAGTAGTACCGATCCTTAGTAAAGGTATCTACAAAGGAACAATTGAAAAATTAGGATCTGTTAAAACTAAAATTAATTAGATAGCAAGTAACCACCAACTACTAAAATAAAAACTCCTGAAATAATTTTAATATTTTTTAGCAATGACTGTTTCTTTTCGCTTTGAAATTTTCTTTTTGAGAGAAAATAGATATTTGTTTCAGATTTATTTCTAAACTTGGGTCTTAAAGGCGAAGGAATTGATTTGTTTTCTATATTTTTGAATTTTTTAGGATTGATTTGTAACATCCTTCTATTAACTCTATTTTTTTAAAGTTATCAACAGATTATACTATCAAAAAGTGCGTCAATTATGCAAATGATAATCATTATCAATATATTGTAAATGATAATCATTATCAATAACGAGAAAAAAATGAAAAAAACAATAATAATAAGCTATCTATTTTTATTTGCATTTGCAGGTGCTTTATTTGCGAACGAAGTAAATATATTTAGTGCAAGACATTATGACTCTGATGTTCAACTTTATGAAAAATTTACAGCTAAAACTGGAATAAAAGTAAACGTTGTATCAGGTAAGTCAGGTGCTTTAGAAAAAAGGATAATCGAAGAGGGAGCTGATAGCCAAGCAGATTTATATATTACAGCTGACGCTGGAAGATTAGGTGCATTTGAAGCTAATCTTCAAGGGGGACTTACTAGTGCAGCTATTAAATCTGCTGTACCAAGTAACTTCAGAACATCAAAATGGACTGGTATAGCCAAAAGAGCTAGGATTGTATATTTTGCTCCGGAAAGAGTGAGTGGTGCAGAATTAGCTGGTTTAACTTATGAAAGTTTAGCTGATCCTAAATGGAAAGGCAGATTAGTAATTAGAGCTTCAAACAATATTTATAATCAATCACTTGTAGCTTCATTAATTAAAAATAATGGAAAAGGTAAAATAGCTGATTGGTCAAAAGGTATAGTTTCAAATATGGCTAGATCTCCAAAGGGAAATGATAGAGCTCAAATACTTGCCGTTGCAGCAGGAGAAGCTGATATAGCAGTAGCTAACACTTATTACTTAGCGCTAATGCTTTCTGGAAAAAAAGGACCAGAACAGCAAGCAGCAGCTAAAAAAGTAAAACCCTTCTTTCCAAATCAAGATGGAAGAGGAACACATATGAATATTAGTGGTGCTGGACTTGTAAAAGGTGCGCCTAATAAAGCTAATGCAATAAAATTAGTTGAGTTCTTATTAAGTGAGGAGGCTCAAAATCATATTGTAAATAATACTTTTGAGTATCCAATGATAAAAGGTGTGTCCCCACATCCACTTGTTATAAATATGGGATTGGATTTTAAACAAGATCTAAAAACAAAAGTTGTTAATTACGGAAAAAGACAAGCAGATGCTTTAGAAGTAATGACAGCAGCAGGCTGGAAGTAGTTATAAAAATATGAGGCGAATAATAAAAAAAAGTTTAACTTGAATAAGTTAAAAACAGGTTGTTCGCCTTGTATATTAGAGGCTGAAAAAATGGAGCAGAAAATATCCAATAGAGAACTTTGTATGATAATAAGGCGCATAAATGACAAAGTATAATATATGGTTTTTTGGATCGTTGATTGTAGCTTCAATGGTTGCTATGCCTATTATTACGGTTTTCTTTAGTTTTTTTACCGAAACAAGTGACTATATTTATTTATTAAAAGATACATTTTTATTCGAGTATATTTTTAATTCTATAATAATTTTATTTTTTGTGATTTTTTTAACATTCATTCTAGGAATTTTTTCTGCATATTTTGTGTCTTTTTATGATTTTCCATTATCCAACTTTTTTAGTTGGGCGTTAATTTTATCATTTGCAGTTCCTGGTTATATCTACGCATTTTCAATAATTGCCTTTTTTGAAAATTACGGGACAGCTTTTTCATTGTTAACTTTTCTTTTTGGTGAAAGTAATTATAATCCAATTATACCTAAAATTGACGGATTATTTGGAGCCATAGTATCTATATCATTTTCTTTATTTCCTTACGTTTATGTTTTAACCAGAGCATCTTTTTATTATCAATCTAATAATTATATTGAAGTAGGAAAAAATCTGGGACTTTCGTCTAATGAAACTTTTTTTAGGATAGTTTTACCATCTGCGAGGCCAGCAATCATCGCAGGATTGGCTTTAGTTTCAATGGAATGTTTATCAGACTTTGGCACTGTATCATTTTTTAGTGTAAATACTCTTACCACTGGAATCTATAATTCATGGTTATCTTTTGATGATTTAAATACTGCTAATCAGATATCTTTTATATTACTGATCTTCATACTTTTACTTTTTTCAATAGAAATTTATTCAAGAAAAGAAGCAAGGTATCACCAGCCAGGCAGGGGGTTTAAGCCAATAACTAAAATTAAATTAACTGGAAAAAAGTCTATAATTCCAGTTTTAATTTGTACATTTATTTTTCTATTGAGCTTTATTTTCCCAGTTTCCCAGATGATTTATTGGACAGTGAAGTTTCCAAAATATATTCAAGACATAGATATTTTTAAAATAAACTTAAATACTCTTATATTAGTAGGATTAGCTAGCGCCTTTATTGTAACTATTTCTTTATTTATTAACTATGGCAGTAGAATATCAAAAAGTAGAATTTTAAACTACATTACAACTTTTTCAATTTCTGGTTATGCGATACCAGGAGTTATCTTAGCGGTTGCTTTTATTACTTTTTTTTCCAATTTAAGTGATTTTTTAACAAATAATTTTGATTTTAAAAGTTCGAAAACTTTGTTCATAGGATCTATTTTTGGATTATTATTAGCTTATTTTATAAGATTTTTTTCTTTATCTTTTAACGGAATAAAATCAAGTTATGAAAAAATTAATAATTCCATTGACGAAAGTGCTTATCTCCTTGGTTACTCTAAGATTAATACATTTTTAAAAATACATGTGCCTTATTTAAGCACTAATATAATTTTGATAGTTTTATTGATTTCGTTAGAGGTAATTAAAGAATTACCTATGACAATGATTTTGAGACCTTTTAATTTTGAAACCTTTGCTACTCAGGCTTATATCTATGCTTCTCAAGATCTTCTAGAAGCAGCTGCATTACCATCTCTTTTTTTAATATTTTGGTCTACAATTTTGATACTTCTATCATCTAGATATATACTTTCTAAAAAAAATTAATATAATTGAGTTAATGCCTGACAATTTTTTTGAGATTCAGAACGGTGACTTTACTGCTAGTGAAAAAAATAAAGTAAATAACGTAAATTTAATCATAGAAAAACAAGGAGAGATAGTTTCTTTGTTGGGTCCCTCAGGAATAGGTAAAACCACTATATTAAGAACTATTGCAGGTTTACAAAAACTTAGCAAAGGTAAAATAAAACTTAGAGACACAATTTTAGCTTCTAAAGAAATTCATATTGAACCTGAAAAAAGAAGTGTAGCTCTTTCTTTTCAAGACAACTCTCTTTTTCCTAATTATAAAGTTATTGATAATATTAATTTTGGAGAAAAAAGGTCTAATGATAATGGCTCAAGTGTGAACGTTAAGGAAATAATTAAATTATTGAGAATTGAACCTATATTAGAAAAATACCCTCATCAAATAAGCGCAGGAGAGGCACAACGTGTCTCATTAGCTAGATCTTTAATGTCTAAACCTGATTTATTATTATTAGATGAACCATTCTCAAATATAGATCAAAGTCTTAAGGAAGAAATTCAGGTTTCTGTTAAAAAACTTCTAAAAAGAATAAATTTAACAACCATTATAGTAACACATGACTCATACGAAGCTTTTTCGATGGCTGATAAATGTGGAATTATTTTAGACCAAGAACTAAAACAGTACGACGTACCATATAATGTACATCATGAGCCAAATTCAATTGATGTTGCTAATTTTTTAAATAAAGGGATTTTTATCGACGTTCAAGTTGTGGATAGTGAGTGTGCAGTTCATAGGCTTAAACATGACGAATTAGGCGAAATCAGGGGGAAGCTTTCAAATAATTTTCCATCAGGCTCCAAGGTAAAACTTCTTTTGCAACCAGAAGACTTAATTCATGACGATCAAAGTAAATTAAAATTGGAAGTGGTTGATAGAAAATTTAGAGGAACAAATTTTATATACACGTTGAGAACAAAAAAAGGTGAGCATTTACCTGTATTTGTTCACTCCCACCATATTCACCAACATGAAAAATCTGAACAATTTGGCGTTAAATCTCCGATTTATATTGACCACTTAGTATGTTTTTAAGTAAATATAATAATATTTGGCGCCCTTAGCTCAGCTGGATAGAGCATCGGTTTTCTAAACCGAGGGTCGTAGGTTCGAATCCTTCAGGGCGCGCCAATCAATATTATGATTAAAAACATTCTTATTACTGGAGGAGCTGGTTATATAGGTTCACATGTTTCAGAAGTTTTAATTAAAAATAAAAAAAAAATTTTTATAGTAGACAATTTATCTACCGGTTATAGAAGACTTATTAATAAAAAAGCTAAATTTTTTAAAGTAGATATTCTAAAAGATAAAAAAATTAGAGAAATAATCTTAAAAAATGAAATAGATTCTGTTATTCATTTAGCTGCAAATTTAATAATTGGAGAAGGTGAAAAATATCCAAAAAAATATTTTAAAAACAACGTTTCAGGAACTAAAAATTTATTAAAAGCATGTGAAAATACAGGAGTAAAAAACTTAGTTTTTTCCTCAACAGCAGCTGTTTACAAAGATGGTCAATATAAAGTACATGAAAATTCTATTGTTAAGCCAAAAAGTATTTACGGGAAAACAAAAATTAAAGCTGAAAAAATTATTAAACAATTTTGCAAAAGAACTAAGATAAACTATTGTATTCTCAGATATTTTAACATTGCAGGTTCAAGCCCTTCTGGAAAAATTGGATTAATAAATAAAAGCGACCATTTATTCAAAAATTTTTCGAGAGAAATTATTAAAAAAAAACCTATTCTTAAAATTTATGGAGATAATTATGATACAAAAGATGGATCATGTATAAGAGACTTTATTCATGTTTCTGACATAGCAGAAATTCATTACAAAGTTTTGGAAAAGATAAATAAGTTAAATAATTCTAAAACACTTAATTGTGGTTATAACAAAGGTGTCTCAGTTCTCGAGGTTGCAAAAACATTTAAAAAACAAACTTCAAAAAAAGTAAAAATCTTTTTTTCAAAAAGAAGAAAAGGCGATTTGGTTAAAATTATTGCTTCAAATAATAGGTTAAAAAATTTTATTAAATGGAAACCAAAATTTAATAATTTAAATACAATAGTTAAAAGCTGTATAAATTGGGAAAAAAGACAATAATGTTAAAGAGTCTACAAAACTCTTTTATTGAATTTTGCAATAAAAATAAATTTGAGATAAATAAAAAACAAACAGAAATATTAAATAGTCTAGAAAAATTCATTCTTCCAAGAAATAAATTACTTAATTTTTTTTCAAAAAAAAAGGACCTTACTTGTTTCTATCTTTATGGAAGTGTTGGAGTTGGTAAAACTATGATAGCTAATTTTGTATATGATAGAATAAATCTTAAAAAAACTAAATTTCATTTTAACGAATTTATGATTAATTTTCATGATTTTAGACATCAAAAAAAAGATGATAATATTATTTCTAAATTTGTTAAAAATCTTAAAAATAAATATGATTTTATATATTTAGACGAATTTCAAGTTACAAATATAGTTGACGCTATGATACTAGGAAAATTATTTGAAAATATTTTTTCTAATAATATAAAAATCCTAATTACCACAAATACGAGATTAGTTGATTTATATAAAGACGGTTTACAAAGAGAACAATTTATCCCTTTTATCAGTTTAATCGAAAAAAAATCGGTGCAAAAACAATTGTCTTTAGAAGATGATTATAGGACTCAAAATCAGGACAATAATCAAAGGATTTTTTACCCTTTAAATGAAAAAACATTATTTAAAATTAATCAAAAATTTAGGATATTTACAAAAAATTTAAAAAAAGAGGAAAAATTTATTAATACAAAAGGACGAATTTTAAAAATTAATAATTATTATGGTGGTTTAGCCAGATTTGATTTTAAAGAGCTTTGTGACCAAAACTTAGGAGCTGAGGATTATCTAAATATATCCAAGGTATGTAATCATATCTTTATCGAGCAGGTGCCGGCTTTTAATGAATATAATTCTAACCAACAATTAAGATTTATTACATTAATAGATATTCTCTATG
>CACGGB010000008.1 GCA_902572475.1 uncultured Pelagibacteraceae bacterium | reverse complement strand
ATAAACTTTTACAATGAATTATACCAACTTTTGATAATCCTATCACACAGGATTTAATCATTTAGAAAGTTACCCATTTTTTCCTAGATGATGACTTTACACATCCATCTATAAACTTTGCTGTAAGTAAACCTTCATGTGCAGTTGGAAAATAAAACTTTTTCTTACTATTTTTTGAATTAATTTTTGATGCAATTTCTTTATATAGATTAGAAAAAGCACTTAAATATCCCTCAGGGTGCCCGTATTTGATTCTTGAAAAATTTTTTGAGAAACCACTTTCATTGAAACCTCTTTCTAAAATTTTAGTTGCACCATTAGCAGCATTATATTTTAAATAGTTGGGATCATTCTGTACCCACTCTAAACTTCCCTTGGTTCCAAATACTCTTATTCTTAATCCGTAAATACCACCTTTAGCAGTTGTTGAGGCCCAAAATAAACCTTTTGCTCCATTTTCATAATCAATTAAAACTTGCGCATTTGTATCAAATTTAATTTTTTTTGAATATTGTTTGATGTCTGCAAATAATCTTTTCCCTTTAAGACCAGTAATGTAATTACATAAATGATATGCATGAGATCCTATTTCATTTAATACAGTAGAAACTCCAGCTATTTTTTTATCTAATTTCCATTTAAATATTTTTTTTGCAGACCCAGGTGTAACTTTCTTTCCATTAGACCAGTCCTGAACATATTCAACATTTATATATTCAATATTTCCAAGTTTCTTTTCTTCCACTAATTTTTTTGCGTGTCTTACCATTGGGTATGCTGAATAATTATGAGTGAGCCCGTAAACGATTTTTTTATTATTTTTAATAGTTTTATAAAGCTTTTTTGCTTGAGGTAGAGAACCTGCAAAAGGTTTATCAGATATTACATGAATGTTATTTTTAATAAATAATTCTGCTATTTTTTGATGACTGCCAGGTGGAGTCATAATTGCTACTACATCGATACCATCTTTAACATTTTTTTCAGAATAGCAAAGATCTTTATAATTCTTGTAACATCTATTTTTTTTTATCCCTAAACTTATCCCAAAAGATTGACAAATTTTATGATTTCTTGAAAATACACCTGCTACAATTTCATATTTGTCATCAAATCTTGAAGCAATTCTATGCACATGACCAATCCAAGATCTGGGGCCACCACCAATGATACCAAGTTTTAGTCTTTTCATTAGTTTACTCTAATTTTTTTTCCAGTTTTCGTACTTCTTAGTATGGCATCAAATATTTTGAGCGATTGCAAGCCATCATTTCCACTTACTTTTGGTTTAGACTTTCCAGACACAACATCGCATAAGTGATCAATTTGATTTATTAAAGTAAATCTACTTAAACGAATATTAAAATCCTTATGATAAATTGGTTTCCACCAGCTTCTCTCACCTTTATTATACCAATGTTTTAAGTTAGGAAATTGTATCGAGCCTTTAGTTCCTCCAATAAAATATGCTGATTGATTTGTAATAGGGTAGGCTGGATTTTCTCCAGCTGTAAGCTCATAACTATAAGGAGCTACAATTGTATCAGAAACACTTAATGTACATAAAGCTCCTGATTTAAAGGTAAAATTAACAATTGCTGTATCTTCAACTTTGTATTTTCTTATTTTATTTGAGGTTGTTGCTTGAACATGTGTTATAGGACCTAGCAAGTAACAAATTAGATCAATGTCATGGACTAGATTAATACCTAAAGGACCTCCTCCTTTTTTTATACGCCATTTTTCTTTGTACCAATCTTTATTTTTATATAACCAGCACATAACGTTAGCAGCAACAATTTTTCCAAGATTTCCGCTATCAATCTGTTTCTTTACTTTAGTAACGATACTATTGTGTCTTCTATGATAGCCAATAAGTAGATGTGTTTTATTTTTTTTGGAACTTTGAATAATCTTTTTTGCTTTTGAGATCCTATTTGAAATTGGTTTCTCTAATAAAACAGGTATTTTTGCATTTAAGAAACTGATTGTATGTTTTTCATGAAATTGATTAGGAGTAGCTACGATTACTGCATCAGGCTTATTATTTTTTAATAAATACTTTGATGACCTATAAAATGGAACTTTAAATTTTTTGGCATGTAACTTTGATTTTTTATTTAAATCAACAATTGAATGTAGCTTAGCTCTTTTGGAAAGATTTACAGCTTTTAAATGTTGACTACCCATCAAACCAATACCAACAACTGCTATTTTTATTTTTTTCTTCATGTAAATAATTTGTTTGATATATCAATTTGATTTGGATGAATACATGCTTTACCACCAAAACCTAATTTTTTTACTATATTACATGAAGTCTCAAACCCATTTAAATCTTTATAATTTAAATATGAGGTATCAATTGGTTTTCGAATATTTTTAGATTTATTTACTATATTTTTTCTAAATTCTAGTATTTCCTTTTCATCTTCTGAAACTTTAAGATTTATTGATTTTGCTAAATCATGAGAGCCGAAAGATATAATTTCAATTCGTTCTGAAAAAGAACAAATTTCCTCAAGATTAGCTAGCCCATTTACGCTTTCCAATATTGGTATTATATTGGTTTTTAACTTCTCAGTTTTTTTTAACAATGCATCTATTTCGATTAATTGTTGTTTCGTCTCTGTAAATGGAAGGAATATCCCAGGAAATTTTTCTGCAGTAACAAATTCTAAATCTGAATGAGCATTGATTCTTATATATGTTTGATCTTTGTTAACATTACATCTTATTATTATTTTTTTCGCTTCTTCTTTCTGATCTTTGGGAACGGTGGCCTCAAGATCAAGAACTATTAAATCTGCATTTAATGTATATGCTTTCTTAATTTTTTTTTCTTCATGTCCTGGAACGAATAAAACAGATCTATATTTCATATTTACTTAATTTATTATAATCTAAATCAATACCAAGACCTGGTCCTGAAGGTAATTTATATTTCCCATTTAATGCTCTTTTAAAATTAGGGTAAAATTCTTGATCGATATCTAAATAGAATCTTTCGATATAAGTATCCTTTTTCATTAATGCAGCTAATTGAAGTGTAGCTAAAAAACCTGGCCCAAAGTAAGCAGTATGAGGCATTACTGATATATTATTTTTTTCTGCATACCGAATTATTTTGAACATCTCATAAATACCCCCAACTTTAATCACTGACGGTTGAACAAAAGAGACTGCTTTTTGTTTAATTATTGATTTGAACTCAAATTCTGTACACGCATTCTCTCCACATGCTAAGGGTATTCCAAGTTCTTTATTTAATTTTGCAAGAGTTTCATAATCTTCTGGTGGGTAAATAGGTTCTTCTAACCAAGTAAGTTTCATACTTTTTAAAAAATCCTTTTTGGATATAGTTTCTTCATAAGTCCAAGGACAATTAGTGTCCAACATTAAAGGTAGATTACCTGTTCCTTTTCTTCCAGCTTCAATACAATTATTCTCTATTTCATGAAGTTTAACAGCTTGGTAACCATCATCTAAAGATTGCTTACATTTTTGTTCTATAATTTTTGGATCTCCATATCTAAAAAGACTTGAGTAAGCTTTAAATAAATCTTTATTTTTTTCCCCTAACAATTCATGAATTGGCTTATTTTTATCTTTTCCTAAAGCATCCCATAATGCAATTTCAACGCCAGATATTGCAAACATTGTTATCCCGTATCTACCAAATAAGTGTAAAGATTTTTGAAGGGTTAAAAGAAGTTCTGGTATATTACTCATATCTTTTCCAACGAGTAAAGGAGCTACCATTTCTTCAATTGCATTTTTAACTGCTTTCCAACTTGTATAACCAAAGGCCTCACCCCAACCAGTGATACCTTTATCAGTTTCAATTTTTACTAAGTTAAATTCTAAACTTTTCCATTCTTTTCCATGAAAAATTACCTTTTTTCCTCCATGACTAAACGGCATACTCAAAGTGATTGCTTTGATTGATTTAATTTTCATTATCTAAATTTTTTGAAATTTGGCTTTCTTTTTTCTAGAAAGGCTTTGGCGCCTTCTGCCTGTTCACCAGTTTTAAAATAACCAGGAGCAACTTCTTCAACCATTCCTTTTTGGGTAATCTTTAAAATTTCTTCAAATTGTTTTCTAAAACTGGCTTTTAATATCTTCAAACAAGTTGGAGCAGCTTTTAATATTTCATCGCCATACTTTTTAACTTCCTCGTCTAATTTATCTTTTTTTACTACTGAATTTACCAAGCCCCAATTCATCATCTCTTTTGCAGAGTATCTTTTACAAGTCATCCACATTTCTCTTGCTCGTTTATGTCCTAAAATATTAGCCGAATGGGCAACGATAGCTCCTCCCGCGGGAGAACCAACTCTTGGACCATTTTGTCCAAATATAGAATTCTCACTTGCGATAGTTAAATCACAGAAGTAAGCCATATGATTTCCACCGCCAATTGCGTATCCATCAACTTTAGCTATGATTGGTTTACTACATTTTGTTAAGTGAATGTGAAATTCGTATTCATGTTCTTGAAATTCTTTAGAACTTTCCCAATTCATATCGCCACCAGAGCAAAAGGCTCTATCTCCAGCACCCGATAAAACTATTACTCCAACTTCTTTATCTTTTTCTGCAGCATCAAGAGCTGTCTTAAGTTCTTGAAGAGTTACTGGTGTAAAAGCATTTAATACCTTAGGTCTATTAATAGTGACATGAGCGTAATCGCCTTTAACTTCATATAATATATCTTTAAATTGCATGAGATCTAATTTCCTCTACAGACTCTGGATTTAATAGCGTTGATAAATCACCCGGGTCTTGGTTTGATAAACATGATTTTATAACTCTTCTCATAATTTTCATATTTCTTGTTTTAGGCAAATCTTTTACAAAAATTACCTTATCAGGCTTAAATGATTTCCCTAAATCTTTTATAATTAAATTTACAAAAAAACTTTCTTTTTGATCATTATTTTCTGCAGGAACTATAGATAAAATAATTTTTGACCCTTTATTTTCGTCAGGTATTCCAACAGCAGCAACTTCTTTTGCTTTTCCACTTTTTACTATAACACTCTCGAGCTCTGAAGGACCTATTCTTTTACCTGATACTTTAATAGTATCATCAGATCTTCCATGTAAATACCAATGACCATCAGCATCTCTACTTGCAAGATCACCATGTACCCAATAATCTTTAATTACACTCCAATAATTATCGATATAACGCTTATCGTCATTCCATAAACTCTTTGTTAATCCGATTGATGATTTTCTCATGACCAATTCACCCATTTCATTTGTGGAAACTTTTTGCCCATCTAAATTTAGGATATCCGCGCTCATTCCAGGAATGGGAGCATTAAAAGAACCAACCTTAAAAGGACGATGTAAACAACAATGTAAAATAGAACCAGAAACCTCAGTACCCCCAGCTGAATTCATAATTGGAACTTTAGACTTACCAATTACTTGAAATAACCATTTCCAAGGTTTTTCTGTCCAAGGTTCTCCACCAGTACAAATCATTCTTAATGAGCTTAAATCTAAATTTTTAAAAAGTTTTTCATCTTTAATCATTTGCGTTCTGATGAGAGCTGGGGAAAGCTCTGTCCAGGAAACTTTGTATTTTTCAATAAGTTTCCAAAAACGCACCTCATCGGGAAAATCAGGAACTCCTTCAGCAATTACCATTTGAGCTCCGTGTGCAGAAGCAATTATTGCAGACTTAGAACCTACCATCCATCCCATATCAGCCATACACAAATGAATATCAGTTTGTTTAAAGTCTGCTAAAACTCCTTCATCAAAGGACATCTTAGCAACTAAACCAATATGAGTATAAACACATCCTTTCGGTTTTCCTGTTGTACCTGATGTAAAGTGGATAATTGCAGGATCTTCAGCATCAGTTTCCTCTGTTTTTAAATTATCAGAAACATTTTGAAAATTTTCCCAATTGAAGATCTTCTTTCCTTTCTCTTTTCCTAATAAAAAAATTTTTTCTAACGAAATGACTTGATCTAATTCATTTTTGATTTGATCAAACATTCTTATTTCTTTCGCTTTTCTAAATGTTTTCTCAACTGTAAATATACCTTTAGCTTTTGCTATGTTGAGTCTTTCAATAACTGCCTTTGATCCATATCCAGAGAATAAAGGTAGCACCACACACCCAATTTTTAAAATAGCAAAGTAAGCAATGTAAGTTTCTATAAATTGAGGCATGTAAAGTGCGATTACATCCCCTTTTTTAAATCCATTTATTTTTAAAGTATTCCCAACTTTTGAGATTTGTTTATCAAATTCTTTATAAGTAATTGAACTTTCTTTACCATCTTCTCTTTCAGCATAAATAAAAGTGTTTTTGAAAAATTCTCTATCTTTATGTCGATCAATACAATTTAGAACTATATTAGTTTTTCCTTCTATACACCACCTAGTCCAAGGAGTACCTTTTGAATCATCTAATATTTTTGAATAGGGTTTATAAAATTTTAAATCTGAAAATTTGATTACATTGTCCCATAACCATCCAGGATCAGAAAAACTTTTTTTCTCAAGCTCATCGTAATTTTTTAAGTTACAATGTTGTATAAACTTAGTTAGTTTTGAATTTTCAATTAGTTCTTTTGATGGTTGCCAAATAATTTCTTTAGACACAGGCCTTATACGTACATACCCTCTTTTATCTTAATAATATTATACATGAGATCATTTAAAGGCGTCTTAATCCCATGCTTTTTTCCAATTTTAGAAACAGCTCCACTTATGAAATCAATTTCTGTTTTTCTATGCTTTACAACATCAAATGCCATAGATGATTTATTAGTTTGTCTTGAGTCTACTATTCTATTGAACATTTCTAAACAATCGCTTTCACTAACATCAACTCCATCGGCTTTAGCTACTTCTCTAGTTTCAAGGATTATATCCTTACCTAATTTTCGAGACATTGTCTGATTTTTATTAGAAATGTATAAATCTGTATGATGTAAATCAAATATTGCTGATAATGGACCAATTGCCGTTAAAGCAAACAATTTCATCCATTTTCTTCTTTTGATATTTTCTTCTGCAATAGTTTCTAAGCCATGTGCAGTAAAAGTTTCAGCTAAATCTTTTACTCTATCGCTTGAACCACCTTCGTATTCACCAATCCATGAAGGCAAACTTGCGTGGTTTTGGATTATTCCAGGACCTTGAATACTAGAAGCTTGTGTTGTGGATCCACCTAAAACTTTTTCTTTACCAGCTATTTTTTGCATAATTTCTTCATGCCCAATACCATTTTGAAATGACATCAGCATTGTATTATCTCCAATAATGTTTTTTGAATTGGATAAAGCCTGCTCTAAAGCTGTAGCTTTACACATAATAATTATTGCATCGACTGGTTTTAAAGTTTTCGGGTCAGTTGTAGCATGGATTTCTATTGTTCTATCTCCGCCATGACCCATCATTTTTAAACCTTTACTATTAATTTCGTCTACATGTTCTTTCCAAACATCAATAAGATGAACCTCTAAACCTTTTTCAGCTAACAACCCGCCGAAAAGGCAGCCCATAGCACCAGCACCTAATACTGCAACTTTTGTATCTTTCTTTATCATTAAGCTTTCATTTTAACTTGAACACCAAAGAAGCCTGTTGGTTTGATCATTAACACAACTATCATTAATAGAAAGGCGTATAAATCTTTGTGACTTCCAGAAATATAAAAAGAAGAAGCTGTTTCAAATATTCCAACTGTAAAACCTCCAACTATTGCACCAGGTAGATTACCAAAGCCACCTACTACCGCAGCAGCGAAAGCTTTCATAAGAATGATATAACCCATGAATACAACAACTTGATAAGTTGGACCAACTAAAGTTCCTCCTATACCTGCTATTGCGCAAGCAATTCCAAAAATAATTGATATGTATAGTGGCACATTTATTCCAACTAGATTTGAAACATCTTTGGAATAAGCTACAGCTCTGATACCTAATCCCATTTTTGTTTTATTTAAAAAGAACCAAAGACCTGCAGCTACAGATAAACCAACTACAATCATCCAAATATAAGTAATCGGTAAAAATAGTCCTCCGATTTCCATTGGCAAACCTAATTCAGCAGGGAAGGGTTTTGCCACTGGATTCCAAATTAAATAAGCAACGTTTATTAAAACCACTGAAAGACCAAATCCACATATGATTATTCCCATTCCAGCTACAGTGTAACCACCACCTTTTTTTGTTAGAGGTCTTAAGAAAACTCTTTCAATAAAAACCCCAAATAAACCCATTGAAACAAAGGCTGTAAATAAACAAACTACATAAATTATCCAACCATAAGCATCAGGAAATATATTAAAAATCCAATCTTGATTACCCAAAAGATTGAACATGGTAAGACCGGCAAAAGCACCTATCATGAAAAATTCACCGTGAGAAAAATTAACTACATCTAGGCCTGTGTAGATTAATGAAATTCCAAGCGCAACTAAGCCATAAATAATACCAACAGATAGACCAATTGTTAAAACTGATTTGAGCGACTCAATATTCATATCGGGGCTATTCACACACCAGCTGATATAAAGAAGTACGAATGTTCCAAATATGATATTTTCACCTTTTTTTCCAATTCTCAATTTATTAAACATTGGCTTTAGTCCCTCCAAGATATGACTCTTTTACACTTTCATCGTACATTAATTTCTTACTATCGCCCTCAACATTGATCACACCGTCTTTAATTACATATCCGTAATCAGCAAGCAATAATGCCATCCTAACGTTTTGTTCTACCACAAGAACTGTTAATCCATCTTGTCTAATTCTATTAATGTTTTTAAAGATATCTAAAACTATTTGAGGCGCTAGAGCAGCACTGGGCTCGTCTAGCATTATCATTTTAGGATTAGACATTAACCCTCTTCCAATACATAACATTTGCAACTCTCCACCTGATAAAGTTGCGGCCAACTGATCTTTTCTTTCATTTAACCTTGGAAAATAGTTATAAACTTTTTCTAAATTATCTGACAGTTGTTGTTTACTTTTTAAAATAAATCCACCTAATTTTAAATTTTCGGTAACAGACATTGCAGGGAAAACATCCTTTCCTTGAGTTACTTGCACTAATCCTCTTCCAACTATTTCGTGAGCAGGTAAGTTTTGAATTTGCTCACCATCAAATTCTATCGTGCCTTTCCACGATCTAATTAATCCAGATGCAGCTCTCAGAATTGTTGATTTGCCAGTTCCATTACCACCGAGTAATGCAACTATAGATTGTTTTTCAACCCTCATATTAGCTCCGTTTAAAATTTGCACTGAGCCATATCCAGAAATAAGTTGATTAATCTTTAGCAATTATCCTCCAATTTTTTTTTCTGATTTACCAAAAATGTAACTATTAGTAATAGACATTATAACTATTATTTTATAGCCTCTGCAACAATTAAATAACAAATGGGGGAAATAATGAATAAACTTAAATTTGTTTTTTCAGCAATTGTCTTTTCCGCAGGTTTAGTAATCACAACTATAGCTCAAGCAGAAACAATCAAAATAGGTGTTTCTTTTAGAATGTTATCAGATGTTGGTTATAAACACGGAGAGTTAATTACTGATACTGTTGCAAAGTGGAATAAAGAAGGCACTATCAACGGTCAAAAAATCGACTTAACACTTTATAACGATGAGTGTAAATCTGAGAAAGGTGTAGCAAACGCAACAAAACTTGCTTACCAAGATAAAGTTCACGTTATAATTGGATCTAGCTGTAGTTCTGTAACATTACCTATGGTACCTGTTTCAGCTAAAGCTAAAGTTCCACAAATCATACCTCACTCAACAAATGCTGACATTACTAAAAAAGGTAGTGAATACATTTTTAGAGTACCTGTATCATCAAGATTTTACAAAATCGTACAAGGTAAATTTACTGCAGAAAATCAAGGTACTAAGATAGCTTATATCTATGGTCCAGATGCTGCTGGTAAAGATTTTGCATTATCTTTAGCTGACTACATGAGAGAAAACTACAACGTTGAGCCAACTTATATGGTTCAATCTGGAGAGAAAGAAACTGACTTTAGAAGTTACTTAACTAAAGCTAAAGCTACTAATCCAGAAGTTCTTGTAATTTCAGCTCTATTGGATGAAACAGTTCGAGGACTTGTACAATCGTATGAAGTTGGAATACCAAAATCTGTTCACAGAGTAACAGCTTCTATTGGTTCTAAAGTAGAGATACCAATAAATGCTGGTTCTGCTGCAAAAGGTGTAACTTTCTCAGCTGCATTCGCTGCATCTGACACTAGACCTGTAGCTAAGAAATTTGTGAAAATGGTAAAAGACAAATATGGTGTTGTACCTGGTCACGACTTTTCACAAATGATGGACTTACTAGATATTCTAGAGATAGCTCTTAAAAAAGTTAAATTCACTGGAGATCTAGCAGCTGACAGAAATAAAGTTAGAGACGCAATTGCTGCGACAACTGACTTTAGAGGTTTAGCTTCTGGTCCAATCAATTTCTGTAAATCAGGAACGCCTGAGTGTAGAGATGGTAACAGAACTCCTGTTATGATTGAGTACACTAAAGGTGGGAAAAACTTTAAAACGAAAGTTGCTGGTACTGTAACATTTAATGCTAGCGCTGGTTTATAATAGTTAAAAAATTGTGAGCGGTAGGTAAAACTACCGCTCATTTTTTCAAGGAAACCACAAAAATGATAAACGTTAATAAATTGAAGAAAGTAAAAAGCAACTTTCCTGTAATGGTTGGCAAAGGTGCTATTTCAAAAAAAGATTGTGAAAAACTTATAGACGAAATTCGAAATGCAAAATCATTCGATGATTTAATACAAGGTGGTAGAAATAGAATTAACAAAGGATCAAGTAATTTTAAAAATTATTTAAAAAAATCAAAATTATCTAACAAATTATATAAACAATTTAATAGCCAATCTTTTTACAAAAGAGTTGAAAATAGATTTAAAAAAACTTTTAAGGATTATGGTTGGTCTAATGCATACTTGCCTAGCAAATTTTTAAGGGAAAAATTTACAAATAAAAAATTGATGAATTCAAAAGAATTAATGAAAATGTTAGGTAAAACTTATAAAAACCCGAATGTAAATTTAGACATAGATTTTTCTGTTTCTAGGGGCGGATATAGGTTAAGGCCGCATAGAGATGATGTAACCAGACTTTATAATTTTCTTATTTATTTAAATGATATACCAAAAAAAAATGGCGGAGCTTTATCAATTTTTAAAAAGAAAACTGATATGAAATATAGAAAAAGTTTTAAAAGATTTCCTGGTATTTCTGAACTAGCAAAAGTTAAAGAATTTACTCCGTCAAAAGGGAGTGTAATTTTTTTCCAATCTACACCTAACTCTTACCATGGCGTATCTTTATTCAGAGAAATCAAAGGCAAGAAAAGATTTTTCATTTATGGAAGTTATGCTTTAAGTAAACCTGTTGTATGGAGATATAAAAACGTTAGCTATTTACCCAAAATTAAGAAAACAAACAAAAGAATGCTTACATCTTCACATGACTCAGATTATTTAATGAGAGAAGTTGGATAATGGAAAAATTTAAATCGATTATCAGAGATTATCCTTTTATTGCTTTTATTATAGCTTTCATCATCTTAGCTTTTGTACCTTCAGTAGTTTTCACGGATGTTTATCAATCACATTTAGCTACTTTAATATTTGTGAACATTGTGGTTGCCGCAGGACTAAACATTGTTAAGGGTTATTGCGGTCAAGTTACAGTTGGACACGTTGGCTTATTTGCAGTTGGTTCTTATACCGCTGGAACATTGTTTTTATATTTAGGACTTGGTTTTTGGGCAACTTTACCCATAGCTATAATAGTTACTGCATTTTTTGGAGTAGCAATGGGAATTCCATCTTTTAGATTGGAAGGTCCTTATTTAGCTTTAGCAACACTGGGAGGAGGTGAGGCAATAAGATTATTTATTGAAAACGGAAACTTTTTTAGATCTACATTTGGTATTTCTGATATTCCAACACCTTCTATAATGGGTTACAACTTCGACTCTCCGGATAGATACTACTTCATCTCAATGACAATAATGATTATAGCGGTTTACTTCTCATTCAGTATTTTAAGATCTGGAGTTGGAAGAGCGTTTATGTCTATCAGAGAGGATCCAATTTGTGCTGCAGCCGCTGGAATTAATGTAAAAAAATATAAAATTTTAGCTTTTATTTTGAGCGCTATGTTTGCTGGTGCGGCAGGTGCAGTTTATGCTCACATGCCTCCAGGATACATACATCCTAATAATTACACAGTTATAGAAATGGTAACCTTCTTAGCTATGGTTGTCCTAGGAGGTCTCGGTCATATTTGGGGTGGAATTATTGGCGCCATAGTAATTACAATTGTTTATGACTTAACTAGACCATTATATAAATATCAGCTTTTAATATTTGGTTTAACAATTGTATTAACTATTTTATTTATGCCTAAGGGTTTAGGCGGTTTTATTGACAGATATTTCTTAGAAAAGAGATTTAAAAAGAAAACTGGAACAGAAAAAACAACATGATTTTAAAAACTAAACAATTATCTAAATCATTTGGCGGTTTGAAAGCTATTAATAAAGTTGATTTTGAACTTCCAAAAAATGAAATTAGAGGAATAATTGGACCCAATGGCTCAGGTAAAAGTACATTTTTTAATTTAGTTTCAGGAATCTATGATAGTGATCCTGGAAGCTATATTGAGTTTGATGGTCATGATATTACTTTTGCACCTCCACATGAGATTGCTACCTATGGTTTATCAAGAACGTTCCAATTACTAAGACTTTACCAAGATATGACAGTGATAGATAATGTTATGTCGGGATATCATACTAGAGTGCCTTACAAGTTTTTCGATGCAGTTATAGGAAGAAAAAAAATCTGGGATCAAGAAAGAGCTATCAAAGAGGAAATGATGGAACTCCTTTCTTTTGTAGGATTAGCAGACTATGCAGAGCTAAATGCTAGTGAGCTTTCTGGCGGCCAGAGAAGATTATTAGTTTTAGCAAGAGCAATAGCTATGAAACCAAAATTACTAATGTTAGACGAACCAGCTGCGGGTTTATCCCCAGTCAACGTAGATAATTTAATGAAAATTATTATGCAGCTAAAAGAAAAATATGGCCTTACTCTAATTATTATAGAGCATATTTTAAAAGTCGTTATGGATACTTGTAATTCAGTAACTGTTTTTGACCATGGTCAGAAAATTGCAGAGGGTACTCCAGCTCAAGTAAAAGATGACAATGCTGTAATCGAGGCGTATTTGGGTAAAAAAATGGACGATGAAGAGATGAGAAAAGCACTTGCAGTCTAAAATGAATTTGATATTATTTTTCCATTCATTACGATTCAATGAGCCAAAATATTAAAAAAATTTTTGAGAAACAAGGTTTCATAAGATTAAAGGGTGTTTTAGATTATAAAGAGGATTTAGAACCAATTTTAAATGATATGGCTTTTATCATGGATAGGCTTATTCATAGATTTGTTCCTAAAAGTGATAAAGTAAAAGTACTAAATTATGAGTTTAAGAAAAAATACTCATATTTGGTTTCTTTAGATATTCCTGAACTTGATCAATATTTTAACATAAGACTTCCTGAAAAAAACATAAACGCTAATAGTGATTTTTTTGCAAGTCAATCAATATGGAATTTAATTAAAAATAAAAAGATTTTAGATAAGATTGAAAAAATTCTAGGTCCCGAAATAGCTTCTAATCCTTGTCAAAATTCAAGAATTAAACAACCTGAAAAAGGTGTTGCAAAAAAGAATTTAAATGACGGCTTAGTTGGAAGAACACCTTGGCATCAAGATGCTGGCGTTATGAATAAAAAAGGACAGAAGGGTACTGAATTAGTAACGTGTTGGATACCTTTTACTAAAACAAGAATAGAAAATGGTTGTATGCTTGCTGTAAAAGAAAGTCATAAATTTGGACTTGTTAACCACGATTTTGGAAGTAAGGGACAAGTAGAAGTTAGAGGCAAAGAAATAATCGATAAATTATCAACCGTGCCTCTTGAAGCTGATGTCGGCGATATAATATTGTTAAATAGATATCTACTTCATTGTTCACTACCAAATAAATCAAAAAATTTTAGAATAAGTATGGACTTGAGATATAATAAAGCAGGCCAACCCTCTGGAAGAGACCCATTACCTAATTTTATTGTCAAAAGCAAAAACAAAAATAAAATTAAAGTACAAAATTACAAACAATGGATAGCTTTATGGGAAAAAGCTAAAGTAAAATGCATTCCAAGAAAATGGTCTTATAAATATCCTCTTCCTACTTTCAAAGGAACTAAAAGAGATTTAGCAAATATTATTTAATGAATTCAAAATTATCGGAGAAGAATTATCTTCCCGAGTTTTTTCTAGCTTGCCTCGGGTATTTTTTATTTGTAACTCAAGATGCAATAGTAAAATATATTGCTGAAGATTACGACATAATACAGATAATTTTCGTCAACTCCTTGTTCGCTCTTATACCTATTATTTTGTACACTCAAACCCTCGATGGCTGGAAAGAATTAAAGGGTGCTAATTTAAAAATTCATTTTTTTAGAACTTTAACGATGGTGTTAGCTGTTTTTTTTGCATACACAGGATTCTATTTATTACCAATGGTTACTATGTACAGTATTGTATTTTTAATACCATTATTAATAACCATCGGATCAGTTTTATTTTTAGGTGAAGTTGTTAGATGGAAAAGATTTACTGCTATAGTAATTGGTTTTATCGGAACACTTATTTCTATTAATCCTTTTGGAGCCGAAATTAACAGTTACGTATTTGTAGCTTTGTTGTGCCCAATTTTTGCGTCTGCAAGTTATTTAATAGTAAGAAAATATGGTTATGAGGAAAGCTTGTTCTCATTTTTAATATTCGGAAAAATTTTTATGATATTGTTTTCTGGTATATTTGTATTCTTTGTTTTCAAAGAGATGACTTTTAATGATTTAGTGTTGAACGCTATTTCTGGAATTTCTAGAGGAACAGCCATGATATTTGTCATCAATGCTGCTAGACACCTGCCTGGAGCAATTTTTGGATCAATTTTATATACTCAAATTTTTGCAGGTGTATTTTTGGGTTATGTGGTTTTTAATGAGATACCTACAATTAATAATTATATAGGAAACTTAATAATAATTGCAGCAGGTGTATATATCGTTTTGAGAGAAGTAAAATTAAAGAAAAACATTGTTACTTCAACAGCAAGACACCCAACTATTCCTATTAAAAAAGATTAAAGTTTCTTTTTAAAATTTTCTAGAATTTCTTCACTAACATTTACTGAATTTTCAGGCCCAGGAAATTTCCCCTCTAAACTATCTTTGATAAATGCTTTTAAGGCTTTAACTCTTTCGATTTCAATTTCATCTTTCATCTTTTTTAAATTTGTATAAGCTTTTGCATGTCTAGGAGACTTTTCTTGCTCTCCACAGATATCATTCATGAATAGATACATAACATCAGCTTTTTTTCCAGATCCTAGAGATACAGTTACAATACTCGTCCTTTTTGATATTTCCCCCATAATATTTTCAGGAATAACTTCACATTCGGCTGAAAAGGCCCCAGCATCCTCTAAACGTTTAAATTTTTTAAATAGTTCGTATGCTTCATCAGCAGTTTTACCTACAGCTCTTAAGCCACCAATCCATGTAGATTTTCTAGGAACCAAACCTAAATGACCCATAACTGGAACATCTTCTTTTGCAAGCATAGAAACAACATCCATACTTCTGGCAGTCATAACCGCATCAGCACCATTCTCTAAAGCTTTAAAGGCTCCACGTAACACATCCTCGGCTGTAGGATAATTATGCAGTTCGAGTGCTGCCGTATAAAAAAGAGACTTGGATCCTTCCCGAACCTTCTTAACATTTGAAGCACTTCCTATTATCATGTCAAAACCTGCTTCTTCAGCTGCTTTTGCCTCTAATGAATTATTTGCAGTTACTTGTGTAAGAATTTTTTTTCCTTTAGCTCCAATAATATCACCTACAGTGACAGTTCTTTTTGCAGGATTAGCCGCCCAAGTATAAATATTTTTCATATTTATATTTAATCAAACTAATTAGTATTTTTCAATTCCTTGTAAATATTATTTACTCTATGGACTTCTTCGGCGGTATTGAAATAGCATTCATATTCAATTTCATTAGGGGTTACATCGAAATGATAATGACCTGCATCCTGAGCACCTTTATAAGAATGAAAATGCGTGTGTTCTCCTGACTCTCTTAAATCTAATTTTCCTCCTGAGGGATCATTAGTCCATAAAACTGAATAGCATTGAAAATGTGGCCCTATAGGTTCGTAAAATTGTAAAAAATCCTTAACACATTTCATTTGTTTTGGATCATAATATTCATGTTTTATATCTGCATAGTCTGGTTGTACATGGGATTTAATCTTACCATTTAAGATTCTAAAAACACCTCCTAATGCAACACTAAAATTTTTCTCTAAATTTTCAATTAGCGCAGTTCTCATAGATTGAGGTAAAGAGCCTTGCTCACCTGACCTTCCTTTAATCTTAATTTTTATAACATCTCCTTTTTTTCCTTCGGAGTAATAGATATTTCCTAGTCCGCCATGCTTTCGGTGATTGTAAGAAGTTGATTTACATTTATTATTTTTATCTACCTGAGCAATTATAGATCTTGACTCGTTCGTTATTAAATTTTCATTAATAATAAGCTCTCCGCAGTGACCCTCTAAGCACGACATAGCTCCTGATCCCGCACCTAAAGCATATGATTTTTCAGAGCCTATTCTTTTTGCTATTTCTTCATAATCAAATTCTGTGCCTATGAACCTTTTATCGTGCATGTATGGTTCACCTCCAACATCTATAATTCTTTGGTTTCCACTTATACCTTCAGCAGGGCAATCCCACTTTCTTAGATCAGGACATTCAACAATTGAAACATCAACTTCAATATAGTTTTTTGATAAACCTTTTTTTAAAGCTTCGCTTACTTGTTTTAAGGAAATTTGATTAAAATTGGCTTTTTCGATTGTTAATTCCATAAACTATTAATATCATTTAAAGAAGTTTATCAATTAAATATAATTTTTATTATGAACAAGTTGGGTACAGAACTAGCAAATGCATGGATGAAAAAAACTTTAGTTGATCTAAATGGGTTCAGTGAAAATGAAATTCCAAAAAATCGAGATGAAGCATACAAAGCTTTAGATTTATTTTATGAAGAATTGGATAAAAAAACAGTAGGTTGGAAAATAGGAGCTGTCGCAAAAGAAGTGCAAAAAGAGGAAGGTTTTGATGGGCCTGTTCCAGGTAAAATTTTTAAAGAAACTATTTTACCTTCTAATTGCTCGATTAAATATTCAGAAATCCCTTACTCCAACTTGGAATGTGAATATGCATTTGAAATTGATCAAGATGTAAAAATTGATGACGAATTACTAAATAAGATAGATAATTTTAAATTATATACAGCTATTGATATTACATCTTCTAGATATGTACAAAGTTCAAAAAATAAATTTGATAAACTAGTTCAAATGTATCTTGGAATTTCTGATCATGGAAATGGAGGTAAGATTATTATAGGACAAGAGATAAGGAATTGGCAAACTACAGACGTTAATAAAATTAAGATTAGATTAAAAATCAACGATAAAGTTACTGAACCTTATTTCACTGGAACAAAGAGAATAGATCCTAGAGACTCATTAAAGGCTTTTGTTGATGAGTTTAAAGATAAAAATATAAGCTTTAAAAAAGGAGATTATCTACTTTGTGGTTCTTTGACTCAACCATATAAAATTAATATTAAAGACAAAATTATTGTGACTTACGAAAATTTAAGAGATATTAATATTAAGATCTTATGAAAACAGCATTAATCACAGGGGCTAGCCAAGGCATCGGAGCAGCAATAGCTCATAAGCTTAATGACAAAAAAATTAAAGTTATTTTAGTTTCAAGATCAAAAAGTAAATTAAAAACTTTTCAAAAGAATTTAAAATTTTCTAAAAATTCTTTAATCATTTCTAAAGACTTGAGATCATTATCTGCATGCAATTCAATTGCTAAAAAAATTAAAAAATTGGATTACCTCATAAATGTAGCAGGAGCAACTAAGGGAGGAAAATTTTTAAATTTGAATGACAATATCTGGGAAGATGGGTTTAATTTAAAATTTAAAGCTGCAGTAAGATTAAGCAGAGCTTTTTGGTCTGCCCTCAAAAGAAGTAAAGGAAAAGTTATTAATATTGGAGGAGGGGCCGCTAGAAATCCCTCAAATACATTTATGATAGGCGGCGCTGTTAATTCAGCATTAAATAATTTTTCAAAAGCTTTAGCTATGCAAGGTAAAATTGATAAAGTTTCTGTATCGATAATTCATCCAGGTATGACTTTAACAAGCAGACTAGAAAAACTTCTACAAACAGACGCAAAAATATTTAAAAAAAGCGTTAAACAAATTTTAAAACATAGGTGTAAAATTGAGAAAATAAAAAGACCTACAAAACCTGAAGAAGTCGCAAATTTAGTTTATAAACTAATTAAAGATAAAAATTCAAATTTTAAAAACTTTTCAATAGACGGCGGAAAAATTAAAAATTTAAGATGATTGTATACAGTCATTCAGATTGTTTACTAAAATTTAATGGACAAGGTCATCCAGAGAGAAAAGAAAGATTAGATAGTATCCTAAAATCTATTAAATCATCTGATTTAAAAGTAGAGTTTAAAGAGGCTCCTAAGGTTGATTTAGAAACAGTTTCCTTAGTGCATCCTAAGAAACATATTGAACAGATATTTGCTAATGTTCCAAAGGAAGGAATTATTGGTGTTGAGAAGGAGCCATACGCAGATACAATGTTATGTCCAAATAGTAAGAATGCAATTTTAAGATCTTGCGGCTCTGGTATTGCTGCTTGCGATGATTTAATTAATAATAATGAGCGAGTTTTTTGCGCAGTTAGACCCCCAGGACATCATGCAGAAACTGTTCGTGCTAACGGCTTTTGTTTCATAAATAATGTAGCAGTTGCGGCAAGATATTTACAAAAAAAACACAATATAGGAAAAGTAGCTATTATTGACTTTGATGTTCACCATGGCAATGGAACCCAAGAAATATTTTATAAAGATAAGTCTGTTGCGTACGGATCTTCTCATGAATTTCCATTATTTCCAGGTACTGGAGCTGAAAATGAAACTGGTGTAGGTAATATTTATAACGCCACTTTAAAAGCTGGCATTAAAAGTGAAGAATTTCATGATATTTTTGAAAAAAAAGTTTTAACTCCTGTAGAAAAGTTTAAGCCAGAAGTTATTTTAATTTCTGCTGGTTTTGATGCCCATAAAAGAGACCCTTTAGCAAATGTAAACTTAGAGTCTAGTGATTTTTTTACGATAACAAAAAAAATAATTGAGATTGCTAATATTCATTCAAAAGGAAGAGTAATTTCTTTTCTGGAAGGCGGTTATGATTTACAAGCTTTATCTGAAAGTATAATTGAGCACCTTAAAGGGTTAGAGCCCCATATTTGACCAGTTATCTGGATTTTCAAATTTCTCTATTTCTTTTTTTGTTACAGGCCTAAAAAGATAATAAATAATATATGCCGTCAAAAAAAATAGAAAAAATGAATTCATTAATTGATATTATCAAATTTTGAGTAAATTTTATCATTAAAATCTCAATATTTTCTTATTTTTTTATTCACACAGCACCCAAATCGTTCACATATAAAGGTGATTTAATAGACCAAAAGTTTAGAGTCCGACTCATGGATCCAATTATAGTTATAGCTGCTGGCATAATTCTTGTGGTTACAGGGGCATTAGATCCTCTAATTAAGAATAAAGAAGACGTAGCCCAAGCTCCTAAAACTGAAGTTTCAACGCCCGCTCCTGAGCCTAAAAAGGAACCGGAGCCAGAACCAGAACCAGAGCCTGAACCAGAACCAGAGCCGGAACCAGAACCAGCTAAAGAACCGGAACCAGAACCAGAACCAGAACCAGAACCAGAGCCAGCCCCTCAAACTGAAGAGCCAAAAGAACAAGTTAACGCTGAAGCCAACCAAGAACAAGACGCTAAACCTGAAGAAGAGGAAGTGAAACCGGTTACAGAAGAAACACCATTTGAAGAAGAAAAAGAGGGATTAAGTATTGTAAATATCATGTTGTACATTCTAGGTGCTATTGCGGTTATTGCTGCTGGAATATATTTCTTTATGAGAAGAGAGCCATCTCCACAAAGTGCAGCAGATATTGCGAGAGCTCAATCACAGGAACCAACACCTGAACCGCAGCCAGAACCTGAACAGCCAGTTCAAGAGGAAACACCAACAGAAACTACTCAAGAAGAACCTCAATCAGAAAATACAGACCAATCATCTAATACAGATCAATCATCTAATAACGATGATGAAAATAATAACAGATAAATTAAAATTTCTTTCCACCTTCAAGATAAGCACACTTTTCGCAAGTTTTTTCAATTTTAGGTGGTTCATCTAAGTTTAGCACATCTTTCATTTCAATTATTTTTTTCTGTATCCAATCAGTATTTACTCGGTATGGGATTAGTGTAGTTTTAAAATCTATCTTGTTATCAAATTTATTATTTGTTTTCTCTCCATTACAAACATAAAAAAAAGTTCGGTCTGAAACTTTAAAATTCATTTTTCTTAAGATATGAACATAAATATCCATCTGTAATTTATAACTAAGATGCCATTCAGCATCGAGATATGAAGAAACTGTTATGGGATAAGTAGAAGATTGGGCTTTATAATCTACAACAACTAATTTTTTTTCAGTCAAATCAAACCAAATATCATCAATACCTCCATGAATTATAAGGTTTGTATTTTCATCTAAATATGAAATGCCACCTTTTAAAGAATTTCTCCACACATCTAAATCTTTGTGCTTATAGGGAACAAAGTTGAGTTTATGTTTAACCATAATTGGATGAGGTTTTTGTTCTTTTCTATACTGATCAAATTCTTTCTTTAATAACTCATCGACTGCAACGTTTAGAGCCCATCCAGGCATTGAGGGTTCTTTTAGTCCTTTTACACGATCTAAATAAAAGCACCTTTTACAGCTCATAAAGTTGAAAAATTTAGACCTACTTATTTTAAAAGGAGTATTTGATTTTTTATCGTAAATAGAAGTTCTTCTTGTTCTGAAAGATACAGCGTCTTTCATTAAATTTGTTTTAGTCTTTTAAGTACTTCAGCCTTATCTAATGAAAGAATAACATCATAAAGACCAGGCCCAAATCTTGAGCCAACTAGCGCTATCCTTAAAGGTTGTCCTACACCTTTAAAATTAGTTTTATATTTATCAATTAGAGACTTTATTAAAGGTTCTAAAGTTTCCCTAGATAATGAGGAAAGTTTTTCATATTCATTAATAAATTCATTTATTATTTTTTTTGATAAATCATCAATTAATTTTTTATCATCTGCACTTATCTCAATTTTTTCATTAATAATATACTGAGCGTTATTCCAAATATCCTCTAAAGTTTTTGCTTTATTTTTTAAAAAACCCATAGATTTTAAAAGAATACTCTCTTTTGATTGATTAAGAGGTTTTTTGTATTTTGAAACATATTCTTTAAAAAAATTAAAAAGTTCTTTCTGATCGACACTCTTTATATACGTTTCATTTATTGAATAAATTCTATTCATATCTAATTTTGAGGGAGACTTACCAACCCCGCTTAAATCAAATAAATCAATACTTTCTTGCTTTGTAAAAATTTCTTTATCTTTGTAAGACCATCCTAATCTTAATAGATAATTTCTTAAAGCGTCTGATATAACTCCTATTTTAATATAATCTTCAAGAGTGGAAGCATTGTCTCTTTTTGATAATTTTTTTCCTTGTTCACTATGAATTAAAGGAATATGTGCAAAGTTTGGAACCTCCCAACCCATAGCTTCGTAAATTTGCCTCTGTTTAAAAGAATTGATCATATGATCATCTCCTCTAATAACATGAGTTATCTTCATTTCATGATCATCAACCGTGGCTGAGAGCTGATATGTTGGAGTATTATCTTTTCGTAGAATTACAAAATCCTCAATAGTAGAATTTGAAATATTTCTTTCCCCTTGAACTAAATCTTTAATAATCGTATTCCCTGATATTTTGCTTTTAAATCTTATTACTGGTTTTACTCCCTCAGGAATTTTTAAATCTTTGGCATCTCTCCATTTTCTATTATAAACATATGGTATTCCTTGTTTTTTACATTTTTCTTTTTGTTCATTTATTTCTTCCTCAGAACAATAACATTTGTATGCAAAACCTTTTTTTAACAATTCCTCTGCAACTTTAACGTGTTTAGATATATTTTTAGATTGAATATATTCATCTCCATCATGCTCAATACCAAGCCAAGCTAAAGATGCAATAATTTGTTTTTTGAATTCATCTTTAGATCTTTCTTTATCAGTATCCTCGATCCTAAGAAAATATTTCCCGTTATTTTTTTTTGCTAAAAGCCAATTGAATAAGGCTGTTCGAACTCCGCCAATGTGAAGAGGCCCTGTAGGAGAGGGCGCAAACCTACAATTAAAAGACATTAATATTAATTAGACTATTTTAATGAAAGTTTCTATATAAAGAAACAAGTTTACCTTGAATTTTTATTCTATTTGCAGCGTAAATTTTAGTTCCGTAATTTCGATTTGCTGCCTCAAGAGCGATAGTGTTCCCTTTTTTTCTTACTCTTTTTAAAGTAGCTTCCTGGTCGTCAATTAAGACTACTGCAATCTGACCATTGTCTACATTTGAAACTTTTTTTATGATAACCGTATCACCGTCAGAAATACCTGCTTCAATCATTGAATCACCTTTTACTTTAAGACCAAAGTGCTCACCATTATTTTGAAGATCTTCCGGTAAAGCAACCCTATCAACTTCTTGTTGAATAGCTTCAATTGGTGTACCAGCAGCAATACTTCCTAATACTGACACGTCAGTAGATTTATTATCATTCTTATCTAATCCGCCTTTGATAACGCTTGGTGTAAACGTATTAAATATATCATTTGCGCTCGCGTTTTCAGGTAATTTCACCACTTCCAAAGCTCTTGCTTTATGTGCTAATCGCTTAACAAAACCTCTTTCTTCTAATGCAGAAATTAATCTATGTATTCCTGATTTCGACTTAAGGTTGAGTGAATTCTTCATTTCTTCATAAGATGGAGAAATCCCTGAAGATCTAATCTTCTTATTGATGAATATTAATAA
>CACGGB010000007.1 GCA_902572475.1 uncultured Pelagibacteraceae bacterium | reverse complement strand
TTATTTTAGTAGTCATAACTTTTGTATATAATAACAAATTAAATAGTCCTGATATGAAAAAATTCAAATTTTTAAAATTCTCAAAGACTAAAAAACTTAGATATACTGATAATTATTTCAAAGAAAAACTTTATTTGGTTTTTTTACCTGGTTTCATGTCTGATATTGAGGGGAAAAAACCATTAACTCTTTTAAAGTTTGCAAAAAAGAACAAATTGGGTTTTTTAAGTTTAGAATATTCTGGACATGGAAAATCCTCAGGAACTTTTACGAAAGGTAATATAAGCACTTGGACAAATGATACAAAAAAAACAATAAAAAGGGTTGTTAAAAAGAATAATTTTATCTTAATTGGTTCAAGCATGGGTGCTTGGATTGCTCTAAATCAGTTTAAATATTTTCGGTCTCAAATTAAAGGTTTTATGGGTATAGGATCTGCACCAGAATTTTTAACTAGGTTAATGTGGAATAAATTTTCAAAAAAAATCAAAAATGAAATATTAAATAAAGGCAAAACGATTATTAAAAATGGAGGTTACGAATATCCAATTACTTACCAATTAATAAAAGATGGAAGGAAAAATAAAGTTCTTAATAAGATAATTTATTCAAAAATAAACGTAACTATGATCCACGGAAAAGACGATGAAGTGGTTCCCATTTCGTCTTCGAGATCAATATTATCAATTTTCAAGAAAGCTAAAAAAAAACTTGTAGTAGTCAAGAACGGCGATCATAGCTTATCAAACCCAAGACATCTAAAAATTCTTTTGAGAGAATTAAAAGGTGTTATTAAAAATTTCATTTAATCCCTCAACGTACGTTGGATATTTTAATTCATATTTAAAAAACGTTTTCATTTTCTTGTTGTCGACTTTTTTTGAATCTTTGTAAAAGTTTTTTAACATTTCGCTTTCAATATCATTCAAACTTGTAAGTTTAGGTAGTTCTAATTTTAATAATTTTGCTCCGTAAGCAGCCACCTCTACTTGAGACGCTGGTCTATCATCACAAATATTAAATGTTTCGTTATTTTTAAAATTTTCTAAGGACTTAAATAGAACGTTTGCTATATCTTCAACGTGTACTCTAGAAAAAAAATGATTTTTTTGATTAACTAATTGTACTTTGTTATTTTTTAATCTCTTTAATATATTAAATTCTTGAGAATAAATTCCTGCAAGTCTAAAAATTTGTAGTGGTAAGTTGTATTTTTTTGAAATTTCTATCCAAGATTCTTCTGCTTTTAATCTGTTCATCCCGTTAATTGAAGTTGGCTTAGTAATACTTTTTTCATCAACCCATTCACCTTTATGGTCACCATAAACGCTTGTTGCTGAAAGATAGGTAATCCACTTACAATTATTGTTTTTTTTTAAACTAATACCAAAATTTTTAATTACTAAATCTTCACCATTAACAGGTGGTATTGAAATTAGTATATAATTTGCTTTTTCAAGTTCATTATTTATTGACTCATCAAATTTATCATTATCAAACATATATGAATTAATTTTGATATTGTTTATTTCAATTTGATGAGTATCTTTTCTTGAGGTTATTCCGAGTTTAAAATTTATATTTCTATCGATTAATGCATTTATAAATGCTTCTGCTACTTGGCCAAATCCGAAGCAAAAGATATTAATTTTGTTCATTAACTTACTTTCATAGTAAGAGGTTTTAAGCTTATCGGATTGTCTAATTTATCTAGCATTTCAATTGGGCAAACTTGTTTAAAATATCTCAATTCCTCATCAAAATTATCAATTATTTCTTTTGCTTTTTGTGAATTAGTTTTCAATAGAAAATCCTCAGTATTTTTTCTTAGGAATGTTTTCCAAAAATCTGTTTCTACTTGCTGCCAAATAATTGAAGCGGGATTAGCAAAATTCTCAAATTCGTTTTTTTTGTCGTAAATAAATGCCATTCCACCTGTCATTCCTGCTCCAAAATTATCTCCTACCGAACCTAATATAATAGCTGTTCCGCCGGTCATATATTCACATCCATGAGCACCACAACCCTCTACGATCGCAAGACTCCCAGAGTTTCTAACTGCAAATCTTTCGCCAGCTTGTCCTGATGCATATAGTGTTCCGGATGTTGCTCCATAAAGCACTGTATTTCCGATTATAGTGTTTTGATCCGAAACTAAATTACTTTTAGATGAAGGTTTGACGATTATTTTTCCTCCTGACAACCCTTTTCCAACATAGTCATTACAATCGCCCTCTACAGTTAAACTTATACCTTTTGTTAAAAAGGCTCCTAAAGATTGACCTGCTGAACCTTTGAGGTGAATATTAATTGTATCATCATCTAACTTATTATTACCAAATTTTTTGTAAACATGATGAGAAAGTCTAGTTCCAACTGATCTTGAAGTGTTTTCTATTTCAAACTCAAAATTATTTTTATTTTCTCTTTTAATTTTGCTTTCAATTTCAGACCAAATTTTTTCATCGAGTGTTTCTGGAACTTTATTAATATGATTATCTTTGCAATATCTTAGGTTTTCACCAGGATCGGCTTGTACTAGTAATGGGTTCAAATCTAGATCGTCTAAGTTTGATGCTCCTTTATTTACCTGAGATAATAAATCTGTTCTTCCAATTATTTCGTTAATTGATTTAAATCCGAGTGAAGCAAGTATCTCTCTTACTTCCATTGCAACAAATTTAAATAAATTTACAACTTTTTCAGGTGTCCCAGTAAATTTCTCTCTTAAAGAAGGGTCTTGGCTGCAAACTCCTACAGGACAAGTGTTTGAATGACATTGTCTTACCATTATACATCCCATAGCAACTAAAGAAGAAGTTCCCATGCCGTACTCTTCGGCTCCCATCATAGCAGCAATGACAACATCTCTTCCCGTTTTCAAGCCTCCATCTGTTCTGAGTGTCACATTATGTCTTAGATTATTTAAAGTAAGAACTTGATTAGCTTCTGTAAGCCCCATTTCCCAAGGTATCCCCGCATATTTAATACTAGTTTGAGGACTAGCTCCAGTCCCTCCAGAGTGTCCAGATATTAAAATAATATCAGCTTTTGCTTTTGCTACTCCAGCTGCAATAGTTCCAATTCCAGTAGATGCAACAAGTTTAACTCCAACTCTGGCTTTTGGATTAATCTGTTTTAAGTCATAAATTAATTGTGCTAAATCCTCGATTGAATAAATATCGTGATGTGGTGGAGGAGATATTAAAGTTACTCCTGGTGTAGAGTGTCTTAATCTAGCTATTTCCTCTGTAACCTTAAAACCAGGAAGCTGTCCACCTTCGCCTGGTTTTGCTCCTTGAGCGATTTTAATTTCTATTTCATTAGCATTATTTAAATAGTCAACGGTAACACCAAATCTTGCAGATGCAATCTGTTTTACTCTTGAATTAGCACTGTCACCATTAGCAAGAACTTTGAATCTTTTGGCATCTTCACCTCCCTCTCCGCTGCATGAAGCGCCTTTAATCCTATTCATACCTGTGGCTAGAGTTTCATGTGCCTCGGCCGATAAAGCTCCATGAGACATACTTCCACTTCCAAATCTTTTTAAAATATTTTCAATTGGTTCTACTTCATTGATGTCTATTGCTGAATTTGATTTTTTAAATTCTAATAAATCCCTGATATTAATTGGTGGTAAATTGTGTATTCCAGCAGAGTATTTTTTATATTGTTCATATGAACCATTTCCAACGGAGCTTTGTAATAAATGAATTAATTTACCCTGATATTGGTGATCTTCTCCGCTTTTTCTATACCTATAAAGGCCTCCAATAGGTAAAGTAAATACATTTTTGGCATTAAACTTTTCATGCAACTCTTTAATCTTTTTTTCAATTCCTATTACGCCTATCCCAGAAATTCTTGAAGACATCCCTGGAAAGTAATCAGAAACAATAGCTCTACTCAGGCCTACTGCCTCAAAATTGCATCCTCCCCTGTAAGAACTAATCACTGAAATACCCATCTTTGACATTATCTTTAATAATCCAGCATCAATTGATTTTTTAAACTTTAGTACACAACTTTCAAAATCAGATTTTCCAAACAATTTTTTTTCAAATCTTTGATAAATACTATCAATAGCCAAATAAGGATTCACAGTTGTTGCACCTACTCCAATTAGTACTGCAAATGAATGGGTGTCTAAAGCATCAGAGCATTCTACATTTAGTGAGCAATAACCTCTTAAGCCGTGTTTAACTAGATGAGAGTGAACCGCTCCAACTGTTAAAATGCTTGGTATACTCGCATTTTGATCAGTAATATTTTTATCTGATAAAACTATACAAGTGCTTCCTTGTCTAACTGATGTTTCTGCCTCTTCCCTTATCTCCTCTATTCGCTCCTTAAGTGATGAAGAAATATTAAACGTGCAATCAATTGTTTTAGTTTTTTTTGAAAAAAATTTTTTGAATTTTTTAAATTGTGAATTAGTGAGTATTGGACTATCTAAAACATAAATGTTTTCTTCTGTTAAATTGTCAAAATCTAAAATATTTCCAAGATTTCCAAATCTTGTCTTCAAACTCATAACTTTATTCTCTCGTAAAGAATCAATGGGTGGATTGGTAACTTGACTGAAATTCTGTCTGAAGTAATGTGAAACCGGCCTGAAGTGGCTTGATAAAACTGCAACAGGTGTATCGTCACCCATAGAGCCAGAAGCCTCTTTACCCTCTTCAGCCATAGGGTGAAGAATGAGTTCTAGATCCTCAACACTCAATCCAGATAAATATTGTCTCTTTCTCAATTCTTCTTTAATAAAATTTGGTTTTTCACTCTCATGAGAAATTTTTTTCTCGAGATCAATGATTTGCTTGCTATATTTTTTGTAATCTTTTGCTAAAAAATCTTTGATTTCTTTATCTTTAAATAATTTTCCTTTTTTTAAATCAATAGCTATAATCTGACCTGGCCCAAGTTTCCCCTTTTCGATTATATTTTCTTCTGGAATTTTGATCATGCCGCTTTCAGAACCTGCAAAAAATAAATTATCAGAAGTGATAGTATATCTTAAAGGCCGCAAGCCATTTCTGTCAGAAGAGGCTAAAACCCATTTAGCGTCTGTTGCGCAGATAGCTGCAGGTCCATCCCATGGTTCAATAGTGCTATTCAAAAAATTAAATAAGTCCTGATGATTTTTTGGAACTGTTTTGCTTCTTTTCGACCAAGCATCAGGTATCATCATGAGTTTGATCAGTGGAGCAAGTTTACCTGAGTGAACTAATAATTCAAATACGTTATCAAGCGCACCTGAGTCTGATGTACTTCTAATTACTGGTTTCAAATCTTTTACGTTTTTAAACAATGAGCTTGACATGTCTTGTTCATGAATTTTCATCCAGTTAATATTTCCTTTTAAAGTGTTAATCTCTCCATTATGAGCAAGAGTTCTAAACGGTTGAGCTAAATCCCAGCTAGGAAAAGTATTCGTTGAGTATCTCTGGTGAAAAACAGCAAATCTTGAAGTTAGTTTTCTATCATTTAAATCGGGATAAAATTCAGAAAGCATTTCTGCTAAAAACATTCCTTTATAAACGATCGATCGAGAACTAAATGAGCAAATATAAAAATCTTTAAGTTGGCTATTTCTAGCAATTTTTTCTATTTTTTTTCGTGTCTCAAAAAGATCTCTTTCAAGATCATTTGTTGCTAGGTTCTCATTTTTTTTAAACATTACTTGAGCTATTTCAGGCCTACTTTGATCTGCAGTCTTACCAAGAACACTTGGGTTAATTGGAACCTGTCTCCAGCCGTAAATGTAATAATTCGCATCAAGCAAAGCTGATTCAATTATTTCTCTACATTTTTCTTGCTCCGAATAATCTGTTCGAGGCAAGAAAACCATACCAACGCAAATTCTTTTCTCATCATCAGGGGAATGACCAGTTGCCAAAATTTTTTCTTTAAAAAACTCCGGAGCAATTTCAATTTGTATCCCTGCGCCATCACCAGATTTTCCATCTGCATCCACAGCACCTCTGTGCCAAATTGCCTTTAAAGCCTCAATCCCATACTCCACAACTTTTCTTGATTTTTTTCCATCAGTTGTAGCAATTAAACCAACTCCGCATGCGTCATGCTCCATATCAGGTTTGTAATTAAAAGTTTTTTCTAAAAGAATTTTATTTTTTTTGTAATTTTTCATTTTAAGCTGCTTCTACAGATTTTTTCTTATCTACTTTTGACTGTAAATATTTTTCAATTTGTACTGCTGCATCTCTTCCATCTCTAATTGCCCAAACTACAAGTGATGCTCCTCTGACAATGTCACCAGCTGCAAATACTCCATTCAAATTTGTCTGCATTGTCTTAAGATCAATTTTAATTGTCCCCCATTGAGATATACCTAATTCTTTTGCGTCAAATAGTTTTGGAAGATCTTCAGGGTCAAATCCTAATGATTTTATTACAAGATCAGCTTTAATTTTATAGTCTGATCCTACCTCTATTTCTGGACGCCTTCTCCCTGAAGAGTCAGGGTCACCTAATTTCATTTTGTTAACCTCGACAGCTTCAACTTTCGTGCTACCAACAAAACTTTTTGGACTCGTAAGCCAAACAAAGTCAACGCCTTCTTCTATGGCATTTCCAACCTCTCTAGCTGAGCCTGGCATATTTTCTCTATCTCTTCTATATAAACACTTTACTGATTTAGCTTTTTGTCTTACTGATGTCCTTACACAATCCATTGCGGTATCACCACCGCCTATTACTACGACGTCTTTTCCTTCTGCGTTTAAAGTTCCGTTATCAAATAATTCTACTTTATCTCCAAGTCCTTTTCTATTAGAGGCCGTTAAAAAATCCATAGCAGGAAAAATATTTTTTAGGTTTTGCCCTGGAATATTTATTTCTCTAGGTTTATACACACCTGTTGAAATTAAAATTGCATCATGTTTGTCTTTTAATTCGTATAGAGTTTTATCTTTTCCTACCTCAAAATTTTGAATGAATTTTATTCCACTTTCCCTTAAAAGTTTTGTTCTTCTTTCAACTACAAATTTTTCTAATTTAAAATTTGGTATTCCATATATTAGTAATCCTCCAGGCCTATCGTACCGGTCATAAACTGTAACTTGATAACCTGATTTTCTTAATTCTTCTGCACATGCCAAACCGGCAGGACCTGCACCGATTATACCTACTGATTGTTTCAATTCTCTTTTAACTTTAAATGGTTTAACCCATCCCTTTTCCCAGGCTGTATCAGTAATATATTTTTCTATAGACCCTATGGTAACTGTTCCGTGACCAGACTGTTCTATTACGCAGTTTCCTTCGCAAAGTCTGTCTTGAGGGCAAATTCGACCACAGACTTCGGGCATATTGTTGGTGCTTTGAGATATTTCATAAGCTTCTTTTAACCTTCCTTCTGCAGTAAGTTTTAACCAGTCAGGAATATTATTGCTTAACGGGCAATGAATTTGGCAAAAAGGTACTCCACATTGAGAACATCTGCTAGATTGCTCTTTGGCTTTGTCAGTAATAAATTCATTGTAAATTTCGTTGAAGTCATCTTTTCTTTTTGATGTACTTCTTTTAACAGGTGTTTCCTGTTTTAAATCTACGAACTGTAACATTTTTTTTTTCATGGGCAGAAAAATAGTAAAATCTTCCCGTAATTAATACTAATAAAAGGTCAATGGCAATTACCTAAATTTGTAAAACACTATATTTTTAGTGCTATTTTTTGCATAGCTGTTATGCATTTAGAAATGTCATCAAAAAAACATGCTTGGATTTTAATTATTTCAAATGATTGAAGTACTGATTCTTTCTCTAATACAAGGTGTTACAGAATTTTTACCCATCAGTTCATCTTCTCATTTAATTCTATTTTCTAAATTAGCAAATCTTCAAAATCAAAGTCTATCTTTAGACGTAAGCTTACATATCGGTTCATTTTTAGCAGTCATAACTTTTTTTTATAAAGATCTAATAGAATTTGTAAAAAACAAAGACCTTTTTATAAAAATTCTTATCTCATCGTTGCCGGTAATGATATTGGGATTTTTATTGATTCAAACTGATTTAATTAGTGAGTTAAGGAATATTAAAGTTATAGGTTGGATGACTTTATTGTTTGGAGTGCTTCTTTACATAAGTGATAAATTTAATATGCATAAAAATATCGAAAGTGATTTCACATACAGGTCCGCTTTAATGATAGGATTTTTACAAATGATTTCGCTCGTTCCAGGTGTTAGTAGATCTGGTGTAACTATTACCGCAGCAAGATTATTAAAATTTAATAGATACGATGCCGCAAAGATTTCTTTTTTACTATCGATACCGACTCTAGCAGTAGTTTCAATTTACGGAATTAAAAATATTGTATCTGCTGAAAATATGAATATTTCGTTTTTAAATCTGCTTTCAATACTATTATCTTTTGTATTTTCTTTAATAACTATTAAATATTTTTTACAATATATAAAAAGTTTTAGTTTAGATATATTTGTAATTTATAGAGTGATATTAGGAATTGTTATTTTAGCTTTTGCTTATTTATAAAATTATTGTCAAAGTAATTAAAATTACTAAAACTAAGATAAAGAATAAAATTACAGACTTTTGCAAGGATATATTTTTTAAAAAATTCATACCTTATATTTATAATTTATCTTGAAGATTTCAATTAAATAGTGGCGCGCCTGCTAGGATTTGAACCCAGAACCTCCTGGTCCGTAGCCAAGCGCTCTATCCAGTTGAGCTACAGGCGCCTACATATGAGATAGCAAATTAACGGTTGTATTTAAAGGTTAAACATCTATATAATTAAAAAAATGAGAAATAATTCAGTAGTTGTAACTTCTGCCTCTAGAACAGCTGTCGGCTCACTAAATAAAAGTTTAAAAAATGTCCCTGGTTTTGAATTAGGCTCAGCAGTTATTAGTGAGTCAATAAAAATTTCAAATTTAAAAAAGGATGAGGTAGATGAAGTAATTATGGGTCAAGTTTTAACGGGCGGAGCTGGTCAAAATCCTGCAAGGCAAGCACTCATACATTCAGGTATACCGAAAGAAAAACCAGCATATATAGTCAATCAAGTTTGTGGCTCTGGAATTAGGTCAGTTGCCTCTGGTTTTCAAAGTATTTTAGCTAACGACTCCAAAATCGTAATAGCTGGAGGCCAAGAAAATATGTCATTAGCTCCACATTCGATTCATTTAAGAGACGGGAAGAAACTAGGTGACACTGAACTTACTGATACAATGATAAAGGATGGATTATGGGATGCTTTTCATGGCTACCATATGGGTATAACAGCAGAAAATGTAGCTGAAAAATTTCAAGTGACACGTGAAGAACAAGATAAATTTGCACTACAGTCTCAAGAGAAAGCAATTAAAGCTATTAAAGACAACAAATTTAAAGATGAAATTATTAATTTTAAAATAAAATCAAAAAAAGCAGAAATAGATTTTGTAAAAGATGAACATCCAAGAGAAGGTATTAATTTGGATGCTCTTAAAAGATTAAAGCCTGTTTTTAAAAAAGATGGCACTGTGACGGCAGGTAATGCTTCAGGTATTAACGATGGAGCAGCAGCAGTCACTTTAATGTCTTCTTCTGAAGCAGAAAAAAGAAATTTAAAAAAATTAGTAGAAATAAAGTCTTGGGCAAGTTGTGGTGTCGACCCAGCTTTAATGGGAACAGGTCCTATTCCATCAACAAAAAAAGCGCTTGATCTTGCTGGATGGTCAGTTAAGGACATAGACTTATTTGAAATTAATGAAGCTTTTGCCGCTCAAAGCTTAGCAGTATTAAAAACTCTCTCTATTCCTAGCGAAAAAGTAAATGTTAATGGAGGAGCGATCGCTTTAGGTCATCCTATTGGAGCATCAGGTACAAGAATTTTAGTTACACTCATTCATGAAATGATTAAAAGAGACGCAAAAAAAGGATTAGCGACTCTTTGTATCGGAGGAGGAATGGGCATTGCAATGTGTGTTGAAAGATAAAATATTAACTTTCAATGGAACTTCCTGTGGTAAACCATCCTGATTATGTGGCAAAAATCAACGATGATAACAAATTTCCTATAAAGAAATTTGGTGCCTTAGCAAATCATCTCTTAGAAGCTAAAGTGGTTCAGAAATTTTATATTCCTAAAGAATGTTCAGTTGAAACAATGAAAACTTCTCACTCATTAAAATATATAAATGATATTAAGAATAAGACCCTAGATATTCAAGCTCAGAAAAAAATTGGTTTCCCAATTAATGATAGCGTTGTAAGGAGATCTTTTGTTGCTACCGGAGGGACTGTGCTGGCTAGTAAACTTGCTTTAGAGTCTAGGCTTGCTTGTAATACCGCTGGCGGTAGTCATCATGCTACTTTTGATTATGGAGCTGGATATTGTGTTTTTAATGATACTGCTGTTGCGGCCAATTATTTAAAAAACAAGGGGTATGCAAAAAAGATACTTATATTAGATTTAGACGTCCATCAAGGCAATGGAAATTCAGAAATATTTCAAAACGATAAAGATGTTTTAACTTTTAGTATGCATTGTGCTTCAAATTATCCTGCAAAAAAATCTAAAAGCGATATTGATATTGAACTTCAAGATAATATGGAAGATAACGAATATCTTAATATTTTAACTAAAAATCTTAAAGAACTTAATAACAACACTTATGATTTTGTTTTCTATGTTGCTGGAGTTGATATTCATCATGAAGATAGACTAGGTAAACTAAAAATCACTGATGAAGGTATAAATAAAAGAGATCAAATAGTTATTGAAAATTTTTATTCAAAAAATATTCCTTTGTGTGGCGTTCTTGGAGGTGGTTATAACAAAAGCTTTGATAAACTTATCGAGCTTCATTCAATGTTACATAAAAATTGTGCGGAGTATTTCTGATTGGTCCTGGCCTTAGATGGATTAAACTTAGGGACTAAGGCCAAGACTTGTATTAAACTTAAACCTTAAATAATTTAGTAAAACTAATAAAACTGACGCGCTACAATTTTAACTGCGGCAGTTTCTCAAAAAATTTAAGAGATTCAGGGTTAGCAATCGCCTCTTTATTATTTATTTTTTCACCATTTATAATCTGTTTCACTGCCAGCTCTACAATTTTCCCACTTTTTGTTCTTGGGATCTCTGGAACTTTAATGATTATTGCAGGGACATGCTTTGGAGAACAATTTTTTCTTATTCTAGATTTTATCAATTTGGATTTTTCATCATTTATTTCTTGATTGTTTTTAGTAGTAACAAATAAAATAATTCTTACATCGTCATCAAAGTCTTGACCAACAACTAGTCCCTCTGTGATGAAATCTATATCCTCTACTTGCTGATAAATTTCAGAGGTTCCTATTCTCACCCCACCTGGATTTAATGTAGCATCCGATCTACCGCGCATTATAAATCCATTCTTATTGGTTCTTTCAATAAAATCCCCATGATGCCAAATATTTTCAAATCTAGTGAAGTAAGCTTTATGATATTTTTGACCGTCATCATCTCCCCAAAACTTTACTGGCATAGAAGGGAATGGTTTTTTGACAACTAATTCTCCTTTATCTCCTTCAAGGATGCTTTTTCCATCATCTGTGAAGACATCAACGTCGATACCCAAACTTTGTCCTTGAATTTCACCTTTATGAACATCTGAAAAAAGATTCCCAAGCACTAAGCATCCAACTAAATCCGTTCCTCCTGCAATTGACGCAAGGTGAACATCTTTCTTTATGTTATCGTATACATATTTGAAGCTTTCCTCCGCTAACGGTGATCCAGTTGAGGTAATAATTTTTACAGAACTTAAATCTAAATTTTGACTGTTATACTTTTCATTCTTTAGGTGATCTATATATTTTGCACTTACACCAAAGAGATTAATTTCTTTATTTTGACAATATTCAAGAAGAATATCTATTTTGGGAAAAACTGGAGATCCATCAAAAAGAAAAATTGATGATCCAGTTGCTAATCCTCCAACTAACCAATTCCACATCATCCAGCCTGTTGTGGTGTAATAAAAAAGTTTTTCGTTTTCTCTTATATCGCAATGAAGCATAAACTCTTTATTATGTTCAATTAATACATTTCCTGATCCATGAGTAATGCATTTTGGTTTTCCTGTGGTGCCACTTGAGAAAAGAATATAAATAGGATGATTGAATTCAAATCTTTCAAAAACCTCATCTAAGTCGTTCTTTAAAGTCTCTTCAAAATTAGTGAAATTCTTTAAACTTTCTCTTTCTTGTTTATTATAATTAAATGCAATTACTTTCTTAATTGATGGTATCTGTTTAAGAATTTTTTCGACTTTATCTAAAATATTTATTTTTTTTCCATTGTAATAATAATAATCGCATGTAATAAAAACTTTTGGTTCTATCTGCTTGAACCTGTCTACAACTCCTTGAGCTCCAAAATCAGGTGAACAAGAAGACCATATAATTCCATTTTTTGCACAAGCTAAAAAACAAATAATCGATTCTATTTTGTTAGGCACATACCCTGCAACTCTATCTCCTTTCTGAAGATTTAGTTTTTTGAGATAAGATGAAAATTTACAAACTTTTTCATATAATTCATTCCAAGTAATATTTTCCTCAAAACCTTTTTCAGATAAAAAATTAATAGCTAATTTATCAGATTTTTTTTTAAGGATATTTTCTGTGTAGTTCAATTTTGAGTCTGGAAAAAATTTGGTTTTATTGAATACATTATCTTTTTTAATTATTTCAGATCCCTTATCTCCAATAATTTTCGAATAATCCCAAAACTTTGACCAAAAGTCTCTTGGGTTATCAATCGACCATTGCCAAATTTCTTTAAAATTATTTGATGATTTGAAATTTATAAATTTACAAAAACCTTTTAACAAAGAGTTTTCTTTTAATTTTTCTGAAGGTTGCCAGAGTGGTTTATTCATAAAAGCTAATTTAGCTCTTATAAAATTATCTTAATAGATATTTTTTTAATAGAAATTTCTGAACAATTTGACCTTGATTGCTTCTTATTTCTTTCTTTTTAAACAATAAATTAATTAGCCATTTCATATCTAATAGAAACATCTAGAGGTGACAAAAAATGGCAAAAAATGTGTCAAAAATTGAACTATTCAACTTATAAGCGCTATTCTTTCTAGTTTATTATTCAATAACTTTTTTATATGTTCCATCCAGTTTATAATAGAGTTATGGCTCAGAATATTTCAGTACCAGATATAGGTGATTTTAAAGACGTAGAAGTAATAGAAATTTTAGTCAAACCTGGTGATCAGATAAATAAAAACGATCCTATAGTTACAATCGAAAGTGATAAATCCAGTGTAGAAATTCCATCTCCTGCAGCTGGCCAAATAAAAGATTTAAAAGTAAAGATAGGAGATAAAGTATCAGAAGGAAGCTTATTAGCAACTATTGAAAATGGTCAAGCAGCTTCTTCGCCAAAACAAGAAATAAAACAAGAAGTTGTTAAAGAAAAATTAATCCAAGAAAAACCAAAATCAAATGGCAACTTAAATCCAGTAAAACAAGTTAAAAAAGTTTTTGCAGAGCCGGCTTCAAAAGATGACATTGATCCAATTGAAACAAATGAATGGATAGAATCATTAAATTCTGTAATTGAGTCTGATGGAGCACCAAGAGCAAGCTATCTATTAAATAAAGTTATTGATCAAGCTTATAAGTCTGGTTTGGTTTTACCTGATACTAGAACAACGCCATATATAAATACTATTCCGCCCGAGGCAGAGGCTAAATCTCCGGGTGATCAAAATATTGAAAAAAAATTAAGAGCAATTATTAGATGGAATGCCGCTGCAATGGTAGTAAAAGCTAATAAAAAAAGTTCTGAACTAGGCGGACATATAGGAACTTTTGCGTCAGCAGCAACATTGTATGACGTTGGTATGAATCATTTTTGGAGAGCAAAAAATAATAAGTTTGGTGGAGACTTGGTGTATTTTCAAGGTCACTCGGCTCCAGGTATGTACGCAAGAGCATTCTTAGAGGGAAGACTCACAGCAAAACAATTAGATGGATTTAGACAAGAGGTTGGTAAAGATGGTCTATCATCTTATCCTCATCCTTGGTTAATGCCTGACTTTTGGCAGTTTCCAACAGTGTCGATGGGTCTTGGTCCTATCATGGCAATTTATCAAGCTCGGTTCTTAAAATATTTAATCAATAGAGGTTTAGTCAAAGATGAGGGTAGAAAAATTTGGGTATTCTTAGGAGATGGAGAAATGGATGAGCCGGAGTCTATGGGAGCAATCGGTTTAGCTGCAAGGGAAAAATTAGATAATTTAATATTTGTAATTAATTGTAACCTTCAAAGACTTGATGGGCCTGTTAGAGGTAATGGAAAAATTATTCAAGAACTTGAAGGAAGTTTTAGAGGAACGGGTTGGAATGTAATCAAAGTTATTTGGGGATCTTATTGGGATAAACTTTTGATGAAAGACAAGTCTGGCCTTCTTGTGAAAAGAATGAATGAATGTGTTGATGGAGAGTACCAAGCTTTTAAAGCGAAGGATGGTTTATATGTTCGGGAAAAATTCTTTGGTAAATATCCTGAACTAAAAGAAATGGTATCTACTATGACAGATAAAGACATTTGGAGATTAAATAGAGGAGGCCATGATCCTCATAAGGTCTACGCTGCCTACCATTCAGCAATGCAGCACACTGGTTCTCCGACTGTCATTCTTGCTAAAACCATAAAAGGTTATGGTATGGGAAAATCTGGTGAGAGTATAAATACAACCCACCAACAAAAAAAGTTAGATGAGGAGGATTTACTATATTATAGAGATAGATTTGGTGTGCCTCTTACTGATAAACAGGTAAAAAATATTGAATATTACAAACCAGATGAAAACTCTGAAGAAATTAAGTATCTAAAAGCTCAAAGAGTAAAGCTTGGAGGTTTTATTCCAGAAAGATCTTCTTTTGCAAAACAAATAAAAGCTCCACCTAAAGAAATTTTCGACAATTTTATGAAATCTACAGGAGATAAAGAAATGTCAACTACTATGGCATTAGTTAGAATGCTTACTGCATTACTTAGAGATAAAAATATATCACCAAGATTAGTTCCTATCATCCCAGATGAAGCAAGAACTTTTGGTATGGAAGGTTTTTTCCAAAAAATAGGAATATATGCTCATGAAGGTCAAAAATATGAGCCTGTAGACTCAGAGCAGTTAAGTTCTTACAGGGAAGATAAAAGTGGTCAAGTATTAGAAGAGGGTATAAACGAGTCGGGAGCAATGTCATCTTGGATTGCAGCTGGTACATCTTACACAAATCATGATTTGGAAATGATACCTATTTATATCTTTTACTCTATGTTTGGTTTTCAGAGAGTAGGTGACTTGGCCTGGGCTGCTGGAGACTCACAAGCAAGAGGTTTTTTAATCGGAGCTACTGCGGGTAGAACAACTTTAGCAGGTGAAGGCCTTCAACACCAAGATGGTCATAGTCATTTATTAGCTTCAAATATTCCTAACTGTATAAGTTATGATCCTACTTTTGCTTACGAAATGGCTGTAATATTTAGAGATGGACTTAAAAGAATGCATGAAAAAAAAGAAAATATTTTCTACTACATTACTGCGATGAACGAAAATTATTCTCACCCAGAAAAGCCAAAGGGTTCTGATGAGGGAATTCTTAAAGGAATGTATTTATTTAAAGAAAATAATAACAAGAATAAAACTAAAGTACAGCTTTTAGGTTCAGGAACAATTTTAAGAGAAATAATTGCTGCTGCAGAAATTTTATCAAAAGATTATGGTGTAGACTCTGATGTATGGAGTGTAACTAGCTTCAATGAATTAAGAAAAGACGGTATGGAAACCGAGAGATGGAACTTACTAAATCCAAATGAAAAAAAGAAAAAATCATATGTTCAAAAGTGTTTAGAAAAAACAGATGGGCCAGTTATTGCTGCATCGGATTATACTAGATCATTTTCAGATCAAATAAGACCTTACACAGAAAAACCATTTTACTCTTTAGGTACAGATGGTTATGGAAGAAGTGATACCAGAAAAAATTTAAGAAAGTTTTTTGAGGTCGATAAAGAACATATAGTTGCCTATACATTAAGTGCTTTAGCAAAAGAGCAATTGGTTGAGACCAAGAAAGCTGAAAGTGCGATCAAAAAGTTCAAGATTGATAAAGATAGAGATTTTCCATCTAATTTATAAATATGGCTAGTACAAAAATTTTAGTTCCAGATATGGGTGACTTCAAGGATGTAGAGATTATTGAAGTTCTAGTCAAAGAAGGTCAACAAATAAAAAAAAATGACTCTCTTATTACATTAGAAAGTGACAAATCAAGTGTTGAGGTACCCTCCACTCACGAGGGAGTTATTGAAAAAATAAATGTTAAAGTAGGCGATAAAGTTAATAAGGGAGACTTAATTCTTAGTCTGAATGCAGAAAGCGCTACTGAAGAAAAAAAAGAAACAGTCAGTGAGAAAAAAAAGGTAGAAAAGACAGAAATAAAAGAGATCAAACCTCAGAAACCAAAAGAAATAATTCCTATAGCGCCTACATCACAATCAGGTAGTAAGTCAGCTAGTCCAAAAGTTAGAAAATTTGCAAGAGAGTTAGGTGCCAATGTAGTTGAAATACCTGGTTCTCAAAGAGGTGGTAGAGTTTCCGAGGAAGATGTAAAAAATTTTGTAAGATCCCAAGTAACAGTCAGCGGCGGGAAGGTAGAAAAGAAAGTTCATAAAGAAGAGTACCCACACGAGGAGTTTGGTGAAATCGAATTAAAAGACATACCAAGAGTAAAAAGGTTGTCTGGTCCTCACTTAGTAAGATCTTGGACCGAAATTCCCCATGTAACGCAGCATGATGAAGTTGATATTACAGAAATGGAACAATTCAGATCTTCATTATATGACTACTATACTGGTGAGAAAATAAAAGTAACACCTCTTGCATTTATAGCAAAAGCACTTGTAAGTGCTTTGAAAAAATTTCCAAATTTTAATGCCTCAATTGATAGTGCTAACGACAAAATTATTTATAAAAAATATTTTCATGTTGGTTTTGCAGTAGATACTCCTCACGGTCTAATGGTGCCTAAAATAAGAGATGTTGATCAAATGAGTATAAAAGAAATTGGAAGCGCTTTAAGAAAAACAAGTAGACTTTGCAGAGATTTAAAAATTGATAAAAAGGAATTTTTTGGTGGTTCAATGACGATATCAAGCTTGGGCGGCATTGGAGGTACTTTCTTCACACCGATTATAAATCCTCCTGAAGTAGCGATACTTGGAGTTGGAAAAAGTTTTGATAGATTGGTAAAGGTTAAGGACAAATTTATTTCAAGAAAAATTTTACCTATTTCACTCTCATATGACCATAGAATAATTGATGGTGCGGAGGGTGCAAGGTTCTGCGTTTATCTCGGGAAATGTCTCGGCAAAGACTTCGCTTTTAAACTTGCCGTTTAATCAATTATAAAATAGTACAAGGCATGAGTAAAAAAGTTTTCTCTCTTATTTGTGCTATCAGCTGTTCTTTAATTTGGGGTTCAGCTTTCGTTGCTCAAGATATGGGAATGGATTATAACGGACCTTTTACTTTTACTTTTGGCAGGCTATTTCTTGGATTTTTAACGCTAGTCCCATTTTTTTATATTTTCGAATATAAAAAGGTTAACTCAATAATTTTTAAAAAAGTTAACATTCTAAATCTATTGCTTATTGGATTTCTTCTTTCAATGGGAAATGTTTTGCAACAATATGCTCTACTTTATACAGATGTAGCTAATACAGCAGTATTTACAATTTTTTATGTAGTTTTAGTTCCATTTGTTGCTTACTATTTTTTTTCAAAAAATATTCATAAGTCTGTTTGGCTATCTATTATTATTTGTTTATTTGGAGGTATACTTTTAACCGAGTTCGATAATATTCAAGTAAGAATAGGAGATAGTATTGCAGTTTTTAATGCATTATTTTGGGCGTTCCATATTGTTTTTATTTCAAGATTTTTAAGAATATTTAATTATCCAATTACTATTGCATGCCTTCAATGTTTAATTGCATCTATATTTGCATTGATGCCAGCTTTTATTTTTGAAAGTGTTAAATTTTCAAATATGGTTTTAGATGGAAAAGAGATGTTATACGCTGGAATTCTCTCTAGCGGAGTGGCCTTTCTTCTTCAAATTTACGGACAACAAAACCTATCTCCAGCGCCTGTAGCTATTATATTTTCACTGGAAGGTGTATTCGCTTCAATTTTCGGATGGATTATTTTAAGTCAGTTTTTAAATGAAATTAAAATTATAGGAATAATTCTTATTTTATTTGCAGTTATTTTTTCACAATTAGCTCCGTTATATGATAAAAAAAAGTATGGACGAGTCTAATCAAGGGTTTATGAAACATCTTGGCGGATTAGAGCTAAAAAAAATTAGTGATACTCAATATGAGTTTTCAGTAGAGGTAAAAGAAATACATTTAAACACTGGAAAAATTGCACATGGTGGTTTTCTTTCCACTATAGCAGATACTGGTATGGGAACTGCTGCTCACAGAGTTGCTGGGGACAAGAGATGTGTAACAATAAATTTGGATATGAAATTTATCTCAGTAGGCCAACTTGGTGATAAACTTATTGGGAAAGTGAAAATATTAAAAAAAACCAAGACGTTAGTTTTTATAATTTGTGAAATTTCTAACAATAAAGAAATAGTAGCTTCTGCATCTGGAACCTGGAAAATACTTTAAACAACTCTTCTATAGTTTAAATATCCAAAAACTAATAAAAATAATAATGCAAAAGGATATACTATTGCTTTATTTGGTCTTTCTGGATTTTCAATTTTAAAATTACTTATAATATCACCCATTTGAATACCAGATTTTTTAGCCTCACCTTTCCAGTTTAGTTTATCGACGGTCAATTGATCGTTCTGATCAATTAAAGTTACACCATATTCTTCTAAGTTATAATTGTTTTCAAATTTCCCTTTATCGATAACAAATAGTTTATATCTTTCTCCATACTCAGTAACTCGTGTAACTTTTATATGAACTTCTTTTGATGGGTCAAAAGATAAATTTTGAATATTTTCTGCCAAAAGTTTTTGCTCATTAAATTTAGGATAGAATTTACTTAAAACATAATCTGGAGCTAGAAAAGATAAAGATATTATTAAAAACGCTATGATCTCATACCATCTTAACCTATTTATAAACCATTGTTGAGTAGCAGCAGTAAAGACTAAAATTCCAATCAATGAAGTTACTATGACTAATAAAGCTTGCCAGATACTGTCTACCCCTATTAATAGTAGTTCGTGATTAAACAAAAAGACTATTGGTAAAATTCCAGTTCTTAAACTATACCAAATAGCTTGAAGTCCCGTTCTTAAAGGATCGCCACCAGAAATTGCTGCTGCTGCATAAGATGCTAAACCAACAGGGGGTGTCACATCGGCCATCAATCCAAAATAAAATACGAATAAATGAACAGCGATTAACGGAAAAATAAAGCCCGAAGCATTTCCAACATCAACTAAAACTGTAGCCATTAGAGAAGCAACTACTACATAGTTTGCAGTTGTAGGAAGACCCATTCCAAGTAACAAGCAAAGTATAATAGTTAATAAAATTAATATAATTACATTGTCCCTTGCTATTGTCTCAATCACTATGATTAAATTTGTACTTAGACCTGTAGATCCAACTGCACCAACAATTATCCCTGCTGTAGCGATTGCGATCCCTACTCCCACCATATTAATAGCACCTTTCTGAAGACCAACTATTGTTTGATTGTACCAATCAATCAAACCAGTTTTAAAATCAGGATTTTTAATTATACGACTTACTAAGTTAACTAATACTAAAGATAACGTAGCGTAGAAGATAGAAAAGCCTGCTGTATATCTCATATAAACAAGTAAAAAAATTAAAACAAAAATAGGTATTAAAAAATGCAGTCCAGATAAAAAAGTTTTCTTAAGATGCGGAACATCAGCGTCATCCATCCCTTTTAATCCCAATTTAAGGGCTTCTAAATGAGAGATGTAAAATAAAGCAATGTATGAAATGATGGCTGGTAAAAAAGCATGTTTTACAACTTCAAAATAAGTAACGCCTATAAAGCTTGCCATAACAAATGCAGCTGCTCCCATAACCGGAGGCATTATTTGTCCATTAACAGATGAAGAAACTTCAATAGCTCCTGCTTTCTCTTGAGAGAAACCAGTTTTCTTCATAATAGGAATTGTAAAAGTTCCAGTTGTTACAGTATTTGCAATTGATGAGCCTGAGATCATACCAGTCATCCCAGACCCTAATATTGCAGCTTTAGCTGGACCTCCTCGCATTTTTCCGACCATCGCAAAAGCTAAATCTAAAAAATACTTTCCACCACCAGCGGTTTCTAATAAAGCTCCAAATAGCACAAACAAAAATATAAAATCTACTGAAACCCCAATGGGTATTCCAAATATTGCTTCTTGATCAAACCATTGAAATCCTACTAGTCTTTTTACAGAAAGTCCGCCGTGAGAAATAATATCAGGAGCATATTTTCCAAAATAAGAAAATAAGAGGAAACAGACTGCAATGATAACTAAAGGTAAGCCTATAGCTCGTCTAGTTGCTTCTAATAAAATTAATATACCTGTGGCCCCAATTATAAGTTCAACTGGAACTTTAAAACCAAATATTTCTTTTACTAAAAGAATACCACCTCTATTTACTAAATCGTCATAGAAAAAATAAATATATAAGCAACTCAATGCCCCGGTAATACTAATGATAATATCAATTACTGAAATCTTTTTTCCTCTAACTGCTGGAAAAATTAAAAAAGCCAAAGTTAAAGCAAAACCTAAGTGAATAGCTCTTGCGGGTAACCCTTTGAACATTCCAAAGTTAAACCAAAAAGGAAATGGAGAGGCATACCAAAGTTGAAAAAATGTCCAAAGAATAGCAATTCCAAAAACTATTTTTAAATGAATGCCTGATAAATTTCGAGTTGGGGAAATATCTTCTTGTATTTTATCTTTTATCTTACTTTGAATGTTTTGATTCATTTTAGCTAAGATACCTTATTCTAAAAAAAAAGGCCCAAAAAATATTGGGCCTTTTTTAATTTAATTATAAAGTTGAATTACATTAATCCAGCTTCTTTGTAGTACTTAATTGCACCTGGATGTAACGGAGCTGATAATCCATCAGCTATCATGTTTTTCTTTTCCAGAGGTCCAAAAGCAGGGTGTTGAGCTCTGAAATCGTCAAAGTTTTCCATTACCGCTTTTGTTACTAAGTATACAAGCTCTTCAGAAACATTAGCGCTTGTTACAACAGTAGCTTTTACACCAAATGTTGTAGCGTCTTTTTTCTGATTTGAGTAAGTTCCTTTAGGAATAACTGCTTTAGCATAATAGTCTGCTCCATCAATTAAACCTTGAACTGGTGCACCTGTTAAATTAATTGGGCTAGCTTTTGCTTTGCAAGTAGCTGCTTGCTCCATAGCGCCATTTGGAAATCCCACTGAATATCCAAATGCATCTATTTTACCGTCACAAAGAGCTTTTACTTGCTCAGAAGAAGTAAGTTCAGTAGTTGCTTTGAACATACTCATATCTGCACCCATAGCTTTCATTAATTCTTCCATAGTTCCTCTTTGACCAGAACCTGGGTTACCAATGTTTACTGTTTTTCCTTTTAGGCCTTTGAAATTTTTAATTCCAGATTTTTTACTTGCCCAAATTTGGAAAGGTTCGTTGTGTACAGAAAATACAGCTCTCAAGTCGCTGAACTGTTTTCCTTCCCATTTGCTTGAACCGTTGTAAGCATGATACTGCCAGTCTGACTGAGCAACACCAAATTGAAACTCACCATCTTTGATTTGTCCAATATTGTAGTTTGAACCACCTGTTGAAGGCGCCGTACATCTGTAAGCTTTAGCTGTACCTTTTTTTCTACCGTGGTCAGCACTAATTGCTGATTTATGTAACATTTTACAAATTGCGTTACCTGTTTGGAAATATACTCCTGTAGGTCCGCCTGTTCCTATTGTAAAGAACTCTGCTGATTTAGCGATTGATGTAATGGGGCTTGAAAAAGCAAACATTACTAGTACCGCTGAAATCAATGACATCATTTTTTTCATGTGTACTCCTCTTGTTATAATGATTAATTTAACTACGTTATTAGTAAGAGGTCAAAGAGATTCTTATAAATTTTTGGCCCAATTTGATAGCTTGGAAGTACCTTCAACTACATTTGGGGCATACTTCCTGACCATTTCATCGTTAATAGTTTTATGGTCTGTAACATTTTCAAAGAATTGAGTTCCATCAAAATCTGTGTAGCTTAATCTCGTTAACATTTTATTAGGTTTAAAACCAAAATCTGAGCCTGGCAACATAGCAACTCCAGTCTCATTTAAAATTGCTTCACATAATTTTGAAGAAGTTTTAAATTTTTTATTTTTAAATTCAGGCATTAAATAAAAAGCTCCTTGAGGTGGATTTATTAAAACTTTATTTGATTTAAGATTATTATAAACATAGTTTCCAACTGAATTAAGTATAGATCTTACTTTGAGTTTGTACTGCTCATAGTCACCCTCATAAGCTTCAACCGCAGCAAACTGGGTCGGTGTATTTACAGTTGAATATGACTCACTTGCTAATGATTTTAAACTATTCATAAATTGTTTTGATCCATTAGGGACTGCTAAAAATCCAAGTCTCCAACCTCCTGCACCGCACCACTTGCTTAATCCTCCACTAATGAATGTAGCTTCTGGGTAAAATTCGGAGATAGAGTTGTAACTATTATCAAATGAGAGATCTGTATATATTTCATCTGATAAAATTATTATTTTATATTTTTCAGCTACTTGAGCTAGTTCTTTCAAATTTTTACAGATTGCACCAGAGGGATTATTCGGTGAGTTTAAAATTAAAATAATATTTTTATTTTTTCCAATTTTCTTTAATTTCTTTTCAAGTTCACTTGCTGTTGGAAACCAGTTGTTTACTCTAGAAGTTTCTAGCCAATGAACTTTATTTGAACCAATTTGTGCTTGTGGTTCATAGGACACCCAGCTTGGAGCTGGAGTTAAAATTTCTCCGTTAAATGTAACGTGCATTAACAACATAGCTTCTTTAGATCCAGGAGTAATCAGAATATTTTCTTTAGAATATCTTACACCTGTATTTTTAAATAAATGATTAGAAATTTTTTCTCTTAATTCGGGTAAACCTTGTATAGGTAAGTACTCTTTTTTGTGAGCATTAAGTTTTAGCGTATCAACAACTCTTTCTGGTATTTGAAACGGTGATTGGCCAAAACCAAATCTGTAAATTTTTTTACCAGACTTAATCAATTCTTTTGATTTTTCATTGATCGCTAAAGTTGAGGACTCTTTTAATTTTAAAATATTTTTTTTTACTTTAGATGACATTTTAACTTTGATTACCTATACGGGGACTGCCTATTGTAAGTCAAATCAATTGTTTAAAAATAGGAACATTTGACAAATCGATTCGGTCATGTTTTAATCCCATTTTGTTCTCAACGGTGATCTACATATAGTGTAAAATAAATTAGCTAACACAAAAAAATGAATAATCAATCTGAAAAAATAATCGCGTTACTTGGACCGACTAATACAGGCAAAACTCATGTTGCTATAGAAAAAATGCTTAAGTTTAAAACTGGTATTTTTGGATTACCTCTTAGGCTGCTTGCTAGAGAAATATATGACAAATGCGTTGATAAAGTAGGAGTTGAAAAAGTAGCATTAATTACAGGTGAAGAAAAAATTATTCCAAGCTCTGCTGATTATTTTATCTGCACCGTGGAATCTATGCCAAAGAATAAAGAAGTTGATTTTGTAGCCATTGATGAAATTCAAATGTGTGCGGACAGAGAAAGAGGTCACATTTTTACTGAAAGGCTTTTAGAGTCACGCGGTAAAAAACTTACGATGTTTTTAGGTTCCCAAGTTATGGAAAGTATTATAACAGAATTAGTTGATAATGTAGAATTTGAAAAAAAAGAGAGATTTTCAAAACTAAGTTACTCGGGTATTAAAAAAATTTCAAGATTAGAGAGAAAAGTTGCAATTATAGCTTTTTCAATTGAAGAAGTTTATGCAATTGCAGAGCTAGTACGTAGGCAAAAAGGTGGTGCTGCAGTTATTATGGGATCTTTAAGTCCCAAAACAAGAAATTCACAAGTAGGTCTATATCAATCAGGAGATGTTGATTACCTAATTGCTACTGATGCTATAGGCATGGGTCTTAATATGGATATAAACGAAATTTATTTTTCAAATTTAAAAAAATTTGATGGAAAAAAAACAAGAAGGTTAAACCTTATTGAAATGTCTCAAATTGCAGGTAGAGCAGGTAGATATAAAAATGATGGGGGTTTTGGAACAACTGGTGATTGTGAGACTCTTAATTCAGATGAGATAGAAAAAATTGAAAAACATCAATTGCCAATCACAAAAACAATTTTCTGGAGAAATTCACACTTAAACTTTACAAGTCCAGAAAAATTAATTTCTTCTCTCGAGCTCAAACCAAATCAAAAAAATCTTTTAAGAACGAATGACTCGCTAGATGAAAGTGTGCTTAGATTTTTTCTAAAAAAAGGTGCAAATAATATAATTTACCATAAAAATTTGGAGTTGCTTTGGGAATGCTGTCAAATACCAGATTTTGAAAAAAAAGCTTATGGGCAACATATAAATGTTATCGACAAGGTTTTTCAATTTTTAACTACTAGGAGAAATAAAATACCAAGCTCTTTTATGAAAGAACAACTAAAGGGGCTTGAGAAAGATCATGGAAATGTAGATTTGCTCTCTCATAGACTGTCTAATGTTAGAACTTGGTCATATGTTGCCAACAAAAAAAATTGGGTAGAAAACTCAGATTATTGGGTGCAACTTACAAAAAACATAGAGGACAAATTATCTGATAAATTACACGATGAATTAACTAAAAGCTTTATTGATAAAAAAATAAGTATTCTTTCAAGAAGCTTAAAACAAGACCTCGTCCTAAATACGGAAATTAATGATGATAATAAAATTTATATTGATGGACAGTTAATCGGAGAATTAAAAGGATTAAAGTTTTTAATAGAAGTAACTTCTAAAACATTAGATACTGACATTAAATCAATAAAAAAGGCTGCTCGTAAAGGCATTGAAAAAGAGCTAGTGCAAAGAGTTGATAAAATACTTGAGGATAAAACTCTCAAAGTCGGTAATGGAAACAAAATAATCTGGAAAAATAATCCAATAGCGAGATTAAAAAAAGGTAACGATTATTTAAGTCCTGAAATAGAAATAATTGCAGATGACTCTCTCAATGAAGAGTCAAAAATGAAATTAATAAATTTTTTAAAAAAATGGCTTGATGAGTATATAAGTGAATTATTAGGTGACCTTATTAAGCTAACTAAACATAAAATTAACAATCAATATCTTAGAGGTTTAGTATTTCAGCTTTATGAGAATAATGGCGTAATTAAAAGAAACATTGTTGATAAAATAGTTAAATTAATTCCAGCTGAAGAAAGAAAAAAACTTTGGGGCATGGGAATAAAAATAGGACGATATCATATTTATCTGCCAAAAATGTTAAAACCTAAAGCTGTTGAGTTTAGGATTAATTTGTGGAAATTATTTAATAACCTCTCTGATGAAAATGTAATTCCTAAATCGGGTTTAAATTTTTTAACTAATGTAAAATTTGATAAAAATTTTCTATTATTATGTGGTTTCGAAAAATTCCAAAATTTTTTTATAAGAATTGATATTTTAGAGAAATTATTTCTCAAAATTATCGAGAACACTAAAGATAGAAAATTTACAGTAAATTCAGAAATGATGAATTTATTGGGTTGTTCTAAAGAAAATTTTTATAAATTAATGAATTACATGGACTACAAAAAAGATAAAGCTGCAGATACTTACATTTTTAAAGGAGAAAGAAAGCAAAAGAAGAAAATAATACGATTTGACAAAAAAGAAAATCCATTTAATAAACTTCTTTCTTTAAATATAAAATGAATAATTTAGATAAAGAAAGTGTAATTGGAATATCTGCACTATTAGTACATGCAGCACATATAGATGAAATTTACACTAAGCACGAAAAAGATCTAATTTTAGAATTTATAAAATCTTATTTATCAGATGTTAATGCTGATGACATTTTAAAAGAAGCAGAAAATATTGAAAAAAATTCAAATCAATTATTAAATTATACTAATATTATAAAAAAAAACTCACTGGATATAAAAAAGGACATAGTTGAGCATCTGTGGAAAGTAATCATTTCAGATAATTCGGTAGATCAATATGAGTCTAATCTTATGCGAAGAATTTGTGGTTTGATTTATTTTCCGGATAAAGAATGTGCAGAAATAAAATTAAAATTACTTCAATCGAAATGACCTATATTGTTAAAGATGAATGTATAAAATGTAAACTTACTGATTGTGTAGAAGTTTGCCCGGTTGATTGTTTTTATGAAGGTGAAAATATGCTTGTCATAAATCCTGACGAATGTATCGACTGCGGGGTTTGTGAGCCTGAGTGCCCAATAGATGCTATAAAGGCTGATACGGATGATACAGTTGAAGATAAAGAAAAATGGTTGTTGCTAAATAAAAAGTTTTCTGCAATATGGCCTAATATTTCAAAAAAAAAAGAGCCTATGGAAGGTAATGAAAAGTTTAAAAATATCAAAAATAAATTCGATAAACATTTTAGTGAAAAACCAGGAAAATAGATAAGAATGCCAAAAACTAAAAAAATCAAAAAAAAAGCAAAAGCTAAAAAAACAAAAAAAATAAAAAATACAAAGGCTAAATTAATACTAAAAACGCCTGAGAAAAAAACAAACATACCTGGACAAGATGAAAAACCAGAAATTAAAAAAATTAAAAAGCAACCAACTGAAAAACGTGTTTATAATTTAAAAGACTTTGTTGTTTATCCAAAACATGGTGTAGGAAAAATTACTGCCATTGAAAAAGCAAACATTGGTGATATAGATATACAATTTTATAAAATACTAGTTGAGAAAGAGAAATTAACTTTGACCGTTCCTATTAATCAACAATCAAAACTTAGACCTATAGCTTCTATTAATCAAATTAATAAATGTATCTCTATTTTAAAAACTAAACCAAAGATAAAAAGAACAATGTGGAGCAGAAGAGCTCAGGAATATGATCAAAAAATTAATTCTGGAAAAATATATGAGCTAGCTGAAGTTGTTAAAGATTTAAACAAAAACACAGATATCATCGCTGATCAATCATATTCTGAGAGACAGCTTTTTGAAAAAGCATATGAAAGACTAAAATCTGAGTTTGAAGCTGTTTTAAAGATCAATCCTGAAGAGGTTCAAAAAAAAATGGATAAAGCTTTAGGCAGAACAAAAATTTCCGAGGACGCATAAAAAAAACGCCCTCTTTACATTATACAAATTATAAAAAGGGCGCTTAGTTAAAGAGAAAACTATCTTCTTCTTCTTCTCTTTTTTGCTTTCTTTTTAGTTTTCTTTTTAGCTTTTTTTCTTCTTTTAGCCATCTTTTCTCCCTTGTTAGAAACAAATCTTAATGATTCGTTTATTAATTAAACATTAATTAATTAAGAATTCATGTCAAACATAAATTAATTTG
>CACGGB010000006.1 GCA_902572475.1 uncultured Pelagibacteraceae bacterium | reverse complement strand
GTGTAAAATAATAATGATATGAAAATTAAACCAGCTGTAAGTAGAAGAAAAATTGTTGTTTTTGATGAAATTGATATTTTTTTAAATGATAGTGTTGGTACTTTACTTACCAATAAAAGTGCAATAAGGATAGTCAAAAAAGGTGTAAACTGCTTCATTTCAAAGTTAAAACTAAAATCTGTTAATTCATAAATAAGCGGCATTAATATTAACATTCCACCTGCGGGAGAAGGAACACCTTCGAAGAAATTATTTTTCCACTCCTGATGATTTTCAACTTTCGTTAAATTAAACCTTGCTAATCTCAGTACACAACAAACAGAATAAATTAAAGCGATTGCCCAACCAAGTTTCCCATACGTTTTGAGTTCCCAAAAATACAAGATAAATACTGGGGCTATTCCAAAACTTACAAAATCAGTTAATGAGTCTAACTCTTTTCCAAATTCTGAGGTTCCTTTAATAAGTCTTGCTATTCTTCCATCAAGTGCATCTAAAATAGCTGCAAATAAAATTAATGTCACTGCAAGGCTAAAATTTCCATCGATAGAAAACTTTATAGAGCTTATACCCAAACAAACTCCACCTAATGTTAAGATGTTAGGTAAGAGATATCTAGTTTTTTTTGAACTAACTAATTTAAACTTTTTGTTTTGGTCCATTACTCTGATGCTATTAGACTTTCACCTGCTGTAAGATTTTGACCTTGTTTAACTAAAACTTTTTTATTTTTAAAGTAAATATCTACTCTACTTCCAAATCTTATCATTCCTATTCTATCCCCTTGTTTAAGATCTTGCTCTTGCTCAACTTCGCACACTATTCTTCTTGCGATAAGCCCAGCTATTTGGACAATTATGATCTCTTCATTATTATTTAGTCTTACTTTAAAATAATTTCTTTCATTTTCTTCACTTGCTTTATCTAAGGAAGCGTTAAAAAATTTTCCTGGTTTGTAATATATTTCCTCAATTTTACCAGAAGCCGGAACCCTATTAACATGGCAATTAAAAACATTCATAAAAATACTTACTTTTGTGTATGTAGTGTTCTCTAATCTCAATTCTTCAGGTCCTGCTCTTTCAGAAATATCAGTAACTAAACCGTCGGCAGGACTGACTAAAAAAGAGTCGTCATTTATTGGAAAACGCTCTGGATCTCGAAAAAAATAATAGACCCATGCAGTTATTAAAATCAAAATAAATCCAAAAAACTTAGAAAAAATTAGAACAACAAATGTTGCTAGAATAGAAATAGCTAAGAATTTATAGCCTTCTTTGTGGATCTTTGGAAAAATTGTATTAAACATAATTTTAAGTTTGCTAAATTTTTCTTAATATGTATAAAAATTACAGTTTATCAATCAATATTTTATGGCAAAAATTAAAGTTAAAAATCCAGTAGTTGAGTTAGATGGCGACGAAATGACTAGAATTATATGGTCATTTATCAAAGATAAGCTTATTAAGCCATATCTTGAGATAGATCTTAAATACTATGACCTTGGCATGGAAAGTCGAGATAAAACTGATGACCAAATCACAGTAGATGCGGCAAATGCAATCAAACAACACGGAGTAGGTGTGAAATGCGCTACCATAACACCCGACGAGGCTAGAGTAGAAGAGTTTAAATTAAAAAAAATGTGGAGATCGCCGAATGGTACCATTAGAAATATCTTAGGTGGTACAGTTTTTAGAGAGCCAATTATTTGTAAAAATGTTCCTAAACTAGTCCCCGGTTGGACGAAACCAATAGTGATAGGAAGACACGCTTTCGGAGATCAGTACCGAGCCACTGATTTTCTAATACCAGGTGAAGGAAATTTGGAGGTTAAATGGACTTCAAAAGATGGAAAAGACAAGAAAGAGTTTAAAGTTTTTGATTTTCCCGGATCCGGTACTGCTCTTACTATGTATAATTTGGATGATTCTATTAAAAATTTTGCAAGAGCATGTATGAACTATGGTCTTGGAAGAAAATGGCCAGTTTATTTATCAACAAAAAATACAATCCTTAAAGCTTACGATGGTAGATTTAAAGATCTTTTCCAAGAAGTTTTTGAAAAAGAATTTTCTGATAAGTTTAAAAAAGCAAATATAACCTATGAACATAGATTAATTGATGACATGGTTGCATGTGCTATGAAATGGAATGGCGGATATGTTTGGGCGTGTAAGAATTACGATGGCGACGTGCAATCAGACACCGTTGCTCAGGGATTTGGTTCTTTAGGTCTCATGACTAGCGTGTTGATGACGCCAGATGGTAAAACAGTCGAGTCAGAAGCTGCTCATGGAACTGTTACTAGACATTATAGAATGCACCAACAAGGTAAAGAAACTTCTACAAACCCAATAGCATCTATATTCGCGTGGACTAGAGGTTTAGCTCATAGAGGAAAACTTGATGAGAACGAGGAACTAATTAAATTTTCTAATAATGTTGAAGAAGTATGTGTTAAAACAGTTGAAAGCGGTTCAATGACAAAAGATTTGGCAATTTTAATAGATAAATCAAATAAATATCTAACTACAAATCAATTCTTGGAAGCTATTGATAGAAATTTAAAAAAGAAACTTAACTAATTTTTTTAGATATTTCTTTAAAAGCTTCCTCAATTTTGTTTTGATCTACACCACCGGCTTGGGCAAAATCTTTTCTACCACCACCGCCTTTTCCACCTAAAATAGCAGATGCAGCTTTGACTAAATCTACGGCATCATATTTTGATGTTAAGTCTTGAGAAATTCCTATAGCTAAACCGACCTTATCTTCAAACGTCGAAATACTAATTATTATTCCAGATTTAATATCTTTTTTTCCTTGATCAATTATACTTCTTAGTTCTTTTGGAGGAAAATCTTTTAAAATCTGTTCTCGAATTAATATATTCCCAATTTTTTTATCCTTAATAATATTTTTACTTTTATCTTTCTTGATACCTTCAATTTTTATCTTATTAAGCTGTTTATTCAAATTTTTTAAATTTTCAGACAAATCTAAATCTTCATTAAAATCAGGTTCAATTTTCAATTTTTGCAGCTCATTTTCAATTAATCTTATATCTTTTTTTAGATTAGATTCTTTCAGGGATTTATCTTCTTTTTGTGTTTTTTCGTATTCTTCTAATTGCTTATCCCTTAATGCCTCAACCCTTCTAACTCCTGATGCAATAGATGATTGACTTATTACTTTAAACTTACCAACTTCTCTGGTGTTTTTAACATGAGTTCCCCCACATAATTCTGTTGAGAAGAAACCATTATTTTCTTTTCCCATAAACACCACTCTTACTTCCTCGCCATACTTTTCACCAAATAATGCAAGAGCACCCATGCCAACTGCCTCCTTTGGTGTCATTATTCTTGTTTGTACATCAGAAGAGCTCTTTACTATTTCATTAACTATATTATTTATTTTAGTCATTTCCTCTTTTTCAATAGGTTTGTTATGACTAAAATCAAATCTTAACCTTTCAGGAGAGACTAATGATCCTTTTTGTGTCACATGTTTTCCTAAGGTTCTTCTTAAAGACTCATGTAATAAATGAGTTGCTGAATGATAAGCTTTTGAATTATTTCTTTTTAAAACATCAATTTCTAAATTTACGCTTTGCCCAATAGAAATTGAACCCTTTTCAACTTTTCCATAATGAACAAATAAATCTCCCATTTTTTTTTGTGTGTCATTAATTTTAATTTTACATTTTGAGTTAAAAATAAAGCCCTGATCGCCTACTTGGCCACCAGACTCTCCATAAAATGGAGTTTGATTAGTTATGACTTCTATTTCATCTCCAGTACTAGCAGAGTTAACGAACTTTTCTTTTTTTGAAATTTTTATTATTACACCTTCAGCTTTATCAAATTCATAACCTAAAAATTCAGTAGGGCTAAGTTCCTCTCTAACTTTAAACCACCTCTCCTCAACAGACTTATCTCCAGATCCTTTCCAATTTGCTCTCGCTAAATTTTTACTTTTTTCCATCTCCCTCTCAAATCCGTCACTATCTACTTTGATGTTTTTACTTCTTAAGACGTCAGCGGTCAGATCTAAAGGGAAACCATAGGTATCATATAATTTAAAGGCTTCTAAACCTGGAAAGGTTTTGTTTTGGACTTTATTTAAATTTTCATCGAGTATTTTCATACCGCGCTCTAAAAGAGAGGAAAATTTCTCTTCCTCGTTTTTAAGAGTTTCAACTATCAACTCTCTGCCATTTATTAATTCTGGATAACTGTTCTGCATCTCGTTTAGTAAAACTTCAAAAAGTTTATAAAAAATAGGATTTCCGCTACCTAAAGAATGAGCATGTCTCATCCCTCTTCTCATAATTCTTCTTAGAACATATCCTCGACCTTCATTAGAAGGTAATATTCCTTCAGCAATTAAAAAACTACTTGCTCTTAAGTGATCAGCGATAACCCTGTGGCTTGCTATTGTTTTGCTGTCGATTGAAGTCTTTGTTAAATCAGATGAAGCAGCCATTATTTTTTGAAAGTGATCAATTTTATAGTTATCGTGAGTACCTTGTAAAACTGCTGTCATCCTTTCAAGTCCCATACCTGTATCCACTGAGGGTTTTGGCAATTCAATTCTTTTTTCTTTTGATATTTGTTCGTACTGCATAAATACAAGGTTCCAAATTTCTATAAATCTATCACCGTCTTCATCAGGACTTCCAGGTGGACCACCTTTCAACTTGTCACCATGATCATAAAAAATTTCAGAACAAGGACCACAAGGTCCTGTGTCTCCCATTGACCAAAAGTTATCAGATGTCGAAATTTTTATTATTTTACTTTCATTTAATCCAGCAATTTTTTTCCAAAGATTAAATGCATCATTATCTTCATGAAAAACGGTAACTAATAATTTTTCTTTAGGTAAACTAAAGTCTTTGGTTAACAGTTTCCAAGCATGATGAATAGCTTGTTCTTTAAAGTAATCTCCGAAGGAGAAATTTCCCAACATTTCAAAAAAAGTATGGTGTCTAGGAGTGTAGCCAACATTTTCTAAATCATTATGTTTTCCTCCTGCCCTCACGCATTTTTGGGATGTTGTAGCTGTTTTATAATCTCTTTTTTCTAATCCTGTGAAAACATTTTTAAATTGAACCATGCCTGAGTTGGTAAACATCAAGGTAGGATCATTGTTGGGAACTAAATTGCTAGAGTCTACGATCTTATGATTATTTTTTTTAAAATAATCTAAGAATTTTTTCCTGACATCTGTAAGTAAAATTTGGCCCATATTTAATTAAATACAGATATTTTAGAACTTGTCTATAAAGAGATTAATTAGTCTGCTTTTTATCGTTGTTTACAACAACGCATATTTCAGATTTTGTAAGAAATCTTTGTCCTGTACCATTATCTAATGAAAACATCCCTCCAATACCTTTAACTGCATCAATTGTTAGATCTGTGTGTTTCCACTTTTCGTATTGATCCTCATTCATATAAAAAGGGGTTCCATCTACCTCTCCTAGTTTTACATCACTGTTACCTACTTGATATTCTTTGGCTGGAAAACACATAGGCGCACTGCCATCACAACATCCGCCTGATTGATGAAATAAAAGATCATCACCATGAACTTCTTTAATTTCACTTAATAGTTTTTTTGCTGATAATGTAAATGATACTTTCATTTCTATATTTCGGCCCATGATTTTGAATCATGGGCCATTATATATTATTGGTTAAAAGAAGCCTAATTTTTTCTCACTGTAAGACACGTGTAAGTTCTTAACTTGTCTGTAATGATTTAGCATCATTTTGTGAGTTTCTCTTCCGATACCAGATTGTTTGTATCCACCAAACGCAGCGTGAGCCGGGTATGCATGGTAACAGTTTGTCCAAACTCTACCTGCTTCAATACCTCTACCCATTCTGTATGCAACGTTACCATCTCTAGTCCAAACACCTGCTCCTAGTCCATAAAGAGTATCATTAGCTATTTCTAATGCTTCTTTCTCATCTTTAAACTTAGTAACTGACACTACAGGTCCAAAGATCTCCTCTTGGAATATTCGCATATTGTTTTTGCCTTCAAAGATAGTTGGTTGGATATAGTTTCCTTTTTCTAATCCACTATTAATTTTAGCTGCACTACCACCACATAGAACTTTGGCACCCTCTTTCTTACCTAAATCTAGATAAGATTTAATTTTTTCCATTTGTTCTAGTGAAGCTTGAGCTCCAATCATAGTCTCCATTTTTAAAGGATTGTCTTGTTTAACAGCTTTTGTTCTTGCGATAGCTCTTTCCATGAATTTATCATAAATAGATTCTTGAATTAAAGCTCTGCTTGGACAAGTGCAAACTTCTCCTTGGTTAAGCGTAAACATAGCAAAACCTTCTAAACATTTGTCAAAGAAGTCGTCATCTTTTGCCAAAACATCTTCAAAGAAAATATTTGGCGATTTACCACCTAATTCTAAAGTAATTGGAATTAAGTTTTGAGATGCGTACTGCATAATCAAACGTCCAGTAGTAGTTTCACCAGTAAAAGCTATCTTCTTAATTCTTTTAGAAGATGCTAGTGGTTTACCTGCTTCAAGACCATATCCGCTTACAACGTTAACAACACCTGCTGGTAATAGATCTCCAATTAGTTCCATTAACAACATGATTGATGCTGGTGTTTGTTCAGCTGGTTTTAATACAACACAATTTCCTGCAGCCAAAGCCGGTGCAAGTTTCCATGTTGCCATTAATAATGGGAAGTTCCATGGAATAATTTGTCCAACCACACCTAATGGTTCAGGTATGTGGTAAGAATATTCACTATTGCTTATTTCAGCAACTGAACCTTCCTCTGCTCTTATTACTCCTGCAAAATATCTCCAATGATCAATTACCAAAGGCAAATCTGCAGCCATACATTCTCTTATTGGCTTACCATTGTCTAAACATTCTGCTGTCGCTAAAACGTTAAGATTTTTCTCTATAACATCAGCAATTTTTAAGAGAATATTTGATCTCTCTCCAATTGATGTTTTTCCCCATGCAGGAAATGCTGCGTGAGCTGCGTCTAAAGCGAAATCAACGTCTTTCTCGTTCGATCTTGGCACCTTACAGATAACTTCATTAGTGATAGGAGTAGTATTATCAAAATACTTTCCAGATTTAGGTTCTACAAATTTTCCGTTAATGTAGTTTCCATATTTAGCTTTAAATGGAAATTTAACCTTCAAATGAGAGGTATCTAAAGATGAAGACACTTTTGAGTTTGATGCTTGTTGTGTACTCATTTTTCCCCCTTTTGTTCTTTTTTTTAATTAAAACCAATCTGAACTAGATTGTACACATGTATTTTTGACCCAAATTTTTTAATCACTAAATGTAGGATTAATCAATTTTGAGTTGAGATTTCATGAGAAACGGGAGATTTTAATTAAACCTCCCGTTGAAATGATGGCAGAAGAATTACTCTTCTTCTTTTTTATCGCTAATTTTTTCGTTTGCTGAAGGATTGCCTTCTAGCTCTTTGCTAATCGCAGAAGCTTCGTCTCTAATAATTTTTTCTATTTCTGCTGCTACATTAGGGTTTTTTTGTAGATAAATTTTCGCGTTTTCTCTACCTTGACCAATCTTTTCTCCTTTATAGGCATACCAAGCACCTGATTTTTCAACCACACCTGCTTTTGTACCAAGATCAATTAATTCACCCAATTTACTAATTCCCTTTCCATACATTAAATCAAATTCTACAACTTTGAATGGAGGCGCAACTTTGTTTTTAATTACTTTCACTCTTGTTGAGTTACCAATAATTTGGTCTTTTTCTTTGATTGCCCCTATCCTTCTAATATCCATTCTTACAGATGAATAAAATTTTAGTGCGTTTCCGCCAGATGTAGTTTCTGGATTACCAAACATAACACCAATTTTCATTCTTATTTGGTTTATAAATATTACCATTGTGTTAGATTTAGAAACTGATCCGGTAATTTTTCTTAAGGCTTGACTCATTAATCTTGATTGTAAGCCAACATGGTGGTCGCCCATTTCTCCCTCTAACTCAGCTTTTGGAGTTAATGCAGCTACAGAGTCCACTACCAAAACAGATACTGATCCTGATTTAATTAATGTATCAGTTATTTCTAAAGCCTGTTCGCCAGTATCTGGTTGAGAAATTAGTAGTTCTTCTGTTTTAACACCTAATTTTTTTGCATAGACTGGGTCCATAGCATGTTCAGCATCAACAAAAGCACATATACCACCAGCTTTTTGTGCCTCAGCAACTACTTGCAAGGCTAAAGTTGTTTTTCCCGAAGACTCAGGTCCATAAATTTCTATAATTCTTCCTTTGGGTAGTCCCCCTATTCCTAAAGCTAAATCTAAACTTAAAGATCCCGTTGATATAGCTTCTACGTCTAAAGCTTGTTGTTGACCAAGTCTCATTACAGAGCCTTTTCCAAAGTTTTGATCTATTTGACTAATTGCGGCTTCTAAAGACTTGTTTTTCTCTTTTAATTCTTGCTGTTTTTTATTGTCTGATTTTACTACTTTTAAGTTATTTTTTGTCATTTTTTATCCTTTTTTTTTGTTCGAATCGTTAATTTAAATGTACACATTTTGTTCTTTTTATCAAGGTCTTTAAATAGTCCCTATAAATCAAGGTTATTTTAATGTTTTATTTGAAAGAGTACCTATTTGATTTGAAAGTTCGAACTGAGAAATTATAAAGTCCCTCTCTGATTTAGCAAAAGCAATTCTAGCATCAAGCAATAAACTTCTTGATTGAATTAGGTCTAGTGTTGTTCTTGTATCTCCTGTGTCATATTCAAGGGTAATGCCTTCATTAGCAATTTCAGCTGCTTTAAGTTGTGATTTAGTAGCCTCAAGGACACTTTTTGACGATTGATATTTTGACCATGAGTCAAATGTATTGGTTTTTACGCTATTTTTAGTATCTTGCAAAATTAGTTTCGCACGCTGTTTATCAAAAGAGGATTTTTTAATTGATGAGATATTTTCACCGCCTTTAATGAGAGGCCAGGTAATTGTTGCCTGAACTGTTTCGTCATCTTGTTCATCTACAGAGGTGCTAAAGTCATTATTTTCTGATTTCGAAATTTTAATTGAGGCAGACGGTGAAAGTCTAGATCTTTCAATATTTAATTCTTTTTCAGATATTTCATAATCAAGCTTAGCAATAAGAAGTTTGATATTATTTAAATTTGCTGACTCGAGTGAAGAATTTAAAGTATTTGGAATATCTAAAAAAACTTTCTCATTCAAGCTTTGAGTATTTGGCGATTTTTCTCCTATAACTCTTTCAAAGTAAGTCTTGGCAGATAGCAGCTCGGTTCGTGCATTAATTAAACTTGCTCTGGCTCCAGCTAAAGAGGATTCTGATTGAGCTAAATCAGTAAGAGTTATTTCCCCTTTTTGCAATCTTGCATTATCTGACTCGACCTGTCTCTCATATAAATTTACATTTGCTATATTTATATTTTCGTTTTTGGATTTATAAATTAAATCGAAATAAGCTGTAGCAGTATCTAAAATTGTTTGTTGTTCAACTTGTTTTAGCTCTAAACTAGCTTTTTGAGTTTCAAGTTCTGTTTTTTTAAAAGTATTAATTCCTTTAAAACCTGAAAATATTTTTTGCTCTAAAGATAAAGTTTTGTTTTCTGAGTCAATATTTGTATCTGAAAGATTTGTACCGCTTTGATTAGTTCTATTAGTTGAGGTTGTGCTAGTTTGATTTCCAGATATTGTTATACTTGGTAAAAATTCGCTTCTTGAAATAATTTTATTTTGTTTTGTTGCCTCCAAAGATTTTCTCTCTGCATTGAGTTGTAAATTATTCTCTAAAGCTTTATTTAAAAAATATTTAAAATTCTCTTCTGCTCCAAGACTAGAAATTATTAAAAAATTTAAAATAAAAATAATTTTTTTCATTTAATTTATTTTAATTGATTTGAATCGATGTTTATTATCTATCTTTATTACAAATTTCGCTTTTTTTTCTAGTGTAAAGAACATATGTTTTGTAATTCTTTCATAATACATAATGAAATTTTTAATTTGATTATCAGTCATAATTTTCTTTCCGCTAGATGAAAGTCTCAATTTTTTTTCCTGTAATGATCTCCATTTATATACATGTTTAAAACTTGGAACTTTTAAAAAAATTAGAGTATCAATTAAATTGAAGATTTTTTTATAATTTTTTTTAAGTTCATCGTTCACTTTAGTTCTCCAAATTCTTTTTTTGTCTTTATGCTCTTCTAGAGTATTTATTGATTTTAATAAATCTTTTTTTTTTTGTGGTTCTGCACCAACACACCAACCTTCAAAAATAACTATTTCTGGTTTTTTTTCTATTCTTTGCCATTTATTTTTTGGTAATCTATTATCTATAGATTTGTCAAATTTAGGAATGTAAAATTTTTCAAATTTAGATTTTTTTAATTTTTGAATACAATTAAATAATAAACGAGTGTCATGTGTACCAGGCACTCCTCTAGTCAAAAATAAAGGATTTACATTTAAAGACATTTTTTTTCTATCACTTAATGTTTTATAAAAATCATCGATTGAGAATATGGTAGTTTTTAATCCAAAACCTACTTGAAAAATTATTTTTAGGATATTAGAAATCGTAGATTTTCCAGAACCCTGTCCTCCTGTCAAACCAATTACTTTTGTTTTTTTGGTCTTTAGAAAGCTACTATATATTCGAGTGCTGATTGGAAGATAAAATTTTTTTAGTTGGCCAATTTTATCTCTGAAAGGTTCTGAAAGTGCTTCTTGTGATTTTAGATAATTTAAATATTTTTTTTCGATTTTTTTATATTTAATATCTGTAAAAAACATTTTTATTTTTTATCTAGGGGATGATTTAATCCATCATTTATTGAGATCTTATCAAATTTAAAACTATCTACCTCGTCAATGCATCCAATATTGAAACCGGTCATTAAGGGATTTGATCTTGGGTTATGATGAGTGTAGATACCACAGTTGGAACAAAAATAATGCTTAGCAACCTTTGAGTGAAATTGATAGAGCTTTAATTTCTCTTTACCTTTTGTGATTACAAAATCCTCGTTTTTTACCATAGACATAATTGCACCTTTTCTTTTACATATTGAACAATTGCATCTCAAAATCTTATTAAAATTTTCAAGATTTATTTCCGCTTCAACCATTCCGCAGTGACACTTTAATCTCATCATAATTTTAAATTTAGTTAAATAAGAGTACCTGTGTTTTTCAATATCCACAATAGCATTTAATGACTTTAGAATGTTCTCCTTTTGATTCCATTTTGACTCACTTTGGGACTCAAATTACAACTTTTTAGTGTGATATTATTTTAATGTTATCTAAATTTGATTGACTAACTGAAAAATCAATCTTTTTTTCTCTTAATGAAACAAGGAATATAATTAAATTAAATATAACAATCATCACTTGGAAAAATATCATAATTACGCCAAATAATGTCTCCAGATAAATTAATAATAAAATAATTAAAATTGATCTAATGAAAACCTGATACTTAAAAACAGCAATAATTGAAAAAGAGTGAATTACCAAATTAAAAAAAGACATTTTCGATGGTCCAAAATAGCGTGAACCTCTTATAGATTTTATATCTCTCAATTTTTTCAAATATTTTTTTACAGTTCCTGAATAACTAGCCCATAAACTTTTCTTTTCGACAAGTGTTTCTACATCCTTTTTTGTTAGACAACTGTAATTTCCAAAATCTATTTTTTTTCCTGTAAAAATCAAAGTTATCAATTTATGTAATTCGTATAAAAATTTGAAAAGAAAACCTTCTGATCTTTTAATTCTTCTTGCAACTACTGAGTTATCTGGATATTCTTGAATTTTTCTAGTCAAGCTTTGTAACTCCTCAGGTCTGTCTTCTCCATCTCCATCCATCACAATAATATAATCAAAATCTTCTTTCTCACTGGCATATTTCAAGCCAAAGGCATTACATCTTGCATGACCTTTATTTTCTTTCATGTTCAGTATTTTTAGAGACACTAAATTGTTAGGTTTTACCAGTTTTGGCTGTTCAAATGTTGAAGCATCATTAATAATTAAACATTTAAATATAAAATCATTTTGATCTTTAATATTTTTATTTATTTCATTTATCAGCTTTTTAAGAGAGTCCCAATCATTATAAACTGGTATTAAAATTAAAATCTTTTTCATCTTTTACCTATCATGCAATAACCAACTGGTCTTATGGTCCCAAAAACTCCAGGACAAATTTTTTTTAAAATTTTTGGATTCCCAGTATAAATTATACCTTGTTCGTCTGTGATAGAAGTTGCTTTTTCTTTATCTAAATTATTAATCCAAACAGGTCTTGAATTAAGATGGTATGATAGATTGCCTGCTGACCACTCATCTCCTACCACTATTTTAATTTCATTAATAAAATTTTCATCCCATTTATTTTGTACAAGTCTTGAAATTTCTTTACCTGGGTAGTCTGTTCTTTTTGTTTTATCGTAAATTGAAATTGTAAAATATATTGCTGGCGAAATAAAGAAAAATACAATTATAGCAATATAAAATTTTTTAATCTTTTTTAAATCAATATTTTTTTTAAAAATTTGAACAAACAAAGTTCCAAAAAACAAGTAGAAGGGCGTCATCCACATTGTTCTAATTTTTGCACCAGTAATTATAGATGTGAGTAACATTAATAACAAAGGCAAAACACATATTGAAATTAAAAAAAAAGTTTTTTTATTTTTATAGTCTATTCTTAATTTCAAATTTTTAAATAATATTAAAAATAATAAAAAAAACGGTATTAGAATAAAGAATTGCTTAAATATAAAAGTTAATGGATTAAGAAGGTAATCAATTACCTCAACGCTTATTAAGCTAGATCTATTTAAACCGTAATTTATTGTTGTAAAATTATTTTCAAATAACCAAATTAAGTGTGGAAGAACAATTATAAATGACGTTAAAATCGATAAAAAATAATTCTTTAAGAATATTTTATTTTTTTTCAAATCAAGAAATAAAAACAAAAATGTAGCAAATAAAATATAAATGAATAAATATTTCGATAAAAATCCTAATGCAGAAAAAATTCCAAATAACAACCAATGTTGAATTTTGTTTGATTGTATGCTCTTCCAAAAATAAAAGACTGTTAATGCCCAGAAAGGTAATTGACTAACATTTACATTAAATTCAGGAGTTGTATAATTAAAATAAAAAATACTCTCTAAAGCTAACAATGATACTAAAGCGTATATTTTTTCTTGAAAAATTTCTTGGGAAAGTTTCCAAACATATATAAAAGAGATAATTACAAAAATTTGGCTTAATAAGTAATAGGCCCAATCTTGCGAACCAAATATAAAATAAAAAATCTCCACTGCAAAAGCACTAAAAGGCGGGTGTTTACTAAAACCCCAATCTAAATCGCTGCCCCATGCTAAAGCTTCAATTGTATCCAAAGGAAGATTTACATTTGAAACAAACGGTATTGTTGTCCACAAAACTAAATGTAGAGAGAGAAATAAATAATAAATTTTTGTTATGTTTTTTTTATTAATCATTTATCATAATTATTACAATTTATAAGCTATTGACACGACAAAAATCAAACATATACTCCCCAAATTCGTTAAATGATAAAAAAAACTGTTTCTAAGAAAAAATATACGCCTAACTCTAAAGAAAAATATATGTGTGCTAAGCATAAAAAATTTTTCACTGAGGAACTTCTAAATTGGAAAAAAGAAATTATTAAAGCAAATAATCTTGGCAATATACTTAATTCATCAGACGATAATGTTTCTTCAGCAGATATTGTTGATCAAGCTTCGTCTTACACAGATAAATCTGTTGAAATGAAAGCATTAAATAGAAGCAGAAAATTAATCTCTAAAATTAACTCTGCTTTGCAAAGAATTAAAGATGGAACCTATGGTTTCTGTGAGGAAACGGGAGAGCCGATTGGTCTTAAGAGACTAATGGCTAGACCAGTTGCTACACTATCAATAGAAGCACAAGAAAGACATGAAAGAGACGAGAAAATTTTTATTGATGACTAAACTTTAGGAATTTCCTCACCTTTTTTTAATAAATCATACCCTTTAATTACTGCATCTCGTTTTGAAATTTCTTTGTACCATCTAGATAAGTGTTTAAATTTTTTTAAACCAATATCATGCCACTCATGTCGAGCAATCCAAGGAAAAGTAGCTATATCAGCTATTGAGTAGTTTTTTCCAGTGAGAAAATTTGAAATAGCTAATCTTTCATCAAGTTCTTTATAAATTCTCTCTGAAATTTTGAAATATCTATTTTCTCCAAATTCACTTTTTCCTGGATTGTAGTGATGAAACTGATGATGTTGTCCAAGCATAGGGCCTACATAACCCACCTGTCCCATCAACCATTGATTTATAACTATTCTTTCATCTTTATTGTAAAACTTTCCGCTTTTTTCACCCAAATAAATTAGAATCGCACCTGACTCGAAAATGCTGAGGTTATTACTATGGTCGATGATAACTGGTATTTTGCTAAAGGGGCTTATTTTTTTAAATTTAGGCTTAAATTGCTCGTTTTTATTAATATTTATTTTTGTAACTTTAAAATCAAATTTGATCTCTTCAAGCATGATTGAAATTTTCTTACCATTTGGAGTATTTGCGGTAAGCAACTCGATCATTTTTTTCCAAGTCTTTGCTGTATAGCTTTAGAGGAGGTAGTAAACTCGAATCTATATTTTTCATTAGGTCTTGCTCTTTTAAAACATTCAACAGATGCTAGAGCTACCTCGTGAAAACCTGAAAGAATTAATTTAAGTTTACCAGGATAACTACAAATATCTCCAACGGCAAATATGCCTTTTTTATTAGTTTCGAAATTTTCTGAATTTACCTCAATTGTTTTTTTACTCATGTTTAAACCCCATTCAGCTATTGGACCTAGTTTCATGACTAATCCAAAAAAACTTAAAATAATATCAGTTTTAATTTCTTCAATTTTTCCATCATCAAATTTAATACTTATTGATTTTACATCTTTATCTCCCTCAATGGATTCTAATTGACAAGGAGTTTTTATTGATATCTTGCCTTCTTTTTCAAGTTTTTGAATTTCACTTAATGTATGCGGGGCGCCTCTGAATTCATTTCTTCTATGAATTAAATTTATTTTTGAAAATTTAGATAATTCTAAAGCCCAATCTAAAGCAGAGTCACCGCCTCCAAAAATTGAAATATTTTTATTTTTAAGCTTTTCTTTATTTTTTATGGCGTAGAATATTGATTTATCCTCATATTTTTCTGCCTCTTTAACAGAAAGTTTTCGTGGCTCAAATGATCCGACTCCTCCAGCAATAATTATATTTGGTGCTGTAAATTGATTATTTTTGTTAGTTTTAATTATCCAGTTCTGTATATCTTCTTTAACTTCATCAACTCTTTCACCTAAAAAAAATTCACTTTTGAAAGGTTTTATTTGATCTAATAATTTTTTAGTAAGCTCTTCTCCAGTACACTCTGGGACCGCTGGTATGTCGTAGATAGGTTTGTCGGGATAAAGCTCGATACATTGACCTCCTACCTTATCTAAATTATCAATTACAACTGATTTAAGTCCTTTTATACCAAGCTGATGTACTGCAAATAATCCCACGGGGCCGGCTCCAATTATAATTACATCGGTTTTTTTCATTAATTCTGTTTTGCTGGTGTGGTGACAGTTAAACCATCTAATTCATCAGAAACAATTAATTGACAGCTTAGCCTACTATTTTTTTTTGGTTCATATGCCATATCAATCATGTCGACTTCTGCATCTTCTGCTTTTGGAAGTTTATCTAACCATTTTTCTTCGACATAAACATGGCAAGTAGCACAAGCCATTGATCCTCCACAATCAGCGTCTATTCCTGGCACATCTTTTTGAATTGCTCCCTCCATAACTGAAAGACCATTTTCAACTTCAATAGTCTTTGAACCTCCTTCATGATCTTTGTAAGTTATTTTTGCCACAAATATAATTTTCCTAATAGTAAGCTAAATAAATTGAAATTATTACGACCCAAAAAAAAGCATAATACAAAATATACCCTTTAACTGTGAAAGGCATTTTTTTTATTTTTCTTTTTCCTTTTCCTTTATATGGTTTTGATATTTCCATGATATTTAATATAAGTATCTAAAAAAAAAGGGCAAGTACACAAAATGTACTCGCCCTTTTTAAAGTAAATTATCTACTATCTAGATGATAATCTTGTGTTTTGCATTGCTGCTGCCCATATAACTAGACCAAAAGCGATCTTGTTAACAAAGTCAGCTAAATTGTATATTACGTTTAAAGCATTTGCATCAACACCACCAGTTAGGTAACCGAAAATATATCCTAATGGATAAATCGCCCAACCAATAGTTACGATTATTCTCATAGCGCTGAATGCTGTAGACATAGCTTTGTTACCAGCTTTTGCCGCCATTGTTCCAGCTTCACCTGAGAATATTTCAAACAAGATGTAAATCCATCCAGCCATTCCAATTACGAAACCTACAAATGGTTGAATATAACCAGCTTCACCTAAGTATCCACCGATTAACATTACTAATGAACCAATTAATAGCTTCCAGAATATAGAAGTTGGCACCTTTCTTACAGCTGCCAAGATTAGATAGAATTCGATCATTTGAAGTGGTACAGTGATTAACCAATCGATATATCTGTATACCGTTGGTGAGTCACCTGTAGTCACCCAAACTTCTCTCATATACATGTAGTGAACGAATGCAACACCAGTTACAAGTCCAGCTACTGTTAAAGATGTTCTCCATGATGCAGCAACAGTTCCTCTTTCTGCAAAGAAAAATACAGTTGTTGCAATCATTCCCATTGATACAAGCCAGAATGATATTCCTACGAAATCATTTGTTTGTAACATGGCAGTCGCTGCGTTAGCTGAGCTTGTTATACCTAAAAAGGCAACAGCTGCTAAAGCAAAAAGACCTAATTTTCTCATGAAAACCTCCCTCGTTTGTTTAGTTTTCGTTTAGTTTATATATAAACTACTCGGACGAGTGATAAATAAGCTCACCACCGAATAATATGTTGAGGACCTTAGTAAAAAACAAAGTTACAGTGAAGTGTTTTTTTTACAAAAAAACCGCATATTTATTGGATTTTCTATTTTTTTTTGGGGATATTTATGAAATAATCTTCAAAATGTTTGAAATTCTGGGTGTTAAAAATGACTCAAAAATATAGGGAGATCTACCAAAAATCTATTACAAATCGAGAGGATTTTTGGAAAGACGTCTCTAATGATATATTTTGGTATAAAAAACCTACAAAAATTTTAAATTCACAAAATCCTCCTTTTTACAAATGGTTCGAAGATGGTGTTACAAACACATGTTATAACGCTTTAGATTTACATATTGACCAAGGTAAAGGTGAAAAGCTCGCAATTATTTATGACAGCCCCATAACAGGTTCAAAAGAGAATATAACTTATAGCAAACTAAAAGAAAAAGTCGCTTTATTTGCTGGAGCTTTAAAAAAACAAGGCGTAAGCAAAGGAGACAGAGTTATAATCTATATGCCTATGATTCCAGAAGCAGTAGTAGCTATGCTAGCCTGTGGTAGAATTGGTGCAATCCACTCAGTTGTCTTCGGGGGCTTTGCTGCGAATGAATTAGCAAGCAGGATTGATGACTCTAAAGCTAAAATACTTGTTACCGCCTCTTGTGGCTATGAGCCTGGACGAACTGTTCATTACAAACCTTTAGTAAATAAGGCATTGGAACTAGCAAATCATAAAATTAAAAGATGTATAATTTTTCAAAGAGAAAAGGATAAAGCAGAATTAAATCCTGCAATAGATATTACCTGGGACGATGCTAACAAAGATGTAGAGCCTGCAGAATGTGAAAAAATGAATGCAAATGATTACGCTTATATTCTTTACACATCAGGAACTACGGGTCTTCCAAAAGGAATAGTTCGTGATATAGGTGGACATATAGTTGCATTAAAATGGACTATGAAAAACATTTACAATATCAAACCAGAGGATGTGTGGTGGTCTGCTAGTGATATTGGTTGGATAGTTGGACACTCCTATATAGTATATGGTCCGTTATTTTATGGTTGTACGACAGTTTTATTTGAGGGAAAACCTGTGGGAACTCCTGATGCAGGAGTTTTTTGGAGAGTAATTTCAGAACATAAAGTTAAATCTCTTTTTACTGCTCCAACAGCAATAAGAGCTATAAAAAAAGAGGATCCCAATGGAGAATTTTTTAAAAAATATGATTTAAGTAAGTTTGATAAACTATTTCTTGCTGGAGAGAGAGCCGACCCCGATACAATAAAATGGTTTGAAAAACTCTCAAATTCTCCTGTAATCGATCATTGGTGGCAAACTGAAACAAGTTGGGCAATAACATCAAGCTGCACAGGTATAGAAAATTTTCCTGTAAAATATGGTTCAGCTTTTAAACCAGTACCAGGTTATGATCTTAAAGTTTTAAATTCTGAAGGTAAAGAAGTAGGCCCAGGTAAGATGGGTGATATTGTTGTAAAACTCCCTCTTCCTCCGGGAACATTTCCAACATTGTGGGGAGCAGATAAAAGATACAAGGAAAATTACATGACTACTTATCCTGGATATTATCAAACTTATGATGCGGGACACATAGATGAAGATGGTTATGTTTGGATCATGTCAAGAACAGATGACATAATTAATGTTGCAGGCCATAGATTGTCAACTGGGGCTATTGAAGAGGTTTTGGCAGAGCATACAAACGTTGCAGAGTGCGCGGTGATTGGAATTGCCGATAAACTTAAAGGTCAAATACCTATCGGTTTGCTTGCACTTAAAGCAGGGGTAACCAAAGATAAAAAAGAAATTATTAGTGAATGTGTAAAAATGGTAAGAGAAAAAGTTGGACCTGTTGCAGCATTCAAAATAGCCATTGTAGTCAAGAGATTACCTAAAACTAGATCAGGAAAGGTGCTAAGAGGAACAGTTAGAAAAATTGCAGATAATGAACCTTATAAAATGCCAGCTACTATAGATGACCCTGCTATTTTAGATGAGATTAAACAAGACTTGAAAGACAATAATATTTTAAAACTTTAAAGGTTGCCCTTTAGACTCAACTAGTATTTTTCCCTCGGACATTACTAAAATACCGTTTACAATTGTACCTACAGGGAAACCTTTTACTTTATAATTATGAAAAGGAGTCCATCCACACTTACTAGCGATCATTTCATTTTTAATAGTAACTTCTTTATTCATATCAACTATCGTCAAATCTGCATCAAAACCTTCTTTTATAAAACCTTTATTTTTAATTCCAAAAATTCTGCATGGATTCTCACACATCAAATTTATAAGTTGATTTAATTCTAGTTTTCCACTGTTCACATGATCAATCATAACTGGAAAAATAGTTTGAACACCTGGCATTCCTGAGGGGGTATTCGGGTATTCTTTGTCTTTATTTGTCTTTAAGTGAGGAGCGTGATCTGACCCAAGTACATCTACAACATTATTTTTAATAGCAACCCAAAGACGATCATAATGATCTTTTGATCTTAAGGGAGGGTTCATTTGAGCGTAAGTTCCTAATTTGTTGTAGCAATCTGGTGCATACAAAGTTAAATGTTGAGGGGTTGTTTCAAAAGTAACATTTTTTTTATGCATAGCTAAAAAATCGACCTCTTCTTTAGTAGTAACATGTAAGACATGAATTTTTTTATTATATCTTTCTGCAATTTTTACAACTCTACGAGTTGAGGACATCGCGCATTCTACATTTCTCCATTCAGGGTGAGAGTGAACATCTCCTTGTCTGATAAATTTTTTTCTTAATCTAATAATATCTTCATCTTCAGAGTGAATTGAAACTATCCTGTCACTACTAGAAATCACTTTTTCGATATCCGCTTCTTTGTCCACCAACAGATTACCTGTCGATGATCCTGCAAAAAGTTTAACTCCACAACAGCCTTCAACATTTTTAAGTTGAGCAAGTTGTTCAGTATTTTGAGGGGTTGCTCCAAAATAAAATGCATAATTAGTATGCATTCTATTTTTTGCAGCTTGTAATTTTTTTTCAAACTCTATTAAATTTGCTGTTGGAGGGTTAGTATTAGGCATCTCAAACAAAGAGGTTACGCCTCCAAGTACTGCGGCTCGACTTCCGCTTTCTAAATCTTCCGCATCGGTAGAACCAGGTTCTCTAAAATGTACTTGAGTGTCTATAATTCCTGGCAAAACTACTTTTCCAGATGCGTCGTATACTTTAGAATTATTTTCTTCTATATTCCCTATCTTTTGAATTTTATTTTCATATAAACCAATGTCAGATTTTATCAATTTACCATCGATATAACAGGAGCCATTTTTAATAATGAGACTATAATTATCAGACATATTTTAAATATATAATATATTGTATAAGTAACAATTATGAAAAAAGATCAAGTTGTAATTTTAGAAAAAAGAGGGCTAGTCTTAGTAAGTGGTGAGGATGCTAAAGACTTTCTCCAAAATATTATTACAAATGATATAAATAAAGTTTCTAATACAAATTCTATTTTCTCAGCTTTGTTAACACCTCAAGGTAAATATTTGAATGAATTTTTTATAATTCAGAATAATAAAGGGTATTTATTAGACTGTAGCGAGAACTCTACTAGCGAGCTAATAAAAGATTTATCGAAATATAAGTTAAGATCAAAAGTTGAAATTGAGGACTTTTCCTCTGAATTCGTTATTGGAGTGATTAACAATTTTAAATTCAAAGAATTACAAGAAGAATTAAAATCAAATAAAAATACTATTACTTACAGAGATACTCCTATTTTTTTAGATCCTAGAAATAAAGATTTAGGAGCGAGAATAGTTTCACCCCTTGAAAAACTTTACTTAACAATTAAGAAATTAAGTCTTAATATTATCGACAGTAAAGAATATTATTCTCTTGCGCATAAATTAGGAGTACCTGAGAAGGGATTAATAAATTTAAAAGATCAATTATTTGGTTTAGAAGCAAATTTTGAAATGCTGCAAGCTATAGATTTTCAAAAAGGATGTTTTGTAGGGCAAGAAAATACTGCAAGAATGAAATTAAAAAACAAACTTAGAAGAAGATTGTTGCCCCTCTCATCATCTAAAAAATTAAATATCGGTGATGAAATTACTTTTAATGATATTAAAATTGGAAAAATACTTATTGATCAGCCTTACCCCTTTGGATTAATTAAAGTTTTTGAACCTGATCTTAAAGAATTTAAAGATAAAGTATTATTAGCAAACAATAAAGAATGTAAAATTCTAGAGCACGTTTAGTAACCTAGATAACGACGCTAATATCCCATATCCACTTAATTCAATAAAAGCTATAACTAAAATTATAAATATTATTCTTTTGTGCCTTCTTATATATTCAATCATAAATCCCTTTTTTGGTGCGGTCGGAGAGACTCGAACTCTCACGGGAAACCCACACGCCCCTCAAGCGTGCCTGTCTACCAATTTCAGCACGACCGCAATAATAATGCGACAATAAATGAATGACAATTTAATCTCAAGTTGGTAAATTGGAATTAGTATGTCTGTACAACAACAAAATTTGAGCTCTACTCAAGAGATCTATAAGAAAATCTCAAAATTCGTTCCTGAAGCTGAATGGAAAATTCATGCTCCATTAATAGAGAAAATTAATAAAATTAAAAAAGAAAAAAATGCAATTATACTTGCTCATAACTATCAAACTCCGGAAATTTACCATGGTGTAGCGGATATATCTGCTGACTCTTTGGCGTTAGCAGTAGAGGCGTCAAAAACAAAAGCTGATAAAATAATAATGTGTGGGGTACACTTTATGGCAGAAACAGCAAAATTAATGTGTCCAGAAAAACAAGTATTTCTTCCTGACATGCAGGCAGGTTGCTCTTTATCTAATTCTATTACAGGTGAAGATGTAAAATTACTAAAGCAAAAGTTTCCAGGCGTTCCTGTTGTCTCTTATGTAAATACTTCTGCAGATGTTAAAGCAGAGACTGATGTTTGCTGTACTTCAGCTAACGCAGTAAAAGTAGTTGAGTCTTTAAATGTAGATAAAGTAATTTTTTTACCTGACCAATATTTAGCAGACTATGTAGCAAAAAATACTAAGGTCAAAATAATTTCTTGGAAAGGAACTTGTATAGTGCATGAACAGTTTACAGGAAAAGAAATTGAAGAAATCAAATCCCAAAATCCTGGAATTAAAATAATAGCTCATCCTGAATGTCCGCCAGATGTAATTGCTGCTTCTGATTTTGCAGGATCAACGTCTGGAATGATTGATTATGTAAAAAATAAGCAACCTAAAAAAGTTATGTTAGTAACAGAATGTTCAATGAGTGATAACGTAGAAGCTGATAATCCGAAAGTATCTTTTATCAAACCATGTAATTTATGTCCTTATATGAAAAAAATTAATTTACAAAAAATATTAGACTGTTTAGAAAATGAAACTAATGAAATTATTTTAGATAGTAAAACTATAGAGGCTGCGAGAAAGTCTGTAATCAGAATGACCGAGATCGGTCGTTAGATCAGTGCAAGTATTAAATCAATTATATATAAAATCAATTGTAAGAAAAGCTCTAGAGGAAGACCTCAGGCCTAGGGGTGATATTACTACAAACATCATTAGTGCAAAAAATAAAATTATTAAAGCTAGGATAATAGCTAAACAAGATGGGGTAATAGCTGGTTTAGAATTTTGTAAAACAGCTTTTAAGTTAATTGGAAGAGAAAGCGTTTTTACAAAGAAAGTCTCTGATGGGAAAAAAATAAGAAAAAATAAGATAATCGCTAATATAAAGGCTAAAACAAAAACAATATTAACAGCTGAAAGAACTGCTTTAAATTTTCTAAATCATGCCTCAGGAGTCGCAACAATTACAAATCAATTCGTAAAAAAAATTGGTAAAAAAACTAAGATCTGTTGTACAAGAAAAACTACACCTAATTTAAGAACACTAGAAAAATATGCTGTCAAAAAAGGTGGTGGTCATAATCACAGATATAATTTAAGCGATGAAATTCTTATTAAAGATAATCACATTAGTACATCTTATAACCTTAGAGAATTAGTTAAAAAAGCTATAAAAACAAAAAAAATTGTTACAGTTGAAGTTGAAAATATAAATCAGCTTAAACAAATTTTAGGCTTAAAATTTAAAAGAATCCTTTTTGATAATATGAACTACTCACAATTAAAAAATTGCTTAAAACTTTGCAAAAATAAATATGAAACAGAGTACTCTGGAAATGCTACTTTAAAAAATATTAAACAAATATCAAAAACAGGTGTAAATAGAATTTCAGTTGGTGCGATTACTCATAGCGCCAAATCATTTGATACGACTTTATTATTTAGATAATTCTGCTTGAGCAGCAGCTAATCTTGCCACTGGAACTCGGAATGGAGAGCAGGAAACATAGTTAAGACCTGTTCTTGAACAAAATTCAATACTCTTAGGATCACCCCCATGTTCACCGCAAATACCTAATTTAATATTTTTATTTGTCTTTCTTCCTCTTGAAGATGCTATTTCTACAAGCTCTCCTACTCCATTTTGATCAATACTAACAAACGGATCTACATCAAAAATTTTATTATCAATATAATCGTTTAAAAATTTTCCCGAGTCATCTCTGCTTATTCCATAAGTAGTTTGAGTTAAATCATTAGTTCCAAAACTAAAAAAATCAGCATGTTTTGAAATAGACTTCGCTTGTAAAGCAGCACGCGGCAATTCAATCATGGTACCAACCATATATTCAAGTTTTAATTTATTTTCATTTTCTTTTTCTTTTGCAATTTTATTAACTAAAGCTCTTAAAATTTTTAATTCAGACTCAGTTGAAACCAATGGTATCATTATTTCTACAAAAGCTGCTTTTACTTTTTGTTTTTTTAATTCAATTATAGCTTCAAAAATCGCCCTACATTGCATCTCATAAATCTCTGGGAAAGAAATACCAAGCCTACATCCTCTATGTCCAAGCATAGGATTTTCTTCATGAAGTTCTGCTATTCTATCTTTAACCTCTTTCGCTGACAAATTTAAGGATCTTGCGACTTCCTCTATGTCTTTGTCAGCTTTAGGTAAAAACTCATGAAGTGGTGGGTCTAATAATCTTACTGTAACAGGTAAGCCTGACATTACTTTAAATATTTTTTTAAAGTCTTCTTTTTGGTGAGGTAGAAGTTTATCTAAAGCACTATTTCTGTCCTCTTTTGATCTTGACAAAATCATTTGTCTTACAGATAGAATTCTCTCTTCGTCAAAAAACATATGTTCAGTTCTACATAAGCCAATTCCTTCAGCGCCAAATTCTCTAGCTGTTTTGCTATCTGCTTCGGTTTCAGCGTTTGTTCTTACTTTTAATTTCCTAAATTCATCAGCCCATTTCATTATTGTGGAGAAGTATCCAGATATTTCAGGTTGAACAGTAGGCACTAAGCCTTTCATTACTTTTCCGCTTCCACCGTCTATAGTAATTATGTCTCCTTCTTTAATAATTATGTCTCCAGCTTTGAATTGTTTTAATTCATAATCGATTGTTATTTCGCTCGAACCTGAAACACATGGTCTCCCCATTCCTCTTGCTACTACTGCAGCATGACTTGTCATACCTCCTCTAGCCGTAAGAATTCCTTTAGCTGCATGCATTCCATGTATATCTTCTGGTGAAGTTTCTAACCTCACTAATATTGTATTTTGCTTCATCCCATTTAATTTTTCTGCTTCATCTGCAGTGAAAACAACTTTTCCACTTGCTGCACCTGGAGATGCAGGTAAACCAGATGCAATAATTTCTTTTTTGACTTTATCGTCTAGAGTTGGGTGTAATAGAGTGTCTAAAGTTTTTGGATCAATTCTTTTAATTGCTTCTTTTTTAGATATTAACTTTTCTTTAACCATATCTACTGCAATTTTAATTGCGGCTTTAGCTGTTCTTTTTCCTGATCTAGTTTGCAACATCCAAAGCTTATTATTTTCAACTGTAAACTCGATATCCTGCATATCTTTGTAATGTTTTTCTAATTTTAGGAATACTTTTGCCAGCTCTTTATAAACTTTAGGCATTGCCTCTTCCATTGATGGATCTTTTGAACCAGAATCTTTTTTAGCTTTCTTAGTTATATATTGGGGCGTTCGCGTTCCTGCTACAACATCTTCACCTTGGGCATTTATTAAAAATTCACCAAAAAAAGAATTATCGCCAGTTGATGGGTTTCTAGTAAAAGCAACACCTGTTGAACAATTATTACCCATGTTACCGAAAACCATTGCTTGAACGTTTACTGCAGTTCCCCAATGTTCAGGAATTTGATTTAATTTTCTATATGTTTTTGCTCTTTGACTATCCCAAGATAAAAATACTGCATTTACTGCTCCTAGTAATTGTTCTTTTACGTCTTGTGGAAAATTAATTTTTTTTTCTTTTTTTACTAAATCTTTAAAATTTGTTATCAACCCATCCCAATCACTTTCATCTAAATCTGTATCTAGTAATACACCTTTTGTTAATTTGTAATTATCAATTAGCTCTTCAAATAAGTGTCCTTCAACACCAAGAACAACGTTGCTATACATCTGTATAAATCTTCTATAGCTATCTTTAGCAAATCTACCGTTTGAAGTTTTTTTTTTTAATGACTCTACTGTTTTGTCATTAAGACCGAGATTTAAAATCGTATCCATCATACCAGGCATAGAAATTCTAGCACCTGATCTAACTGAAACTAATAACGGATTTTTAAGATCACCAAACTTCTTTTTAGTTTTCTTTTCAATATTTTTAAGCTCTGCTTCGATATTTTTAATGACACTTTTAGGAAGTTTTTTTTTGTTTTTATAAAAAAGATCACAAACATTTGTTGTAATAGTGAATCCAGGAGGAACGGGTAAACCTAATCTTCCCATCTCTCCAAGATTGGCGCCTTTACCACCTAAAATATTTTTTTTATTCTTTAATTTTTTTGCAGATTTATCATCAAAACTAAATACAACTTTTACCATTACAAACCTTCTAATTTTGAAAAATCGATAAAATTATCAAAAGTGTTACAAAACATTTTTAATAGCTCTAATCGATTATTTTTAATATCATGATTTTCATCATTTACTACCACATTGTCAAAAAAATTATCTGTAGATTCTTTGGTATCAGATAACTTTATTAACAAACTTTCGTAGTCTTTATTTTCATCTTTAACAGTAAAAGCTTTTCTAATTTCATTAATTTTTTCATGAAGAACTCTTTCTTCTTCCTTTCTAAATAAAACAGCATCTGGTCTTCCTGTAATTCCTTTTCCAGCTTTATCTAAAATGTTTGATGCTCGTTTATATGAGCTAATTGCATTAAGACCAATTCCTTTATTTTTGTATTTATGAATTAAAATAGTTTTTGCATAAAGATCTAAAAAATTATCTCCAGCATGTGAACTAACTGAGGCTTCTACAACATCAGGTTTAATATTTTTTAACTTTAAAACGTTTCTTATTCTTTCTTTAATAAAATCTAAAACCTCTTGTTCTGTTTTATCATTTTTTATCTCAACACCTTGTTCCTGGTATAGTCTTATTGCATAACTAATTAGATCTCTTAATTTAAATGATAATTTATTTTCAATTATTATTCTTAGTAAACCTATTGCTGCTCGTCTTAAAGCAAAAGGATCTTTTGAGCTTGTAGGTTTTTCATTAATAACAAAAAAGCCAACTAAAGTGTCAATCTTGTCTACAATCGAAATTGAATAACTAAACGGTTTTTTAGGTAACGCAGATGTTAACCCAATAGGTAAATAATGATCTCTAACTGAGTTAGCGATATCTTCTTCAAATCCTTGTGATAAAGCAAAATATTTTCCCATAACTCCTTGAAGTTCAGGATATTCCCTTACTAAATCTGAACATAAGTCAGATTTTGAAATTGAAGCCGCTACTTGCACTTTTTCTTTACTTATATTCAAATCATCAGACAGAAAACCTGCTAGTTTTCTTAGTCTTTGAGTTTTATCATAAACAGTTCCAAGTTTTTCATAAAACGTAACTGATTTTAAATTTGCAATTTGTTTAATCAAATTTTTAGATCTGTCTTTATCCCAAAAAAATTTAGCATCAGCTAATCTCGCCTCAATGACTCTCTTATTTCCCTCTATAATGAATTTTTTTTCATCTTTTTTATTTGCTACAACAAAAAAATTATTTGTTAATCTTTCTCTACTGTCAAAAATTGGAAAATATCTTTGGTGTTTCTCCAAAGTAGAGATAATAATTTCTTGAGGTATTTTTAGATAATCCTTGTTAAAGCTTACATGTAATATATTAGGGTCTTCAACAATATTTACAACTTCCTCTAATAAGTTTTTGTTAACTCTCTCTTTGTACTGTTTAGAATTTGAAATAGAACTAATCTTTTTGAGAATAATTTGTTCTCTAACTTGATGATCAACAATAATATTAAAAGTTTTAAGAAAACTTAAGTACTCTTTAAAATTATTAATTTTTCTGGATTTTATTATCAGATCTTGCTCGACAATTATTTTATCTGTTGTCTCTAAATGATCAAAGTTAAAAGAAAGTTTTTTATTATTAAATCTTGCAAATATTGACTGTAGAGGTCTTCCCCACATTAAATTGTGATGAGACCATTTCATTGACTTTTTCCAGCTTATTGAACCGATAGCTTTAGGGATAATTTTGCTTAATAATTCTTCAACTAAAATTGACTTAGGTTGAGTTTTGATAAAGTAAAATTTTCCTTTATCAGTATCTTTTTCAATTAAATCTTGTTCTGATGCTTTTTTTGCTTTCACAAAACCTTGTATAACTTGATCAGGGGATCCTACTTTGGGTCCTTTAATTTCTTTAGCTGCTACTTTTATATTTTCAGCTATATCATTAGCTAAAAGGACCAGTCTTGTTGGTGAAGAGTATACTATTAGCTCTTTATATTTAATTTCATTATCTTTAAATGAACTCTCAATAAATTCTTTTAGTTGTGTTCTTGCTCCTATTTGAAGCTGTGGTGGAATTTCTTCACTATAAAGTTCCAATAAAAGTTCTGCCATAAATTAACTTTGAGAGCTTAACCATAGTTCACCGCATCCTTTTGCGAGCTCTCTTATCCTTGTGATATAACCAGTTCTTTCTGCTACACCTATAACACCTCTGGCATCTAATAAGTTAAATATATGACTAGCTTTTAAACACTGATCATAAGCTGGTAATGAAAGATTTTTTTGAAGTAAAGATTTACATTCATTTTCAGTATTTTCAAAACTTTTAAGTAAAACATCAGTATTTGCAAACTCAAAGTTGTAAGCAGAAAATTCTTTTTCGGCTTGAAAGAAAACTTCTTTATATTTCACACCATTATTATTCCAATCTAGATCAAAAACATTATTTTTTTCTTGAACAAACATACAAAGCCTCTCAAGACCATAAGTAATTTCAACTGGTACAGGTTTACATTCTATACCTGTCATTTGTTGAAAATAAGTAAATTGGGTAATTTCCATTCCATCACACCAGACTTCCCATCCTAATCCTGCTGCCCCTAATGTTGGACTTTCCCAATCATCTTCAACAAAACGGATGTCATGATTTTTTACATCAATACCTATAGCCGCTAAGCTTTTTAAATATGTTTGTTTAATATTACTGGGGGATGGTTTAATAATTACTTGATATTGATAATAGTGTTGTAAACGATTTGGGTTTTCACCATATCTACCGTCTGTTGGTCGTCTTGAAGGCTGAACATAAGCAGCTTTCCATGGTTTAGGGCCTAGAGATCTTAAAGTAGTTGCAGGATGAAAAGTCCCAGCTCCAACTTCTAGATCATATGGTTGTAAAATTACACAGCCATTTCTTCCCCAAAATTTTTGAAGATTCATTATTATATCTTGAAAAGAAAGAGAGCTATTTTTTTTATTAACTTTTTTTTTAACTGGCATTTATAAACCAAATTTTTGCCACATCGATTTTTCTTCAATCAAATTTACAAGTTTTTCAACTGGGTCTTGAGTGGATGAAGAAAGTTTCCTTGCAATAAAACCTTTAGGTTTTTCAAATGTTTTAATAATTACTTTTTCACCAAATTTTTCTTTTAACACTTGGTCAGCGTTTCCAATACCATCAATTAAGCCAAGTTTTAATGATGTTTTTCCAGTCCAGAATTCTCCGGTAAAAATATTATTTTTTTCGGGATCCTTTAGTTTTGACCCTCTGCTATTTTGGACAACTTTTATAAAGTCTTCATGTAATTCAAGTTGTATAGTTTTTAATCTTTTAATGTCCTCCTCTTTTTCCTCTTTAAATGGATCTAAAGTACTTTTATTTTTTCCAGCTGTGTAAACTCTTCTTTCAACTCCAATCTTTTGAATTAGATCTTTAAAACCAAAGGATGCAGAAATTACTCCTATTGAACCAATGATTGAACTAGAGTTTGCATAAATTTCATCTCCCGCGCATGCAATGAAATATCCACCTGATGCTGCAACGTCTTCGGCAAATATAATAACTTTTTCCTTATGTTTTTCAGCCAGCTGTCTTATATAACTATATATTAAATGTGACTGAACTGGTGATCCACCAGGGGAGTTGATTGATATTGCTACGTGAGAAATTTTTTTTACTGAAAAAGCTTTTTTCAAAATATCTCTTTGATTAGCTAATTCCATGCCCTGTTTAAATTTACCAGCTGAACCTATGATTCCTGTAAGCCTGACATGCGGAACTATTTTTTTTTTCTTAAAAATTGAAAACATATTTTTGATGATTAATTATATTCTTATAGCAGTAAAAAATTAAAAATTAATTAATAATTACGCTACTTATAGTTGAATTATGGGTGCGTCACCACGGGATCATTTAAAAATTTATTATTAGCTAAAAACAAATATAAATATTGCTTATGGGATCAGTTGTACCTCTTAAAAAATCAGCAAATTCTGCTTACCTTGAGCTTAAAAACCTTCTTGGTGATAAACTGCAAAAAGTTGAAAATCTTATCCAAGAAAAATTAAAAAGTGAAGTAAATCTAATTCAGAAAATGAGCAATCATCATTTAAGATCAGGCGGCAAAAGATTAAGAGCACTCCTTACTTTAGAATCTGCAAAATTAACTGGATACAAAGAAGATAAAAGAGATATAAATTTAGCGGCTTGTGTTGAATTAATACATTCTGCAACTCTTTTACATGATGACGTGATTGATGAAAGTGAACTAAGGAGAGGTGTAAAAACTACAAATTCTATTTGGGGTAATCAATCATCTATTCTGGTAGGTGATTATTTGCTAAGTAGATGTTTTGAGATGATGGTTGAAGACGGTGATTTAGAAGTTTTAAAATTGTTGTCCTCTACATCCTCAAAAATTGCTCAGGGTGAAGTTCTGCAGCTTCAACATAAAGGGGAAGCGGACCTACTAGAGGAAACATATATAGATATTATAAACTTAAAAACAGCTTCGCTTTTTTCTGCTGCTACTAAAACAGGAGCTTGTTTATCAGGAAGTAATGAAAAAGAAAAAAAGGCTTTAGAGTCATATGGTAGAAACTTAGGCTTGGCTTTTCAAATTGCAGACGACGCCCTTGACTTTTATGCAAAAGAAAAATTATTTGGTAAAGAAATTGGTAAGGATTTTTTTGAAGGAAAAGTTACTCTTCCTATGATTATTATTTTTCAAAAAGGAAATAAAGAAGAAAAAAATTTTCTAAATGACATTATGAAAAAAGAAAAAAGAACTGAACAAGATTTTAGTAATACTTTGTCTCTTATAAATAAATATAAAGCCGTCGAAGCTACATTTAAAAAAGCAGAATATTTCGTAAACGTTTCTTATGACGCATTAGCGATTTTTCCTGATAATGATGATAAAAAAATCTTACAAAATTTAACTAGCTTTAGTCTCAACAGATCTTTTTAAGGATAAAGAAGCTCTTTCTCCCAACTTCCATTTTTTTTTCTATAGTTTAATCTCTCGTGTATTCTGCCTTCACCATCTAACCAAAATTCTATTTCTTCAGGTAATAATCTCCATCCAGACCAGTGTGGAGGTCTTGGTACATTTTTTTGATCAGGAAATTTTTTTTCAAATTGTTTTATTTTATTATTAAATGTTTCTCTTTGATCTAAAATTGCTGATTGTGACGAGGCCCACGCACCAATTCGATTTTTATATGGTCGCGAGTTGAAATAATCATCTGCCTCTTTAGCTGAAACTTCCTCTACTTTTCCAATAGCTCTCACTTGTCGTCTTAAACTTTTCCAATGAAAGCACATTGAGGCTTTTTGATTTTCTTTAAGTTCATTTCCTTTTTTACTATTAAAATTGGTATAAAAAACAAATCCTTTGTCACTTAAACCTTTAAGAAGAACCATTCTAACGTTAGGCTGATTATGTTTATTTGAGGTTGCTACAGCAACAGCGTTCGGATCATTAATTTCACTCTCCTCTGCCTTTGAAAACCATTTTTTGAACAATTCTATAGGATTATCTACATCTTCAAAGATAATATCTAAACCTAGTGAATTTTTGCCATTTTTTTGATTCATAATTTCTCTAAAATAATTTATACATTAATTATCTATGTCTTTTAATACTTTTGGAAAATTTTTTCGATTCACTACATGGGGAGAGTCTCATGGACCGTCAATTGGCTGTGTTATTGATGGTTGCCCTCCAAATATACCGTTGTCTGAACAGGATATCCAAAAAGATATGGATAGAAGAAGGCCTGGTCAATCAAAATTTACTACTCAGAGAAAAGAATCTGATAAAGCTTTAATTTTATCAGGAGTTTTTGAAGGCAAAACAACTGGAACACCGATTTCAATAATTATTCATAATGAGGACAAAAGATCTAGGGATTATGAAACAATTAAAAATAAATTTAGACCTGGTCATGCAGATTATACTTATTATAAAAAATATGGGATTAGAGATTATAGAGGTGGAGGAAGGCAATCTGCCAGGGAAACTGCAAGCAGAGTAGCAGCAGGTGCAGTCGCCAAAGTTGTTTTAAAAAAAATGATTGGTAAAAAATATAACGTTATTGGAGCAGTTACCCAACTAGGTTTGATGTCTTGCGATAAATCAAATTGGAGAGACAGCGAAATTAGAAAAAATCCTTTTTTCTGCCCAGATAAAAAATCTGTAAAGTTGTGGGAAAAGTATCTTTTAGCTGTAAGAAAATCCGGTTCATCGTGTGGAGCTATAATTGAATTAAGAGCAACTGGAGTCCCAGTTGGCTTGGGAGCTCCAATATATTCTAAATTAGATACTGACATAGCTGCAGCTTTAATGAGTATAAATGCGGTCAAAGGAGTAAATATTGGGGCTGGAATGAATGCTGCCTTTTTAAGTGGTGAAGAAAATTCTGATGAAATGAGCAAAGGATCTGGAAAAATAAAATTTAAATCAAACCAAGCAGGAGGAATTTTAGGAGGTATTTCTTCTGGTCAAAATATTGTTGCATCATTTGCAGTAAAACCGACATCCTCAATTTTAACAAGTAGGAATACAATAGACAAAAAAGGGGCGAATACAAAAATTTCTGTCAAAGGAAGACATGATCCTTGTGTAGGTATAAGGGCCGTCCCTATAGGTGAAGCTATGATTAATTGTGTTTTGTTAGATCACTATCTAATGAATAAAGCGCAGTGCGGTTAATTTGTAAGCTTATTTTTATTTTTTGCTAGAATTACATTTGAATTTAAAGTTTCTTCGACTTTATTAACAATCGCTATACTATCCAAACCTGCCGTTTGATACATTTTTTCTGGTGTATCTTGATCAATAAAAATATCTGGTAAAATCATTGATCTAAATTTTAAGCCAGTATCAAAAACTCCTCTTTCAGACAATAATTGCATTACATGTGAACCAAAGCCTCCTATTGAACCTTCTTCAATTGTAATTAATACTTCATGGTTTGTAGCTAATTCCATTATTAATCTTTCGTCCAAAGGTTTTGCAAATCTAGCATCGATGATCGTGCACTCTAAACCTTTTGAAGAAAGCTTATCTGATGCTTTTTTACACTCCTCAAGTCTTGTTCCAAAATTTAGCAAAGCTACCTTTTTTCCCTCTTTTATAATTCTTGCTTTTCCAATTTCTAAAACCTCTTTGATAGACGGCAATTCAACACCAACACCATTACCTCTTGGATATCTAAAAGCTGATGGTCTATCATTTATTTCAACAGAAGTATTAATCATTTTTACTAGTTCTGCCTCATCGCTTGCGGCCATTACAACAAAATTTGGCAAAGTAGATAGGTAAGTAATATCAAAAGAACCTGCGTGCGTTGGCCCATCAGCTCCAACTAACCCAGCTCTATCAATTGCAAATCTCACAGGTAGCGATTGTAAAGCTACATCGTGTACTACTTGATCGTATGCTCTTTGTAAAAAAGTTGAATAAATCGCAGCGTATGGTTTATACCCTTCGGTAGCTAATCCGGCAGCAAATGTAACAGCATGTTGCTCTGCTATTCCAACATCGAAAGCTCTCTCAGGAAATCTTTTTTCAAAAAGGTTAAGACCAGTACCTGATGGCATTGCACCTGTTATCCCTACGATTTTTGTATCTTGTTCAGCGTGTTTAATCAAAGTTTCTGCAAAGACTTTTGTATAAGAAGGAGTGTCAGATTTAGATTTTGATTGTTCTCCAGTAGATACATTAAATTTTGACACTCCATGATACTTATCTCCTGAGTCTTCTGCAGGTTTATAGCCTTTTCCTTTTTGGGTCCTAACATGTATCAGAACAGGTCCTTGATGATTAGAATTCTTAACATTTTCAAATATTTGCACTAAATTTTCAACATCATGGCCATCAATTGGTCCTACGTAATAAAAACCTAATTCACTAAATAGCGTCCCACCAGTAACAATGTTTCTCAACATATCCTCAGCCTTTCCAGCTTTTTGACTGAATCTTTTTGAAAAAGCCGAAATTACCATCTTTATTGTCTCTCTAAAGCTAAAATATAATTTTCCAGATAATAGGTTAGCTAAATATTTGCTCATAGCCCCCACAGGTCTTGCAATCGACATATCATTATCGTTCAATACAACAATTAAGTTTGATTTTAATGCTCCTGCATTATTCATTGCTTCATATGCCATTCCAGCACTCATTGCTCCATCACCAATCACAGCAATAACATTATTTTTATTGTTAGATAATTTTTTAGCAACAGACATGCCTAAAGTTGAAGAAATTGAGGTAGAACTATGTGCTGCTCCAAAAGGATCATATTCGCTCTCAGTCCTTTTTGTAAATCCGGATAAACCTCCGCCCTTCCTCAAAGTTTTAATTCTGTCTCTCCTACCGGTAATTATTTTATGAGGGTAACATTGATGGCTTACATCCCAGACTAATTTATCTTTTGGGGTATCAAATACATAATGAAGTGCAATAGTTAATTCTACAACTCCTAATCCTGCTCCCAAATGACCGCCAGTCTCTGAGACCACCTCAATTAACTCCTCTCTTAACTCATCTGAAATTTGTTTAAGATTTTCTCTTTTAAATTTTCTTAAATCAGATGGAAAATTAATTTGCTTTATAAGTTTGGTCATCAAAAATTTCTATTTAATATAAATTCAACAGTTTCAGTTAAACCTTTAGCATTTTTTCCATGTTTTTTTAGATTAAGCAATATCTTTTTCTTTAATTTATCAGTGTAATTAGATGCCTTTTCATAACCCATTAGATTTATTAAAGTTGATTTACCTTTTTTCTTATCTTTTTTTGTTGGCTTACCTGCAAGTTTTTTAGATCCCTTTAAATCTAAAAAGTCATCTGTTAGTTGAAACAATAAACCTATTTCTTCACCTAATTTTCCAAAAGTCAATTGCTCTTTATTATTTTTTTTTGCGATTAAAGCTGATGCTTGTAAACAAAAATTAAATAATTTCCCAGTTTTATTTGTTTGCATTTCTATAATTTGCTTTAATGTTTTTTTTTTGTTTTCAAATTTTAGATCCAGCTCTTGTCCTCCTGCTATACCAGTATGTCCTGAACAATTAGCTAACAATTTTATAATTTTATTTTTTTGATAGGGTAATAATAAATTTTTCTCATCTGAAATTATTTCAAATGCTAACGTCAATAAAGAATTTCCTGCCAAAACTGCTGTAGCTTCTCCAAATTTTTTGTGTGTAGATGGCTTACCTCTTCTTAACGCGTCATTGTCCATACATGGAAGATCATCATGAATTAGAGAATAAGAATGAATGCATTCTACAGCTGCACAAATACTTATAAGTTTTTTTTCCTTCAAATTAAATATTTTACCGGAGTCAAAAATTATTGTAGATCTTATTTTTTTTCCCCCCGAAATTACACCATACTTCATCGGTGAAACAAGAGAGGACTTTTTTTGTTTATTTAAAAAATTAATTAAAAACTTATCAATTTTTTTTGCATTTTTTTTTAATTTTTTTTCAACCATCGATTTGATTATTCAATTCCTGATATTTTTTTTGCTCTTTCTTTAAAAATACTCTCTATATGTTTGTTCAAACTAATTAATCTATTATATTCGGTCTCAATACTATTTAAATCCAAATTTTTACTTTCAAGTTTAATAAGTATTTGGTCAATTTCGTCCTTAGCCTCTTTTAATGATTTACTTTTGATATCAGCTGGAATATTTTTGATTTTCATAAATTTTATAATAATTACATTATGAAAAACATCTATTCAAATATATATTCTTTTAACAAAAAGATCCTTAAAAAAACTGTGAATTATCTCAAACAGGGAAATATTGCTGGTTTGCCTACTGAAACAGTTTATGGCCTAGGTGGTAATGCGTACTCAAAAAGAGCAATTAAAAAGATTTTTAAGTTAAAAAAAAGACCAAACAACAATCCTTTAATAATTCACTATTATAGTATTAAAAATGCTCAAAAAGATGTGATTTTAAATAATAATTTTTTAAAACTTTATAAAAAATTTTGTCCTGGTCCATTAACATTTGTATTAAAGAAAAATAAAAAAACAAGAATTGACTCATTAGCTACTGCTAAGCTTAATACTGTGGCAATAAGATTTCCTAAACACAAGGTTGTTAGAAAACTTCTCAAACTTATTGACTTTCCTTTAGCAATGCCAAGTGCAAATCGTTCTTCTTACTTAAGCCCAATAAATGCTAATGATGTTTATAAAGAATTTAAAAACAAACTAAATATCATAATTAATGGAGGAAAATCTAAGGTTGGGATCGAGTCTACTGTTGTAGATCTTACTGAAAAGCCAAGGATTTTAAGACCAGGTATTATAAGCTACAATGATATTAAGAAATTTCTAAAAATAGAATTATCTGTAAAAAAAACTAAAATTAGATCCCCAGGTATGTTGAAAAAACATTATTCTCCTGGGATACCTGTTGTAATTGGAGGAAAACCAAGAAGTAATAATCACGCATATATTTTTTTTGGAAAAAAACATATTAAAAAGAGAAATTATTTTAATTTAAGTAAGAAGTCTGACTTAAAAGAAGCAGCTTCGAATTTATATAAAACTATGAGAAAAATAAAGGAGCAAGGTTATAAAAAAATTTTTGTTGCAAAAATTCCTAATTTTGGGCCTGGTATTGCTATTAATGATCGTTTAACAAGGGCATCAAAATAATGTTTATTGAGATCCAAGAACTTTCAAAGTTTTATAATACTTCGCTGGCTGTTAACAAGATTAGTTTTGAGGTAAATAAAAATAAAACATTGGGATTACTAGGACCAAATGGATGTGGAAAAACAACCACGATTGGTATGATATTGGGCCTAGTTAGCCCTTCAGAGGGTAAAATTTTAATAGAGAATAAAAATATAAATGAATTCAAAAGAGATGAAATTTTGAGAAGATTTAATTTCGCATCTCCATATGTAGAGCTGCCAAAAAAACTAACAGTAAAACAAAATCTTGAGATTTATGGAAGATTGTATGGTGTAGAAAATTTAAGTTTTAGAATAAATGAAATTTCAAATGATTTAGATATTAAAAATTTTTTTAATAAAAAAACTGGTGAGTTATCTTCAGGACAAAAAAATCGAGTTTCTTTAGCAAAATCTCTCATTAATAAACCAGAAATCTTACTTTTAGATGAGCCTACAGCAAGTTTAGATCCTGATATTGGAGATTTTATTAGAAGTTATATACAAGATTATAAGTCAAAAAATAAAGTGACAATATTATTGGCTTCCCACAATATGGGAGAAGTAGAAAGGCTTTGTGACAGTATAATAATGATGAAAAAAGGAAAAATAATTGATAATGGAACTTGCGAAGAATTAATAAAAAAACACGGAAGAAATAATTTGGAAGAAACATTTTTAAAATTAGCAAGGAGTAAAGATGAATTTTAATAAAATTTATGCTCTTGGTTTAAGACATCTATATTTAATAATGAACTCATTTCCAAGGGTATTAGACTTAATTTATTGGCCAACGGTGCAGATTTTTCTTTGGGGTTTTATTTCAAAATTTTTTACTCTTAATTCAGAATACTACAATAATACTGTTGGAGTTATATTGACTGCAGCAATACTTTACGATTTTTTATTTAGAGCAAGCATTAGTTTTAACATGATGTTTCTTGAGGAAATATGGAGTAGAAATTTTACAAATTTATTTATCGCTCCGATAAAAATTAGAGAGATAATTGCTGCTCTCACTTTAACAGCCATATTAAGAACTTTAATTGGGTTAGTTCCAGCAGTTTTAATTTCTGTACCTTTATTTGGTGTTTCTATCTTAAAGTTAGGATTGCCTCTTATATTCTTATTACTTTCTTTATACTTGTTCGGAATAACTTTAGGGCTACTAGTAACTTCAGGGCTGTTAAGATACGGTCCGTCTTTTGAAAATATTGCCTGGGCAAGCTTATTTTTTTTAGCACCTCTAGGATGTATTTACTATCCAATTGAAATATTACCATTTGCGCTACAAATAATTGCAAAAGGTCTACCATTAGTTCATATTTTTGAGGAGATGAGAAATATCCTTATGACAGAGACAGTAAATTATTTAAATATATTTAAATCAATAATTATTTCTTTAATATATTTTTGTTTGGGTGTTGTGGTTTTTTATCTTTCATATTTTGGGGCTAAAAAGCGAGGAACTCTGATAAATATGGGTGAGTAATTAACATGAAAATAATTGACTGTTTTATGTACTTTGACGAAGATTTAATTTTAGACATAAGATTAAATACGTTAAGTGAAATAGTTGATAAATTTGTTGTTTGCGAAGCTACTAGAGATCATGGTGGCAACAAGAAAAACCTTAATTTTAAAATTAGTAAATTTCAAAAATTCAAAGACAAAATTAATTATATTGTTGTTGAAGATTTACCTATAAATGTAAAATCAGAAAAAAAAAATTGGCATGAAAACCATGTTAGAGATCAATTTCAAAGAAATGCCTTATCTCGTGGCTTGGAAGAATTTGAGCCTACAGATTGGATAATAATTTCAGATATTGATGAAATTCCTGACCCTAAAAAAATTAAAGAATTTAATACCAAATATAAGTACGCATGCTTTTTACAAAAAAATTTCCAATCTAAAATTAACTTAATGAATATTACTGATGGTTATTGGCCAGGGAGTAAAATCTGTGAAAAAAAGAATTTAAAATCACCACAATGGTTAAGAAATATAAAAATAAAGAAAAAACCTTTTTGGAAAATATTTTCTGATAAGCAACCTCAATTAATTCAAGACGGTGGTTGGCACTTCAGCTTTTTAAAAGATCCGAAATCAATCAGAAAAAAAATTATTTCTTATGCTCATCAAGAATTTAATAAAGAGAAATTCAATAATATTAAAAATAT
>CACGGB010000005.1 GCA_902572475.1 uncultured Pelagibacteraceae bacterium | reverse complement strand
AAAAAAAAATTAATGATTTATTACACATTTTACCAAATATAGCTTTAGATGAAGTTCCAGTTGGTAAAGATGAAAAATCAAATAAATTAATCGAAAAAAATGGAACAATTAAAAAATTTTTGTTTAAACCTATGTCACATATTGATCTAGGATCTAAATTTAATGGGATAGATTTTGAAACTTCCATTAAATTATCTGGATCAAGATTTGTAGTTTTGAAAGATAAGTTCGCTTTGCTAGAAAGGGCATTAATTAATTTCATGTTAGATGTTCATACTAAAGAATTCAATTATACTGAAATTTCACCTCCTTTAATTGTAAATGAAGATGTAATGTTTGGTACAGGGCAACTTCCGAAATTTGAGTCAGATCAATTTGAAATAAAGTTTGAAGAATCAGATCAAAGAAAATTTTTAATTCCAACTGCAGAAGTAGTTTTAACCAACTTAGTTAGAAAAACAATTTTAAATAAAGATGAATTGCCACAAAGGTTTGTTGCTTCTACCCCTTGTTTTAGAAAAGAGGCGGGAAGCTACGGCAAGGACACTAAAGGAATGATAAGACAACATCAATTTTATAAAGTTGAACTTGTAAGCGTTGTAGAACCTAAAAACTGTATTTCTGAACTAGATAGAATGCTTAATTGCGCAAAAAAAATATTAGAAAAATTAGAAATTCCTTATCAAGTTATCTTATTATCATCTGGTGACATGGGATTTAGTGCTGAAAAAACTTATGATATTGAAGCATGGATACCTTCAGAAAATAAATATAGAGAAATCTCAAGCTGTTCCTCATGTGGTTCATTTCAAGCTAGACGAATGGGAGCAAGGTATAAAACTCAGAATGGAAATGAGTTTGTTGGAACATTAAATGGCTCTGGATTAGCTGTAGGAAGATTAATGATTGCAATACTGGAGAACAATCAAAATGAAGATGGATCAGTGAAAATTCCTAATGCATTAAAAAAATATATGAATAATTTAGATAAAATTTAATAAAATTTAACTTGTTTATCTAATTTATATAATATAATTGTCTCTTCATGAGCGGTCAAGGAATAGCACAATTTATACCTTTAATTTTAATTTTTGTAATTTTTTACTTTTTCTTAATTCGTCCTCAACAAAAAAGAGTAAAAGATCATAAAGCTATGGTCGAGTCTTTAAAGAGAGGTGACGAAGTCATTACATCTGGCGGCATTATAGGTACAGTAGACCGTGTTATGGAAGACGATAGAATTGAAGTGATAATAGGTGAGGGTACAAAAGTTCAAATTATTAGGTCAACAATTACTAGTTTGCTCAAAAAAGAAGAAGTAAAAAAATAATTCTTTTTCGTGTTAAATTTTTCAAAAATAAACATAATTACTATTTATTTAATTTTTTTCTTAATTTCTATTTTTTCAGCTTTGAATCTTCAAAATGAAAATAATTTGGTATTAGATAAAAAAGTAAACTTGGGATTAGACCTTCAGGGCGGTTCTTATCTATTATTAGAAATTAATTCTGACTCACTGGTAGAGGAAAAGATACAATCTAAAGTTATTCCGTTAAAAAAATTACTTAAAGAAAACAATCTTAAATATGAAAATTTTAAAATCGTAGAAAAAAAATTGAGTTTTAAAATTGATGATTTAGAAAAATTTGAATTACTTTTTTTTTCAAAAAAAGATAATTCTGTAAATCCTTATATAGATAATTACAGATCTTTTGAATTAGATTTTAAAACTTTAGATAATAATTATATAGAGATATCTTTCTCAAAATATGGTTTACTTGTAATTAATAATGCTGCTTTAAAACAGTCAATTGAAATTGTAAGACGTAGAATTGACGATGTTGGCACAAAAGAACCGACAATTTTACAAAGAGGTGAAAAAAGAATTCTTGTAGAGCTTCCAGGTCTTAAAGACCCTGATAGAATAAAAAAACTTCTTGGCAAAACAGCAAAATTAAATTTTAGACTTGTTAGTAATAATTCAGAATTTGGTGTTGAGGAATTACTCTCTGAAAATGATGAGAAACTTAAAATAAGCAAAAGAATTGTTATGAGTGGTGAAAATTTAATTGATGCTCAACCGAGTATTCAGAATCAACAAAACGAGCCAACCGTATCTTTTACTTTGGATAGACTTGGCTCTCAAAAGTTTGGAAGAGCTACAACTGATAATGTTGGTAAAAGATTAGCTATTGTACTTGATGGTAAAATAATTAGTGCGCCAACTATTAATGAACCAATAACTTCAGGAAAAGGGGTGATCTCTGGAAATTTTACGTTTCAAGAGGCTACAGATTTAGCTTTATTACTTAGGTCGGGAGCTTTACCAACTCCTCTTGATATTGTCGAAGAGAGAACTGTTGGCCCAGATTTGGGTGAAGATTCGATTAAATCAGGAATTACTTCTTTAATAGTTGGTTTTGTATTAGTTATTTTATTTATGTTTTACAAATATAGAATATTTGGACTAGTCGCTAACACTGCATTAATTGCAAATTTATTAATGTTAATAGGTGTATTAACAATTTTAGAAGCAACACTTACCTTACCTGGTATAGCAGGAATTATTTTGACAGTTGGAATGGCTGTTGATGCAAATGTTTTAATCTTTGAAAGAATTAGAGAAGAGCTTAAAACCGAAAAATCAATTATTCATGCATTTGATACTGGATATACAAAAGCAAGAATAACAGTTTTAGACGCAAATATTACTACTTTAATTGCAGCTATAATACTTTTTGCATTTGGATCAGGGCCAGTAAAGGGTTTTGCAATTACTTTGGGTATCGGAATTATTACAACACTTTTTACTGCTTATTTTTTAGCAAGACATTTAACTTCTTTAATAGTTTTAAGAAACAATAATAAAGAAATAAAGATTTAATGATTAAAAATATTAATTTTGTGTCAAAATTCAAGAATGCAAATATTATATCAATTATAATATTTTCTTTTAGTGTTTTTTTTATTTTATTTAAAGGATTAAATTATGGTATCGATTTTAAAGGAGGAACACTAATTGAATTAAGAACTGAAACTTCTGTAAATGCTACATCTATTAGAGATGCTTTAAAAACAATGGATTTAGGTGATGTAAATGTAAAAAAATTTGGAAAAGAAGGAGATTATTTAATAAAAGTAGAACAAAAAAATACTAATAATAATCTCATACCAAAAATTAAAAAAAATCTTTATGATAATTTAGGTGCTGATGTAGATTTTAGAAGAGTAGAAAATGTTGGCCCAAAAGTAAGTGCTGAATTATTAGAATCTTCAATAATTGCAATTTCTTTGGCTTTGATGGCGATGCTTTTTTATATTTGGGTCAGATTTGAATGGCAATTTAGTCTAGGTTCGATAGTAGCTTTATTTCATGATGTTGTAATCACCCTAGGTATTTTTTCACTTTTATCTTTAGAAATTAATTTATCAATCATAGCTGCAGTTCTAACTATTGTAGGTTATTCTATGAATGATACAGTTGTAATTTATGATCGCATAAGAGAAAATTTATTAAAATATACTAAGATAAGTATTAGTGATGTTTCCAATTTATCGATAAATGAAACATTAGCTAGAACGATAATCACATCAGTGACTACATTGTTGGCCTTAGTTTCGATTTATATTTTAGGCGGTGAAATACTTAGAGGTTTTTCTTTTGCGATGATTTTAGGTGTATTGATTGGAACTTATTCCTCAATATTTGTTGCTTCTCCGATTTTAAAGTTTTTGAAAGTCAGTCACAAAACATTAGAAAAAGAAGAGGAAAAAATACACCCGTAATTAATAAAGATTTTGCGCTGCTACCATTGAGAGTAACATTGGCAAAGATAATAAAGTATTTATTCTTGAAAAAATCATAGCTGTTTTAACTGATTTAGCTTTTTCTTCTGGAGAACACTCAATCATCCCTAAAGCCTTTTTTTGATTAGGCCAAATAACAAACCAAACATTATAAGCCATTACTATTCCTAACCACATTCCAATTCCAATAGCAGTGGTTTTAGGGTCTCCACTACCTATACCTAAGGTCATAGCCTGATGAACATATCCCTGAAGGTATGCTACTATCAATCCAGTTATAATTGTACCCAATGCAGCCCATCTAAACCAAAACAAAGCTTTGGGTGCTATCACTTTTCCAATTGCTGGTTTTTGTTCATCTGGTATGTTAGGCATTGAAGGTATTTGTACGAAGTTAAAATACCATAATAAACCAATCCACATTATTCCAGTTAGGACATGTAAATATCTAAACAACCAACTAAAAAAATATCTATCAAAAGCGAAACCGTCTCCAAAAAAATGGAGTCCTAGTAGTAATACAATTGCAATTCCAAGAGATAAATGAACGGTTTTTGAGAGAGATTGTAAAATATTTGTCATGATTCCTTATATCATAAATTAAATTATTAAGCAGTCTTTTTCATTGAACCATTTCCAATGATTTCTTTTATAAATTTTCCAGTATAACTTGTTTTTACCATTGAAACTTTTTCAGGTGTTCCCTCTGCTATAATTTGCCCTCCATTTATTCCTCCCTCAGGCCCCATATCTATAATGTGATCAGCTGTTTTAATTACATCTAAATTATGCTCGATTACTACAACAGTATTACCTGTATTTGCAAAAGCCTGCAAAATTTCTAACAATTTTTTAATATCATGAGAATGTAATCCGGTTGTAGGTTCATCTAATATATATAACGTCCTACCCGTAGGTCTTTTTGATAATTCTTTAGCTAATTTAATTCTTTGTGCTTCGCCTCCAGAAAGAGTAGTAGCTTGTTGGCCAATTTTCATGTACCCGAGACCCACATGTTTTAAAGTGATAAGTTTTGATCTAATGTTTTGTATGTTTTCAAAAAAATCACAACCTTCATCTACAGTCATATCTAAAACATCTGCAATATTTTTACCTTTAAACCTTATTTCAAGTGTTTCACGATTATATCTTGCGCCTTTACAAGTATCACAAGGTATAAAAACATCTGGCAAAAAGTGCATTTCGTAAGTCAAAACTCCATCTCCCTCACAGGTTTCACATCTTCCACCTTTTACATTAAAAGAATATCTTCCCACTTTGTAACCTCTAGCCTTAGACTCGGGTAAACCTGCAAACCATTCCCTTATTGGACCAAAAGCACCTGTATAAGTGGCAGGATTGGATCTTGGAGTTCTTCCTATAGGTGATTGATCAATGTCGATAATTTTGTCTATTAATTCTGTTCCCTTAAATCCAGTAAAAGCTTTAGGAACTTTTCTGCTTTTATTTTTATTTAAAATCAAATTAAAAGCATTATACAGCGTGTGTAAAATTAGAGTAGACTTACCGCTTCCTGAAACTCCGGTAACACAAGTAAATGTTCCAACAGGAATTTTTAAATTTACCTTTTTTAAATTATTTCCACTAGCACCGTTTATTTCTATAAATCTACCATTTTTTGCCGATCTTCTTTTTTTTGGAATAGATATAAATTTTTTACCAGATAAATAATTACCAGTAATACTTTTTTCATTTTTAATAATTTCTTTTACTTCACCTTCTGCAACTATTTGACCACCTTTAAGACCTGCCTCTGGACCAATATCAATTATATGATCTGAGCTTTCCATTGTTTCAATATCATGTTCTACCACTATAACTGTATTACCAAGGTCGCGAAGTTTTTTTAAAGCTGTAATTAATTTTTTATTATCCCTTTGGTGCAATCCGATTGAAGGTTCATCTAATACATAAAGCACTCCAGTTAAACCAGATCCAATTTGTGATGCTAATCTGATTCTTTGAGCCTCACCTCCAGATAACGTTCCAGATTCTCTTGATAAGGTTAAATAATTTAGACCAACATTTAAAAGAAAATTTAATCTTTCATTAATTTCTTTTAATATATGTTGAGCTATTTTAATTTCTCTATCGCTGAAGATATTTTCTAGACTAGCAAACCATTTTTGGGCCTCATCAATAGATTTCTCAGTTACTTCGCTTATATTTAGTTTGTTAATTTTTACACATAAAGCCTCATCTTTTAGTCTCATGCCTTTACATTTTTCACAATCTGTTTCACTTTGATATTGAGAAATTTCTTCTCTTTTCCACTCACTGTCAGTCTCAAGGTATCGTCTTTCTAAATTATTAATTACACCTTCAAAAGTCTTCTTAGTTGAATAAGACTCGTATCCATCATCATAAGAAAATTTAATTTCCTCTTCATCCGATCCGTAAAGTATGATGTCTTGTATTTTTTTAGGAATTTTTTTCCAAGGATCTGATAATGAAATTTTATAATGTTTAGCAATAGATGCTAATGTTTGAGCATAATATAAAGATGTTGATTTAGCCCAAGGTTCAATTACTCCATCTTGAAGGCTTTTTTTGTGATCAGAGACAACCAAATTTGGATCAACATTTAAATTGTGTCCTATACCTTCACATTCTTCACAAGCTCCATATGGAGAATTGAAAGAAAATAACCTAGGTTCAATTTCCTCAATAGTGAACCCACTTTCTGGACATGAAAATTTTGAAGAAAAAGTTATAGACTCTCTTTTTCTAAACTTTTTTGGTAAAGTTTCGTTTTCATATTCAACTATCAACAATCCATCTGACAGATTAACTGCGGTTTCCACACTATCTGCTAATCTATTTCCTAAATTAGAATTTAAAATAATTCTATCTACTATAATTGAAATATCATGCTTTACTTTTTTGTTTAAATTCGGAAATTCATCAATATTTAGATATTTTCCATCTACTTTTATCTTCGAAAATCCTCTTTTTTTATAGTTCAAAATTTCTTTTTTATATTCTCCTTTTCTACCTCTAACTATTGGGGCAAGAAGAAAAATAGTATTGTTTTTTGGAAGTTTCTTAATTTTGTCCACCATTTCCGTTATTGGTTGGCTTCGAATTGGTTTTCCAGTAAATGGAGAATATGGAATACCTACTCTTGCAAATAGAACTCTCATATAGTCGTATATTTCAGTGACAGTTGCTACTGTTGAACGAGGATTTTTAGATGTATTTTTTTGTTCAATAGATATTGCAGGACTTAAACCTTCGATAAAATCCACATTGGGTTTTTTCATTTTATCTAGAAATTGTCTCGCGTAAGAAGATAAACTTTCAACATATCTTCTTTGTCCTTCAGCATAAATTGTATCAAAGGCTAATGAAGATTTTCCTGATCCTGAAAGCCCAGTTATAACAACTAATTTCTCTTTTGGAATTTCTAGAGAAACATTTTTTAAGTTGTGTTCTTTAGCGCCTTTTACAACGATTTTTTTCAACATTTTTTTTCCATAAAATAATTATCATCTTATATTTAACCATTAAATATGATATAAATATAAGACTTTTAAAATTAAAAAATCAAATTTAATTCAAAATATTATGGCAGGAAGTTTAAATAAAGTACAATTAATAGGTCGTTTAGGCGCAGACCCTGAAATAAAGCAGATGGTTAACGGAAAAAGTGTAGCAAGATTAAGTGTAGCTACCAGTCAATCTTGGAAAGATAAATCTAGTGGAGAAAGAAAAGAAAAAACTGAATGGCATAGAGTTGTAATTTTCAATGAGGGTCTCGTTAATGTAGTTCAGCAATATGTTAAAAAAGGTGCAAACGTTTATATTGAAGGCCAGCTTAGCACAAGAAAATGGAAAGATGAGTCAACTGGTCAAGATAAATACTCTACAGAAATAGTTTTACAAGGATATAATTCAAGTTTAACTATGCTTGATAGTAGAAATAATGGAAACAATTCAAATTTAGTTTCTGAAAATAAAAGTTCACTTCCAAATGATAATCTAAATCAAGATAGCACTGATTTAGATGATGAAATCCCTTTTTAGATTTTCATGGATAAAAATATTGTAGATAACAAATCATTTAAACCTATTTTTGTTCAAGATGAGATGAGTTCTTCTTATCTTTCATACGCGATGAGTGTGATTGTTAGTAGAGCTTTACCAGATGTAAGAGACGGCTTAAAACCTGTGCATAGAAGAATAATTTATGCAATGTATAAGGGGGGATATGACTGGTCTAAACCTTTTAGAAAATCAGCTAGAATTGTTGGTGATGTAATTGGTAAATATCACCCTCACGGAGATCAATCTGTTTACGATGCACTAGTTAGATTAGTACAAGACTTTTCAATGAGCGTTCCTTTAATAACAGGACAAGGAAATTTTGGATCTATAGATGGGGATCCTCCAGCAGCTATGAGATATACTGAAACTAAATTAGGTAGAATAGCTCAATTTTTAACTGAAGATTTAGAAAAAAATACAGTTCAATTCAGAAGTAATTATGATGAAACAGAAAAAGAACCGGAAGTATTACCATCGCAGTATCCAAATATATTAGTTAATGGAGCAGGGGGGATTGCAGTTGGAATGGCTACTAGTATACCACCTCACAATCTAGGAGAAATTATAAACGCAACAATCGCATACATAAACAACAAAGATATTACGATTAGTCAATTAATGAAGCACGTTCCAGGTCCAGATTTTCCTACTGGTGGAGTTATAATTGGAAAAGATATAATAAAACAAGGCTACAACAAAGGGAGAGGTTCTTTTAAAATTAGAGGAGAAATTGATTTAGAGGAAAAAAAAGGAGGCAGAGAAACATTAATAATTAAATCTATTCCTTATCAAGTAAATAAATCAGTTTTAATTGAAAAAATTGCTCAATTAGTAAGAGATAAAAAAATTGAAGGTATTAGAGATTTAAGAGATGAGTCCAATAGAGAAGGTATAAGAGTAGTTATTGAGCTTAGAAAAGCCGTAGAGCCTGAAACTATCAGAAGACAATTATATAAATTAACGAACATTGAAAGCTCTTTTGGCTTTAATACTTTAGCGATAGTAAACAATAAACCAAAAATATTAAATCTAAAAGAATTTATTTCAGAGTTCTTAAAATTTCGGGAAGATACAGTAACTAAGAGAATTAAATTTGATTTAAAAAAGGCAGAAGAAAGAGCTCATATTTTAATAGGTCTTGCAGCTGCTGTAGAAAATATAGACGAAATTATCAAAATCATAAAAAATTCTAAAAACACAGAGGCAGCAAAAAAAAATTTATTGAGTAAAAAGTGGAAAATTAAAAAAAGTACAAAAATTATTAATCTCATTGAAAAAAAGAAAAATATTTCTAGTTATCAATTATCAGAATATCAAGTTGATGCAATTTTAGATTTAAAACTTCAAAAATTAACAGCATATGGAATTGGTGAAATAGAGTCAGAAATTGAGAAACTCTCAAAATTAATTTTAGAATTTAATAAATTGTTAAGTTCTAAAAAAGCTCTTTACAAACTAATAACAGATGAACTTGAAAAAATTAAAGATAAGTTTTCGTCCCCAAGAAAGACAAAAATAATTGATGCGGTTTTGAACTATAACATTGAAGAAACTATTCAAAAAGAGTCCGTTGTAATTAATATTACAAACCAAGGATATATTAAGAGAGGTCCTCTAAGCTCATTGAAGGCGCAAAAAAGAGGTGGAAAAGGTAAAACAGGTATCTCAACAAGAGAAGACGATTTTGTTGTGCAAATTTTTACAGCTAATACTCATACACCTGTTTTATTTTTTTCTACTCAAGGTCTAGTCTATAAAATTAAAGCTCATAAAATTCCAGAGGGCACCGCAGCCTCAAAAGGAAAGTCCATTTTCAATATATTGCCTTTGAAAAGTCATCATTCCATCAGTTCAATAATGCCACTCCCTGAAGATGAGGAAGAATGGAAAAATTTGATGGTAATTTTTTCTACAGCTAAAGGAAATGTGAGAAAAAACACTCTAGAGGATTTTATAAATATTAATAATAGTGGAAAAATTGCGATGAAACTAGATTCAGATGATAGAATTATAGGAGTAAAAATTTGTAAAGATGACCAAGATATACTTTTGAGTACCAAATTTGGAAAATGTATAAGATTTAAATCTAAAAAATTGAGATTATTTAAAGGCAGATCTTCAAAAGGAATTAAAGGTATCCAACTTAAAGATGGCGATAAAGTAATATCGCTCTCAATTTTAGATAATCCAAATATAGGTTCAAAAAATATTGATAAAGATAAAAAAATTAAAAGTGCTATTGATAGATTTATATTATCTGTTTCAGAAAACGGTTATGGAAAAAGAACATCGTATAATGACTATAGAGTAACCAATAGGGGTGGAAAGGGGATAATAGGCATTATAAACTCTCCTAGAAATGGGAACATATCTTCTACTCTAATTGTTGGTGAAACTGATGAAATATTATTATCCACTGATAAAGGTAGTATAATGAGATGTGCTGTAAAAGAAATAAGAACAGCAGGTAGAAACACTCAAGGTGTTAGAATAAAAAAATTATCAGGAACTGAAAAAGTTGTTTCTGTAATTAAAATTGAAGATAATATTCAATAATAATGAAGATTGCTGTATATCCTGGTACTTTCGATCCCATTACATATGGTCACATAGATGTAATAAAAAAAGCTTTAAAAATATTCGATAAATTAATAATAGCCACAACTGATAATACTGATAAAAATTATTTTTTTTCAATACACGAAAGAATTGATATAATAAATAATTCTTTATTTAAAGATTTGAGATTTGATAAAAAAAAAATTAAAGTTACATCGTTTGACAATTTGACTATCGAATTATGTAAAAAATATAAAGCATCAGCTATCATAAGAGGCTTACGAGCTGTTTCTGATTTTGAATACGAGTTTCAATTGGCGGGGATGAATAAAAAACTTAATTCAAAGATTGAAACTATGTTTTTGATGTCAGATGTTGAAAATCAAATTATCTCTTCAAAATTTGTAAAAGAAATAGCTTATTTAGGTGGAGATATAAATAGGTTTGTTACGAAATATGCGGTTAATAAGCTAAAAAATAAATATCAATGAAAAAATTTATCTATTTATTTATAATTTTTTTTAGTTTAGTAAATACCAAAGTTATGGCAAATAATATAATGATTCTTAAATTAGATTATGGTCAAGTCGAAATCGAACTTTACCCTGAAAAAGCACCAAATCATGTTAAACGTTTTAAAGAATTGTCTGATAGTGGTAAATATGATGGTGTAGTATTTCATAGAGTCATTGATGGATTTATGGCGCAAACAGGTGATGTAAAGTTTGGTAACTCAAATAGTCCTGATTTTAATTTATCACTCGCTGGTACTGGTGGTTCTGATTTGCCAAATCTAAAAGCTGAATTCACAGATATTGCTCACACAAGAGGTGTGTTATCTGCAGCTCGATCTGCTGATCCAGATAGTGCAAATAGTCAGTTTTTTATATGTTTTGAGTCTGCGCCTCATTTAGATAGACAGTATTCTGCATTTGGCAAAGTAATTAAAGGCATGGAGTTTATAGACAAGATTAAAAAAGGTGATCCCAATTCTGGTGCTGTTTCTGATCCTGATAAAATTTTATCTTTAAGATCAAAATAAATTAAATGTATACTTCGGATTTTTCATTTGAGTTAATTACTCAAGATGACAAAGCAAGACTTGGAAAAATAAATACCCCACGAGGAGAAATAGATACACCTGCATTTATGCCTGTAGGCACTCTGGGAACAGTAAAAGGTGTCTATACGGATGATCTATTAAAAACAAATACACACATAATTCTTGGAAATACGTACCATTTAATGTTAAGGCCTGGGATAGAAAATTTGAAAAAATTTGGTGGACTTCATAAATTTATGAATTGGAATAAACCAATTCTAACTGATTCTGGTGGTTATCAAATAATGTCTCTATCTAACCTAAATAAAATTGATTTAAAAATTGGTGCAGTTTTTAAATCCCATATTGACGGTAAAAAAATAATTTTAAGTCCCGAAAAAAGTATTCAAGTTCAAAAAGCGATAAACTCAGATATTTTAATGGTTCTTGACGAGTGTCCAAAATTAACGAAAGACAAAAAAGTATTATCTAATGCAATACACGTTTCAACAGAATGGGCTAAAAGAAGTAAAACTGAATTTGGTAAAAATAAAAAAAAAGCTTTATTTGGTATTACTCAAGGAGGTCTATTTAAAGATTTAAGAATAGAAAGTATTACCAAGCTAGTTGAAATTGGATTCGATGGATATGCTATGGGAGGGTTAGCTGTAGGTGAAAAACAAATTGATATGTTTAAAATTTTAAACGAAACTACGGAATTTCTTCCAACTAACAAACCAAGATATTTAATGGGTGTAGGCACCCCTTCCGATATATTAGGTGCGGTAAAAGAGGGTATAGATATGTTTGATTGTGTTATGCCAACGAGGTCTGGAAGAACTGGTCTGGCCTTTACGTGGGAGGGAAAAATTAATCTTAAAAACTCCAAATATAAGCAAGATAAGTCTCCATTAGATCCAAATTGCGACATAAGAGAACTTAATAAGTATTCAAAGAGTTACCTAAACCACTTGATAAAATCTGACGAAATGCTTGCTTCAATGTTGATTTCTCTTCACAATATATATTTTTACCAACAATTTATGCTAGAAATTAGAAAAAACATTAAGAATAAGACCTTCAAGAAGTTTTATAAAAAATATATAAATCTTTTTGAAAAATAATTTGAAATTTAATTAATAAGTCTATAAAAGAACGTTTTTGGGGCCCTTAGCTCAGTTGGTAGAGCACCTCCCTTTTAAGGAGGGTGTCGATGGTTCGAGTCCATCAGGGCTCACCACTTTAAATTTTAATTGGTGGGTATTCTATAATAACTTCATTAATCCAGTTTTTTAAATTTTCAATTCTTTTTTTACTACTTGGATGTGTGCTCAAAAAAACAGGGGGTTCTTTGCCTTTATTTTTTTCTGCCATTCTCTCCCATAAATTAACTGACTCTCTAATATCGTAACCTGCTAATGATGAAAAAATTAATCCTAAGTAATCAGCTTCTGTTTCTTGTTTCCTACCGAATGGGTTCATTATACCTAATTGAAAAATATCTAATCCGGTATTTTGTCCTACTGTATTTCTTGTTCTGCTAATAGCTCCTCCTAAAAAAATGTCAGCTACGGCAGTACCTAAATTTAAAGTCATAGCCTGACTTGCTCTTTCCACTGAGTGCCTTGCAACAGCATGTGCAATCTCATGTCCCATTACTATGGATAGAGCATCTTCATTTTTCGTTATTTTTAACAAACCTGTAAAAACTGCTATTTTTCCTCCAGGCATACACCATGCATTAACTATTTTGTCGTTATCAACTAATATATAATCCCATTGAAAATTTTGAGTGGGATCCTTTTGTCCTTTACTATTAAAATAACTACTTACAGACTCTTCTGTTCTTTTTCCTATCTCTAATATTTTATCTAATTGAGAGCTTTTTTTTATGAGTTTTGTTTTTCTTCTGAACTGTTCATAAGCTGCAGCAGCCTGTCGATTAATTGTAGCTTCAGAAACTATACTTAATTGTTTGCGCTCGGTGATGGGTACCGTCGTGCAAGCTGGTAAGATTAATGAGCAACAACCACACCCAAAATATTCAAGAAATTTTCGTCTGTTTATGTTATACATTTATAGATTCATGATTTTAAATAATAAATTACTAATTGCAATTTTTATCTTAATATTAGTATTCATTATTTACTCAAGCTATACATAAACATGCAACCAAATAATGTAAAAAAATCAATTTTCTCTAAAATTAGAAATAATTTTATTGCAGGAATAGTGGTGCTAATTCCAATAGGAATAACTTTATACTTAACGTTGTTTTTCATAAGAATTTCAGGAAACATAATACCAAAAGAAATAAATCCAAATAATTATTTACCCTTCAACATACCAGGGATGGAAATATTAGTTGCTTTGATATTCATTACTTTGGTTGGGTGGCTATCACTTTCTTTTTTAGGAAAAAAATTTTTTGAATTATTTAATAATATTTTAAAAAAAATACCAATTTTAAGAACTATATATTCTGCTATTGGTCAAATGACTGAGAGCTTTACAAAAACAGACAATAAACAAAAAAGTGTTGTGCTTTTAGAGTACCCTAGAAAAGGAGTTTGGGCTGTAGGTTTTGCCACAAAGGAGAACAAGGGAATTATTGAGGAACAAGTAAAGGAAAACTTAGTCAATGTTTTTGTACCAACAACTCCTAATCCTACAAGTGGTTTTTTGTTAATGGTACCAAAAAAAGATTTAATTTATTTAGATATAACTTTTGAGCAAGCATCTAAATTTATAGTTTCAGCTGGTACTACAAACATAAACTAAATTTCAGAAACATTAATTATTTCGGCTTTATCAAACAATTTAAGCAAAAAAGCGAATTTGTTATGATTAATGTTTAGATCGTTTTTAAATATAAACCTTTCAGCTAATTCAAAAAGATCTTTATGTAAAAGTGGATCAGCAAATTTGAAGGTTTTGTTGCCGCTTTGTTGATATCCAGTTAGATCTCCAAATCCTCTAAGTTTTAAATCCTCTTCTGCAATAAAAAATCCATCATCTGATGATTTTAGAATTTTTATACGTTTGATAGAATTTTTGCTAAGGCTTTCCTTAAACAATAGTATGCAGGTAGCCTGTCTATTGCCTCTACCAACTCTACCTCTTAATTGGTGTAATTGAGCTAAACCAAATTTATTTGCATTTTCAATGATTATTACATTTGCATTTGGAAAGTCGATACCAACCTCTATAACTGTAGTTGATACTAAAATTGAAATTTTTTCTTCAAGAAATCTTTTTAAAACTTTTTCTTTTTCTTCTTTATCTAAAGACCCATGAATTAAACCTACTTTATTTGGAAATTTATTGTTTATAAGATCAAATTTTTTTTTTGCTGATGAGAAGTCTAAGAATTTTGACTCTTCTATTAGAGGACATACCCAAAAAATTTGGTTTCTCTCCGCAATTTGTTTATTTAAAAAACTCCATAATTCGTTAATTTTTTTTTCTGGTTTACTCAAAGTATTTATTTTCTTTCGAGCAGATGGCTTTTCAGTTATTTTTGACACATCCATATCTCCATAATGTGACATCATCATAGTCCTAGGAATAGGCGTAGCTGACATCAATAATACATCGCAATTTATTCCACCTTTTTTTGCAAAATCTGATCTTTGCTTTACGCCAAATTTATGTTGCTCATCTATTACTACATATCCTAGTTTTTTAAATTCTATTTTTTTTTGAAACAAAGCATGCGTTCCAATAAGCAAATCTATTTTACCTTCCTTTAATTTTCTTAAAATTTCTTTTCTCTTTCTTGTCTCAGTTTTTCCACTAAGGAATTCAATCTTAAAGTTGTTGTTGAAAATTTTTTTAGCTAATTTGAAGTGTTGGTAAGCCAAAATTTCTGTTGGCCCCATTAACGCACATTGATAATTGCTTTCAATTACATTTGCTAAAGAAAGCATTGAAACTATTGTTTTACCCGATCCAACATCACCTTGCATTATCCTAAACATTCTCTTATCACTTTTTAAATCAGAATTTATCTCTTTTAGAACTTTTAATTGGTCACCGGTTAATTCAAAGTTAAGATTATTAATTATTTTTTTTGATATACTTTCTTTAAATAATTTATTCTTTTTATTTCTTTTAACTATTTTTCTATTTTTTGATAAAGTAATGAAATTCGCACAAATTTCATCAAAAACTAATCTGCGATAACTTTTTGAGTTTATGTTTTTGCTGTCTTCTGAAGCATGTAATTTCTTTATTGCCTGGTTCCAATTTAATAAATTGTTCTTTTCTATAAAATCTTTACTTAACCAATCCTCAATTGTTGTTAAATTATTTATAACTTGCTCACTGATTGACCTATATTTTTTCTCATTAAGTCCTTTGGTAAGGCTATATTTTGGTATATTTGTAGCTATATAATCTTTATTTTCTAAGCTTGTAACATACTCAGGATTTGTTATTTGGTATTTATTTCTAAAAAAATTTATCTTTCCACTTACTATAACCCATTCATTCAATGGAAAAATTTTTTTTAAATATCCTTCTCGACTATTAAAATACACAATATCGATTTCGCCTTTATTGTCTGTGCAAATTATTTTATTAGGTAAATTTCTAATACGCGGAAAATTAAGTTTTTTAACTTTTACTTGAATAGTTTGAGTTTTTCCTATCTCTAATTCGTCTAATTTGTAAATTTTTGATCTATCCGTTTCAGAATACGGTAAATTAAGTATAATATCTTTAATTTTCTCAATACGTTTTTTCTTTAAATATTTTGATAGTTGCGTTCCTACTCCTTTTAATTTATTTACATCTTCAAATATGAAATCTTTTTTTCTCAAATCCATTTAATTATATATAATATATATTTATGACTAAAAAATTAGAATTGTTTAAAAAAAAACTTTTATACAGAGCATCATATAGAGGAACTAAGGAAATGGATATTTTATTAAGTTCTTTTGTTAAAAAACACGTAAACTTATTCACCGAGTCACAATTAATTGGTTTGGAAAAATTTTTAGATTTTGAAGATGAAATAATACTTAATTATTACAATTTTGACAAAATTGAAAATAATATTGATAAAAATGAAATTTCAAAAATTTTTAAAAAATTTAGAATATAATGGCGGAGAGGGTGGGATTCGAACCCACGAACGAGTTGCCCCGTTGCTGGTTTTCAAGACCAGTGCTTTCAACCGCTCAGCCACCTCTCCAGTGAATAATTAGCACTATTTATTACTATCAAAGTAAGAAAATAACAATAATTAAGTAATAAGATTTCTAATGCTAGTTAATAAATAATAAATATGATAACAAAAAAAATGTATAAAATAATCACATTTATTTTGAGTTTTAATATTTTTTTGACATTTAATCTTTACTCTAATGAGAGAGACTTTGAAATTTGGTTAAAAAATTTTAAAGTTAAAGCAGTTGAAACTGGTATTTCAAGTACCGTTGTTGATGATGTTTTATTTAATGCAAAGTTTTTACCAAAAGTTATTGAATATGACAGATATCAACCAGAATTTTATGAAGATACCTTTACTTATATAAGAAAAAGAACCTCAAAAAAAAAGTTAAATGATGGTTTAAGATTATATAAGAAAGAAAAATTAATCATTGATAAAGTTGAAAATGAATTTGATGTTGAGAAGGAACTTTTGCTTGCGCTTATGGGCATAGAAACAAATTTTGGTAAATATTTAGGTAAAATGGATATAGTCTCATCTTTAGCAACCTTAAGTTTTGATAAAAGAAGAAGTGAATTTTTTACAGCAGAATTGCTTATTTTATTAAATTTAGTTGATAAAAAAATAATAAAAAAGGATATTTTATTTGGCTCATGGGCTGGAGCTTTTGGAAACTTTCAATTTATGCCTAGAACAATACGAAACTATGCAATCGATTTTAACCAAAATAATATTATAGAATTAAAAAAAACAGAGGATTCATTTGCATCAGCAGCGAATTATTTAAAAACGATTGGGTGGAAAAAAAATAATCCATGTTTTTTGAAAATTAATTTAAAAGATAATATTCCAAAAAAATACCTTAATTCTTCAGCAAGAGACATTAAAAATAAAAAAAAAGTTAATTTTTTTGAAAAATATATTTTAAATTTTAAAGATTTAAATATTAATAAGAATTTAAAAGCTGCAATAATAATACCTGATAAAGATATTATTCCAGGGTCCAAAACTTATTCACCAGCTTATTTAATATTTGAGAATTATGAGAAAATACTTAATTGGAATAGATCATTAAGATTTGCTCTTGCCGTCTGTACTCTTAAGGAAAGTTTTGAAAATGAAATATAAATTACTCATTTTAATAATTTTACTTACATCATGTAGTGCTCATACTACCAGATTAGAAAATAGATCTCCTTACATATCAAAAGGGTTTGCTTATATTTACAATGAGTATGATTATGAAAATAAAATTATAAAAGGCAAGTTGGACAACTCAAAGCTTCAAGTTTCACATAGTAAATTAAGTCATAATACATTAATAAAGATTATAAACCCAAAGACTAATGAGTCTATTACAATTAAAAATCATAAAAAAATCAATTATCCGGATTTCTATAAAATTTTAATTACCGAACGAGTTGCAAACAAATTGAATATAGAAAAAAAGTTACCTTTTGTTGAAATTTTAGAGATTAAAAAAAATAAATCCTTTGTTGCTCAAAAAGCTAAAATTTTTAAAGAAGAAAAAAAAATTTCTTCAAATGCTCCAGTGGCATCTGTTCAAATATCTAATATTTCAAAAAACAAAACAAAAAAAAAAAATCTTAAGCAAGATGATTTTTATATTCTCATAGGATCTTTTTACTCAAAAGAAACAGCTTTTTTTTTAAAACAAAGAATCAACAAAGAATTACCCAACTATGATGTCAAAAAATTGAATATTAGAAAAAAAAGTAATAATGAAATAAACCTTATTTCAGGACCTTATAAGACTATTAATTTTATGAAAAATGATTACATTCTATTAAAAAATTTTGGATTCGAGGATTTAGATATTATTACAAATGAATAAGATATTAATTATTTTTATAATTTCATTAAGTTTGATCAATTCAACTTTTGCTAATCCTAATATAAATGCAAGAACTGGCATTTTGATGGATTACCATTCGGAAGAAGTTTTACATGAATTTGATGCTGACGCTCAAATTTATCCTGCTTCAATGACAAAAATAATGACCTCCATAATTGCATTTGATTTACTTAAAAAAGAAAAATTATCTTTGGATGATATGTTCACTGTTTCTGAAAATGCGTGGAGATTATCTCAAAGTGGTTATTCATCCATGTTCATAATGATTAATGATCAAGTATCAGTAGAAGATTTGTTAAAAGGTATAATTATTGCCTCTGGAAACGATGCATGTGTAGCTTTAGCAGAAGGTATTGCTGGATCTGAAGAAAATTTCGCAGAGATGATGAATGAAAAAGCTGAGGAAATAGGTATGACATCTACTAACTTTACAAATTCATCTGGTATCAATGATCCTGATAATGTTTCAACTGTAAGAGATATTGCTATTATGTCAAAATATTTAATAGAAAACTATCCTGTGTATTATGAATTATTTAAGGAAAAAACTTTCACTTGGGATAGGACAGGTGGTGAGCCAATAAAACAAGGAAATAGGAATCCTTTACTTTACAAAAATATTGGAGCCGATGGTGTTAAAACTGGTTACCTAGCTGTAGAAAAATATTCCTTAGCAAGTTCAATAAAAAAAAAGGACAGAAGACTTATCGCTGTAGCGTCTGGATTTCCAAATAAAAGCCTAAGAAGTTCAGAGTCATTAAAATTATTAAACTGGGGTTTTAGAAATACTAGTACTTTTGAGGTGACAAAGGCTAATGAATCTTTTTTTGAATTAGATACTTGGTTAGGGAAGGAAGAGAAAATAAAAGCAACATCAAAAGAAAATTATTATATTACTATTAATAAAAAAAATATTCGTAATTTGAATATTTCGTTAAAATATGAAGGACCATTGGTTGCTCCGATTCAAAAAAATACAAAAGTAGCAGAATTAGTAATAAAAAATAAAGAAGAAGTTATAAAAACGGTCCCCTTATACGCCTCAGAAGATTTAAAAAAAGTAAATTTTTTTAAAAGTCTAATTACCTCAATTAATTATTTGATTTGGGGTGATGTATAAAAAAAAACCTTTATTCATAGTATTTGAAGGCGTAGAAGGTTGTGGCAAATCGTTTCAAAGTAAAAAACTTTATAAGAAGCTTAAAAAGAATAAAATTCAGACGATTTTAACAAGAGAACCAGGTGGCACTAAGAGCGCAGAACTTATAAGAAATTTAATTCTCAAAGACTACTTTAAAAAGACTGCAAAAGAAAAATTTAACAAATATACAGACACTCTCCTTTACCTTGCAGCTAGAAATGAGCATGTTCTTAATAAAATTAAACCTGCTTTAAAAAAAAAGAATGTTGTCATTTGCGATAGATTTATTGACTCAACAATAGCTTATCAAGTATTTGGAAAAAAAGTTAAGTATAATTTTATTAAATCCATCCATAATCAAATTTTAGGAAATTTAAAACCTGATCTTACATTTGTACTAAAAGTTTCTGCAAAATCTTCTATAAAAAGGTTGTCTAAAAGAAAAACAAAAAATAGATATGATAATTTTCCGCAATCTTTTTATAAAAAAGCACAAACATCTTTTATAAAAATTGCAAAAAATAAAAAAAACTATTTCATTTTAGATTCTTCTGAGAATAATAATTTATTAGAAAAAAAAATATTTGAAATTACCGCAAAATATTTAAAAATATCATGAATCTCACTGAAAATTTCAATCCCAAAAAAAGTTTAAAATTGATTGAACATAAAGATAATTTTAATTTGTTAAAAAATTTGGTTATTAAAAAAAGATTTCCCAAAGTTTTGATGTTAAGTGGAATGAAAGGTGATGGAAAATTTACATTAATTAGTCATCTTTTACATTATTATTTTGATAAACAAAATTATATTGAGAATGAAAATACTATTCAGGAATCCACTTTTCACGATCAATTTTTGTCAGATACCTTTCCAAATATTTATTATTTAAATGGATCAGACTTTAAAAATGTAAAAATAGAAGACGTAAGAAGCCTAAAAAATAATCTATTAAAAAAACCAATTATTGAGAAAAAACGCTATATAATTTTGGATGATGTTGAGACATTCAATACAAACAGTCTCAACGGACTTTTAAAATTAATTGAAGAGCCTGGAGACAGTAATTATTTTATACTAATAAATAATTCTACTAAAAATTTATTAGAAACTGTAAAATCTAGATGTTTGGAATTAAAGATTATTCTTAGTGAAAAAAGTAGATTAAATATAATCGCTTTTCTAATGGATAAATATGAGCAAAAAAATATATTAGATAAAAATTCTATAAAAATATCACCTGGTAATTTTGTAAAATTTAACTCTTTTTTTTGTGATCAAATATTTGATTTAAACGACAGTTTTTTAAAAAACTTTAAAACCTCTTTAAACTTTTATAAGAAAGATAAAGATATCTTTTATAGAGATTTGTTAATATTTTTGACTGAATATTTTTTGGAAAAGTATAGATTTAAAGATTATAATAATAACCAAAATTACTTTATTAAAAGATCATCCATACTAAAAAATTTAAATAATTTCTTTATGTATAACTTGAGTCAATCTGCTTTGATAAATAATATTGAAAATAAGTTAAATGAGTAAAAATTTTTATATTACAACACCAATTTATTACCCTTCTGGAAAACCACATATGGGTCATGCTTATTCAAGTATTATAGCCGATATTTTTGCAAGATTTAAAAGAATTGAGGGATTTAATGTTTATTTTTTGACAGGTACTGACGAACATGGACAAAAAATTCAGAAAGAAGCAGAAAAAAATAAAAAAAAGCCAAAAATATTCTGTGATGAAATATCTGAAACTTTTAGATCTCTTACAAAAATATTAAATTTAACAAATAATGATTTTATAAGAACTACAGAACCTAGACATTTTAAATCAGTAAATGAAATATGGAAAAGATTAATAAAATCTGGCGATATTTATTTAGACAAATATAGTGGATGGTACTCTGTATCTGATGAAGCTTATTACGATGAAGATGAAATAGAAAATAAAAATGGAAAAAAAGTTTCTAAAGCATCTGGATCGTTAGTTGAATGGGTTGAAGAAGAATCATACTTTTTTAAACTATCTGCTTGGCAAGATAAATTGCTAGAACACTATGAAAAAAATAAAGATTTTATTCTTCCAAATGCAAGAAAAAATGAAGTGAAAAGTTTTGTTGAAAAAGGATTAAAAGACTTATCCATTAGTAGAACCTCATTTTCATGGGGTATACCGGTTCCGGATAATGAGAAACATATAATCTATGTTTGGTTGGATGCATTAACGAATTATTTAAGTGCACTAAATTTTCCTGATATAAATAGTGATAAATATAAATCTTTTTGGCCAGCTGATGTTCATATAATTGGTAAAGATATTTTAAGATTCCATGCAATTTATTGGCCAGCTTTTTTATTAGCAGCTAATCTTCCTTTACCGAAAAGAGTTTTTGGTCATGGTTGGATATTATCCGATGAAAAGAAAATGTCCAAATCACTTGGAAATATTCTAGATCCAATTGAAATAATTAAAAATTATGGAATAGATCAACTAAGATATTATCTTATTAAAGAGGTATCTTTAGGAAATGATGGAAGCATATCAATGGAAAATTTAAAAAATTGTATTAATAACGATCTTGCAAATAATTATGGCAATTTATGTCAAAGAGTTTTTTCGTTCATTAAAAAAAATTGTAATAATAAAATTCCTAATGGAAATAGTCTTAATGAGAACGATTTAAAATTAATAAGGAATGTTAAAAATAGTATTCCTTCTTTAATAGATTTAATTAATAAACAAAATTTGAATGAATATATAAAAAAAGTTGTAAATTTTTCTTTTGAAGCAAATAAATATTTTAATGACTCTGAGCCTTGGGTTTTTAAAAAGAAAGATCCTGATAGAATGAATGCTATTTTATTCACAATTGTAGAGCAAATTAAAAATATCTCAATTCTTCTAAATCCAATTATTCCCATATCTACAAAAAAAGTTTTAAATTCAATTAACATTTCTGATAAAGATATTTTAATAGACAATATTCAAAAAGATAATAGTTTGAATTTAGAAAAAGAATTAAAAGATTTAGACATTCTTTTTAAGAAAGTAGAAGATGATAATTGATTCTCATTGCCACTTAACTTATGAACCTATGTCAAATTCACTTAAAGATACTATTGAGCGAGCAGATAAAGGTGGCGTGAAATATATCCTAACTATTTCTACAGAAGATAAAAGTTTTGATAAAATTTTAGATATAATTACAAAGCACAAAAATGTTTATGGCACATATGGCATACATCCTCATGAAGCTAAATTACATAAAAATGTTAAAACTATTGATATAATAAAAAAAACAAGTTTAAGTAATAAAATAATTGGTATTGGTGAAACAGGATTGGATTTTTATTACAATCATTCCGATAAAAAAGATCAAATCAAGTGTTTCGAAGAGCATATTAGCGCCGCCCAAGAAAATAAAATGCCATTAATTGTTCATACTAGATCTGCGGAGAAAGAAACAATAGAAATTTTAAATAAAAATCTTAAAAAAAGAAACTTTAAGTTTCTTATACATTGTTTTACTGGAACTAGAGAATTTGCTTTCAAACTTTTAGATTTAGGAGCATATATATCTGCAAGTGGTGTAATTACTTTTAAAAAATCTTCAGAATTGGCAAACACTTTTAAAGATTTACCGAATGAGAGAATTTTAGTTGAAACTGATGCGCCATATCTAGCTCCAGTTCCCTTAAGAGGAAAACCTAACGAACCTAGTTTTATAATTCATACTGTAAGATTTTTGTCTGAGCTTAAAAAATTACCATTTGATGAGTTCTCAAAAATCACAACTCAAAATTTTTTCAAATTGTTTGGTGAATTAAATTGATTAAAAAATTTACTATTCTTGGATGTGGAAGTTCTCTAGGATCTCCTTGGATAACAAATTATAATGGTAAATTAAGAAATAATCCAAAAAATAAACGATCTAGATGCTGCGCCCATATTCAAAAAGGTAATTTGTCAATATTAATAGATACTTCTCCCGACATCAAATATCAATTTTTAGATAATAAGATTAATAAGTTAGACTCGATTATCTATACTCATGAACATGCAGATCAAACTTCTGGTATTTTTGAGATGAGACCTTTTTTTTGGAAAAATAAATCTAAAATTCCTGTATACGGTAGTGCCAAAACAATTAATGCAATTAAAAAAAGCTATGAATTTTGTTTTACTTCAAAACATGGTTACAAACCAATCATGAAAGCGAAAATAATTAAAAATAAATTTTTAATTAAGAAAGGTAGGACCAATTTATCAATAAGGGCTTTTGATGTTATTCATGGTCAAATAAATGCCACTGGTTATGTAATGGAAAAAATTGCATATTTGAGTGATTGTAGTGATATTCCACAAAAAAATTTAATCTATCTTAAAGGATTAAACTATCTTATTTTAGATTGTTTAAAAATTAATAAACATCCATCTCATTTTAATTTTGAATCTGCTATGAACTTAATTAATTTGGTTAAACCTAAAAAAGCAATTCTTACAAATTTACATACGGATTTGGACTATTTTGATTTAAAAAAGAAACTTCCAAAAAATATTATTCCAGCATTTGATGGATTAAATTTTTCTTTTTAAATTAAGTTCTCTATTACTTTTCTAAATTTCTTTGAGGAAGGGTTTGTTATCGAAGAAAATGTTTCCGCAATTCTACCATCTTTTCCAACGATAATCTTATGAAAATTCCATTTAGGAATAGCGCTTTTACCATAGCTATCTCTTGCCCAAATAAAAAAGGGGTGAGCATTATTACCTATAACATCTATCTTCTCTGTCATCGGGAAACTTATATTAAAATTAGTTTCACAAAATTCTTTTATTTCCTTATTAGAACCGGGTTCTTGTTTAAAATTATTAGTTGGTACGCCTATAACGACAACATTCCTATCTTTGAATTCATCCCATACCTCTTGGAGACCAGTGTATTGTGAAGTAAATCCACATCTTGATGCAACATTAACAACAATTAACACTTTATTTTTATAATTGGCTAAATTTATTTCTTGTCCATCTATACCTATGAATTGAAAATTATGAGCTACTTCAGCATTAGAAATAGAAGTTTTATTAAATAACCCAAACATAAAAACTATAATTAAAAACTTTTTAATCATTTTAAAGCTTTTAATACAGCATTAAATGGCAATATTATACATTTAATTCTACTCAAATTGACGCTGTTAAATAATTTTTTGTAATCAGACAATTTATTCGGAATTTTAAATTTTTTATTATTAGTTATTTTTTTTAAATATAGGAAATCCTTTTTAATATCTTTTATGCAAAGATTTTGGATCTTTTTTGATATAAGGCTCGCAGAAGCCTCGCAAAATATGCATGCTTCCGTCTCGTATCTTATAGAGCTAACTTTTGTATTCTTTATTAAGATTTCAACAGTAATTTTGTCTCCACATAAAGAATTTTTAAGTGAAGTTTTGTGAGAATATTCATTTTTTAAACCAACATTGTTATTACAAGCAGCTAATCTAATAATTTCTTTGTTGATCATTTCTTAGAAGATAATAAAAGTAAAAAATACCCAAAAAGTGTAGAAAGAAGCGAGCCTGTTAAAACACCAATTTTCACTCCGTCCATATATTCTAAATTATCAACGAAAGCTAAATTTCCAACAAACAAACTCATTGTAAATCCAATACCTGTTAATATTGAAACCCCATAAACAGCTAGCCAAGTTGAACCAGTAGGTTTATCAGCAAATTTAAGTTTTACTGATATATATGAAAGTGCAAAAACACCAATTTGTTTCCCAAAAAATAAACCTAAAACAATACCAAGAGGTACAGGATTAAGCAGAGTAGCAAAAGTCAGTCCTTCAAGAGAAACTCCTGCATTAGCAAAAGCAAAAAGTGGCATTATACCAAAAGCTACATATGGGGACAAACCATGTTCTAGTTTAAGTAACATTGTCTCTTTGTTTTTATTTTTGTTATGTGGAATTGTTAATGCCAATAAAACACCTGCAATTGTAGCATGTATTCCAGATTGATGGGTAAAATCCCATAGAAAAATTCCTACAATTAAAAAAGGTAAGAAACTTTTAATTCTGTATTTATTAAGAGCTATTAAAATAATCAAAGATAATAACATCAGAATTATATATTTAATTTCAATATTACCTGAATAAAAAAAGGCAATAATTACAATTGCGCCCAAATCATCTATAATTGCTAGCGCAGTCAAAAAAACTTTAAGCGATATCGGAACTCTTTTTCCTAGTAAAGATAAAACTCCTAAAGAGAAAGCAATATCTGTAGCTGAAGGTATAGCCCAACCATTTATTGTTGTGCTGTCGGAGTAATTAATAACAATATAAAATAACGCTGGTACTGCCATTCCACCAACTGCACCAATTATAGGTAGCATAGCTTGTTTTGGATTAGATAATTCGCCTTGAATAAATTCTCTTTTTATCTCTAATGAAACAAAAAAGAAAAATATTGCCATCAAAACGTCATTTATCCAATGAAGAACACTTAATTTAAGACCAAACTCTTTAGTACCAAGAGTGATATATTTTTCCAAAGTAGAAAAATAAAATTCACTAAAAACACTATTACTGATTATAAGCGCTAGTATTGCAGCAAATAACAAAACTAACCCAGAAGCAGCCTCAAGTTTAAAAAAATATTTAAATGGTTTTGTAATATGCTGTATCATTGGTATTATTTACTTCTATAGAGACTATCTTTCAATTGCCAAAATCACTTAATTAACCTATAAAACAGACGTTCGGGGCGTAGCGCAGCCTGGTAGCGCATCTGGTTTGGGACCAGAGGGTCGCAGGTTCAAATCCTGCCGCCCCGACCATTGTAAACATGAAAAAAGCTAATATTTATATTCCTGCTAAAACCGCCATGCAATCGGGTAGGGGAAAAATTAAAGAATGGATACTAGAATTTACAACTAAAGATCCTTCAATTAATCCTTTAATGGGCTGGGAGACATCTACGGATACTCTTGAAGAAGTCGTTCTAAAATTTCCATCAAAAGAAAAAGCCATAGAATACGCTGAAAGAAATAATATATCATACAATGTTGTTGAACCAAAAAAAAAAGAATTTGTTATAAAATCCTACGCAGATAATTTTCTTAAAGATTAGATATGTGGAGAAGTTTTTTTAGAGATAAAAAGTGGTTTTATTGGTCCTACGGAGGAGGTTTTTTTATTATTTCTTTACTTGTACTTCAAACCTACTTGGATGTTCTTTTTAATAGTTGGTACAAGGATTTTTACGATATTCTCCAAACCGCTGAGAAACGTGAAATATCTGAGTTTTGGGAGTCAATTAAAAGGTTTTTATATATAGCACTTCCATACGTTACACTTTTTGCTTTTACTAATTGGTTTACAAGGCTATGGGCATTCAGATGGAGAGAGGCTATGACGTTTTCCTATATGCCATATTGGAGGGCCACTGAAGCAAAGGTGGAGGGCTCATCTCAAAGAATTCAAGAAGATTGTATGAACTTTGCAAAAATAGTTGAGTCAATTGGATTACAAGTTGTTAAGGCAATTATGACTTTAATAGCATTTATTCCAATATTATGGGTTCTTTCATCGAATGTTACCGTACCTTTTTTAAATAATGTATCTGGTTCTTTAGTTTGGGTTGCGCTGACTCTTAGTTTAGGTGGAATACTTATTAGTTGGTTAGTCGGAATAAAATTACCTGGACTTGAATATAATAATCAAAAAGTTGAAGCCGCATTTAGAAAAGAATTAGTTTACGGTGAAGATGACAGAAAAAATTATGTTCAAGCTCCTACAATTTTACAATTGTTTACTGGAATAAAATTCAATTACCATAAGCTATTTTTACACTACGGATATTTTGATTTATGGGCTATTTGGTACAGACAATTATTTGTAATTGTACCATTTTTAATAATGGCGCCAGGATTGTTTACAGCAGCGTTCACTTTGGGCATTATGATGCAAGTAGTTAATGCATTTGGTGAGGTAAAGGATGCTTTCTCTGTATTTTTGTATAATTGGACAAGAATTACAGAATTAAGATCAATACATAAGCGATTAATGGAGTTCGAAACGGCTATTAATTACAACACTAATAAGTTGAGAAAGCCTCGAAAATCTGATGTAAGAGTTTAATGGAACTCTATATCAAACTGATAGACGTAATACTCCCAGTATTTTTTGTAATTGGTATAGGTTATTACCTTGGAAAAAAAGATCAAAATTTTAACACCGATTTTATAACCACATTGGCTGGTAATGTAGGTACTCCTGCAATGATTTTTTACACTATTACTTCTACAGGTGTAACTTTAGAAACATTTATAGAATATTTTACATATGCTTTAATTATAATTGGTGGGTTTGCTTTAGTAGGCTTAGTTGTTCTTGCTTTAATGAAAAAGGACTTTGTAAGCGAACTTCCTCCATTAATATTACCAAATACTGGTAATATGGGTATACCAATTTGCTTATTTGCCTATGGTACAGAGGGTTTAGGTATAGCCTCAGCTATAGCATCAGTAATTATTTTGCTTCACTTCACATTAGGTGTTCTTTTAGCAAAAAAGAGTTTTTCACTGAAAATATTAATTACTAATATGCCTATATACGGGATAATAGCGGCTGTGATCGTTTTATATTATGATTGGGAAGTCCCTGGTTTTGTAGTTAACACTACGTTTTTATTAACCTACGCTACAATATTTCTGGTTCTCATGTCATTAGGAATCGCATTAACAAAATTAAAAGTAGTATCATGGTTGAATGCATCTATTTTAAGCGGCGTAAGAATTATAATTGGTCCCATAATTGGATTTGGTTTAATTAAATATTTGAACCTTACTGGACTACCTGCTGGGGTGCTTCTAATTCAATCTGCTATGCCAAGTGCTATTTTAACTTATTTGGTGGGCTCTATGTATTCAGAGAAAAGGGTAGTCGATAGTATTGCTAGCGTGATAGTTACTTCTACAATAATGTCATTTATTACTATCCCGATTGTTGTATATTTAAGTCTCAAATTTTTTCAATAAAAACAATTACTTACAATAAATAGTTAAAGTAATAAGTTAAGAAATAAGTAAGTACTATTTATACATTAATCAAAAAATGCAAATAATTATTATAAATTAAAGGTTATTATTGATAAAAATGAAAAATCAATAAAATAAAGGTATTAAAATTAAGGATTTATTGTAAAAAAGGTAAAATTTCAAAGCTATAAGCTAAATTAAGTAAAATTGTGAGTTTTAGACCTCTCTAAAAGTATTTATAATTAACAATTTTACGAGCTTTGCATTTACTGAATATACCGTTTAAACAGCCATAGAGGCTGTTTTTTTTCGAATTATTCATTTCATAGTACAACTTACTGTTGTGTGGATAAAAAAAACGGTGAAATAGGGGTCAATAGACCCGATCGCCCGTCAAATAACAATTCTAGAGCTTTATACCCTCTTTTTTAAGTAAAAATCTCTTTGTTTTAACACCTCCTTTACCTGAATAGCCACCCAGAGATCCGTCAGACCTTATTACCCTATGGCATGGTATTTTGGGAGCATAGGGGTTTTTTCCTATGGCATTAGCTACGGCGCGTACTGCAAGCGGTTTTCCTATATCTTTTGCCACCTGAGAGTAGGTTTTAACGGTTCCACGAGGTATTTTTCTCAAATAAGCCCATACTTTTAGCTGAAATTCAGTACCTATTAGCTTCATTAGTCAAAAATTAAGTAAATTGTCAAAGATATGCCTATTGTAAGGCCTATTATTAAGCCTAGAGTTATCATTTTTTTGCCTTTTGAGCTTGAGTTTGTCCAGAAGTACGAAATTCCGTAAACAGCAGCTACAAATACTGCTATGGGAAGAATAAATTTAATCATTAACATTAAAATTATATGTATTGACATATAAAATCACTTAATATATTACTAATGATAATTAATTGTTATCAATAGTAATATGAATGAATTAGTAACAGACCTAAAAAAGCTTCATGATGATACTTTAAGTAACCTTAAGTCTTCAAAGGCAAATAATACACTAAGAGCATATAAATCTGACTTCAGAGATTTTGGGGTTTTTTGCACAAAACATGGTTTTAACTCGATGCCCACAGAACCTAAGATTGTGTCACTTTACCTTACCCACCTTTCAGCTAGTTCAAAAATTAGTACGCTAAGACGTAGATTAGTTTCTATTGGAATGGTTCATAAGCTCAAGGGTCATTATTTAGATACAAAACATCCAATTATTATTGAAAACCTGATGGGTATAAGAAGAAAAAAGGGAAGCATTCAAATAGGAAAAAAACCTATATTAATCAGTCACTTAAAACAAATAATTAATGTAATAGATGAACAAAAAATAGAAAAGATAAAAAAATTAAGAAATAGAACGTTAATACTCATAGGTTTTAGCGGGGGTTTTAGAAGAACAGAATTAATTTCAATAGACTATGAAGACGTAAATTTTGTTGAAGAAGGTGTAAAAATAAATCTTAAAAGGTCAAAAACAGATCAATTCGGAGAAGGTCTAATTAAGGGGTTGCCCTACTTCACTAATGAAAGATATTGCCCGGTCACAAGTTTAAGGAATTGGTTTAACTTATCAAAAATAAAAACTGGACCTATATTTAGAAGATTTGCAAAAGGATCAATACTTACAAACCATAGATTAACAGATCAATCAGTTGTTTTGATAATTAAGAACTGTTTAAGTTTAGCAGGAATAGAAAATCAAAACTTTTCAGGTCACAGTTTAAGATCTGGTTTTGCAACAGTAGCAGCAGCATCAGGGGCTGATGAAAGAAGTATTATGGCAATGACAGGTCACAAAACAACACAGATGGTAAGAAGATATATAAAGGAAGCGAATATATTCAAAAATAATGCATTAAATAAAATTAAGTTATAAAATTAAATGTTTTTTTTAGATAAAATTAAATGAAATATATAAGCTAATTTACACTTCAATAAATCAAAATAATAAATAGTGTTCTTAACGGGTTCAGTTAATGGTCCTAGGAATGGAGTATCAGATTTAAGATAATGTTTTTTAAAAAATTTAATGCTTATTCCCCATTTAAGTAAAAATATTTTAGCGCCATTGTTCCAAGCTTTTTTTCTCAGAGATATTGAAGAAAAATGGTATACTCTACTTTTGCCTAAACCTTTAAATAACCTCACACCCAAATTCCATAATTTCATATTAAAGTCTGGATCAGATCCTAAACCAGGACTAAATTCTTCACTAAAACCGCCTACTTTGTCCCAAGTGCTCTTAGGAACTAGTGAAGGTTGCCAATGTGTTCCTTGAAAGTCTTCAAATTTTAGTTGGTTTACATTTTTAAGTAATTTTTCTTCATTAAAATCTTCTAATGTTTTTCCACAATCAAATTCTAAATAAGACTCAAAAGGTTGGACCATGGTACCAGATATAAAAAAATTCTCGTTTTCATGATAATTTTTGATTTCGTTAGCAAATACAACGTCCCAATCAGGACAAAAATACATATCGTCGTGAGCAAGTACTATATATTTTTGAGATGCTAATGCTGTTGCCTTGTTAAACCCTACACATACTCCGGCATTTTTTTTTGAAAAACTAATTTTATAATTTTGACTTTTTGTAAATTCTAAAGTTCCGTCATTTCCTTCATTAATATGAATGATTATCTCATGATTAAACTTAGAGTTCTTTAGAATGCTTTTTAAACATAGCTTTAAATATTCTAAATTATTATATGTTGGTATAATTATAGAAAACATTAATTATGCCATAAGTATTTTTTTTTACTATCAACTCCTAAAGTTTTATTAATAATAAATTCTGCAACTAGTGAGGAGTTGAAATATTTCATATATTTTTTTTTACCGTTTTTAGCTATTTTTTTTCTTATCTTTTCATCTCTGGAAATTCTTAAAATTTTTTCTGATAAATCACTTACATTTTTGTAAAAAACCATTTCAGAGTTATTGAAAAAATCTCGATATTGTGTCTTTTCATCTATTAAACAAACTAAACCATTCCCAACTATTTGAGTAATTCTATCACTACTATAATATTTGATAGCCTCCCCTCTACTTAAATTAAGGCCCATCTTTGCATTTGATATGGTTTTAAAATAATGGTCTGCCCAAATTGGTTGTACTCTGTCTATTCCATAAATATCAAATTTTACATCAGGTGTAATTTCCGATAATTCTTTTAAAAAGTTTATTCTGTCATCTATTTTTCCTGATTTTAAAACTCCTCTATGAACACCATGACTTAACGCAAAAAAAACATCCACATTGCAAGGTTTGGAAAAATTATTAAGTGTTTCAAAAGAGTCATCACTCGGGTTAGGTATATAAAAATTATTTGTTTTTTTTGGTAAAAAATTAAGTACTGAGGGACTTGTTGTTACAAAAGAGGCATCTAAATAATTTATTTTATCTAAAATTCTTTTTTTGTTTCTTTCATAATCTGGTCCTTTTTTATTAAGAGGATCTAGAAACCACTGACCAAATTTTACATTAGGATAGTCGTTTCTTAGTTCTTCAATTTGCTCAGACGTAATTAAATCTGCATGACCAAGCATAATTAAGTCAGGCTTATAATTATAACAAGTTTTTCTCAATTTTTCGTTAAGAGTTCTTGCTCCCTTAAAATCTTGAATATTTTTGTAATATTTTTGAATATCTCTATCGCTAAAACCTAAAACACTATGTCCTAGTCTAATAAACCCATTATTTATTCTTCTACCAGTATTAAAAAAAAGCCTACCATCAAGCCTCTCATTAAAATTTGTAATATGTAAAATTCTTAAATTTTTTGAATTTTTTCTTATATTTATTCTTTTGAGATAACTGATTTTTTCTGATCTATAATTATCCATCAAAGAAGTTACAAATTCATGCGTTAAATAAAAATTTTTTATTGAAAGCTTTTGTAATTTTTTTCTCTGATTTGGATTTTTAATGAGTGTTTCTAAGGTTTTCGTAAGTGATTTTACATTTAGTTTTTTTAAAATTTTCGCATCAGTAACGGTTTCGGGCAATCCGCCTTTGTTTGTTATTATAACTGCACACCCATTTGCCGACGCTTCTAAACTAGTCCTGCCAAATGGTTCTTCCCAGCGTGAACATGCTACTGCTATATTTGTTTTTTTAAAAATATTAATTACTTCATGATGCTTTTTGAAACCGAGAATTTCAGCTCGTTTATGTTTTAAAATAATTTTTTCTCTTTTTTCATCTCCAATGATCTTTGCTGTCCAATCAGGATATTTATTTAAAATTTGTTTAATAGATGAAGAAAATATGTCATAACCTTTTGCTTTATTTAGTTTGCCAACAAAAGTGATCCATCTCTTTTTTTTTTTTATCAAATTTAATGAGCCTTTTTTTGCCGATTGATGGAAAATTAACAATTTATCACTATTAATAAATTTATTTTCCATTCCTTCTAAAAATCTTTTTTTAGACCAAGAACTATTAAAGATTATCTTGTAGCAAATTTTTAATAATTTTTTTCTTTCAGAAATAGTCTTAGACCCATCCATTGAAAGTGGATCATTGTGAAAATATAAAGTAAAAATTTTTTTATTAATTTCTTTAGATATTATTTGTATATAAATGGGTCTATTATGTATTTCTATAATTGTTGAGTTATTTTTTTTTTCAAGCTCTATAAATTTCTTTACATAATTTTTAGTTTGACTGCTAAAAAGATTTTTTTTGAGTTCTATATTTTTATATTTTAAATTAAATTTCTTTCTAAAATTAGTATTTCCATAAACTGTAATATCGTTTCTAAATTTACTTATTTTAGTTGTTTCATAGACGAATAAGGAAACTGCACCTGGATACTCGGGTGAAAAATTTTCTTTATAAGGCAATAGTACTGAGATATTCATTTTTAATTTTGTTTCTAAATCTTCTGTTGTTCTTTATATAATATTCTCTAGAAATTGCCTCTTTTTTTGAGCCATGTTTTTCTTTATAAATTAATTTCCATTTCCTTCCTCTTGTAAATTTTGCACCTTTATTGTTGTTGTGTAGATTGATTCTTTTTTTAAGGTCGTTCGTATAACCAACATATGTAACAGAGTCTTTGCCCAATGATTTGAGCATATAAACGAAATAATCCATTTAAAATTAGTACCCTTTTCCAGAATCCTTGATTTTATCTTTCTTAAGTTTGTTAAGAGCAGATTTTGAAGCTGCCGTCATATATCTTTGGTCAGATCCTATTGTCACTAGTTGAAAACCTTTTTTAATCATTTTTTCTGCATATTCTGGCTGTCCATTTTGTATGCCAGCAATTATCTTATTTTTTTTTGCATGTTCTAGGATCTTCATTATAACCTCATAAACTGGATCACCTTGTGGTTTATCAAAACTAGGTTTTTCACCGATAGCTAAACTTAAATCAGCAGGACCAATATATATCCCATCTAATCCAGGTGTTGTCATTATTTCATCTAAGTTTTCTAAAGATTCTTTTGTTTCTATCATAGCAAATTTTAATATTTCATTGTTAGCTTCATCAGCGTAGTCCGGTCCTCCATATACTAAGCCTCTTATTGGACCATAACTTCTGTAACCATTTGGTGGATACATGCAAGCTTTTACAAAATTTTCTGCCTCTTTTTTATTACTAACCATCGGACAAATAATTCCATAAGCACCTGCATCAAGAATTTTCATTATTTGACCTGGTTCATTCCAATTAACTCTGGCCATGGGAACTACTTTAGTAGAAGATATTGCTTGTAACATTCCAACTGCATTTGGATAATCGATTACACCATGCTGCATATCTAAAGTTAAAGAGTCCCAATTTTGATTTGCCATGAGTTCTGCTGTAAATGAATTTGGAATTTGAAGCCAACCATTTACCGCAGATTTTCCAGATTTAAAAATCTCTTTTAATATATTTTTTCTCATTCGTATGAAATACCAAAATGAGTATATTTTATATTTAAATAATCTTTAATAGCCATAGAACCACCTTCTCTACCGTACCCTGTTTGTTTGATTCCCCCAAAGGGCGCTTCTGCAACTGCAACAACCGGTGTATTCACAGCAACACAACCAGTTTCTAACTTCTCAGAGGCTTGATTTGCTTTTTTTAAATCTGTTGTATAGACATAACTTGCTAAACCTAAATCATTGTTATTTGCTCTTTTCATTACTTCATCAAAATCTTTAAAACTAAGGATTGGAACTATAGGACCAAAAGGTTCCTCTTTCATGACTGTGAAATTATCTTTAATATTATCAAAAATAGTTGGTTCATAATAGTAACCTTTATTGAAGTTTGCAGCTCTTTTGCCACCTAATAGAACCTTTCCGCCCTCTTTTTTTGTAACTTCAACAAGTTTTTCAACACCTTCTAATCTCTCTTTTGTACATAAAGGTCCAAGCATCGTATCTTTGTCCATACCGTTACCCATTTTTAATTTTTTGGTTTTTTTGACCATCAGATCAGCAAACTCATCTTTTTTTTTCTCATGAATATAAAATCTGTTAGGAGAGATGCAAACTTGTCCGTTATTTCTAAATTTCGCTGTTATGGCCATATCTGTTACTTTATTTAAATCTACGTCATCGAAAACAATAAATGGAGAATGCCCGCTTAATTCCATCGTTACTCTTTGCACTTTATCAGCGGCTTGTTTAAGAATTAATTTACCTACTCTTGTTGATCCTGTAATAGATATTTTTTTTACTACATCCGATTGAATTAATTCAGATGAAATTCCTGCCGGATCACCAGATAATAAATTTACTACACCAGGTGGAACGCCGGCTTCTTTGCAAATATCAACTATTTCCATAACACTACCTGGAGTAATCACATCAGGTTTTACTATTACTGAACATCCAGCAGCTAAAGCGGTAGAAATCTTTCTTGATGCTAAAATAACAGGAAAATTCCAAGGCACTAGCGCTGCCACTACACCAACGGGCTGATAAATCACATGTATTTTTGTATTTGGAAACCGACTTTGGTTTATTTCGCCAAAAATTCTTTTTGTTTCTTCTGAGTTCCATTCAAATATGTCAGCTGCACCACCCACTTCACCCGCACCTTCAGTAAGAGGTTTACCTACTTCTAAAGTTAACCATTTTGATAATGTATCTACTTTTTTTCTCATTAACTCAGAAATTTTTCTAATAACTTTTGATCTTTCCCATGGCGAGGTGTTTCTCCAAATTTCCAAACCTTTTTCTGCTGATTTAAGAGCTCTCTGAATATCTTTACTATTTGCCTTCGACGCTTTTCCAATTATTTCTTCGGTAGCTGGATTAATCACTTCATAAGTTTCACCACTAGATGATTGTTGCCATTTACCGTCAATAAACTGACCAAATTTCTCGTACATAAATTATATATAATTATTGAATATATTAAGTTAATTAACTATCTTATAAAGAATTTATGAAAAACATTCAACTTACTTGTGCTCACGCGCTTGTTAAATTCCTTACAAAACAAAAAATTTTAATTGATGGAAAGAAAGAACCATTATTTCCAGGTGCATTTGGAATTTTCGGTCATGGTAATGTAGCGTGCTTAGGTCAAGCACTTGAAGAGAATCAAAAAGAACTTCCTACATGGAGAGGTCATCATGAGCAAAATATGGCTCTTACAGGAATAGCTTATTCAAGAGCAAAAAGGAGAAAGCAAATTTTTATTGCAACAAGCTCCGTTGGACCTGGTTCTACAAATATGATTACAGCGGCAGCTGTTGCAATGAGCAATAGACTTCCAATATTATTTTTACCTGGAGATACATTTGCGAATAGAATGCCAGATCCAGTATTACAACAAGTTGAACATTTTAATAATCCTGGGATTACTCAAAATGATGGATTTAAACCAGTAGTTAGATACTTTGATAGAATTACTCGTCCTGAGCAAATAATTTCTACTTTACCTCAGGCAATTGAGGTTATGCTTGATCCTGCCGACTGTGGCCCTGCATGTATTTCTTTAAGTCAAGATGTCCAAGGCGAAGTTTTCGATTATCCCGAAGAATTTTTTGAAGAAAGAGTTCATTCTATTAGACGTTCACGTCCAGATGATTATCAAATAAAAAAAGCAGCTGAGGCAATTAAATCCTCAAAAAATCCAATAATAATTTCAGGAGGAGGAGTATTTTACTCTGATGCAATGAATGAATTATCTGATTTTGCAAAAAAACATAATGTACCAGTAACACAAACCGTCATGGGCTATTCAACTATGAAAAGAGACCATTCTCATTTTTTAGGTCCAATAGGTGGTCTTGGAGGTAAAGCTGCAAATAATATGGCTAAAAAAACAGATTTAGCTATAGCAGTAGGTACTAAGCTAGCAGATTTTACTACTGGATCTTGGGCAAACTTTGAAAATCCAAATTTCAAACTTGTATCTATTAATGCAGCTAGATTTGATGCAAATAAACATATGGCACAAGCTGTAGTTGGTGATGCTAAGGTTTCATTATCTGAATTATCTTTAGTTCTAGGAAGTTGGAAAGCAGAGGATAGCTGGAACAAAAAAGCACAATCAGAATTAAAAAGTTGGAATGAGTATGTAGACAAAGAAAGTGGTCCTACTAATCAAAAATTACCTAGTTATGCTCATGCAGTTGGTGCAATATATAGAAATTCTGATCCGTCAGATATTGCAGTTACTGCGGCAGGTGGTTTAGTAGGAGAAGTTGTGCAAGTTTGGAGACCTAGAGAATTAAATACTCATGAAACCGAATGGGGTTTTAGTTGTATGAGTTATGAAATTTCAGGAGCTCTAGGCATTAAAATGGCAAATCCAAATAAAGAAGTCATAGCATTTGTTGGAGACGGATCATATTTGCTTTACAATTCAGATATTTACAGTTCGGTAATTACTAATAATAAATTAATTATAATAGTTTGCGATAACGGCGGTCATGCAGTTATTAATAGACTTCAATTATATAAGGGAGGTAGAGAATTTAATTGTTTGTTAAAAAGTTCGAAAACTCCAAATCTTGTTCCAGTTGATTTTGCGTCACATGCCAAAAGTATGGGTGCAGAGGGAGAACAAGTTAATTCAATATCTGAATTAGAAGAGGCTTTTAAAAGAGCAAAAAAATCCAAGAAAACGTATGTTATAAGTATTCATACTGATGGATATCAATGGTTAGAAGGTTCTGCATACTGGGAAAGCCCTACTCTTTCGATACCAACGACTAAGGAAAATGAAAGAGCCCTAAAAGAACACCTAGAGGGGAAGAAAAAACAGAGAAAAGGTGTATAAACTTTTCAATGGGAAAAGTTTATAAAGTCGGTCTAATTGGATGCGGTCACATAGCTGAAACTTATTTTAGGGCACATAAATATTTCAATAACTTTAAGATAATTAAATGTGCTGATATTAGCAAATTCGCAGCTCAAAAGTGTGCTAAAACTTATAAGATAAGTTCAGCTTCAGTTAATGAATTGCTTAAAGATAAAGAAATTCAAGTTATTCTAAACTTAACAATACCTAATGCACATTATTTAATAGCTAAAAAATCATTACTTAATGGTAAACACGTTTATTCTGAAAAGCCTTTAGCTGTTTCATTTGAAGATGGAAAAGAACTTATAAAAATAGCAAAAAGAAAAAAACTTTTCATAGGAAATGCTCCTGACACTTTTTTAGGCGGAGGAAATCAAAAAGCAAGACAACTTTTAGACAAAAAAGTGATAGGTAGAGTGAAGTTTGGAACAGGAATATTTGCTTATCCAGGTATACAATCTTATCATCCTAACCCGGAGCCTTGGTTTGCTAAAAAAGGAGGAGGACCAGTTATCGACATGGGTCCATATTATTTAACTGCTTTAGTTAATTTATTGGGTCCAGCTAAAGAAGTAACAAGTATTAGCTCAAAAGGAGTTAACAAGCGCACTATTGGTATAGGGCCAAAAAAAGGTAAAAAATTTAAAGTAGAGTGTCCAACAACTTATTTTTCTACTATAAAATTTCATAATGGTACGATAATTAGATTAACTTTATCTTTTGATGTTATTTCTCACCTTAGGAACCATATAGAACTTTACGGAGAAAAAGGTTCTATGATAGTTCCAGATCCAAATATGTTTGGTGGATCAGTCTTGATCAGTAAAAAATTAGGCAGTTCATGGCAGAACCATCAAACAAACAAAATGTCCTTGGGAAAAATAAATATAAGATCCCAAAGCTCTAGAGCCAATGAGTCCCCTACTAACGCTAATTATAGAGGCGTTGGATTATCAGAGATGATTAATTCAATTCAAAATAAGAAAACACATAGATGTAACGGAAATTTATCTCTTCACGTTTTAAATATAATAGATGCAATTCATTTATCTGCAAAAAATAATAAAAAACAAAGAATTTCTATTAAATGTGAAAAACCAAAACCATTCTCAAACAAAGAGATTAATTCAATACTTAAATAGAGCTTTTCCTACTCAAAATAGCAGCACCCCTAACGCCGCTTGCGTCTCCGTACTTTGGCTTTAAAAATACTGTTTTAAGATTAGGTTCATTTATAAATGATGATGTTTTTTTTTTAATTTGATCTAAAAAATCTATTTCATTAGAAATTCCACCACCAAAAACGATAGCATCTGGGTCAAGAGTTGTTATTATTATCACCAAACATCTCGCTAGAATATCCTTATACTCGTTTATAAATAATACGGAGTTTGGATCCTTTTTTCTATATCTACTAAAAACTTCTTTTGCTGAAATGTTTTCATTAAATTGTTCATTAAATCTTTTCTCTATTGATTTACCAGATAGATAACCCTCTAATCTATTTGAAAAATTTAAAATTTTATCAGATTTCAGATTTGGTGTATTTGTAAGTGGCATTTGATTTAAGCTCCATTCTCCTGCTAAACCATTTGCTCCAGATATTATTTTTTTATTTATTACTAGTCCACCACCGCAGCCTGATCCTAATATAATTCCAAACACCGATTCATAATGACTAGCTGATCCATCAAAAGCCTCAGATAAACAAAAACAATTAGCATCATTTTCTGAAAGAAAATTATTATTTATCTTTAATTTTAAATCTTTTATCAGGTTTTTATTATTTAGCCATTGAGAGTTATGTGCATTTTTAATTAGTCCTGTAGTTTTATCTACTGCTCCTGGATGACATATGCCTACATTAAATTTTCCAGATTTATTTTCTAATTTTTTTACAATTTCAGTTATTGTAATTATTGTGTTTTCATAATTTTTAGGTGTTTGAACCCTATCTCTTTGTAATTCTACATTATTATCATTCAGAAGAACGTACTCTATTTTAGTTGCACCTAAATCTATTCCTATTTGCATTAATTAGCTGAAGACCGGTTCATTTCTTGTAACTCTACCTCTAATTTGTTTAACTCTTCACCACCTGCCATCATGCTTAAAAGTTTTTCTCTAGAAATATCTTTTTTTTCATAAGTGCCTAAGCTTTTTCCCCTATTTAATACTGTAAAACTATTTCCTACTGGATAAGCATGATGAACATTATGTGTTATTAAAATAACTGCTAATCCCTGAGAAGCGGCTTTAACTATATATTTTAAAACAACTGAAGCTTGATGTACTCCAAGAGCAGATGTAGGCTCATCTAAAACAAGAACTTTTGCTCCAAAGTATATAGCTCTACTTATTGCCAAACACTGTCTTTCACCTCCCGACATAGTTCCGACTGCCTGAGATGGATCTCTGACATCAATACCTATCTGCCCCATTCTCTCGGCAGCTATTTTATTTGCTTTTTCTATATCAAACGTTTTGAAAAATGGTGGACCTTTCATTGGTTCTCTTCCCATAAAAAAGTTTCTTGTTACACTCATTAAAGAGACTAAAGCTAGGTCTTGATATACGGTAGCTATGCCCATATCTAATGCATCTTTAGGACTGTCAAATATTGTTTTTTTCCCCTCAACAATAATTTCACCTTCATCAGGCCTATGTACTCCAGCTAATGTCTTAATTAAAGTTGATTTACCTGCACCGTTGTCACCAAGAAGACACATAATTTCACCTTTTTTTAATTTCATAGTTACATCTTTAAGAGCTATTACTTTTCCAAAAAATTTACTTATGTTATTAAATTGAACTAAATAGTCTGACATTATTTGCTTTCCGTTACCTTTCTTCTTATATAATTATTAAAGATCACCGCAATTAACATCATTGCTCCTAAAAAAACTTTAAACCAGTCTGTATCCACATCGGTATAAAATATACCCATTGATACTGTTCCGAAAATTAAAGCTCCAAATGCTGCACCTATTGCTGAACCATAACCGCCAGTTAATAAACAGCCTCCAACAACTGCTGCTGCAATAGCTTCTAACTCCTTTAAAGTTCCACGCATTGTATCGGCTGAACCAGCGTCCAAAACTTGAATAGTTGCGAAAATAGTTGCTGCTACTGCAGTACCAATAAATAAACTTATTTTTACTCTACCAACTGGCACTCCAACATTGTTAGCACCATTTTTATCTCCTCCAGATGCAAATATCCAATTTCCGTATCTTGTTTTCATTAGTATCCATGTTGTAATAATTGCTAAAGCTATGAACCATATTACTGATGGTGGTATTCCTGTGGCAAGCGGAGTTCCATCAGTTCTTAATGCAATCAGATTCATCGAACCTAACCAAGTAAAAACCCATTTAAAAGTATCAGTTGCAAATATCCATGCTAATGGATCATCTTCTATTAAAACTCTTAGGCCTGGAACTTGAGTTCGGCCAGTAATCAATCTTGTTATTGCTAAAGTTGCCCCTCTTAAAATAAAAAGCATTGCAAGAGTAACAATAAAAGATGGTAAGCCTGTTCTTACAACTAATATTCCATTAAAATAACCTACTAGTACTGCCATTGAGAATGCAAAAATAATACTCATCCATAATGGCCACCCCCAATAAATTGCTGGAATAGCTATACAAATGCCTGCAAAACCTATCATCGATCCAATTGATAAATCAAATTCTCCGCCTATCATTAACATTGCAGCTGCAATAGCTATTATTCCAAGATTTGCAGAAACATCTAAGAAATTTAAAACTCCGTAAGCACTGAACATCCCCGTATCTCCGGCAACGATACCAAAGAATATGAAAACTAGTATTGCTCCACCTAGAGCGCCAAGTTCGGGTCTATTTAACAATAATCTTAATTTGGAAACTTTTTTGAGTCTTTCATCCTGATTGAAATCAGTTTTTGTTTCAATACTTTTAGACTTTGTAGACATATAAAAAAAACTTAAAAAAAAAGGCCTAGTGATTATTCACTAGGCCTTTTTAATATTGTTCTTATCTATAACCTTGAGCAGCCCATTTTATTACGTCCTTCGCATTGTTAGGAGTAACAAAACCAGGTCCTGTCATAACAACACCAGCTGGCATTGTTCCATATCTCATATATTGAGAAAAGATAGCTATAGGTAAATAACCTTGTAGATACTGTTGTTGATCAATTAAGAACTCAACTTTTCCAGCAGCAGCAGCTTTTAGCATACCTGGTGACATATCAAATGTACCAAGTTTAACGCTTCCAACTTTACCAGCAGACTCTAATGCTTTTAGAGCAGCTTCTCCCGCAAGACCAGCTCCTAAAGTGAGAATAGTGTCATATCCACCACCTAATTTAGCAGCTACAGCTTTTTGAATTTCAGTCGGGTCATTTGATGTACCTAATATGTCTACAGATCCACCAAAGCCTTTTTTGAAACCAGCACATCTTCTATCTAAAGCGACGTTACCTACTTCGTGGTTAACACATAGTGCTTTTTTACCACCAGCAGCTTTCATTTTTTGTCCGCCACCTACACCAGCTTCAAACTCTGTTTGACCTACGTGAGCACTTATACCTAGTTTCATGTAGTCGTCTGAACCTGAATTCATAGAGATTACTGGGATACCTGCAGATATTGCAGCTTTAACAGATTTACCTAAAGCGGCAGCATCTGGAAGAGTTATTACAATACCTTTTGGTTTTTGAGAAACAGCGTTGTCAATAAGTTTTGCCATCTCTACCATGTCAAATGTTGCTGGAGCAGTGTATTTGCAAGATACTTTCATATCTTTACAAGCTTTATCAACTCCATTTTTTGCAACAGACCAGAAAGGGTCGTTTGCTTGTCCATGAGACACAACAATAATATCTACTGCTAGAGCAGCTACTGACATCATTGCCCAGCTCATTAGAGCAGCAACAGTTAAGTATACTTTTTTCATGATTATTTCCCTCATTTGTTTATTAAATTTGCGCAATTAAAACAAAAAATTTGTGAAAATACAAAAGGAAAAAAAATACATACAACTAGAGGTAGTTAAAATTACTTTAATTTTACTACCTTTTTTTGCTTTAGAGATTGATATGCAGCATTAGCAATTTTTAAAGCAAAATAACCATCTTTAAAAGTTGATCTAGGTTTTATTCTATTTTTATGAAGAGAAATTAGTTCATTCAATTGCAAATTATAAGCTTCTTTGTATCGTTCAATAAAAAAATTTAAAAAAGGTTTTTGTGAATGGGATTGATTTGAATTAAATATCTCTGTAGCCGTACTCTTTTGATTGCCTGATAAAAGCATTCCTTTTTTTCCAAATAACTCAACTCTTTGATCGTATCCAAAAGAACAATGTCTAGAATTTGTGATTACACATATAACACCTTTCTTTGATTTCATAGTAACAGTAGCTAATTCATGATCTTTGATTTTTTTGTAAAAATTTTCAAATGAGCTTACAGATGAACTTATTTCGGAAATTTCATCATTATTTAAATAATACCTACATAAATCAAAATCATGAATCATCATGTCTCTGAAAATACCTCCAGAAGATTTAAGATAAGTCTTTGAAGGAGGTGCTGGATCTCTACTTGTGATTATTATTTTTTCCAATCTTCCTATTTTACCTTTATCTAAATCTTTTTTAATTGAGTGGTGGCTAGGATCAAATCTTCGATTAAACCCCATCTGTATCTTTGAATTATTTTTCTTAACTTTTTTGAAAGTTTTAACAATTTTATTTATATTTAAGTCTAAAGGTTTTTCACAAAAAATAGTTTTATTGTATTTGATGCCCTCTTCGATAAATCTGATGTGAGTATTTGTGGGGCTAGAAATAAAAATAATATCTACTTTTTCGTCTGAAAATATTTTTTTATAATCTTTTTCAATTATACAGTTGTAGAGATTTTTAGCTTTTTTTCTAAGTTTATCAACCTTTTCATATACATATAATAAATTAAGCGTTTGATTTAGATATATATTTTGAGCATGCATTTGCCCAATTCTACCAAAACCCAAAAGTGCTACATTGATCATAAATTCTTTTGTAAGTTAATTATTTTTAATATAAAATATTATTACTTTCTTAAAACTATGTCGATAAGATTAGGAATAGCACCCATTGCATGGAGTAACGACGATATGCCTGAATTAGGTGGAAAAACTCCATTGGAACAATGTTTAAAAGAAGCAAGTATGGCAGGTTTTACTGGAATTGAGTCCGGCGGAAAATTTCCAATGAATTCGAAAGAACTTATTCCTAAACTTCAAAAAGAGAACCTTAAATTATGTTCAGGTTGGTATGGAGCTCAACTATTAAAAAGATCTCCTAAAGAAGAATTTAAACTTATGCAAAAACAACTTAAATTATTCAAAGATTGTGAAGCACCTTGCATGGTTTTTGCTGAGGTTACAGACTCCGTCCAAGGAGATCCTATAACACCGTTATCAAAAAGGCCCAAATTAGATAAAGATGATTGGAATAGATTTATTTATTCAATAAATGAAATTAGTAAAATGATGATAGATGAAAATATGCCACTAGCTTATCATCATCACATGGGAACTATAATAGAAACTGAGGAAGATACTTCTAGACTTATAGAAAATACAAAGGATACAGTTAAACTATTAGTAGATACTGGTCATATGTTGTTTGCTCAAGGTGACTCTATTAAATTAGTAGAAAATTTTTACGAACGAATAATTCACATTCATTGCAAAGACATTAGAAAAGATATTTTAGAAAAATCACTGAGAAATGATGCAACATTTAGACAAGCATTTTTAGATGGAGCATTCACTGTACCAGGTGACGGATGTATTAATTACATTCCTTTCTTAAATGCTTTGAAGAAAAAAAATTATTCAGGATGGCTTGTAGTAGAAGCTGAACAAGATCCTGCTAAAGCAAATCCATTTGAATATGCAAAAATTGGCTTCAATTATTTGAACAAAACTGCAAAACAATGTGGTTTCGAAATTATTAGTTAACGGTATACCGAGACTAATTCATTATTACCAGCAGCTACGCATGGTGACTTAATACAAGTACCAACTACCCATTCGGATCCCGCTTCTGACTCAAAATTATTTGAGGAAACGAAAATTATACCTTTGTCTGTAGATTGACCTGCTTTTCCTTCAGCCTGAATTCTAGGATCTTGAGAGGTTTGTATTAAGGGTTTATTAATTGAATATGGGTTTTTTAAATCTATGTTCGATAACACATAACTTACGATTTTATCAGAGGTCCAAACAGAATTACATTTCTCTCCCCAAGATGTTAGGCTCTCAACATTCGAGCTACAAGTATTTACCTCATTATTTATAAAATCGACAACTGATTTGTGATTAGATTTTATATCGTTTGCTTTTTGTATTACTTCTGATCTGGTAGAAGCCGTCCATAATAACATTACAACTACATATGTTATAGAACTTAATACTAATGCTTCTAATGGACCAAAGTTTTTTAATTTTCTACTTATGTCTATCATAATTTTACAATCATAGATTTATCAATCTTATTCTCAAAAAAATCAATTATATTTTTAGTAGTCTCTAAAGACATTCTAGATTTACACTCATTTGTAAATGTTGCTGAATGCGGACTTAATAAGACTTTTTTATTTGATAATAGAGGATGGGATTTATCTATAGGCTCCTTTTCAAAAACATCTAACCCTGCTCCAAAAATTATATTCTCTCTCAATGCCTTATCTAAATCGTTTTCGTTGATAATTCCACCTCTTGCAGTATTGATTACAATTACTTCTCTTTTCATATTCTTAAGTTTAGAATAATCAATTAAATTTTTAGTTTTTTCATTTAACGGAACATGTAAAGAAACATAGTCACAAAATTTTAATCCATCATCGAGATTTTCAATTTTTTGTCCTCCAAATCTTTCAATAGTCTCTTTATTAACAAAAGGATCAAATACTTTTACTTTCATCTCGAAACCTTTACATCTTTTGATTAAACTTTGACCTATCCTTCCAAATCCAACTATTAGAATCTCTTTTTTAAAAAGTTCTAAAGTAGTAATAGTAGACGCATTTTTTTTAAAATTTCCAATTCTAACTTCCTGGTCATATTGATTAATACTTTTAGATATTGATAGCATCATGTAAATTACATGTTCTGCTACAGCCACTGCATTCGCAGTAGCGGTTATTAATAAAGTTATTTTGTTTTTTTTAATATAATTTAAATCGACATTATCATATCCAACACCATGTCTAGATATAACCTTTAAATTTTTACATTTAGATAGAATTTTTTCATTTAATTTTGAAACCCTAAGTGTGCAAGCATCAAAATTAGGTAGTACTTTTATTAAATTTTCTTCAGAAGCATCTTCGATTATTTCAAATTCAAACGCTGAATTATTTTTTAATAAATTTATTCCGTCTTGGTGAATTTTTTCTATAATTGCTACTTTATGCATTTTTTTTGGCGGTCCCAAGGGGAATCGAACCCCTCTTTGTTGGATGAAAACCAACTGTCCTAACCGATAGACGATGGGACCGTATTTTTGAGTTTCTTATTAACAGAAATATCATCGATAATAAACTCCACATTTGATTGCCCCTGCCACTCGTTCAAGGATAATTTACCCGCAATATTAAATAATTTTTTATCTTTTTTAAGTAAATGTACTCCAATTTCGTTTTCGACGCAGTTAAATGCCATTGATTTGATTGTTGATCCATCTAATCCGACTAAAACTGATTTTATATGTTTATCTTTAATAATCTTATTATTAACAGACTTCATATTCTCCAAAACAAACTTTGGCTCAGGATTTCCAGATCCAAAAGGAGCAAGCGCATTAACTTTATTATAAAATTGAAGATTTAAGGCAGTTGGAGCTATTACACTGTCTAAATATAAAGTTTTAATATTGGAAATACTATTACTCAGTTTCTTAAATTTACTAAGAATAAAGCTTTTAAATTTTTCAAAATTGCTAATTTCAATTGTAAATCCTCCTGCCATTTTATGCCCCCCACCTTTTATTAAAATATTTTCTTGAACGGCAGAAATAATTACTGAACCAATATCAAATCCAACAATGGACCTAGCAGATGCTTTTCCAATCCCATTATCGTTTAATGAAATTATTATTACTGGTTTATTGTATTTATCTTTAATTCTAGATGCTACTATTCCAATTACACCTTCATGCCAATTTTTACCATAAATGATAATTACCGGCTCATTTATTTCATTCCCTAAAACATTCAAAATTTTGTCCATTACGTCTTTTTCTAAAATTTGCCTCTCTTTATTAAAATGATCTAATTCGGAAGCAATCTTAAAAGCATCTTTTGGGTTATTACTAATTAATAAATTTGCTCCATGAGAAGATTTTCCTACCCTACCTCCTGCATTAATTCTTGGTCCTAATTGATAACCGATATGGTAAACATTTGGTTTAGTTCGAATATCACAAATATCAAATAACGTTTTTAACCCTAAATTTTTTTTCGAATTTAAAATCTTTAATCCTTGTGAAACAATTGCTCTGTTTAGACCAACTAAAGGAACTACATCACAAATAGTTCCTAAAGCAACTAAATCTAGATATTCCAGTAAATTTGGCTCAATTACTTTTGTTTTAAAAAACCAATTGTTTGATCTTAATTCTTTATTTAAAGCAATTAAAAACATAAAAGTTACTCCAGCTGCACACAAATAATTCAATTTAGACTTATCGTCTAATCTATTTGGATTGACTACGGAGTAGGCCTTAGGTAAATTAATTTCTGATTGGTGGTGGTCAAGAACAATTACATCAGTTTTATTATTAGAAGCATATTCAATTGCTTTAAAGGAAAGTGTTCCACAGTCTACTGTAATTATTAATTTAGCTCCATTATCAATTAGTTTTTTAAAAGACTCTGCAGAAGGCCCGTAACCCTCTTTTTTTCTGTCTGGTATATAAATTTCATATGGAACATTTATTGAATTAAAAAAATTTGCAAGTAATGCTGTTGCTGAAGCACCATCTACATCATAATCACCAAAAATTCCAATTTTATGATTTTGTGAAATTGCATTAGCGGTCCTTTTCGTAGATTTTTGCATATCGTTAATTATTTCGGGATTAGGTAAAAAATTCTTTATAGAAGGGCTTAAAAAAGCTTGAACTTCCTCTTTTTTAATATTTCTAATTGATAAAAGCTTTGATGTTATTTCGTCTAACGAGTAATTTTCTTTATAAAATAAAAGATCTTGTTCGTTGTATTTTCTAAAAACCCAGTTTTTATTACTTACTGAATTTGAAATCATTTATTATATATATTTGTAATTATTTTATTTATTTTTTTACTTTTGTGTAATGCAAATGTGGTGACCTCATATTCGTTGCCGAGATCTTTAACACCTTTTGCCAAATCCCCATCTGTAACACCTGTGGCACAAAATATAATATCACCTTTAATCATGTCATCTATGTTATATTTTTTATTGAAATCTTTAATTCCTAATTTTTTTGCCCTAATTTTTTCTTCTTCATTTAAAACAAGACGTCCTTGAATTTGTCCTCCAAAACAAGATAATGCTGCAGCTGCTAGAACTCCCTCAGGTCCACCTCCTGTGCTATAATAAATATCATTTTTCGGATTTTTCCCAATTACACTCAAAGCTCCTGCAATATCTCCATCAGTTATGTAGTTTATATTAACTCTCATGTTTGAAAGTATTTCTATTATTTTGTCATGTCTTGGTCTTTTCATAACGCATGCATTAATTTTTGAAATATCTTTATTAGTTGCTTCAGCCAATAATTTAATATTTTTTTCAACTCCATTATCAATATCTAATAGATTTTTAGGTAAATTTGGACCGATTATAATTTTTTCCATATAGGTATCGGGAGCAGATAACAGATCTCCTTTTTTTGAAACAGCAAGAACAGAAAAAGCATTAGGTTGGTTATTTGCTGTAAATTTTGTTCCCTCTAAAGGATCAACAGCTATATCGAATTTAGGTCCGTTCAAAGTTCCAAGTCTTTCTCCAATATATAGCATTGGTGCTTCGTCCATTTCCCCTTCTCCAATAACTATTGTTCCCTCCATATTTATCTTATTTAATTCTCTTCTCATCGGGTCAACCGCTCCTTTATCTGCAGCTATTTTATCATTCTTTCCGATAAATTTAGAGGCTCCTATAGCAGCTTTTTCTGTTGCTTTAATAAATAAATTTAGAAATTTAGAATCTATAGACATTAATTATCATCGATACGTATCAATTTTGATTTATTAAATATAAAATTTTTTTTATCGATTTGATTTACGATTTTAGTGTAGGATTTATCTTTAGAAGCATGTGTAACAATAACAATTGATGATGTTCCTTTTTTTTTATTTGGATTTTGAATTAATCTTTTAATTGAAACTTTATTTTTTGAAAAAATATTTGTAATTTTTGATAAAACTCCAGGTCTATCTGCAACTTCGAATCTTAAATAAGCAGAAAAAGATCTTTCAGATATATTTTTAAATTGAAGTTTTTTTCTTTTTTTATTGGAAATCGAGAAAGGAAATTTTATATTTCCTCTCAAAATCGACGAAATGTCTGAAACCAAAGCAGATGTAGTAGCTGTTGGACCAGCCCCCTCTCCTTGTATTATACTTTGACCAACTGGTGAGCCATCAACAATAACAGCATTAAGCACTCCATCGATACCTGCTATATAGGAGCTTGTTTTGATAAGTGTTGGATGTACTCTTTGAAAAATATTATTATTTATTAATTCTGCGTATCCTAGAAGTTTTATTTTATATCCAAGTTTATTTGCATTATCGATGTCTTCTTTATCGATATTTTTAATTCCCTCAACATGAATATTATTATTAAGATAAGAATTAAAGCATAAAGATGATAGTATCTTTAGTTTTGCAGCGACATCATCTCCATTCAAATCTGAGGCTGGGTTAGTTTCAGCGTAACCAAGTTTTTGAGCTTTATTTAAAACATCTAAAAAATTCTTATGATCTTGATCCATTGAAGAGAGAATATAATTTGATGTACCATTAAAAATTCCATAAATTTTTTGAATTCTATTTGCTATAAGTCCTTCTTTTATAGATCTTATAATAGGAACTCCTCCACAAACAGAAGCTTCAAACTCTAAGTTAACTTTATTTTTTTCTGCAATCTCAGCTAATTGATCACCATATTTTGCAATTAAGGCTTTATTAGCTGTAACGACGTGTTTCCTGTTTTTTAATGCATTGAATACAAGTTTTTTAGCAGGGCCTTCTGATCCTCCAATTAATTCTATTATAAGATCAATATCATTTTTTTTTGTTGAGTCTAAATAATTATTTAACCACTTTTTTTGGGGAATATTAAAACTTCTCTTTCTTTTTTTATTTTTTGCAGAAACGTATAATACATTTGG
>CACGGB010000004.1 GCA_902572475.1 uncultured Pelagibacteraceae bacterium | reverse complement strand
TAACCGAAAATAGAAAAATAAATAAAAAGATTTCTGGAATAAAGCCTGAATTAAATTCTGTAAATTCATTTAAAGAAGCACATGTCATTATTGATTTTACAGTTCCTAAATGTACTTTAGAAATTCTCAAAATTGCATCAAAACAAAAGAAGAAAATCATAATTGGGACGACAGGTTTTTCAAAAAAAGAAGAAATGTTAATAAAAAGATTTTCTAAAAAAATTCCAATATTAAAAGCTGGAAATATGAGTTTAGGTGTAAATTTACTCATATATCTTACTGAAATTGCATCAAAGTCCTTAGGAAAAAATTTTCTAAGTAAAATTTACGAAGTTCATCATAAACATAAAAAAGATTATCCATCCGGAACTGCTTTGATGCTTGGCAGGGGAGTCGCAACTGGAAAAAACAAAGAATTTTACAGTTTAATTGGTAAAAAATATTTAAATAAGAAATCATTTCCATATGCAAAAAAAATAAATTTTAACTCAATAAGGAAAGGAGAAGTAATCGGTGAACATGAGGTCACTTTTTCAAGTGGTAAAGAAATAGTAACCTTAAATCATGAATCTTTTGATCGAGCTCTCTACTCAGAAGGTGCACTTGCTGCTGCAAAATGGATTCTTAACAAAAAACCAGGTCTCTACTCAATGAGAGATCTTTTAAACTTTAAGTGAATAATAAGGAAAAATCTAAGATAATTATCAGGATCTTAAATAATATCTATCCGAAAGTTCCAATACCTCTAAATTATGAAAATATTTTTACTCTTTTAATATCAGTGCTTCTGTCGGCTCAATGCACTGATGTAAATGTAAATAATGTCACAAAAAAGATTTACCCAAAATACAATAAACCAAAGCATTTTGTAAAGTTAGGTAGAAAAAAAATTGAAAGTTTAATTAAAAGGATTGGAATCTTTAGAGTTAAAGCTAAAAGTATTTTTTATTTATCTAAAACATTAGTTGAAAAATATAATGGTAAAGTACCTAACACATATGAAGAGCTTGAACAATTACCAGGTGTTGGGCACAAGACAGCTAGTGTTGTGATGTCTCAAGGTTTCGGTTTCCCTGCTTTTCCAGTTGATACCCACATTCATCGACTTGCTCAAAGATGGGGTCTTACAAGAGGAAAAAATGTTTCACAAACAGAAAAAGATTTAAAAAAAATATTTCCAAAGAAATATTGGAACAAATTACATCTTCAAATAATTTGGTATGGTCGAGAGTATTGTAAAGCAAGAGATTGTTTTGGAATAACTTGTAAAATTTGCAAAAGCTGTTATCCAAATAGAAAAAAGCCAATTAAAACTAAAAAAGCATAAGAGTATATGAAAATTTTGGGGATAGGAAACGCAATAGTAGATGTTATTTGTAAAGTAGAGGATAGTTTTTTAGAACAACATTCTTTGACTAAAAGTACAATGAAATTAGTAGATGAAATAGAATTTAAAAAACTGCTCACTAATTTGAAAATAGAAGAGACTGTATCTGGTGGTTCAGTTGCTAATTCTATTGTTGGTTTATCTCAATTAGGAAACAATGTAGGTTTTATTGGCAAAATAAGTGATGACGAACTTGGTAAAAAATATGAGGATGGTCTTAAAAAAGAGAATGTCGAATATTTTTACTTGAAGAAAAAAGAAGAAGTACCAACTGGCACTTGCTTAATTTTAATCACGCCTGACTCTGAGAGAACAATGGTGACTTTCCTAGGAACCGCTGGCAAAATAAATGAAAATGATATTGATACAAATGCAATAAAAAAAAGTGAAATTTTATTTCTCGAAGGATATTTATGGGATGAGGGAGAGCCAAGGAAAGCTTTTGATAAAGCAATTAATTGTGCCAACAAAGTAGCAATGTCTTTATCTGATTTATTTTGTGTAGAGAGACATAAAAAACATTTTTTAAATTTAGTAAAACAAAAGTTAGATATAACTTTTGCAAATGAACAAGAAATTATGTCTTTGATTGACACCAAAAATTTTGATGATGTGATACAGTTTTCAAAAGAAATTAAAAAGCTCATAATTATAACTAGAGGATCCAGAGGCGCGCTTGCAGTAAATAATGAAGAAGTTTTTGAATGTTCTGCAAAAAAGGGTTTAAGAATCATTGATTTAACTGGAGCTGGTGATCTATTTGCCAGTGGTTTTTTAGATAGTCATGTTAAAGGAAAAAAACTAAATGAGTGCTTGCAAAATGGAACTAAAATGTCCTCTAAAATAATTCAAGTTATCGGAGCTAGATTAAATTAGATTACTTTTTTCTTCTTTTAAAACTACCTTTACCTTTTTTTGGTTTGACAATTCTTTTTCGATATTTTTTGGTAAACAAATCTAAAGCTATCTTATTTCTTTTTTTCACAAATAATATCCATCTTTATCATTTAAAATAAATTCTTCATCTAAAAATTTATCTTTAATTTTCTTTCTAAGTCTATAAATATGTGTCTCAACAGTATGGGTATCTGCGTCTGATGAATAATTCCAAACAAATGACAGTATATTTTTTTTTGAAATTGGTTTTTCTGAATTTAAAAAAAGTTCTATTAATTGTATTTCTTTTTCTGTCAAAATTATAAAATTATTTTTTTTTAGAAGCTTTTTTTCATTTTTATCTAAAATATATGATTTAACTTCAATCGAAGAATTTTTATTAAACTTTTTTTTTGCAAAACTGTCTTCGATTATTCTATTAATTTCTTTAATTGAGGTAGGAAGGTTTAATATGTGATCGAAGTTTTCCTTAAACTTATTATTTTTTGAACAGGCAAGCACCTTTAAACAATCTGTTGTATCAAATATTTTTTTTCCTAATTTATCTAATTCATTCTCATGACAAATCAAGCCATCAAATTCTTTTACATTAAAATCTCCTAATTTCTTAAAGTTAGTTATTAAGTTAAACTTTAAAAATTGCTTTAGTTCGGTTAATGTTGAAATAAAACTATCTGGCCCTAGAATTAAAATATTTGATTTATGCATATTTATATTAATAAGAAATACCTTACTTATCAGAATAATAAAGTAAAATGTGCAGTAGGAAAAAAAGGTATTGGTAAAAAAGAAAAAGAGGGAGATCAAATAACTCCGCGTGGCATATTTAAGATTAAAAATATTTTATACAGAAAAGATAAGATAAATAACTTGGAGTCTAAAATAAAGAAAACTACTATTAGAAAGAATATGGGTTGGTGCGATGACCCTTATTCAAAAAACTACAACAAACTTATAAAGTTTCCATTCAAATATAGATCGGAAAAACTTTACAGATCTAAAAATATTTATGACATAATATTAGTATTAAATTTTAATATGAATCCTATTAAAAAAAATAAAGGAAGCGCAATTTTTATTCATATTGCAAATAATGAATTTAGTCCTACAAAAGGATGTATTGCCATTAAAAAAAAAGAATTGAGAAAATTAATAAGACACGTAAACAAAAAAACTAAGGTAATTATTAGTTAAGATCTCTCACCAAAAATAGAGCTACCTACTCTTATAAAAGTTGAATTATGTTTAACTGCGTCCTCATAATCTGATGACATACCCATACTCATCTCGTTTAAACCTAAAGATTTATTTAAAAAATCCAAATGCTTAAAGTATTGGTTATGATCATGTTCATTTGGTGGAATAATCATTAGTCCTAAAATAGTAAGTTTTTTTTCTTTTGAGCAATAATTGTAAAAGTCTTCAAGTTCATTTATTGATATTCCTGATTTCTGAGTCTCATTACCAATATTAACTTGTAAAAAATATTTTAATTTTTTTTCATTATTATTTTCAAAGTTTGAGAAAATATCTGCCAGTTTTTGATTATCTAATGAATGTATGTAATCAAATAATTGGGCCGCACTTTTAGCTTTATTACTTTGAAGTCTTCCTATCATATGTAGTTTTAAATTTTTTCTTTTAGATTTTATTTCTCTCCATTTAACGATTGCCTCTTGAACTTTATTTTCACCAAAGTGAATATGACCATATTCAATTAAAGGCATTATTTTTTCTAACGGAAAAGTCTTGCTGACAGCTATTATATTTACCTGTTTATTAGAATGTAATTTTTTTATATTAGATTTTATTTTGTTAAATCTTTCTATTATTATTGATCCCATATGTTTATTCTTAAAAAAAAATATTTTCTTATAATTAAAAATATAGAAGATATTAATTTATCAGATATAAAAAGATACAATAAATATTTTATTATCTATAGAAACAATGATAATATTGATAATATTAAAGAATTACAGAAGTTTAGGAAGACATGTAGACTTAAACTTATAAAGTTTATTGTTGCTAATAACTTAAAATTAGCTGTGCAATTGAATGCTGATGGTATTTATTTGTCATCATACAATAAGAAGTTTATATATTTTAATGCTAGGAGGAAAAATTTTATTACTATAGGTTCAGCTCATAATTTGAGAGAGATTTACATAAAGAAGAAACAAAATTGCAAATATATACTTCTTTCAAAACTATTCACTGTAGACTACGATAAAAAAGCCTCTACACTTGGGGTTACAAAATTTAACAAATTGGCAATAGGTAATAAAAATAAGCTTGTTCCCCTTGGCGGTATTAAGATATCTAATCTAAATAATTTAAAAAATTTAAATTGTGAAGCTTTTGCGATTTTATCAGAAATAAAAAAAAAGCCGGTTAAAATAATTAACCGGCTTTTTTAATTTAAGATCAGTAGTTATTAAAACGCTGTTTTGATACTTATAGTTCTTGTATCATCATCTGTTCCAGATGAGTATCCAGCATTTGAAGTTTTAGCATCTTGGAAACCAAGTGTTAAACCACCTACTGTATAAGCAACGTTAAATGCTTCTGTTTCTTGTTCAATATCAGCACCTGCGTTAGCATGTTTTACTGATGTATATTGGTTGTAAGAAATCGCAAAGTCGTCATTAACTGCATAAGCTATACCGATAACTTCGTCTTTGTAGAATTCTTTTGTTCCATCCGTATTGTTTGGTGCATAACCTTTTTTCTGGAAACCAACTGAAAGAGGTCCAACTGGGGCTACTACCGCAATCGTACCACCTTCTTTTGCTTGGTCAGCATCTGCTTGTGCATCTGAATGCTCATAACCAAGTGTAATTTTAGCGCCACCTAGAGGTGAGTCACCAAGTACTGGTATTCCTGATAATGGGATACCAACATTCATAGATTTAGCTGACTTCTTACCATTATTTGCTGTTAATGAAGCAGCTTTCTCATTGTTTGTTGTTGCGTCAAGCTTTGGATAGTAACTGTAAGCTACAGAAATACCTGTACCTAAAATGTCACTATTGCTATATTTTAAGCTCATTGATCCGTCCATACCTGAACCAAAGTCAGTTGAGTATGTACCTGAACCTGAACCGTTAGCTTCTTCAAAAGCTGTAGGTGTTATGTCATCCACTGCATTACCTGCATCACCGGCATTACCAATTGTGATAGTACCGAAATCTGTAGCTAAAGCGTACGTATGGTCTGCACCTGAGTCACCTAAGAAAGTTCCGTCAGTTGCAAGAGACATTGTTACAGTACCGAAGTCTGTGTCTGTTGAACCCTTTAAAGATATGTCTGTGTTCATACCTAATGGGTTACCAGTTACATCATCAACTTCAGACTGATAAGTAGCTTGCATTGAACCAGATACTGTCAATTCACCTGCTTGCACAGATGTAAATGCAAATAAACCAGCAATTAAAGCTACTATTGTTTTTAATTGTTTCATATTTACTCCTTATTTAATAATTAAATATAAAGTTTTATATTTATTGGGTTTTTTAACTTTTTTTGTTGTGTTATTGTTAAAAAATTAGCTATTTATCTTGTTTTTTTGATAATAGTGTTATTTTTGCAACAGTTAAAAACACTGCAAAATTTGCGACTTTTAGCTTATTTAGGTTACTAATTGTATTATATTTTTTAATACAACGGTATTAAGATATTTATTCAATGAAAAAATACATAAATTTTCTAATTTTAATAATTTTTGCTAGCACATTAAGCTTAACTTCTACTGGATGTCAGAGGTTAAAAAATTTTCATAAACCAGTGGATTTAAAAAAAAGTCCCTTGGATCCAGATGAGAGAGCAAGAAGAAACATCGAAGAGGGTAGAGGAATTTCACTGAAAGGACTTGGAAATAAAAAAACAACTTACGAATTCAGCACCTCAAATCCAATGTGGCGAGCGTCGTTAGAAACTTTGGATTTTATTCCATTAACCACAGTTGATTATTCTGGTGGGATGATTATTACCGACTGGTATTCAGAAGGAAGCAGTGGGGCCAATGAGTCCCTAAAAATTACCGTCAGATTTTTATCGAATGAAGTGAGATCAGATAGTCTTAAAGTTATAGTTCATAAAAAAAATTGTAGCACTTCGAATAATTGTTCTATTTCATTATTGCCTGAGGACTCTAAAATTAAAATTGAATTACTCTCTGTAATTTTAAAAAAGGCTGCTTTATTAGATATCGAAGATAAATCTTCTAAAAAAAAACAGTAAATTAAGTTTTTATGGAACGCTATAATTTTTTAAAAGTTGAAAAAAAATGGCAGAGTCAAAATTCTGCTTTATCTGTATCCAATAAAAAATCAAAAAAAAAATACTATTGTTTAGAAATGTTTCCTTACCCGTCTGGAAAGATTCATATGGGACATGTAAGAAACTACACTATTGGAGACGTGATAGCTCGGTATAAATTTATGAATGGTTTTAACGTTCTTCATCCAATGGGATGGGATGCTTTTGGCTTGCCGGCCGAAAATGCGTCAAAACTTAATAATCTTCATCCAAAAAAATGGACAAACAAAAATATAGCTACTATGAAAAATCAACTTAAAATGCTTGGTCTTTCAATAGATTGGGATTTAGAAATATCTACTTGCGATAAAAACTATTACAAACATCAACAAGAGTTATTTATTGATTTCTACAATAAAGGTTTAATTTCAAGGAAAGAAACTTATGTAAATTGGGATCCAGTAGAGGAAACTGTTTTAGCTAACGAACAAGTCATCAATGGACGAGGATGGCGCTCTAATTCTTTAGTAGAGAGAAAAAAACTTTCTCAGTGGTTTTTTAACATTTCTAGTTTTTCAAACGAATTACTTAATGATTTAAACTCACTTCAAGGCTGGCCTGAAAAAGTAAAATTAATGCAAAAAAATTGGATTGGAAAATCTTTTGGTTGTGAAATTAATTTTGAGATAAAAAATAGTAATGATAAAATTAAGGTATTTACAACGAGACCTGACACAATCTTTGGTGCTAGCTTTATAGCTCTTTCTGCAGATCATATATTTAGCAAAAAGTTTACGAACTCAAAGGAATTTATACAGTTTAAAAAAGATTGTAATAAAACTGGTACAACTGAAGAAGCGTTAGCTAATGCAGAAAAGATTGGTTTTAATTCTGGGTTATCTGTAATTCATCCTTTTATTAAAGACAAATTTATACCGATCTATTTCGCAAATTTTGTACTGATGGATTACGGTTCTGGAGCAATATTTGGCTGCCCAGCTCATGACCAGCGAGACTTTGAATTTGCCAAAAAATATGATTTAGAAATTTTAAAAGTGGTTTCAGACAAATCAAAAGATGATAAAGAAATTTTAAAAGAAGCATATACTGGAGATGGTAAAATTATTAACTCTGATTTTTTAAATGGGTTGGATGTTCAAAATGCAAAAGAAAAAATTATAAGAGTGATTGAAGAAAAATCGATTGGTAAGAAAAAAACTTTATTTAGGTTAAAAGACTGGGGAGTTTCAAGACAAAGGTATTGGGGGTGTCCAATTCCTATGATTTATTTAGAAGATGGTAGTGTAGTACCAGTTGATAAAAGTGAGTTACCAATTGAATTGCCAGAAGATATTAATCTTAATTCAAATGGAAATCCCTTAGATAATCATCCAACTTGGAAGATAACTACTCAAAAGTCTACTGGAAAAAAAGCAATAAGAGAAACAGATACTTTAGATACTTTTGTAGACTCTTCTTGGTATTTTTTAAGATTTTGCTCACCGAACCACAAACTTTCTCCATTTGACCAAAAAAAAATAGACTACTGGATGCCAGTTGATCAATACATTGGGGGAATAGAACATGCCATTCTTCACTTGCTTTATTCTCGTTTTTTTACAAAAGCCATTAAAAAATGTAAAAAAGATTTTAAAATAAATGAACCATTTAAAAATTTATTCACACAAGGAATGGTTTGTCATGAGTCTTACAAAGATGCTAAGGGTAACTGGTTATATCCAGATGAAGTAGAAAAAATTGACACAAAAACTGTAATCAAAAAGAGCGATAAATCAAAAGTTACTGTGGGTTCCCCCGAGTCCATGTCAAAATCAAAAAAAAATACTGTTGATCCAGAAACTATGATTGAGCAATTTGGAGCTGACTCAGTTAGATGGTTTATTTTGTCTGATAGTCCTCCAGAAAAGGATATACAATGGTCAGATAATGGAGTCGTTTCTGCAAATAAATTTTTACAAAAAATCTGGAATATCTGTTTTCTAATTTCTAATCGAAAAGAAACACAAGTTGATAAGGATTTAGAAAATAGATTTAACGCTAAAATAAATAATTATATTTATAAGATCGACAGATCTATAGAAACCTTTCGATTTAATGTTTGTGTCGCTCAATTCTATGAGATTTACAATTATTTTAGTGATCACCTTGACAACAGCATTGGAAGTAAAACTTTAAGTGATAACTTAATTAAAATTTTAAAACTTATGATACCTTTTGTACCTCATTTAGCTAATGAATGTTTGGAGTTATTAAAATGCAATAACAACAATAAATGGCCAGATATAAGTGGTGAAAATGATTTAGAAGAGATAAAAATGGCGGTTCAAGTTAATGGTAAAACCAGAGATGTTATTAATATAAAAAAAGATTTAATGGAAAAAGACGTAAATAATTTTATAATTAAAAACTCTAAAGCCAAAAAATATTTAGACGGGAAAAAAACAATGAAAATAATTTTTGTGAAAAATAAAATAATTAATTACATAATTTCAAATTAATGAAAAAACCAATTGCTATCTTATTGTCTTTAATTATAACAGGATGCGGGTTTAAAGTTGTCCAGAACTCAAATTTTAATAACTTCAGTATATCTAACATTATTGCAGAGGGAGATAAAAGAATAAATTTTAGTTTAAAAAATAAACTATCTTCAGCATCAACTGAAAGTGAAAAGAAATTAGTACAAATCTCTTTAAAAACAAGCAAAGATAAACAAGTAAAAGAGAGAAATATAAAAAATGAGATCACAAAATACCAAATTAAAATAACAGTAAACGTCACTTGTACAGAAATTTCAAATGGTTCTGAATTTGAGTTTTCTAAGTCAAAAACTGGCGATTATAGCGTTTCTAATCAATACTCTAGGACGTTGAGCAATGAAAAGAAATTAGTTGAACTACTAACTGATAATGTAGCTGATCAAATTCTTAACGAGTTAAAAACTAAACTAAATGCTTTATAAAAGTTATCTAATTGAGCAAAATTTTAACACTTTAAAGGATAACATAACTCTTTTTTACGGAGAAAATATAGGTTTAAAAAAAGAATTTAAGGATTTAATAAAATTTAATAACAAAAATAAGAAAATAATTAAATTTCTTCAAGATCAAATATTGAAAAATAAAAATATCCTTTTTAACGAAATAAATAATATTTCATTATTTGAGAAAGAAAAAATAATACTCATCGATAATGCTGACGATAAAATTTTAGAAACACTAAAAGAAATAGAAGATAAGTCTTATGACATTAAAATCTACATTTTTTCAGAAATTTTAGAGAAAAAATCAAAAATAAGAAATTATTTTGAAAAATCAAAAAAGTACGGAATAGTTCCCTGCTACCAGGATAACGAAATTGGCTTAAAAAAAATAATAAGTAATAAACTTAAAGGATATGAAGGATTAACTCCTTACAATGTTAATTTAATATTCGAGAATTGTGATTTTGATAGGTCAAAATTATTAAATGAAATAGAAAAAATTAGAATTTTTTTTGATAAAAAAAAAATAGAGACTATTAAATTACAAATGTTACTTAACGTTAAATCAAGCGATAATTTTGACAATTTAAAAGACGCAGCATTAGCTGGAAATAAAATAAAAACCAACGAATTGTTGAGTCAAACAATAATAGAAACTGAAAAAGTTATGTATTATTTAAACGCCATAAACCAGAGATTAGATAAATTGATGGAAATAAATCAATCAGGTGAAAAGAACCTCGTTGGAATAATTGATAATTTGAAACCACCGATATTTTGGAAAGACAAACCTAAAGTGATTGAGCAAGCTAAAAAATGGTCACTGGAAAAAACAAAAAAAATGAGGGAAAAGACTTATAATTTTGAAGTTTACATTAAGTCAAATTCAATTGTTAATAAAGATCTTCTAGTTAGAAAATTAATTATAGATATGTGTCTATTTGCTAATGCTTAGTCAGTAAATACGATATCAGCTCAAATTGATCCAGATCCTTATATTCAATTGTAACTTTTCCAGAGTTATTCTTTTTATTTAAAATATTCACTTTTAATCCTAGAGATTTTTGAATTTTCTCTTGTGCTTTTATAATATTTGCATCAACAATTTTTTCTTTAGAATTTCCTTTTTTATTTCTTACCAAGTATTCTACTTTTCTTGCGCTATAGTTTTTTGATACAATCTCTTCAGCAATGCTTGAGGCGTTTGATATTCCGATTAATGGTCTAGCTTGCCCAGAAGTTAATGTGCCTTCCTCTAACATTGATATTACATCGCTTGGTAACGTCAAAAGTCTTAACGTGTTACTAATATGGCTTCTACTTTTGGACATTAATTTTGAGATACTCTCGTGATCATACTTAAATTCCTCATTCAATCTTTTGTAACCTTTGGCTTCTTCAATCGGATTAAGGTCATCTCTTTGAATATTTTCTACAATGGCAACTTCTAAAGACTCTACGTCGCTTAGGTCTAAAATAGTAACTGGGATTTCGTGTAAACCAGCTTTCTGCGCAGCTAACCATCTTCTTTCTCCAGCAACTATTTCATATTTTCCAGTTTCATTTTTATTAAGCCTTACTGCTATTGGCTGAATAATTCCATTTTTCCTAATAGAATTCGCTAATTCTTCCAATTTTTCTTCTTTGAAATTTTGTCTCGGTTGGTAAGGATTTCTTGTCAAATCACTTATAGATATCATGTTTGATTTACTGGTTTCTTGACGCTTTTCTAAAGGCTTTTCATCTCCAAATAAAGCTGACAAACCTCGACCTAATCCTTTTTTTTTCATAAATTCAAGCAGCACTTTCTATTGTATTATTTTCCATAAATTCCTTAGCTAACTTAAAATATGATTTACTACCAACACAATTCTTGTCATAAACGACACAAGGCAATCCATGTGAAGGTGCTTCTGATAATCTTACATTTCTTTGGATAACAGTTTCATAAACTTTTTCTTTGAAATAGTTTCTTGCTTCCCTGTCTACCTCTGATGATAGTTTGTTCCTTTTATCAAACATAGTTAAAAGTATTCCTCTTATAGAAAGTGTGGGATTAAGATTTTCTTTTATTCTATCTATCGTTTTTACCAACTGGGTAATACCTTCCAATGCAAAAAATTCTGTTTGCAAAGGAACTAGTAACTCATCTGACGCTACTAAGGACATAATAGTAAGCAAGCTCAATGAAGGAGGACAATCTATAAATATGTTATCATACTTTTTAAGTAATCCTGATTTTTCTGATGAGAGTATTTCTTTTAATACAAATGCTCTTTTAGAGTCGTTTGCAGTTTCAACTTCTAAACCAGATAAGTTTACATGTGATCCTACGATATCTAAATTTTTAATATTAGTTTTTTGTATTGCCTGCCCAAGATCAATTTTTTTGATTAACAAATTGTAAATATTTTTATTTTCATCTGTATTACTTTTACCAAATCCTGTAGTAGCATTTCCTTGAGGGTCTAAATCAACAACAAGATTTGTTTGACCCATAATGGACAGTGAAGCAGCTAAATTAATTACCGTTGTAGTTTTTCCTACCCCACCCTTTTGATTAATCACCGAAATTGTTGTCGTCATTTTTTAAAATCGACTATAATTATTTTAGAGTCTTTATTTGTAATGCTATTTTCAAGTTTATAATCGTATTTTTCCTTTTTGAAAGCTTTTTTTAAATCCTCCTGTGCGTTTTGACCTTTTAAAATTATTAATTTATGTGATTTTTTAGCGATTTCACGTGAAACTTGTATTATTACCTCTAATTTCTTGAAAGCTCTACTAACTATGTAGTCTGAGTCGATAATTTCATCATAAACATTACCCCGGAGTTCTATTTTTAATGATAATCTATCAATTATATCCTTCAAAAAAGCTCTTTTAACTGTTGATTTTTCATATAATTTCACGTGAAAGTGTTTATTTTTGTTAAATATAGCTAAAATCAAACCTGGGAAACCAGCTCCAGAGCCTAAATCAGACAAAGAGCCTTTAGAGAAGTCAATAAATTTTACTAATTGTGCTGAATCTAGGATATGTCTATACCAAATTACGTTTTCAGTACTTTTAGAGATAAAATTATGCTTTTTATTAGCCTTAAGCAATTCATTTATAAAGTATTTAATATCGGATATATTTTTCTCAGTAAAATTAAGCCGATGAAGAATGCTTATAGCTTCTTTGTCATGCATTAAGCAGTAGCTTTAAATTTTAGCTTTTTGATGTGAGATAATAAGATTATTATAGCTGCAGGAGTTATACCATCTATTCTAATTGCCTGTCCTAACGTTTTAGGTCTTATAGATATCAGCTTCGACTTAACTTCGTTTGATAAACCGCTTAAATTTTTATAATTTATATTTTTAGGTATGATAACTGACTCGTCCTTCTTAAAAGATTTAATATCTCGCTCTTGTCTTTTCAGATAACCCATGTAATGAGCATCTGTTACAACCTGTTTTTCTATTAAGTCAGAAAAAGCTGGTATATCAGTAAATACTTGCCTTATTTTTGCCATATTTACTTTTCGTTGGCCCATAATTTCTAAACATGATCTTTTTACTCCATCCATAGCAATTTTGATACCATATTTTTTTGCTTCATTAGGAGTCAGGAATTTAGATTTTAAAAAATTATTGAGTGAAGAAATATTTTTTTTCTTTTCTAAAAATATTTTTTTTCTTTCAGATCCTATTAAATCTAAATTTATTCCAAGCTCTGTTAACCTCTGATCAGCATTATCAGCTCTTAAAGTTAATCTATACTCCGCTCTAGAAGTAAACATACGATAAGGTTCAGAAACACCTTTAGTTATAAGATCATCAATCATCACACCAATGTAAGAAGTTGATCTATCTAAAATGAATTCGGCTTTGTTTTTAATTTTTAAAGCGGCATTAATTCCAGCTACCAAACCCTGAGCTGCTGCTTCTTCATAACCAGTAGTACCGTTAATTTGTCCTGCTAAGAACAATGACTTAATTTTTTTGGTTTCTAAGGTGGCATTAAGTTCTCTTGGATCCACATAATCGTACTCTATAGCATATCCAGCTCTTTTCATCTTAACATGCTCTAAACCCTTAATTTTAGCTAATATCTTGAGCTGGATCTCCTCTGGAAGGGAAGTAGATATACCATTTGGGTAAATAGTATTGTCCTTTAATCCTTCTGGTTCTAGAAAGATTTGATGCTGTTGTTTTTCTTTAAACTTAACAATTTTATCTTCAATGGACGGACAGTAACGTGGTCCTACACCTTTGATGTTTCCCGAATACATTGCACTGAGAGAGATATTCTCACTGATGATCTTATGAACTTCGTTATTAGTATAAGTCATTCCACATTTGATTTGTTTGTTATCGATTTTGTTTGTAAGGAAAGAAAAATAGTAATGATCATTATCAGCTGGCTGCATTTCCAAACCATCATAGTTAATAGTGCTACCATCAAGTCTAGGTGGTGTTCCTGTCTTCAATCTTCCTATTTGCATTTTAAATTTTTCTAACTGTTCGCTTAAACCTGTTGATGGTTTCTCATCGTACCTACCCGCTGGAATTTGAGTTTCCCCTATATGTATTAATCCATTTAGAAAAGTGCCAGTAGTTAATATTAGTTCCTTTGTCCTTACCTCTTTGCCACTTTGACATACAAAACCTATTACTTTGTCATTCTCAAATAAAAATTTAACAACAGGATCTGCTATAACCTCTAAATTTTTATAATTAAGTAGTATTTTTTGCATATGCTCTTTGTAAAGAAATCTATCTGACTGAGTACGTGGGCCCTGCACTGCTGGACCCCTACTTCTGTTCAATAATCTGAATTGGATACCAGATTTATCAGCTACAACACCCATAACTCCATCTAAAGCATCTATTTCTCTCACAAGATGCCCTTTTCCAAGTCCTCCGATAGCTGGGTTGCAAGACATCTCACCTATAGTCTCTATTTTATGTGTAAAAAGGGCAGTATTTACGCCCATTCTAGCGGATGCTGCAGCTGCTTCACATCCAGCATGTCCACCCCCTATAACCACTACATCATAGCTTTGTTTAGTCATATCATGAATGTAACGAGGTATATTAGGAATACAAGAGGTATTTTATTTACCTATGCAAAAGTCTTTAAATATAGATCCAAGAATTTCCTCAACATCAACCTTACCAACAATACTTCCAAGATGCCTCGTAGCCATTCTTAGATCTTCGGCAGCTAATTCTAAATCTTTATTTTGATCTTTTTTAAGAAAGTTATCTATTTCTTTTAGGCATTCATGAAGTTTAATTCTATGTCTCTCTCTTGTGATTAAAACATTATTATTAGACGTGAATTTTTTACTTAGTTTTTCTTTTATTTTTTTAATCAAACTATCAATATTTTTATTTTCTTTAACTGAAGCTAACACTGTATCTGCATCAAATTTGTGATTTTGCCTATTCTGCACATCTGATTTGTTGAGCAAAACGATTGTATTTTTATTAATCATTTTTTTAATTTCATTATTTATACTTTTTGAAGAATTATCAATTACAACAATATTTAAGTCGGCTTCTTTTGATTTTCCCAATGCTAAAGATATACCTTTTTTTTCAACCTCATTTTGAGCATCTCTTATTCCTGCTGTATCAGCTAAAATTACAGGATAACCGTCTAAATTTAAATAAGTCTCGATTACATCCCTTGTAGTACCTGCTTCATCTGAAACAATAGCAACATCTCTTTTTGCTATCAAATTTAAAAGAGAGGATTTACCTGCATTAACTTCACCTGTTATAGAAACTCTAAATCCATCTCTTATTTTCTCTCCTACTTTATTGTCTTCTATTATCTTATGAATATCCTTATGGATTTCTTTAATAGAGTTTTGTACCTCTTTTAAAACTTTTTCTGGTAAATCATCCTCAGCAAAATCTATTTTGGCTTCTATATAGGATAACGATTTTATTAATTTTTCTCTTAAATCATTGTAATAATTTGAAGCATTACCTTGAACTAATTTAACAGCTTGCTCTCTTTGAAGTTCTGTTTCTGCATGAACTAAATCACCAATACTTTCAGCTTTTAGAAGATCTATCTTATCATTTTGAAAAGCTATCTTTGTAAACTCACCAGGTTCAGCTAATTTACAGTTATCTTGTTCAGATAATGCCTTTAATAATGCGTTAATAACAGCATTACTTCCATGAACCTGAAACTCAGCTAGATCATCGCCTGTATAGCTATTAGGTCCAGGAAACCATAATAATAGAGCCTCTGGATCTATAACATTATCGTTTTTAGGATCATAAAATTTACAAAAGTTAACTTCATTAGACTTTATATTTTTTAACTTAGTCAAATTTTGACAAATCTTAAGAGTTTCCTTTCCTGATATTCTGACAATAGCTATTCCGGAAGGGCCACGTCCCGTTGATAATGCGTATATATTCATCTATAAAAGCCTATTATTAATTTATGTTTCAAATTAACTGGAAATTGAAAGCTTTTCTATACAAAGTTTTCCAATTCTTAAAACTTAAAAAAACTTTTTATTTTATACAAAAGTACATTACAAGAAGATCGAGAGTTAATATCCATGAAATAAATCCTCACTGGAAAAGACACGAAACATCAATTAAAAACAACGGTTGTAAAAATTTACTAGAAATAGGTGCTGGTAAATCTTTAGAACAAAACATTTATTTTTCATATATTTTAAATGGTCAATTAGATCAAACTGTAATTGACATTAGTAAAATGATTGATTTCCAACTTTTCAATGAGGCAAGTAGACAAATCTCAGATTTATTAAACCTTAAATTCAAAGGTAGTGTTTCTAATCAGGAAGATATTTCAGATCAATACAACATCAAATACATAGCTCCATGTAAAATAGAAGATTTAAATGACAAGAAATTTGATATTTGTGTTTCAACAACTACTCTTGAACATTTCACATTAGACGATTTGAAAAACTTTCTAAAAAACGTAAAAAAAAATCTAAATCTAAATGGATTAGTTTCATCTTTAATTGATTATAGCGATCATTATTCTCACACAGACAAAAGCATTAATTCACTTAATTTTTTAAAATTCGATGAATCTAATTGGAAAAAGTATAACAATGAATACTTATACCAAAATAGGCTTAGACACCAAGATTATAGAAAATTATTTAATGATTTTAATTATAAAATTAAAAAAGAATATAAAGGTGATACTCTAAAAAAATTTAAAAATATCTCTGAAAAATTTGATGTAGATAATGATGAAACATTCATATGTTGGGGCTACTATTTAATATCAGTTAATTAATACAATCCTTTATCAGAAATCCTCTTGCTTAAACTAGATAAAAATTCAAATTGAGAAACCTGTTTTAAGATTGCTTTTTTTATTGGATCTAAAAATTTATTATACTTAAAAAAATTATGTGTTGCATCTATACCTAAACCCATGATCATATTTTCTGGTTTTCTACTTTTGTAAAAATCATTTAACGCATAACTATTATTTATTGAAACACCAAGATCCAAATAATATTTTAAAATTTCTTTTAATTTTTTAATATCTCTAATGACCAAATTAAAACCTTGTCCCGCGACAGGGTGAATAACATGAAGTCCTTCTCCTAAAACTAAAATATTTTTTTCGTGATATTGTCTTTTTAAACCAAGAAATATTGGGTAAGATTGTAAATTACTTAAAATGAAATTTTCTTTTACATTTAATATCTCTAAAATTTTATTTTTAATTAAATTATTAATTTTTTTTGAATTGTTTTCGTAAAAGCTTTTTTTCAAACTCCAAACGAATGAGAAACAATCCTTAGAGTAAGGCAAAATAGCTAATGGACCTTCTTTTAAAAAGAATTGGCTTGCATTTAAATTCTTAAATTTGTGTTTCACATGTCCAGTTACTGCTATTTCTTTGTAATCTTTTTTAATAGGTTTTTTTTTAAATAAATTGTTATAAATTTTTGACTTACCACCTAAACAAAGAATTATTAATTCAAAGTTTTTAAGTTGCTTGATATCATTTACTTCTTTTCTGATTATTTTTACTTTATTTTTTACTATTTCTTTAAAGAGAAGATCTTTAATCTTTTGATTTTCAAAGACATACATTAAAATTTTTTTTTTTTCATTTAAATTAAGAAAATTAATTTTCTCTTTAGATGACTCATAATAAAGTTCTATATTTTTAGAAGGCCAAAAAAGATTGCTTTTAAAACTTGGAATATTTTCTTTAAAGAATTTAAAATTCGACTCTGAAAATGCGGTTGTTCTTTTATCACGATCTTTTAATTTGTTTTTTGCCACTAGACTCACATACACACCTGACATTTTACTTAACACGGCTGCTGTCATTAAGCCGGAAAGGCCGTCTCCTACTATGCATATTCGTTGTTTGTTCATATTAAAAATTTTAACACTTTCATAAAAATGGTAAAAAGTATGTAAATTGATTCGAAATGAATACAAACTTTTTTGATAGTTTAACAAATTTTTTGAAGAAACGAACCTTTGAATTATTAGGTTTGTTGCTTGTTTTAACAAGTGTCGCACTTGCTATATCGTTTTCTACTTATTCGCCAGAAGATCCGTCTTTCATATATGGAGATAGAAGTTTTGAAATTCAAAATTTTTTTGGAATTTATGGGAGTAGTGTCGCAGATTTTTTGTTACAAAGTTTTGGTTTAACCTCATTTTTACTACTTCTGAATTTTTTTTTCTGGGGATTGGATTTAATTATAAAGAAAGAACTTAAAAAAATAATTTTAAAACTGTTTTTAGTTATTTCATATTTAATTGCTGGAACCGTATTTATTTATCTTACATTTGATGGTTCATTTTGGCTAATCGATAATGGAAATTCTGGTTTTGTTGGAAAAATTACCTACGAATTTTTGAATACGTGGGCTCCATGGATTAATAATAAGTATTCTGTTTACGGATTGTTCGTATTGACTATAGTATTTTTTTCTCTATCTGCAGAGATTAGTTATAAAAAAATTTTTCAAATATTTATTTCACTTTTTAGAAGGAAACCTGTAGAACACGTTGAACCTGATTTTAATACAATTAATGAAGTTGATCAACCACAGACTTTAGAAAAACCTCAGCAAACTTTTTCATTTGAGTCTGAACAAAATATTGAAAAACAACAAAGCGTTTTAAAAAGCAAATATAAATTACCTGATATAAATTATTTGGAAAAAAATTTAATTAAACTAAGTTCTGATGGAAACAAAAATCGTCCTGACGCTGAGTTTATGGAAAAGATTTTATTAGACTTTGGTATAGATGGAAAAATTAAAACGATTAATAATGGCCCAGTAGTCAGTCTTTTTGAGTTCGAGCCAGCACCTGGTGTTAAAGTATCAAAAATTATAAATTTATCTGAGGATTTAGCTAGAAATACTAGCTCAACTTCTACAAGAGTTTCGGTCATACCGGGCAAAAACACAGTTGGAATAGAAATTCCCAATGAAGTGAGAGAGAGCGTAACGCTACGAGAAATAATTTCTAACGAAAAGTTTCAAAAAAAAGATGTAAGACTTCCGATAGCATTAGGTAAAAGTATTTCTGGAATGCCAATTGTGGGTGATTTAACTTCAATGCCTCATCTTTTAATTGCAGGTACTACAGGTTCAGGGAAGTCTGTATGTATAAATACAATCATTGTTTCACTGCTTTACAAACTAAGTCCAGATCTTTGTAAATTTATTTTGATTGATCCAAAAATGTTAGAGCTGTCTACTTATGAAGGAATACCTCATTTATTAACCCCAGTTATTACTGATGCTAAAAAAGCGACGTCAGCTTTATCATGGACAGTTAAAGAAATGAACAGCAGATATAAATTGATGAGCAAGGTAGGAGTAAGAAACATTGATGGTTATAACGCTAAGCACAAACTTAAAATGCCTTACATCGTTGTAGTAGTTGATGAGATGTCAGACTTAATGCTTGTAGCTGGAAAAGAAATTGAAAACTACATTCAAAAATTATCTCAAATGGCAAGAGCCGCAGGAATTCATATTATCATGGCAACACAAAGACCGAGTGTTGATGTGATAACTGGTACAATCAAAGCAAATTTTCCAACAAGAATATCTTTTCAAGTAAGTTCAAAAATTGATAGCAGAACCATCTTAGGGGAGCAGGGCGCTGAGCAATTACTTGGAAAAGGAGATATGTTATTTATGTCATCGGCAAACAGAATAGTTAGAATTCATGGCCCATATGTTTCTGAACAAGAAATTGAGAAAATTACAAATTCATTAAGAGCACAGGGAGAGCCAGATTATATGGAAGAGATTACTTCCCAAGAAACAACTGAAAGCACATTAACATCTGGAAATGAAGGTGATGAGGATGAATTATTTAATCAAGCTGTAGAAATTATAAAAGCTGAAGGAAAGGCCTCTACAAGCTTTTTACAGAGAAAATTACAAATCGGATATAATAGAGCTGCTAGAATTATTGATATGATGGAAGAAAAAGGTATTGTTAGTAAAGCAAATCATGTTGGTAAACGTGAAGTTCTTTAAAAAAAAATTTTTGATCTCGTTTTTTCTATTAATAACAACGAGTTTATTAGCTAATGAAAAAGATCAAATAGTTGCGCAAATAAATAACTTAAATTCATTAGAATTTACATTTGATCAAATAATTAATGAAAAAGCAGAGAAAGGTAGTTGTCTTTTAGAGTTTCCTGGAAAATTAAAATGCAATTACTTTGACGACAAAAAAAAAGAGCTGGTTATTAATAATAAGAGATTAGCAATAACGCAAAAAAGGTATAATAAAACTTATCATTATCCTATTTCAAAATCTCCATTCTTAAATATTTTATATAAAGATAAACTTTTAGAAATTGTGCAATTAGGAGAATTAGAGGTAAATGATCAAATAATTAAGCTTATTTATTTTGGTGAGAACGAAATTGCAGTTTTTTTTGACAAAAAAAATCTAGATTTGAAAGGATGGGAGATTAAAGATCAATACAACAATAATATAAATTTCTCCCTAAACATAATTGCTAAAAATGACGTTTTTAAAAAGGGCACCTTTAAAGTGCCTGAAATAAACTAAGCTACAAAATCAATTTCTTCTTCTTTAAAAATCTCAAAACCTTTAGATTTATAATTTTGTAATGCATGTTTATGATCTAAACTACAAGTATGAACCCACATTCTTTCAGGATTTTTTCTTGATGCACTTGCAATAGCATGATTTACAAGTGTTGAACCAAGCTTCAATCCTCTGAATTCTTTTAGTACTCCTAGATTGATAAGCTCTACTTCATTTGATCCAGGATGATATTCTTGTTCGTAATATCCTACAAGATCTTCACCTTTTTTAAGAACGTGCGTTTCTAAATTTTTATTCGTAACATACTTTACCCACTCATTATCAGACCAAAGTAATCTGTCTCTCCAATAGTGGTCTACACCTATTTGTTTATAAAAAAATCTATTTAAATGAAAATTATCTTTATCATCCAAAATAATTTTAAAATTTTCTGGCAGGTTTAAATCAACTGTTTTTGAAAAATCTTTAATTTCTAAAAAATATCTTTTTACTCTAGAAACCATCAGTTGACCATCTTTCCGATCTTTTCACCTGCAAAGATATGATAGTGTAAATGAGGAACTTCCTGACCACCATCACTTCCTATATTAGTTAAAGCTCGATATCCTTTGTCTTTTGCTCCCACTAAGTTTGCGACATGTGTCACTGCTTTGTTTAATTCTACAATCTCTTTATCTGAAGCATTGTTGCTGAAATCATTAAGATCTACGTATTCACCTTTAGGAATAACCAAAACATGAACTTTCTTTTGAGGGTTAATATCATGAAAAGCTAAAACATGTTCATTTTCATAAACTTTTTTACAAGGAATTTCTCCCCTTAGAATTTTAGCAAATATATTATTTTTGTCGTAACTCATTTCTGTCTTTTCTTAATTTCACTCATCACATCTTCAATTTTTATATTGTTAGCCTCTAAATAAACCATCAAATGATAAACCACATCGGCAGCTTCGTGTATCTTATTTGAATTTTTTTCCACAGATTCTATTAATTCGCCTATTTCCTCTTTTACTTTTGAAACACTTAAGTTTTTATCGTTCAAAAGTTTATTAGTATAAGACTTATCTGGAGAAGAATTTTTTCTCTCTCTGATTGTTTTAATTAATTGTTCTAAGTTTTCAAACATTTTATAACCTTACCGATACATTTTTAGAATTCAAATATTCTTTAGCATCTTTGATTTTAAATTCTCCATAATGGAAAATAGAAGCCGCTAAAACTGCACTTGCACCACCTTTAACAATACCATCATATAAGTGATCTAGAGTTCCAACTCCGCCAGAAGCTATCACTGGAATATTAGTACTATTTGTAATTGTTTTTAATAAATCAACATCGTAACCAGATTTAGTTCCATCTTTATCCATCGAAGTTAATAAAATTTCTCCAGCTCCATTTTCTTCTACTTTTTTAGCAAAATCCACTGCATCGATACCAGTTTTATTTCTTCCACCGTGTGTAAACACTTCCCATTTATTTCCTAGAACTTTTTTTGCATCGATCGCAACAACAATGCATTGAGATCCAAATTTTTTTGAAGCTTCTTTAACAAAATCGACATTCTTTACAGCAGCCGTATTAATAGAGACTTTATCAGCACCGGCTAACAATAAATCGGTAATATTTTGAATAGTTCTTACTCCACCTCCAACAGTTAAAGGAACGAAACATTCTTTCGCAGTTTTTCTAACAATATCAATAATCGTTTCTCTATTTTCATTTGAAGCGGTAATATCAAGAAAACAAATCTCGTCAGCGCCACCGTCGCTATAAATTTTAGCTTGTTCTACTGGATCTCCAGCATCTTTTAATTTAACAAAGTTAATACCTTTAACAACTCTTCCATCTTTAACATCAAGGCAAGGTATAATTCTATTTTTAAGCATTAATCTCCTTTGCTAACTCTTCAAGCTTAATATCACCATCATAAATAGCTTTACCAACAATAATACCTTCAATTTTTTTATTATTTAACTTTTTAGCCTTTTTAATATCATTTATTGAAGAAACACCTCCTGAAATCACAACGGGACAATTAGAAAGCCCTGCAATTTTCACACTCTCATCTAAATTGGGGCTGGTTTTCATTCCATCTCTATTTATGTCTGTAAAAATAATTCTGCTTACGCCAAAATCATTTACTTCTTTTAAAAAATCAGTGGTTTTGATTTCTAGATTTTCTTTCCAGCCTGATACTGAAAGATTTCCATCTTTTGCATCTAATCCCAAAGCAATTTGACCTTTAAACTTTACGCAAGACTCTTTTAAAAATTCTTTATTTTTAATAGCTCCACTTCCTAAAATTACTTTCTCAACACCAGTATCGACATATTGTTTAATGCTATCGAGAGATCTAACACCGCCACCAATTTCAATCTTCAAATCATATTTACTTACTATTTCTTTTATAATATTTAAATTAACTGTTTTACCCGTTAATGCTCCGTCAAGATCAACAACGTGTAAGTTTTTAAAGCCATGATCTTTAAACTTTGCTGCTTGCTCAATAGGTGAAATTTCATATTCAGTTTTTGTTTCAAAGTTTCCCTTGATTAATCTTACACATTTCTTATCTTTTATATCTATGGCAGGAAATATTTTCATTATAATTTTAAAAAGTTATCAATTACTTTTAATCCTATTTTATCACTCTTTTCAGGGTGAAACTGTGTTCCAAATAAATTATCTTTTTCGACAGAACAGACAATTTTAGATGAATAATCAGTTGTTGCTGAAATGACTGATTTATCATCAGGAATAAACTCATAGCTGTGAACGAAATACATATGAGATTTATTTTTTATATCTTTAAATATTTTGCTTTCTTTTTGAATTTCAATTTCATTCCAACCAATGTGCGGAAGTTTAAATTTTCCATTTTGATTATCAATTCTAGAGACTTTTCCAGCAATCCAACCTAGTCCTTTGGTTTCTGCTTCTTCATAACCGACATCAGCAAACATTTGTAAACCTACACAAATTCCTAAAAGGGGTTTCTTATTTGTAATTGCAAAATCCCTTAGTGTGTCTACTAATCCAGAAATTTTATGTAAAGAGTCTACGCAACTTTTAAATGAACCTTGCCCTGGTAAAACAATCTTGTCACAAGACTTAATTTTATTAATGTCTGAAGTTACCTCTAGATTAACTTTACCTTTGGCAACCTCTGTAAAAGAATTTATTACAGAGCTAATATTGCCCGATTGGTAGTCAACAATTGTGACGTTCATCAATTTTAAATAGAACCTTTTGTCGAAGGTATTGAATTTTTAATTCTTTTGTCAATCGCTAAAGCATCTTTTAATGATCTAGCCAAACCTTTGTAACACGACTCAATCTTGTGATGACTATTTTCACCGTAAATATTTTCTATGTGTAAAGTAACTCCAGCTGATTGTGAAAAAGCTTGAAACCACTCTTTAAATAATTCTGTGTCCATCTCCCCAAGTTTCTCAACCGGCAAATTTACTTTCCAGATTAAATAAGGTCTATTCGACACATCTATTGAAACTCTGCTTAGAGTTTCATCCATAGGTATCATTGTTGATGCATATCTTGTTATGCCTTTTCGGTTACCCGCAGCTTTTTTTATAGCTTCACCTATAGCAATTCCTGTGTCCTCGGTAGTATGGTGTAAGTCAATATGTGTGTCGCCTTTAGCTTTGACCTCTAAGTCTATTAGAGAGTGCTTTGATAATTGTTCCAACATGTGATCTAAAAATCCTATTCCAGTTTTAACTTTATACTTTCCCTTTCCGTCTAGATTGACAGCGACAGAAATGCTTGTCTCTTTTGTTTTTCTCGTAATTTTTGCTTTTCTACCCATAAACTATGCCCGATTTACCTTTGATATATATTTAAATCGTCATTTTATCAATAAATCACTATTGAAGATCTCAAATTAATCTCCACATATAACTCCATGAATACAGCTGAAAAATGGCACGGTACTACAATTGTCCTTCTTAGAAAGGGTGGAGAAACTATTGTAGCAGGTGACGGTCAAGTTAGTCTTGGTAATACAGTTTTAAAAAGCAAGGCCAAAAAAGTTAGGAAAATTGAGAGTAGAGGAGTAATCGCAGGGTTCGCCGGCTCAACCGCGGATGCTCTAACATTATTTGAAAGACTAGAGGCCAAGTTAGAAAAACATGCTGGTAACTTACAAAGAGCAGCTGTTGAGTTAGCAAAAGATTGGAGAAGTGATAAGTTTTTAAGAAGGTTGGAAGCATTAATGGCAGTAGCAGATAAAAATCATAGTTTTATTATATCTGGTACGGGAGATGTTTTAGAACCTGAGGATGGAATTATTGGAATAGGTTCTGGTGGTAATTACGCGCTAGCAGCTGCAAAAGTTTTAATCGAAACTGATATGAAAGCTGAGGAGATAGCGAAAAAAGCATTAAAGGTTGCATCAGATATCTGTGTATTTACAAACAATAACGTTACAATGGAAAAAATTTAATGTCTAAATCAAAAAAAGAAACAAATCTAAAATTAGTCAAAGGTTCCAAAGAGGACAGATCAAAAGTGAGCGCGCTTTCACCTAGAGAAATAGTTTCCGAGTTAGATAGATATGTGATTGGTCAGAAGGATGCAAAAAAAGCTGTTGCAGTTGCTTTAAGAAATAGATGGAGAAGACAGGCACTTACTGATGAAATGAAAGACGAGGTCTTGCCAAAAAATATTCTAATGATTGGTCCAACAGGTGTAGGTAAAACTGAAATATCAAGACGGCTTTCAAAATTGGCTGAAGCACCATTTATAAAGGTTGAGGCAACAAGATTTACTGAAGTTGGATACGTTGGTAGAGACGTAGAACAAATAGTTAGAGACTTGATCGAAATAGCTATTGCGATGGAAAGAGAAAGAAAAAGAAAAGAAGTTAAAGCAAAAGCAGAATTAAAAGCAGAAGAAAAAGTATTAGATGCATTAGTTGGTAATAAAGCAAGTGTTGCCACAAGAGAAAGCTTTAGAAAAAGACTAAGGAATGGTGATCTTGATAATAATGAAATCGAAATAGAAGTTCAGGACTCGACATCAGGGTTGCAAAGCTTTGAAATACCTGGAATGCCAGGTGGAAACGTGGGAATGGTTAATCTTGGAGATATTCTAGGAAAATCTATTGGAGGAAAAAAAGGTAAAAAGAAAAAAATGTCAGTTAAGGAGTCCCACAGTATTTTAGTTGCTCAAGAGTCAGATAAAATGATTGAAGAAGATAAGATAATTAAAGAGGCTAAAAAAGCTACTGAAGAAAACGGAATAGTTTTTTTAGATGAAATTGATAAAGTTTCTGCAAGAAGTGATAGAGTGGGTGGTGATGTTTCTAGAGAAGGTGTACAAAGAGACTTATTGCCATTAATTGAGGGAACGACGGTAAGTACTAAACACGGGCCGATAAAAACTGACCACATTTTATTTATTGCATCAGGCGCCTTCCAATTAGCAAAACCTTCAGATCTACTACCGGAATTGCAAGGAAGGTTACCAATAAGAGTAGAATTAAATGCTTTGAACGAAGATGATTTTAAAAGAATTCTTAAAGAACCAGATAATAGTTTAATTAAGCAATACAAAGCTCTTTTAAAAACTGAAGATGTCAATCTTGAATTTTCAGATGACGGAATTGATATGCTTGCAAAAATCTCCGCAGAAGTAAATTCCTCAGTCGAAAATATTGGTGCAAGGAGACTTCACACCATTATAGAAAAAGTATTAGATGATATAAGCTTCAATGCGACTGATAAAGCTGGAGAAACTATTACTGTTGATAAAAAATTTGTACAAGATAATTTAGGAAATTTAGTTAAAGATACAGATCTATCTAAATTTATATTATAATTTTTTTAATTTAATTAATATTGCACCCTCTCCACCATCTTTAGTAGCTGCTTCGTTAATAGAAATTATTAAATTATTTAATTCAGTGTCAGATTTGATAAAATCTGGAACTGAATATTTTAATTTTCCAAAATTTTTAGAGACATAAGTATCTTCTTCATTTGTAGAATGAATCCCTTTACCAGTTATTAATAGTAATTCTTTGAACTTTTTTTCAACACAATATGTGATTACTTCTCTGACTTTGCTATTTGCTTCTTCAAGAGTAAAACCGTGAAGATCAAACTTAAATCTCTCTTTTCTGATATTTCTTTGGTTTTTATTATCTTTATCATAAATTCCAGTAGGATCTTTAATGTAATCTTCCCAAGTTTTTTTATCCTCTTGAGAAAGATCCTTTTTTTTTATCACTGGCTGATTATTTCAGATAAATACCAATTTGGACTTTTATTGTTTATATTTTTCGTAAATTTCCAACTATCCGTTACAAATTTAATCTTGTCAGGATTTCCTTCAATTATTTTGTTATCTTTGTCTTTTTTTACAGAAATTACTTCTGCAACAAATTTGACAGTAGCAAATAAATTGTCTTTTATTTTTTCATATTTTTCTACTGAAGACTCTTTTACACCAATAAAAGTAAACTCTGATTTTATATTTTCTTTTTTTCTTGCTTTGATAGCTTCAGAAAAATTTGTAAACATATTTGGCGAAAGTAAAGATTTTAACTTAATCAAGTCACCAGTAGAAAAAGAAGTTAATATACTCTCGTAAGCAATTTCCGCCCCTCTTAAAAATTCTTTTTTTTCCTTACCTTCTAAAACATTCAAGTTTTGCTTTGTTGGCTCAGACTCTTTTTTTGGAATACTAAATTTCTTCTCTGCAAAATTTGGGTAGACCTTTGACTCGTGCCCAGTTTTCCTACCTAAAATACTTCTAAGTCGCAAGATTATAAAACCTGCGATCATTCCAAGTAAAATTATATCTAAATATCCAAAACTGTTACTCATAATTTGATAAATATACATGAATAATATAATTTTGTATCAGACAAATGAACACATTTTTACTAATTTTTATTGGATTGCCTGCCTTAGAAATTTTTTTCATGATTAAAATTGGAGGTAAAATTGGCGCTTTAAACACTGTATCCTTGATATTTTTAACAGCTATTGTGGGTGTTTTTTTTGCAAGGATTCAGGGTATTCAAACACTAAGGTCAGGGTTAATTAATTTGTACCAAAACAAAGCGCCAATTTATGAATTAATGTCCGGGGCAACAATTGCATTTGCATCTTTATTATTAATTGTGCCAGGTTTTTTTACTGATTTAATAGGTTTTTTGTTATTAATCCCTTTTACTAGAAAAATAATATTTAAAATTTTTATAAACAAGAATTCATTGGAAAGTAAAGATGAAAAAACTAATAAAACTATTGATGGAGAAATAGTTAATAGAGATAAAGATGAGTTATAAAATAATTGGTAAATATATAAGGGATCTGAATTTTAAAATCCCTAATCCTAAGTCTTTTTTTTACTTTCAAAAAATATATCTAATTACAAAATAAATATTGATATTAAAAGTAATCAAATCAAGCAAAACATTATTGAAATATTAGCTACATTGAATTTAGCTCCAATTAAGAATGACTTTGAAAAAATTGAAACTAAAATTGTTTTTGCGACAATTATTGAATTAACAGATGATAAAATCCAAAAAAGTGAAATCGAAAAAATTATTTTAATAAAGGTTCCCTCTCAAATATATCCAGAACTCAGATCAATATTTGTGAGGCTATTTGAAAATTCAGGATTTAAAGACGTCAAAATTAACGAAAGTGTGGACTTTGAAAAATTATATAATATGAGGCGTATTCAATAAAAATTTTTTTTTAGTTCTTTCTTTAAGAATTCTTTATGCATATTTATTTCATCCTCTGAAATTTTAACAATTTCTTTGTTATAGTCATTATTTTTTTTAATATTTTTTTTGGAAACATTAGATGACAAATTAAATTTTGGCTCTTTAGCATCCAATAGATTAATATATACTTCTCTTAACAATTCACAATCTAACAATGCATTGTGTTTTAATCTTTTTGACAAATCAATATTGAACTTTTTACAAAGTGCATCCAGAGAATTGGAAGTGCCTGGAAATTTATTTCTTGCAATTTCTAGAGAGTCTATAACCACCTCATTATCGATAAGTTCTTTTTTTATTGCATTCAACTCGCCATTAAGAAAACCTAAATCAAAGGGTGCATTATGAATTATAATCTTCTTGCCTTTGACAAATTTAATAAAATCATCTGCAACTACGTCAAAAGTTTCTTTATCGCTTAAAAATTCTCTGGAAAAACCATGAATTTTAAAAGCTGCATCGGGTACATCTCTTTTTGGATTTATGAGTTTATGGAAAACTTTTCCAGTTGGAATTAATTCTTTTGTTTCAATGCAAGCAATTTCAACAATTTTATGCCCCTCTCTAAAAGATAACCCGGTAGTTTCAGTATCTAAAAAAACTTCATTCATGAGTATTTAATATATCTAATAATTTTTTTTTTAAAATCTTAATATTCTTTTCATTTTTAATTATATGATCGCAATATTTTACTTTTTTTTTATCTATTAATTGTTTCTTATTTAGGATTTCAAAAAAATCTCTTTTACCTCCTTTAGATATGAACCTTCTAAATCTTATTTTTTTTTTTGCTTGTATAAAATAAATAACATCAAAATATTTCATTAAGTTACCCTCTATTAAAAGAGGAATTTCATAAAAAATTAACGATTTTTTTTTATGTTTTTTAGAAAAAGACTTCATTTCTTTTCTTACTAAAGGATGAATCAATTTTTCAAGCTTATTAATATTTACTTTGTCAGCTAAAATTTTATTTTTTAATATTGTTTTAATATTAAATTTTTCTTTAATAGAAAATTTTTTCCTGATTAAGTTCTTAAACGAATCTTTTTTATAAAGGTTTTTGACTACTTCATCAGCGCTGAAAAGAGGACCTCTTCCTGCCGATAAAATCTTACTAGCTGTTGTTTTGCCAGATGAAATAGATCCAGTAATACCAATTTTTTTCATTTTAGTTTTGATAACAATAGTTCTATCAAATTTTGATCAATTTCAGGGTTTATTTTGTTCCATAAATAAAATGATTTTTGACCCTGATAAATAAACATATCAAGACCATTAAAAACCTTAATATCTTTTTCTTTTAGGTATTTTATGGTTTTTGTCTCTAGTGGATTATAGATAGTATCAATATAAATTAATTTTTCTTTAATTGACTCAAAATTAAAATCAAAATCTTGTCCGTCTTTTAATCCTAAACTAGTCGCATTTACAATAATATCGTAATTTTTTATTTCTTGTTTAATGTTTTTCCAATCTAATATGTTCAAGAAATTAAATTTTTTTTTTAAAAATATACATTTTTCTAAAGTTCTATTAATAATAGAAATATTTTTAACTCCAGATTTCTGTAAAGATAATACAACAGATGGAGATACACCTCCTGCACCAATTATTAATGCTTTCCTGGATAATGCGTTATCAACCTCTTTCAAATATGCAGCTTGAAGTCCGAAGACGTCTGTGTTTTCTCCAATGACTGTTTCATTATTATCCAAGTAAACAGTATTTACTGAACTAGTGGCTTCGGCGTCATTAACCATTTTGTCTAAATATGGAATGATTTTTTGCTTATACGGTAAAGTAATATTGATGCCTCTTATACTTTTATCTTTAATTTTTTTAATTAAATTAGGCAGATCTTTTTCTTCTACATCAAAGATCGAGTAATTAGCGTCAATATTATATTTTTTAAACCAATAATTATGAAGTATCGGTGATAAAGAATGTTTAATAGGCTTGCCAATTATGCCAAAAGATTTTTTCATTACTTAATATCTTTAATATAATTTATAATTTCATTTATAGGTAAACCCATAATTGAGTTGCGATCTCCCTTTATATATTCAAACAGACTTAAACCTTCTGCTTCAACTTGATAGACTCCATAAGCAAGCAAGGTTTCGGTCTTAATTTTATCCAAGTAATCAATTAAGTCTTTCTCAGATAAATTTTTCATTTTTAGCTCCGAAATGTCAGTATGATTCCAAATCATTGCACCATTTTTAGAAATACAGACTGAACTTATCAGATAATGTTTACAATTATTAAGTTTTTTTAATATATTTAAAGCTTCCGCTCTTGATTTTGGCTTGTTAATTAATTCATTATCTAATGAAATGACGCTGTCAGCGCCTAAAACAAATCTATCTGGGTTTTTACTGCTTACTTTGATAGATTTTATTTCTGCTAGGTTTTTAGAAATTAATTTGGGATCAGCACCTTCCGCTAAAAGAGATAATTTTACTTCATCTTCATCAACATTTGAGACTATTACTTCACAGTCTATTTTATGATCATTTAATATCTTCTTTCTTACTCCGCTTTTTGAAGCTAAAATTATTTTCATTTATTTTTTTTAATTTCAATTATTTTTAAAATAGAAGCCGCTGTTTCTTCAACTGATTTTCTAGTCACATCAATTATAGGCCAATTATTTTTTTTGAATAAATTTTTAGAGTCTTCTAATTCTTTTTTAATAAAGCTGAGATCAGTATATTCCTTCAGTTTATGATCTTTCATAATTGCTACTCTATTTCTTCTTATATCGGCCAACCTTTCCGGATCAGCAACTAGTCCTATAATACAAATTTTCTTATTGGTAATTAAATCTTTAGGGATTTGTTGGTCGAGTACCAAAGGAATATTTATTGTTTTATATCCTCTATTTGCTAGATAAATTGAAGTTGGAGTTTTACTAGTCCTGCTTACCCCCAATAAAATTACATCGGCATTTTTAATGTCATCAACTTTTTTTCCATCATCATGAGCCATTGTGAATTGTATAGCCTCTATTCTCTTATAGTAATCCTCGTCTAGTACGTGTTGTGCGCTTGGTTTATGAATTGCTTTTTGGTTTAATAATTTGGAAAAACTCAAAATTAAATTGCCAAGAATACCAAAGCAAGGCACATTGTTTTTTTCACTTTGATTGGAAATGTATTTAGCTAGTTTAGTTTCAACTATTGTATATAAAATTAAGGAATTATTAGATGTATTGCACTCTTTAATTATTTTGTCTATTTGCTGTTCTGTTCTCACAAATGCATACTCTTTCTTATCGTATTCAAATCCTGCAAACTGAGACTTTAAAGATAAAAAGATTCTATCTAATGTCTCACCAGTAGAATCAGACACAAGATATACATTGTATTTTTCGTTCATATATTTGTTAATAAGATATTAGTAAATAATTTTTTTAAACCTCTTTCTAACAAGTGAGACAAAAAATTAACATTAATTCACAATATTTAAACATTTTATTAGATGTTAATAATCTTGTTTTACTAGTGTTTATAAGAATAATAAAGACTTGAAATAAAGGCTTTTTAAAAAAACTTATTAATTTTTGTATGTATAAAATATGTATAAAAAGTTATATGAGAATTAAACAGCACCTACTACTAAAACTACGTTATAAAAAAAAATTTATTTTATATGAGTAATATTAAAAATATTTTATTAAACAAAGTTTCTTGCAAATCAATTTGGTTTATGAGACAAGCTGGTAGATACCTTCCCGAATTCAGAGCGATCAGATCTACAAACAAAGATTTCATTAAATTATGTTTAAATAGCGAATTAAGCTCTGAAATTACTTTACAACCTATAAAAAGATTTGATCTTGACTCTGCTATAATCTTTTCTGATATATTAATGATCCCTTTTGCTTTGGGGCAAAACGTTTCTTTTAATAAAGATCACGGTCCTGAACTAAGTAACTTAGATCTAAAATTATTATTAGAAAATAATGAAAAAAAATTTACTGAAAAATTAAACCCAGTTTACAAAGCTATTGAAATCACTAAAAAGAAACTTAATAAGAGCAAATCATTGATAAGTTTTATCGGGGCTCCATGGACTTTGTTAGTTTACATGCTTGGATTAAGAAAAAATAAATACGAATTAAATGTAGCAAAGCTAAATCAAAACAAACTACTAATCGAGCGGGTTTTAGAGACAGTTATTAATTATTCATGTATACATATAAAAAACCAAATAAACGCAGGAGCAGATGTTGTGCAAATATTTGATTCTTGGGCCGGTTTAATACCGACAAATTTTATTAGAGATTATTGTTATACTCCTAACCTAAAGATTATAGAATTTTGCAAAAAGGAAAAAATTCCAAATATTTGTTTCCCTAAAGGAATTAAAAAAAAATACGAAGAATTTAATAAAATTGTAAAACCAGATTGTATAAACATCGATGCAGATATTGATCTTGTATGGGCAAAAGAAAAGCTAAGTGGTACCGTTATTCAAGGTGGCATGGATCCAAATGTGCTTTTGAAAGATGACAAAGAAATGTTTAAGGCAGCGTCAAAATATATTCAAACATTTAGAGGTATTCCTTATATATTTAATTTAGGTCACGGGTTACTTCCGCAAACAGATCCTGTTAAAGTAGAAAAATTAGTAAAATTTTATAGGAATTTTAATGGATAAAGATCACCCAAAAGTAAAATTTGGAAAAACTGGAGTTTTAATTATAAATCTTGGCACCCCGGACTCTACAAGCTGGTGGGACATAAGAAAATATTTAAGAGAATTCTTATCTGATAGAAGAGTAATAGAAATTAATCCAATAATTTGGCAACTGATACTAAATTTATTTATTCTAACGTTCAGACCGTCCAAGACAGCTCATGCATATAAACAAATTTGGAGGAAAGAAACGAACGAGTCTCCCTTGCTTTTCTTTACCAAAAAACAATGTGATGGTCTTAATAAAAAAATAGGAAACGATAAAGTCATTGTTGATTTTGCAATGAGATATGGAAATCCAAGTATTAAGTATAAGTTAAAAGTTTTAAAAGACAAAGGTTGCGAAAATATTATAATTCTACCTCTTTACCCTCAATATGCTGCTGCAACTACAGCAACAGTTTGTGATGAGGTTTACAGATCTTTAATGAAGATGAGGTGGCAACCGAGTTTACAAATTATACCTCATTATGAAAGTGAACCTCTATATGTAGAAGCGCTGATTAATAGTATAGAAAAAAAGATCGAAGAAATTAATTGGAAACCAGATCTGATAATATCTTCATATCACGGTATACCTAAATCATATTTTAATAAAGGTGACCCATATCACTGTTATTGTCATAAGACCACCAGGTTAATGAAAGAGAAGTTTAATAAAATTGAAATTCAAACAACTTTTCAGTCAAGATTTGGTCCACAAGAATGGCTAACTCCTTATACGGATAAAACTTTGGAAAGTTTACCTAAAAAGGGAATAAAAAATTTATTAGTTATTTGCCCAGGTTTTGCCTCCGATTGCGTCGAAACACTTGAAGAAATAAATATTCAAGGTCGCGAAAGCTTTCTTGAGAATGGAGGGACAAATTTTGATTTGATACCTTGTCTGAATGACAATCTAGATCATATAAAATTATTTGAAAAATTGGTAAGTAAATATTTATAGAATGAATTTATATTTGCTTTTCAAATCTTTACATTTAATTGCAGTTATTTCTTGGATGGCTGGACTTTTATATTTACCAAGAATCTTTGTTTATCATTCTGAAGCAGATCATGGGTCTCAAAAAGAAGTTTTTAAAATAATGGAGAGAAAGCTTTATAACTACATAATGATGCCAGCAATGTTACTTTCCTGGTTATTTGGCGTTTTGCTTTTACACAGTCTTGGTTTTTCTGTTTTCTCCGAGCTTTGGATGCAAATTAAGACAATATTAATAATTATTTTGACTTACTACCATTTCACTTTAGGAAAATACCTGAATGATTTTGCTATCGATAATAATCAGAAAACATCTAAATTTTTTAGAATTTACAACGAAATACCCACAATAATACTAATTGTTGTGATATTTGTTGTAATATTTAAACCAATATAATTAGGGGTTGAATTTTTTAGAAAAAGTCCTATATTTTTAATACTTTCCTTTAAAAAAAAACAATCACATGAACTTACAAGAATTAAAGCAAAAAAACCCTGCAGAGCTTATTAGTGAGGCCGAAAAGCTTGGAATTGAAAACCCCAGCACATTAAGGAAACAAGAGATATTATTTGCTATCCTAAAAAAATTAGCTGAGAAAAACGAGCAAATTACTGCTACAGGAGTTTTAGAGGTACTTCAAGATGGCTTTGGCTTTTTAAGAGCCATTGAATCAAACTATTTACCTGGCCCTGACGATATATACGTAAGCCCAAGTCAAATAAGAAGATTTGGTTTAAGAACAGGTGACTCAGTTGAGGGTGAAATAAGAGGACCTAAGGATGCAGAAAGATACTTTGCATTATTAAAAGTAAATAAAATAAACTTTGATGATCCAGATAAAGGAAAAAATAAAATCGCATTTGATAATTTAACTCCCCTATATCCAAATGAGAGAATTAAGTTAGAAGTAGAGTTAACAAAAGTAGAAAAGAAACCAGATAATACAGCAAGACTTATTGATCTTGTAAGTCCAATCGGCAAAGGGCAAAGATCTTTAATAGTTTCACCTCCAAGAGCAGGTAAAACAATAATTTTACAAAATATTGCTCAATCTATCACAGCCAACCATCCGGAGTGTTATTTGATGGTTCTACTTATAGATGAGAGACCAGAAGAGGTGACAGACATGCAGAGGTCAGTAAAAGGAGAGGTGGTAGCTTCAACTTTCGACGAACCGGCATCTAGACACGTAGCAGTTGCTGAAATGGTTATAGAAAAAGCAAAAAGATTAGTAGAGCATAAGAAAGACGTGGTTATTTTATTAGACTCTATAACTAGATTAGGAAGGGCATATAATGCGGTGATACCAAGTTCAGGAAAGGTATTAACAGGGGGTGTTGACGCAAACGCATTACAGAGACCTAAAAGGTTTTTTGGAGCAGCTAGAAATGTAGAGGAAGGTGGTTCTTTGACAATTATTTCAACAGCACTAATTGATACAGGAAGTAGAATGGATGAGGTAATTTTTGAAGAATTTAAAGGGACTGGTAATTCTGAATTGATATTAGATAGGAAAGTTGCAGATAAAAGAATTTATCCTGCACTTGATATAACTAGATCTGGTACAAGAAGAGAGGAATTGTTATTTGCTAAAGATGAACTCTCTAAAATGAATGTTCTAAGAAGAATCATAAGCCCAATGGGAACCATGGACGGTATAGAGTTTCTAATTTCTAAGTTGAAAAATACTAAGAATAATTCAGATTTCTTTGACTCTATGAATAAATCAGCTAACTGATAGGTTACTGTAAAGTTTTATTATTGAAATTTACTTCGTGTAAATAAAAACTGATTATATTCTCTAAAGTTTCAATTTTATCTTTAATTGTTAAAGCTTCTAATAATTTTTGTTTTTCTTCGTTAGTTATAGGTGAAATCATTGACAAGGTATTAATTTTTTGAGCTTCATCGAGTTTTTCAAATTCTTTCCAATTTAATAATAATCCATTATTTTTAAAAAACACTTTAGTTTTTTTCATCAAAGCTTCAGTGCTTTGTTCTTCATTTAAATTTTTTAAATCAGTTTCAAAATTTTTATAATCAACTTTAAATTCTCTATACAATTTTTCATTTTTAACTTCCTCTATTATTTTGAATCTAGTTATTCCAGTTAAGTTAATTAAAATTCTGCCATCCTCGCTTTTTTGAAAATCACTTATTTTACCTAAACAGCCTACTTTATAAACCGCATTTCCACTTTTTTGTGACTGAACCATTCCCATTAGCTTATCTTTGTTAAATGTATCATTGACTAAATCCAAGTATCTGCGTTCAAATATATTTAAAGGAAGATTTGTTTTTGGAAAATAGATCACACCACTCAAAGGAAAGACTGGAATAATTTTAGGAAATGATTTCATAATTTTATTATAGTAAAAATTTTATCTTACTGATAGCGACATTTTATTAAGGTTGACCGCTCTTAAGACCTTAAATATACTTATAAGAAGTGCGGGCATAGCTCAGTGGTAGAGCGTCTCGTTGCCAACGAGAAGGTCGAGGGTTCAAGTCCCTTTGCCCGCTCCATTTAAATGAGTGATTTAGCAGATAAAAAATGTATTCCCTGTGAGGGAAATATTCCTCCTTTTGATAAAAGCGAGATCCACAAATATTTGAAAAAAGTTGATGGCTGGGATGTAAAAAGCGATAAAGATGAAAATTATTATTTGATTAAGGAATTTTCATTTAAAAATTTCCAGGAAAGTCAAAAATTTGTTAACAAAGTTGGAGATGTAGCTGAAAAAGAAAATCATCATCCCGACGTATCGTTTGGATGGGGGTATTGCAAAGTAAAAATATTTACACATGCTATAAAAGGATTGGCTGAAAGTGATTTTATCTTGGCCGCAAAGATAGATAAGATTTAATTAATGGTTAAAGTGCCTAATACCTGTGAAAAGCATTTTAATTTTTGCTTTGTTTGCTGCATTAATTATTTCTTTGTCTTTGATAGAACCTCCAGGTTGAACAATAATCTTCACACCTGCTTTTATCAAAATTTTAATCCCATCAGGAAATGGAAAAAAAGCATCTGACGCTGCCACACAGCTCTTTACCTTTTTTGATTGAAATTGTTTTGCTTTTTGTATTGCTATTTTACAGCTATCAAGTCTACTTGGTTGCCCACCACCAATACCGATTGTAGAAAAATTATTACTAAGTACAATTGCGTTTGATTTTACGTATTTGCAAACATTAAAAGCAAATTTTATCTCATCTAAATCTTTTTTACTCGGTTTAAGCTTAGTCACACATTTTAATTTTTTTTTATCTAAAATAATTTTATCTTTATTTTGAATTATAAACGACCCGTCGAAAGTTTTAATTCTAGGAACATTTTTTTCTTTTAATTTAGATATATCTAATATTCTTAAGTTTTTTTTTCTCTTTAATATTTTCAAAGCTTCTGTATCAAAGCCTTTGGCAAGGATTACTTCAAGAAAGTTTTTAGTAATTCTTAAAGCAATTTTTTTATTTATCTTATAATTACATGCAATCACACCTCCAAAAGCACTTATTGGATCGCATGCATACGCATTATTAAAAGAGATAAGCGGATCTTTATTTTGTGAAACTCCACATGGATTCGCATGTTTTATAACAACTGTACAAGACTTTCCTTTAATTGATTTTAGCAGATCCAGTGAAGCAAATATATCATTGTAATTATTATAGCTTAATTCTTTTCCATTTAGTTGTGTAAACCCTAACTCACGATCATTATAATCATTTACGTAGATAGAACTTTCTTGGTGTGGATTTTCTCCATATCTCAGCTCCTTTAATTTTCTTCCAAACAAAGTCTTTCTTTCCGGAAACTTAATATTTAATTTGTTGTTAAACCAATTAGCTATCATAGAGTCGTAATAAGCAGTTAAGCCAAAAGCTTTTGAGGACATTAATTCTCTAAATTTTAGACTTGTTCCACCTTTATTTTTTTCTATTTCTCTAATTAATGATTGATAATCATTTCTATTTGTAATTATTGCTACATTTTTAAAGTTTTTTGCTGCTGCCCTTACCATTGTAGGACCCCCAATATCAATATTTTCAATTATATTTTTAAAATTTTTAGAGTGTCTTACTACTTTTTGAAAGGGATAAAAATTTACTATAATTAGATCTAACGAAGGAAATCTTTGCTTGTCCATTTCATGTTTATGAATTTTATTTTGTCTATCATGTAATATTCCAGCATGAATTTTTGGATGCAATGTTTTTACTTTACCATCAAGCATTTCTTTAAACCCTGTGTATTTAGATATTTCAGTGCAATCATAGCCCAATTTCTTTATCGCTTTAAAAGTGCCACCTGAACTAATAATTTTAATATTATATTTTTTAAATATTCTTAATATAGAACTAATATTTTCTTTATCTGAAACAGAAACTAAAGCGTTTTTAATTTTATGATTCATTTCTAAATTTTTTTCTTAATTTCCCAATTAAAAGATTTATTTTTATTAACTAAATTACCAGAAATAACTATACAAGTGCTATCTAATATTTTTTTCCCTCCAAGATATATGCTTTTTTCAATATTAATACTCTCATTATTTACAGTAAAAATTAAGGATTTGTTTTTAGATATTTGTATTAAAGCGCTGTTCCCACTCATTGTTTTTACAGCTGCTAATTCTGGATTTAGATAAAATCTAAAAACATATCTAATAGGTATCCCGTCACTTTTTTTTAAGATATGGTCTATTCCTTTTAAAAAATTGCTATCTTGATCTAAATAAATCTCTCTTTTGTGCGTGCAACTAAAATTTTTTTCATATCCATTATGTGAAACAGAGCAACCAATAAGACTTTTATCGTTTATAACTTCATGCTCTTGTACTTTAAATGTACTTTTAATGGAGTTTCCAAAAACCCTATTTATTAATTTGCTCCTTTCAAATTTAGTAATACTAGTGTCATTTATAGTCAACGTGGACTGACTAGCTGTCAATCTACTTATTAATTCTGCTTTAGTTGAAATATTATTTCCAAAACCTGAGTTCGAAATTATTTTGATCCCATCTAAATAATACTCAAAAGACAAGGGTCCAGATTGATAATTTCTTGAAAAATTTTTTTCTGGAGGTGACCCAACGTCAAAATATAGAACTTGATTTTTTGTTTTTGCAAAAAAAATTCCACCTACAGTATTTTTTTTATCTTTCTTACTTAGTTTCAATTTTTCCAAGTATTTTTCAAAATGATTAAGATTATTTTCAGAACTACCATTGAAAAGGGGCAGTTTATCATCTGGCGTTTTGAAAAACTTTATACATAACAAATTCTTTTGTATAATTTCACTTAAAAATTCGGGCACGAATTCTTGAGCCTCATTAATATTCTCATGACACAGTAAGAGATATTGGGTAAAAAAAATTAAATCGTTTGGATTTCTTGTAAACGGAAAGCCATCACTATCAAAATAATGTTTAACAAATTTTTCTAGCTCTCTAATCCCTTCCTCGTAATTAGATTTGTATTCTTTAAATACGATACCTGATAATATCAATGCGGTAAGTACTTGTATCCTTTTCACCGGATCTTTTTCATATCTAATATTTTTTCTTAAATGATTGCATTGATAAATAATATTTTGAAATACTTTTTTTTTAAAATCGAATGTTCCATTATTAATTATGATATCTATGTTAAGCATCCAGCTAATTACTCTTGAGCTCAAAATAGAATTTTCCCAAATTTTATTTTTGAAATTTGAATATTTTAAAGTCCAAAGGTAAATAATTCTCTGAATATTTTTTCCATCAATTTTCCTGTCTAAAAGACTTAACCATAAAAAACTGTGATGTTTTATAATTTTATCTTTTTTATTCTCTAACCAAAAATCATTTGGATTAATGTCATTAATTTTAAAAGAGCTCTTTTTATATGGCGAAATTATAGATAGCAAAAAAGGATTAGGATTAAAGAAAACTTGTGTTGGAATTTTTGATTTGAGAGAATTATTATAACGGTTTGATGAAAAATATATTTTTTTGAAAAACTTAATAAAAGTTACTTGAAGAGCAATCAAATAAAAATAGGCACCTTTTAAGCCGAACATCTATTAATTTTTTCTAAGAATTTCTATATTTTTTTTTAAATCGCCTTTATTTTCTTTAAAGATTGTTGATCCTGAAACAAGTATATTAGCTCCAGCCTGTTTGGCTAAAGTACAATTTTCAAAATTGATACCTCCATCAATTTCAATATCTACATCTAGTTTTTTATTTTTAATAATTTCTTTTAGCTTCTTAGTTTTTTCTAAAACTTCAGGCATAAATTTTTGGCCGCCAAATCCTGGCTCAACACTCATTATTAGTACTAAATCAATATCACTTAAATATTTTTCTACTAAATCTATTTTAGATTTTGGTTTAAGTGAAATTCCTACTTTTTTTCCTTCTTTTCTTATAAGATCAATTGTTTTTGTAGTATCATCGGTAGCCTCTGGGTGAAAAGTAATAATATCAGCTCCAGCATTGGCGAAGTCTTTTATAAAATTGTCTACTGGCGATATCATTAAGTGTACATCAAATATCTTTTTAGTAAGCGGTCTAAGTTTCTTTATAACTTCAGGACCTATAGTTAAATTTGGGACGAAATGTCCATCCATAACATCAATATGAATATAATCTGCCCCAGCTTTTTCCAGTGAGATCACTTCACTACCTAATTTACTAAAATCTGCAGATAATATAGATGGTGAAATTTTGATAGTATCAGTCATTCTTTACTTATATTTTAATACTAAACTTTGTCAAAAAGTAAGCTTAATTAAACAGTTGATATAATTGTCTTGAAAAATCGCTTTCTAATGGAAAAGCAAGCATCCCCCACACATCATATCCAAGTATGTATGGCATTGCGTAGAACCTGAAGAGATAGAAGAACCAAGCTACATATAGGGCTATAAATGGCCCAAAAAGAAAACTAGGAGTTATAAACTTAAACAAATTAATAATTGGATTTGTATATTTTACAAAGACTCTCATGAAAAAAAAAGTTGAGTCTTCCCTTTGAAAAATATTCATAAAAGCACGGCCGATTAGAGTCCACATGATGGTACCCAATATATAATCTAATACTATTGCCCAAGTTGGAATCATATTTTTAAAATATCATGATTTAGGTAAAAAAAAAGGGGCGAAAAATTCGCCCCTTTTAATTTTAGATAATTATTTATTAGTGTTGCTTACCAAGAATAGCCTTACCTGTCGGTATTCTCGTATCGTCTACTAATTTTTGTGTAGCTGGGCTTGGCTCTTTAGTCATTAAACTGACTACCACCATTACAACTAAACAAATTGGTGCTCCGATTAAACCAAATCTTAAGTGGTCGATACCTAAGAAAGGAGTATTTACACCGCCCCATATCGGAACTGAGAATTTAGGGAACACCCACGTTAAGTAAACTGTTCCTGACACAATTCCTGCTATGATACCGGCGATTGCACCTTCTCTAGTAGCTCTCTTCCACCATACACCAAGTACAAGTGGGAAGAATAAGCCTGACATTGCAAAGTCGAATGCCCAAGCAACCGAACCTAAGATACTTGTTAGCCTGAAAGAGGCTATGTAAGCACCTGCAGCTCCGATTAATACTAGAAGTACACGAGCAACTAATAGTCTTTTAGATGTCTCCGCTTTTGGATTTATGATCTTGTAATAAATGTCGTGTGATAACGCATTTGATATCGCAAGAACTAAACCATCGGCAGTTGACATGGCAGCAGCCATACCACCAGCAAACACAAGTCCTGAGATTACGAACGGTAGACCCGCTACTTCTGGAGTAGCTAATACTACAACGTCACCTCTCATGAACCACTCGTTCAACTGAAGTATTCCGTCACCATTAAAGTCTGCAATAAATACTTGCTTAACTTCAGACCATCTTTGAACCCACTCTATTGACTGAACTTCAGAAATAGATTTTCCGATAATTCCAGTTGGTAGATTAGGATCCATCAATGCTAATTTAGACAATGTCGCTAACATAGGCGCTGAAGAGTAAAGTAAGAAAATAAAGAATAGCGACCAAGCTACTGATTTTCTTGCTGCTCTTACTGTAGGAGTTGTAAAGTATCTCATTAAGATATGAGGTAACGATGCAGTTCCCACCATCATACAAATCGCTAACGATAAGTATTTCCAGACAGCCATTCCACCTTCAGGTACTCCAGAGTGAGTTCCAGAGATGTATTTCAATCCTCCTGGTACCCCAGCTGCTTTCATATCTGCGGCGCTGTTTTTAACTAGTCCAAATTGTTGTTCAAGTTCGCCAAGTCTTGCAACTTCATCACCTAACATTAAGTGAGGGAAAATTCCTCCACCTACGTTAGAACTAATCCAGAATACTGGTATTAAGTATGCGATGATTAATACAATGTACTGAGCAACCTGTGTCCAAGTTACGGCTCTCATTCCACCAAGCATTGAACAGATAAGGATACTTATTAATCCTACCCATACACCTGCTTCAAACGGAATTCCTAGAGCTCTAGAAGCAATTGTTCCCGTAGCATTAATTTGTGCTGTTACGTAAGTAAATGATGCTATGAAAAGCACGAATACTGCGCAAGCTCTTACGAGGTTACCACCGTATCGTGTTCCGATAAAATCAGGAACTGTGTAACATCCAAACTTTCTTAGGTACGGAGCCATTAGTGTTGCAACAAGTACGTATCCACCTGTCCAACCTACTAAGAAGGCCATATAAGTATAGCCACCAAAGTAAACTCCACCCGCTAAAGCTACGAATGATGCACCTGACATCCAGTCAGCTGCTGTTGCCATTCCGTTAAACACGGTTGGCACTTGTCTTCCTGCAACATAGTAGGCATCTACTTGAATGGTTCTTGATAAATAACCGATTAAGGCATAAATCAATACCGTGAAAGCTACGAACATCACTCCGATGTTTTTAGCTGACACACCTGCTTGCTCTGCTAATGCCATCAAAATGATGAACACTAAAAAGCCTCCAGTGTAGGTACCATATATTTTAGGAAGGTTTTGTATAAAATCTCCTTTAAACATTAGTCATCCTCTCTTTCCGAGAAACCATGTTCTTCGTCGATTTTTTCTTGTTTATTTGCAGTCCAAAACAAAATTATCACAAAGGCAAGAAGTGAACCTTGCGCAGTCATGTAATATGCTAGTGGATAGCCAAGAAAAGACATCGTGTTCAGTTCTGAACCAAACATGAAGATCACTAATGAGAAGAAAGCCCAAAGAACCAATGTTACGATCATATGGTTTTTGGTCTTATTCCAATATGCGTCTTTATTTGACATATTTCCCCCTATTTATTTTTTAACTTTTTACGTAAAAAGTACTCTTATTGCTGGGGAGCATACTGATTATGAGTTGAATTAAAAGAGAAAAAAGGACCCCAAAACCAAATTGAAATGCTATAAGACAAGTAAATAAAGGGTTTTTTAAATACAACGTGAAATTGAATCTAAATAAATTGAGAATTACTCTTAGAAACACTCTAATAAGCGTTTGGGAGTATGTAATACCAATCTGGAAAATTTCTGGTCTCTTTAAAAGAATAAAATCTAAAAAAGACCTTGAGAATTTCATTCAAGAGAGATCAGCACATGTAACCCAAACAACTCTGTATGGGTATTTAAAAACAAGAATTGGAGTTAAGTACATTGCTATGATGGAAGATGAAAAATTTTTGCAGTCAATTAATATTGCAAAATGGAATATATACATGGTTGCTTTAGCTGACTGTGCTTTTTATGTTTTTTCATATTTAATTGTAGAAAAGAATTTAAAAGTAAATGATTGTAAAGAGGTTTTCTTGAGCATAATTGAAAAAGAAAAAAAAAATGGTTTAAGCGAGGAAATTTTCAACAAAGGAAAAGAAAATTTTCTTAAAAGATTGGAGACAGTTAATTTTAATAATTATTATTTAGAAAACCCATTTAAAGATAGTGGAGAAGCATTATATTACTGGTCTCCGATTGCAGATGAGTTAAAAACTTTAGATAAAAAAATTGTTCTTAACTCTATTTCATTAAAGTGGGGTCTTATGAAAGATGAATTTAAAAAAATAACTAAAGATCTAAATTTTACTTAACCTTTATTTTGTCTATTTTCTACAAGCGAAGTAACAACACTTGGATCAGCTAATGTTGTTGTATCGCCTAAGTTATCAGGTTCGTTCGCAGCTATTTTTCTTAAAATTCTTCTCATTATTTTTCCAGATCTTGTTTTCGGTAAACCAGGAGCAAATTGGATAACGTCGGGAGTAGCAATTGGTCCTATTTGCTTTCTTACCCATAGCTTTAAATCTCTTTCAAGATCACCAGTTGGGTTTTCTCCGGCATTTAAAGTTACATAACAATATAATCCATTACCTTTAATACTATGTGGAAATCCAACAACAGCTGCTTCAGCAACTTTAGGATGTGCCACAAATGCGCTTTCGATTTCTGCTGTTCCGAGATTATGGCCCGATACTATTATTACATCGTCGACTCTCCCGGTTATCCAATAATAACCATCTTTATCTCTTCGACAACCATCACCAGTAAAATACTTCCCATCAAATTGCGAAAAGTAAGTATCTATAAATCTTTGATGATCTCCATAAACAGTTCTCATTTGTCCTGGCCAAGAACTTGCCATGCAAAGTCTTCCTTTACCTTCTCCTTTAACGATTTTTCCATCTTTATCGACTAGAACAGGTTTAATTCCATAAAAAGGTTTTGTAGCAGATCCTGGCTTTAGGTCTATAGCCCCTGGTTGTGGTGCAATTAGTATCCCACCGGTTTCAGTTTGCCACCATGTATCAACTATTGGACACCTTGAGTCGCCTACAGTCTTGTAATACCACATCCACGCCTCAGGATTAATTGGTTCTCCAACAGTTCCAAGCAATTTTAATGTTTTTCTACTTGTTTTTTTTACAGGCTTGTCTCCTTCTCTCATTAAAGCTCTTATTGCAGTTGGTGCTGTATAAAAAATATTTACTTTATATTTATCTACTATTTGCCACCATCGTGAACTGTCAGGATAATTAGGCACTCCTTCAAACATAATAGTTGTGGCTCCATTAGAAAGCGGTCCATAAATAATATAGCTATGACCCGTAACCCATCCTATATCTGCAGTACACCAGTAAATATCGTTTGCTTTGTAATCAAATATATATTGATGTGTCATCGAGGCATAAACCATATAACCACCAGTAGTATGTAAAACACCTTTAGGTTTACCTGTTGAACCTGATGTGTAAAGAATAAATAGAGGATCTTCAGCGTTCATTTCCTCAGGATCACATTTAGCCGGAACAGAAGCGATTAATTCTTTGTATGAAACATCTCTTTCATTATTCCAATCAACTTGATTTCCTGTTCTTTCTACTACAACACATTTTTTAACATTTGGACATTGATCTAAAGCTTCGTCCGCAATTTTTTTTAGAGGAATTATTTTTCCTCCTCTTACTCCTTCATCCGCTGTAATTAAGTACTCCGATTCACAATCTGTTATTCTTGTGGCTATGGAGTCCGGCGAAAAGCCACCAAAAATGATTGAATGAACCGCACCTATTCTTGCGCAAGCAAGCATAATGTATGCCAGCTCGGGTATCATAGTGAGATAAATAGTTACTCTGTCACCTTTTTGAATTCCTAAACTTTTTAGACCGTTTGCAGCTTTACATACATTCTGATGAAGTTCTCTGTAAGAAATTTTTTTTGTATCAGCGGGATCATCTCCTACCCAAATAATTGCTGTTTTGCTAGGATTTTTCTTCAAATGTCTATCAATACAATTAGCTGAAGCATTTAAAGTTCCATCATAATACCATTTTATTTTTACCTCATCTTTACTATATTTTACGTCTTTAATTTTTGAATACTTTTTCATCCAAGTAATTCTTTTTCCCTCCTTGGCCCAAAACTTATCGTTTTCTTTGATGGACATCTTATATTTCTTTTTATATTTAGAGTCGTTTACATAGGCATGATTTGCCCAACTATCTGAAACTTTTATAACTGAATTACCGTCACTGTCTTTTGAGAATGTAGGAGCTTTAAAATTAATTCGTCTTGCTTTTCTAGACTTTTTTACTTTTCTAGATTTTTTTCTTTTTTTTGATTTTCTATTTTTCTTTCTAGTCCTGCTAACTTTTCTAGACTTTTTTACTTTTCTAGACTTTTTTACTTTTGATTTTTTTTTCTTTTTTTTAACCACAAATACCCCTAAATTTTTTTATATTTTACCCATGTTACAAATAATTTTCCAGCTTTTATAATCTATTGGCATTACTGACAACCTGCTCTGTTTTATCAACGCTAAATGAGAAATTTTCTTATTTTCTTTAATTTTTTCTAAAGAAATAGCCCTTTTAAATTTACTTACAAACCTAACTTGAACGGCCACAAACTTCTTTTTCTTATCAGTTTTATCGATAAATGCTGATTTAATTACTTTAACTATACCAACAATTTCTTTTCCAATATTTGAATGATAGAAAAAACATAAGTCACCATTATTCATTTTTCTTAAATTATTTGCAGCTTGGTAATTTCTAACACCATCCCAAGCCACACCTTTTTTACCAGCTCTCTTCTGTTGTTCGATTGACCAAACGTCTGGCTCAGATTTCATTAACCAGTAGTTCATAATAATTTTAATCCAGGTCCTTTCATGTAAGGAGCATCTCTATCAAGAGGCCATCTTGACTTAGCCGATATATTAAAATCATCAGTCATATTTTTTTTAAATCTTTGTATCCCAGCCCAAGCAATCATAGCAGCATTATCACCGCAAAATTTTAAGTTTGGGTAAACGGTTTCAAAATTCATTTCGCTAGATAAAGTTGATAAATTTTTTCTTATAGTTTCGTTAGCTGCAACACCACCGGCTACTATAAATTGAAATTTTTCTTTTTTTGTCTTTTTTCTAAACATTTCAACTGCAACTTTGGTTTTCTTATAAAGAATTTTATTTATTGTATCTTGAAAAGATGCCGCTAAATTGTATCTTAACTTATCTTCTCCATTAATTTTTTTAGACTCTCTAAGCACTGCAGTTTTAAGACCAGCAAATGATAAGTTACAACCTGCTTTATTTATTATTGGCTCAGGGAGCTTAAAAAAATTTTTGTCTCCTAACTTTGCAAATTTCTCAACACTTGGTCCTCCTGGATATCCTAGATCTAGCATCTTTGCAGTTTTATCAAACGCTTCACCTAAAGCATCATCGATCGTGGTCCCCAATTGCTCGTATACATTCACATCTTTCACAATTAAAAATTGGGAGTGACCTCCGGAAATTAATAAAAGCAAATATGGAAAACGAATATTATATTCTAATCCTGGACTAAGAGCATGACCTTCTAAATGATTAACTGCTACAAATGGTTTATTTGAAAATGCAGCAATTGCTTTGCCTATGTTGAGACCAACTGTTAGACAGACAATTAAACCTGGCCCTGCAGTGGCTGCAATCCCGTCTATTTCATTTAACGAAACTTTACTTTCTTTTAAAGCAGTTTCGATTATATATTCGATATTTTCTAAATGCGCTCTAGCTGCTAATTCAGGTACCACTCCTCCAAATTTTTTATGCTCTGAAATCTGACTTGAAACGATATTGGACAAAACATCTGCAGTGCCCTTATCATTTTCTCTAATTACAGATGCAGCAGTTTCATCGCAGCTGGTTTCAATTCCTAAAAATGTAATCTTTTTTGTCATCTCTTTAAAAAATTTAAATAGTATAAAACACTTCTATCAAATATATAATCAATTAATGACAAAAATTACAATTGGAGCTAGGGGCAGCAAACTTTCATTAGCCTATGTGGCTAAAGTCAAAGAGTTACTAATAAAAAATAATAATGACCTTACTGAGGAAAATATTAATTTTAAAGTCATAAGAACATCTGGTGATTTGAATCTTAATAAGAACATTTCAGAAATAGGTGGAAAAAATTTATTTTGTAAAGAAATTGAAGAAAGCTTATTAAAAAAAGAAATTGATATTGCTGTACATTCTCTAAAAGATATGGAGGCAAATGAAAACGAGAGTCTTTTGATAGGAGCATATTTAAAAAGAAACGATTATCGAGATGTAATAATTAGTGAAAAAATTAAAAATATTTCTGATTTAAAAAAAGGTATAAAAATTGGCTCAAGTTCAAAAAGAAGAGAGCTTCAATTAAAAAAAATTAATAATCAAATTTCTGTAATCAATATGCGGGGGAATATTGATACTAGAATAAATAAAATTAACGAGAAGAACTTAGACGGAATCATTCTTGCAGCTGCTGGAGTTAAATCACTCAAACTTGATAAAAAAATAAGCTTAATCTTTAATCATGAACTTATCTTACCAGCAGTGGGACAGGGAATAATTGCTGTACAATGCAGAAAAGAAGATGAAATTAAAAAACTAATAAAAAGAATAAACGATAGGGAAACTAGTCTCTGTGCAATAGCTGAAAGAAGAATGCTTCAAACTATTGGAGGTGATTGCAATACTGCAATAGGTGGTTTAGCTGAGATTGAAAACCACAACTTAAAACTTAAAGCTCAGCTTTTTTCGGATAGCGGTCAAGAGAGTTTTGAATACGAACTTATAGGTAGAGAGGCTGACGCTTCTTTTATTGGAAAAAGTGTTGGAGAAAAATTATTAGATCTGGCTGGAGAAAAATTTAAAAAAAAATGAATATTTTAATAACAAGACCTTTAATAGATTCCGAGGATTTAATGGGTAAATTATTTTCCTTAGGTCATAAAATTATTCATGTACCTACTTTAAAGATCTCTAAAGCAGAACTTGATCCCATTGATCCTGAGAAATACAATGCATTTATATTTACAAGTGCTAATGCAATAAGGAGTCTAAAACTATTCAAACCAGATAGAAATAAACTTTGTTTCTGTGTTGGAGCAATTACAGAAAAAATTGTAAGACAACAAGGTTATAACAATACAATTTCAGCTGGTGGGACAATAAATGCTTTAAAAAATATTATTATTAACTCAGGTAATTTAGATAAAAAGAAAGTCTTAGCGTATATATGTGGAGATAATATTACCTCAGACTTAGACCTAGAACTGCAAAAAGAAGGTTTTCAAGTAGATAAAATTATCAATTATACTTCAGAAAAAATTAAAGAATTAAATGAAGATACTAATAATTTAATCAACAATCATCCTCCTGACATAATTTTTGTTTACTCAAAAAGGAGTGCAGAAAGCTTTATTGATTTAGCAAAAAAGTACTCACTCAATGGACTGATGACAGGTTCAAGAGTTATGTGTATAAGTGAAAAAGTTATAAAAGTTTTCAAAGAAGCTGGATGGAAAAATTTAGAAACCTTCGAAGCTGGAGATGAACTTATAAAAATTGGTAATTAGATGGAAGTATTGCAAAATTTTAAGATATTATTTTTAGATGTTTGGAATAAAGGAATTTCAGGAGTTAATATTTCCGAAATTATTATTGCTTTAATAATTTTTTTATTTTTTCTTTTTTTAAGAGGAATTTTTTCAAAATTCGTAATTAAAAGATTGGAGAATTACGTATCTAAAACCTCAAATAACTTTGATAATACCCTTGTAAAGTCCATGGAAGGGCCAGCTAAGTTTTTTCCGATTGTATTAGGTTTTTTTGTAGCTACTAGTTATCTAACTATTGAAACTCAAGCTGCAGATTTTTTAGAAACTATTAATCGTTCTTTAATTACAATTCTTATATTCTGGACCTTTCACCAAATAATTGGACCCTTTTCAACTGTTGTAAAATCAGTCAGTGATCTACTCTCAAGGGATTTAGTTAATTGGATTATTAAAGCTCTAAAGGTCTTAATAATAATTCTAGGATTAGCGGCTGTCTTAGAACTTTGGGGAATTAAAATTGGACCAATTATAGCCGGCCTAGGATTATTTGGTGTTGCCGTTGCACTCGGAGCGCAAGATTTATTTAAAAATTTAATTTCAGGTATATTAGTTTTAGTCGAGAAAAGATTTAAAGTTGGAGATTGGATATATGTTGAAGATGTTATTGAAGGCACAGTTGAGTCAATAGGTTTTAGATCTACAGTTGTTAGAAGATTTGACAAATCTCTTGCAACAATCCCTAATTTTCAGTTTGCGGAAAAAGCAGTAATAAACAATTCTTTAATTACCAATAGGAGGATTAATTGGATTATAGGCCTAGAGTATAGAACAACAAGCAAACAATTAATTGATATCAAACAACAGATAGAAAATTTTATAAAAAATAGTGAATTATTTTCAAAATCAGAAAATACAATGCTATCAGTAAAAATCGATCAATTTGCTGCAAGTTCAATAGATATTAAACTAATATGTTTTACCAAAACCACAAAATATTTAGAGTGGATGAAGGTAAAAGATCTTTTAGCCCTTGAAATAAAAAATATAGTAGAAAAAAATAATGCGTCTTTTGCTTTTCCAAGTACATCAGTTTATGTGGAGAAAAATTAATGAAGTCGATATTAATTCTATTCGATAATATAGTAAGCCTTTACATTTGGATATTAATTATTCACGTAATATTTAGCTGGCTGGTTGCTTTTAATGTTTTAAATACAAGTAATAGGTTCGTATATTCTGTTTTAGATGTTTCTTACAAACTTACAGCTCCACCTTTAAATTTTATCAGAAGATTTTTACCCAACTTAGGGTCTATAGATATCTCTCCAGTGATACTGATCTTAGGACTGATGTTTTTTAGGAATTTAATCTTTGAAATTTTTGCACCAGGATTATTTTTAAGATGATTATTGATGGAAAAAAACATGCAGAGATTATTAGGAATGAAATTAAAAAAGAAATTTCAGATTTAAAGAAAAAGAGCGGTAAAACACCCAGTCTTACAGTTATCTTGGTTGGAGATTTTGCGCCTAGTTTAATATACGTAAAGAATAAAGAAAAAAGTGCTAGAGAAGTTGGCATTAAATCTGAAATAATTAGATATCCAAAAAATGTGAGTGAAAAAGATATCTTAGAAAAAATTAAAGAATTGAATAAAAACGATGAAATTTCTGGTATCTTAGTTCAACTTCCTTTGCCCAATCAAATAAGTAAAGAGAAAGTTATTAACGCAATTAATCCATCAAAAGATGTAGACGGTTTTAACCCAATAAATGTTGGTAATCTTTCATCAGGTTATGACTCAATCGTTCCATGCACACCTTTAGGATGTCTTTTATTAATTAAAAAGATAGAACCGAATTTAGCAGGCAAACATGCTGTTATAGTAGGAAGATCTAACTTAAATGGTAAACCAATGGCTCAACTATTACTAAAGGAAAATTGCACAGTAACTATAGTTCATTCAAAAACAAATAATTTACAAAATGAGTGCCTCAAAGCAGATATTTTAGTAGCAGCTGTTGGAGCCCCTAATTTGATTAAAAAAAATTGGGTAAAAAAAAATGCAATTGTTATAGATGTTGGCATAAATAAAGTAGGAGAAAAAATAGTAGGAGACGTAAATTTTGATGAGCTTAAAGATAATGTTAAAGCAATAACTCCTGTACCAGGAGGCGTAGGCCCAATGACAATTGCATGTTTATTAAAAAATACTTTAACTTGTTTTAAAGCTCGCTTGACCTAGACTTTTCAATTTTCAAGTATTTACTATTTCTAAATCTTATAATAACTGTAGCAATCGCTACTATTAAAATAGCTAAAGAAATATAAATTAAGTTTGCTGGGTCACTCTCTTTATCTTGTAATATTATGAAACGAGCTAGTGCCGTAATAGCTATGATTAAAGGATATGTTATTCTTACGGATTGAGTTTCCCAATAAGATCTCACTAAACCGATTACTTCGATATAAATGAACATCAAAAGCAAATCAGCTAATGTAATGTCTTTGTTGTCGTACATTTCTTTCATTTCTAAAAAGAAAGCAATAATAGTTGATACAAGAACAACTATAACCGCAACTAACTGAATATTTCGAATCGAACTGTTCATTTGATATTAATCTATCAAAAATTTACGCTTTATTTAACTGTTTAGAGTGAAATTTTATGAAATTTTCAACTTTTCTTTTATTAAAGGTTTTATTCTCCTCAAAAGAAACTTTTTTCATTGAATAAGCTTTATTTTTTGTCCTTCTTGATAAAATAGTTACGTTCCCTTTACATAAACTTAAAACAATATCACCAGATACTTTTTTTCTTTTTTTATCAATTAGTTTTTGTAATTTTAATCTTTTTTTTGAAAACCAGTAACCGTTGTAAACTAGTTCAGCATATGCTGGCATTATTCTCTCTTTTTTGTGAGCAGTTTCTTTATCAAGAGTTACAGATTCTATAGCTCTATGTGCAGTATATAACAAAGTACCTCCTGGAGTTTCGTAAACACCTCTAGATTTAATCCCAATAAATCTATTTTCAACTAGATCAACTCTTCCTATCCCATTTTTTCCTGCCAGAATATTTAATTTACTTAAAAGCTTTTCAGGACTTAATTTTTTTCCATTTACTGCAATTGGGTCACTGTTTTTAAAAGTAATTTTTACTTTTGTGGGTTTGTTAGGAGCTTTTTGAGGTGAAACTGTTCTCTGGTAAATAAATTCAGGAGCAGGGTTTTTTGGATTTTCTAAAACTTTGCCTTCTGTTGAGGTATGAAAAATATTGTCATCTACGGAAAATGGTGGTGCTCCTTTTTTATCTTTAGGAATAGGTATTTTGTTTTTTTTGGCGTATTTAATTAAATCTGCTCTTGATTGTAATTTCCATTCTCTCCAAGGTGCTATAGTTTTAATCTTATTTTTACCAAAATATGCGTAACCAAGCTCAAATCTTACTTGATCGTTTCCTTTTCCTGTTGCGCCATGAGAAACTGCAAAAGCTTTAAATTTTTTTGCAATCTCAACCTGTCTTTTAGCAATTAACGGCCTGGCAATAGATGTTCCCAATAAATACACTCCCTCATAAACTGCATGAGCTCTTATCATTGGAAAAACATAATCTTTAACAAAGATATTTTTTAGATCTTCAATAATTATTTTTTTAACGCCTAACCTTTTAGCATTTTTTACAATCTTTTTTTTATTCAAAACTTGCCCAATATCAGAGGTGTAAGCTATTATCTCAGCATTATAATTTTCTTGTAACCATCTTAAAATTATAGATGTATCTAAACCGCCTGAGTAGGCTAAAACAATTTTTTTCATTTAACTGCAAGTCTTTTTTGCCGTATTGTATGCTTTTGTGAAACCCATCATTGAATAGTGATCAGTAGTTTCAGCTCCATTTGTAGTTCTTGCTTTGACAATTATATCTGTTGCTCTTTTCATAAGTTGAATAAATTTTTTTTCTTCTTGATCATCTAATAACCAGGCAAATTCTTTTTGAGAAAAAAATGAGTATCTTCTTTTCCCAGAGCTAGCAGTTACACTTGATGTCTTATAATCGTGACCACTTGTTAAACTTACTTCATCTTTGATTTCCTCTGATGGTCTAAAAGTGACAAATAATTTAGATTTATCTCTTTTAACTGCTGCAGGTGCTCTTTTTGTGGGAACGGTTTGAGCGAAACAAATTTTACCTTTATCAGTCTCTGCAACAAAACTTTCCCAGTTTTTATATTTTCCGGTTGATCTAGGCGTAACGGCAAGAGCGTTAGAAGAAAAAACGATTAAAATCAGCAATATAAAAATTTTTTTAAAAAACATGTTTTATTTTTATACTAAAAATTATCTATTTCAATGCTTTGAATTAAGGAGATGGGTTTGGATTATTGTTATGAATCATATTAATCTTTTCCATAATTTCGTCAGACAGCTCAATATTAACACTATCTATATTTTCTTTTAATTGATCCATGGTTGTTGCGCCTATAATATTACTAGTAACAAAAGGCCTAGTATTAACGAACGCTTGAGCTAATTGTGCCATCGTCATATCGTATTCTTTAGCAAGTTTATAATACTCTTCATAAGCTTTCATAGCTAAAGGATTAAGATGTCTTTCCCATCCTTTAAATAAAGCTTGCCTAGAATTTTTCGGCATTTGACCTTTTCTATATTTTCCTGAGAGAGCTCCTGTGGCAAGCGGATAATAAACTAGAAGTCCGCATTTTTCTCTTATTGAAATTTCAGACATACCAATTTCGTAAGTTCTGTTTACTAAATTATAAGGGTTTTGAACTGACATCATCCTAGGTAAATTTTTATTTTTTGCTAGTTCGATATATTTTGATAAGCCATAGGGTGTTTCATTTGACATACCAATGTATCTAATTTTGCCAATTTTAATAAATTTTTCTAGAGCTTTAAGAACACTTTCAAAACTATTCCATTCACCTTCTTCGCTGTCTAACGTGTAATCTCTTTTGCCAAAAAAATTTGTAGATCTTTCAGGCCAATGTAATTGATACAAATCAATATAATCTGTTTTTAGCCTTTTCAAACTTCCATTGATCGCTTCACCTATTGTTTTTTCATTAAAATTGTTTCCTCCACCTCTTATCCAGTTGCATCCTGGTCCCGCTACTTTTGTAGCTAAAATAATTTTTTCTCTATTTTTTCTTTTCTCAAACCAATTTCCAATCATCGCTTCTGTCTTGCCATAAGAATCTGAATTGGGTGGCACAGAATAAAGTTCTGCCGTATCAAAAAAATTTATTCCTTTATCTATGGAATAATCCATTTGTTCAAAAGCATCTTTTTCAGTGTTTTGTGTGCCCCATGTCATAGTTCCTAAACATATTAAACTCACGTCTAAGTCCGTGGTGCCTAGTTTTTTAAATTTCATAAAATTGTAACAATTATAATAGTTTTTTAGGTCAATTTTTGCCTATTGAAAAGTATTTTAAAAAACATATATATTAACGTATGGAAATTAATAAACATAGATCAACAGTACGTTCCTCAGCCTCTGAAGCAATTTTAGATCAAGGCCTTAGATCTTATATGCTTAAAGTTTATAATTATATGGCTTCTGGTGTGCTGTTAACAGGATTTGTTGCTTTATTCTTTTTCAAAATGGCAGTTGTCACTTCTGCTGAAGGTCAAATATTAGGATTAACTAATTTTGGAAACACAATATATGCATCAGGTTTGAAATGGGTAATAATGTTAGCTCCATTGGCTGTTGTTTTTTATATGAGTTTCGGAATAGCAAAAATGTCTGCAGCTAAAGCACAGACTACTTTCTGGGTGTTTGCAGCATTAATGGGAGCATCACTATCATCAATATTTTTAATATATACTGGTGCTAGCATAACAAGAGTTTTCTTTATTACAGCCGGTACTTTTGGAGCTATGAGTATTTATGGTTATACAACCAAACGAGATCTTACAAAACTTGGTTCTTTCCTTATGATGGGTTTATTTGGAATAATAATTGCATCCTTGGTAAATATTTTTATGAAATCTTCAATGATGTATTTTGTTATCTCGATTATTGGTGTCTTAGTATTTGTCGGTTTAACAGCTTATGATACCCAAAAAATTAAAAATATGTATATGGTTAGTGATAGCGGCGAACTAATGGGCAAGAAAGCTGTTATGGGAGCTTTAACACTTTACCTAGATTTCATAAATCTTTTCATTATGCTTCTAAGACTTTTTGGTCAAAGAAGATAATCATTTAATTAATCTAAGTTTATTCCAGCTAGTTTTATTAATCAGTGAATTTAAATTTTCTGATTTTTTTAAAATATTTCCATTTCTATCTTTAATTAAAAATTTCTCATTTAAATAAGTAGGTTTTAGATTTTTAGTTATCCTAAGAAATGGCTTGTCCGAATTTCTCTGGTAGACTTCAAATGATACCTCTCTAGAACCAGAGGAAAAGGAATAATCTTTCCATGAACCATTAGAAACCATTTTAGCGTAAAGATTTAATATACACTGAAGTTCTTTTTTAATAAAAAATTTTTCTTTTTCGACTCCCTTTTTATCATTATTAATTACAAGTCTTAAATTTTTCATATCTTATATTTGTTAATCAAGGGTATTTGTGAAGCAGTGAATATAAAAGTAATTGGTAATATTCCCCATACTTTAAAATTTACCCAAGTTGTTTCAGGCTGTGTTCGCCATACTATTTCATTTAGAATAGCCAGAAAAATAAAAAAATATGCCCATCTAAAATTTAATTTATCCCAGCCCATCTCGTTTAACTGAAATGCAGTTTGTAAAAATAATTTAAGAAAATTTTTTTGAAAAAAGATTTTGCTTATAATTAACACACCGGCAAATATAATGTTTACTATTGTAGGCTTCATATAAATAAATACAGGATTATTAAAATATAAAGTTAGACCTCCAAAAAGAGTGATTATAACGCCTCCAGTTAATGGAACATAGGGTATTTTTTTTTCAGCAAAATACATAATTGCAACTGCTAAAATAGTTGCAATTATTAATGGCGGTATCGCAACAATTAAATTATTGCCACTTTTGTAATAAATAATAAAAAAAATTAATAAAGGTCCAAAGTCTGTGATGAATTTTAAAAATGACTTATTCACAAAATATAGACTAACATATTATAAAATTTTAACAAATTAGATATTGATTTTAACAAAAAAATTATTAACTATAAGATATGGCAACAAGTAATAGTGCAAAGTTTTCAATTGGTGAAGTTGTTAAACATCGTCATTTTGATTTTAGGGGTGTCATCTACGACGTGGATTTTGAATTTAACAATTCTGAGGAATGGTATCAGTCAATACCAAAAGAGGTTAGACCTAGAAAAGACCAGCCGTTTTATCATCTACTGGCTGAAAGTAATGACGTGACTTATGAAGCTTATGTATCTGAACAAAATTTGTTATTAGATAAATCTAAGGAGCCAGTTAAACACCCTCTTATAGAAGAAATCTTTTCGGGTAAAAAAGGCGCAAGTTACTTCAAAATATCAAACTAATTGGCAATCGCCTAAAATAAAACAATATTTATTCAAATCTAAGACATAGAAATTATTTAATTTTTTAGTGTTTTAGCCTAATTGGGAACAATCTTATTACATTACTCCCTCCAGTTCTCAATTGGGCTCATAATAGAACTTCACAAAAAAATATTATTATAGTAGTTAAGTCAGATGTTTAATTTTATAAATAACAGCAATATCTTTATTTGGATTGAAAGACTGACAAATTTTATAAATTCTATATTTTTTGTTTTACTTTTAGCGGCTCTTTCATTTGCATTAATTTTATCACCGCCTGACTATCTACAAGGAGATAGTGTGAGAATTATGTACGTACACGTTCCAGCTGCTTGGATAGGTCTAGCTTCTTTTACATGTATAGCTTTTATGTCAATTGTAAATTTTATTTTCAAAATTAAATATTTAACATTAATTACAAAAAGTATAGCTCCAATAGGTTTGATGTTCACTTGTATTGCAATAGTAACCGGATCTATTTGGGGGCAGCCTACTTGGGGTACTTTTTGGGTCTGGGATGCTAGAATCACCTCAATGTCTATCCTTGCTCTTTTTTATGTAATGTTTATAGCTATTCAAAAACTAATCTCTGAAGAAGATAGAGCTAATAAAATTTCTAGCCTTATTGCTGCAGTTGGTTTGATAAACATTCCAATAATAAAGTATTCTGTTGAATGGTGGAGCACACTTCACCAGCCTGCTAGTATTAAAATTTCAGGATCAAGTACTATACATTCATCAATGCTAACACCCTTATTGCTTATGTTTTTAGTGTTAATTTTGTACTGTGCGCTAATTTTTCTGATGAAATATAAGACAGAAATCATTAGAATTAAGAAAAAAAATTTAAAAAGATATGATTAACGAGTTTATTTCAATGAACGGCTATGGCATATTCGTCTGGTCATCTTTTTTGATTACTTTTCTTGCATGTGGAATATTTTACTACAAAACTAGAAAAACATTGAAGAAGTACGAAAAGGAATTTGCAAAAGAAATCGAAGAGCTTTCTATTGAACAGAAAAAAACAGTTTTAGAAAATTCTAAAATTGCTTCAAAAGTTTTATCATCTTATAATAAAACAATTTAAAGCATTTAATGCTTCCAAAAAAAGTAAAAAAAAGAGCATCTCTTTTGGTAGTATTTTTATCAATCTCTGTAATTGGGGTTATTTTAATTTTAAGTGCTTTAAACAAAAATTTACTCTACTTCAACTCACCTACTGACATTAAAATAAACCAGGATATTGATTTCAATAAAAGAATAAGAGTTGGCGGTATGGTAAAAAAAAACACTTTAAAGATAAAAGATCAAGAAATAAGATTTATAATAACTGACTTCAAAAACGAAATTAAAGTGAGCTTCAAAGGAACTATTCCAAATTTGTTTGCTGAAGGCAAAGGGGTTGTGGCTGAGGGTAAATTACAAGATAAGAAGTTTTTTATCGCTGACAGGATTTTAGCGAAGCATGATGAGAATTATATGCCTCCAGAATTAAAAAATATGATGAAAGAAGATGTTAAGTAATATTGGAAATTTATTATTATTTTTAAATATCTTCTTTAGTTGTTTAATTATTAACTATTCTTTTAATTGCTTAAAAATATCTGACAATATAATTTTTAAAAAAATCTTCCAAATAGGCCTTCTTCAATGTACAGCAATTTTAATTTGTTTTTTTACGCTTGTATCAGCTTTTCTGGTATCTGATTTTTCTTTAATCACTGTCTACCAAAATTCACATTCTTTAAAGCCAATTTTTTACAAAATTTCTGGTACATGGGGAAACCATGAAGGTAGCTTGTTACTATGGGTAATAATTCTTACTTTTTTTTCATTTTTATTTTTGATCTTCAATAAAAAACATCCTAAAGATTTTAGACTTTACACTTTGATAATTCAGAATTTTTTAATTTTAGGTTTTTTATTTTTTATAATATTTAATTCAAATCCATTTAGTAAGATCGATCCAATACCAAACGAAGGGTTAGGATTAAATCCAATTCTACAGGATCCCGCTTTGGCGATCCATCCCCCGCTACTTTATGTAGGTTTTGTAGGTTCTTCTATTTATTTCTCAGCAGCGATGGCCTCACTTATTACCAACTATTCAAATAAATTTTTTGCTATTTCGATTAAAAGCTGGGTTTTAATTTCTTGGGCTTTTCAAACACTAGGGATTTTAATAGGCTCTATTTGGGCATACTATGAATTGGGTTGGGGAGGATTTTGGTTTTGGGACCCAGTAGAAAATGCTTCGCTGTTACCTTGGTTTGCAATGACAGCTCTTATGCATTCCTTACTAGTCCTAGAAAAGAGAAACTTACTTTATTTTTGGACAATAATACTTTGCTTATTAACTTTTATTTTAAGTGTTACTGGCACCTTTTTAGTACGATCTGGAATATTGAATTCAGTTCACACTTTTGCAAATGATCCCTCCAGAGGTATCTTTATTCTTATATTTTTAAGCTTAATGATTTTAACTTCAATTTATTTTTTATTTAAAAAATATAAGCCGATTAATGCTGAAATTAATTCAAATAGTAGAGAAACTTTTATTTTGATAAATAATTGGTTTATGATGTTTTACCTATTAACAGTTTTATTAGGGACTCTATATCCAATTTTTACAGATGTGCTCACAAATTATAAAATTTCTGTGGGTCCGCCTTTCTATAATGCTGTAATCATACCTATAGTAATAATATTTTTAATTTTTATGGCTATTGGACCCCAAACCAAGTGGATTAAAAATAAATTTTCTAATTTAAAATTATCATTTTTTATACTATGTGGAGCAATTTTTTTAAATTTTGTGATTATCAATCTTTTTAGAAGTTACAGTATTATTTCTAATCTTGTAATTATATCATCCTTATTTTTGATTATGTCATCGTTTTTTGATATTTTTAAAAAACCCTTGATTAATTTTCCAAGAATTATTTCTCATATATCCTTTGGTTTTCTAATTTTTTTTATTGGACTAAACCATAATTTTTCTGAAGAAAAGGATTTCAATTTAAAGTTAGGTGAAACTATTCAAATTGATAACTATAATTTTGTTTTTCAAGATTTGGAATTATTTCAGCAGGTCAATTACAAAGCAGTTGTTGGCAAAATTAGTGTGAGTGACACTAAAACTAAAGAGAAAAGGATGCTAAATCCCGAAATAAGAATATACGATAATCCTCAAACATTAACTTATGAAGCATCTATTCAAACAAATTTTTTCAGAGATTATTACTTAACCATGAGCAACATTGATCGATCTGAATATTATAATATTAAATTTCAAAAAAAACCTCTTATGATTTGGATATGGATATCAGTGATAATGCTATCTTTCGGAGGATTATTAAGCTTATTTAGAAATGCAAAACACAATTAAATTTTTTATTATTTTACTTTTAGTTTTTATCCTTGGGGTTTTTTTCATCTCATTAAATAAAAGCTCAAATTATGATACCAAGTATTTATTAGGTAATAAGCTTACAAATTTTCAATTAAAGAGTTTTTATGACAATAAAGTATTTATCAATAACGATTTTAAAGAAAATAATTTTACTTTAATAAATTTTTGGGCGTCCTGGTGTGCACCTTGTAGAGTAGAACATCCTGTGTTGATAAAATTATCAAAAGAAAAAAACTTAAAGATATTAGGTATAAATTTTAAAGATAAAAAGGCAAATGCTTCAAAATTTTTAGAGACTTTAGGTAACCCTTATGATTTTCTTGCCAAAGATGAATTGGGAAAACAGTCTATTATTTTTGGCATTTATGGTATTCCAGAAAGTATTCTAATTAATAAAGATTTTACTATAATTAGAAAATATATTGGACCTCTTAATAATAAAGATTTTAATGAGATTAAAGGAATTATAAACTAATTATGAAACTGAAATTATTTTCAATAATTTTTTTCCTTTCTATAAATTTTTGTTTTGCTGCTAATCAAATTGTGGATGAAAATAAAATTTATAAAAATTTACGTTGTTTAGTTTGTCAAGGGCAATCTGTAGCTGACTCAAATTCCGATTTTGCACAAACACTGAAAATGGTGGTAAAAGACTTAATTGGCCAAGAAAAAACAGAAGAGGAAATTTACCATTTTTTATCAGAAAAATATGGAGATTGGATATTATATAAGCCTAAATTCAATTTAGAAAATTTCTTTCTTTGGTTTTTCCCTTACTTTGTTTTGATTACTGGTGGATTTATCATTGTTTTCTTAATAAAAAAACGCTCAAAAAAAGTTTAAATTGAAAACTGTACATATTAGCTATTTAGTTGTATTTTTTTAAAAGATGAAATTCATTTATTTTAAAATATTTTTATTTCTTTTTATTTTCTCATCAGCTTTTGCTAATGAAGGGAATAAAGATATTTCCTTTTATACTGGAACCTTCGACGTAATTGACAAGGAAGGTGATGATAAAACAACTTTGTTTGGTGTTGAACATAAAAACCCTGATCTATTTAGAGATACAATCCTAGGTAAATTTAAACCAGTTACTGGAGCTTTTATAACTGGTAATAATTCCATGTATGTTTACACTGGTATTGAAGGTCAATACTCTCTAGGTCCATTGAAAATTTTACCTAGTTTTACGCCTGGTTTATATGAAAAGGGTGACGGAAAAGATCTCGGTAGTCTTTTAGAATTCAAAAGTGAAATAAAAGTAGGTATTGATATTTTTGAAGATTCTAAACTAGGTTTCAGTTATAGCCATATATCAAACAATGACTGGGGTGAAACAAACCCTGGAACAGACAATCAGCAAATAACTTTTTCTAAAAATTTCTAATAACAATGAACTTAAACGATTGTTATAATTTTGAAGATTTTAGAAAATTAGCGCAAAAAAACTTACCAGCTCCTATATTTCATTATATTGATGGGGGAGCAGATGACGAAACAACTTTAAAAAGAAATACAGAGTCATTTTTAAAATGCGATTTAGTTCCAAACATTTTAGCAAGTGTTGGAGAACCTGATTTGTCTACAACTGTTTTTGGACAAAAAATAGATATACCACTTTTTTTAGCTCCGACTGCGATGCAAAGACTTTATCATCATGATGGAGACAAGGCCTCTGCAAGAGCTGCAGAAAAGTTTGGAACTTTTTATAGTATGTCAACAATGGCTACGTCATCGATTGAGGAAATAGCAAATGTTTCTAGTGGACCAAAAATGTTCCAACTATATATACATAAAGATCAAGGACTTACCGATAATCTTATCGATAGATGTAAAAGTTCTGGATTTAAAGCAATGTGTCTTACAGTTGATACAGTAGTAGCTGGTAATAGGGAAAGAGATCATAGATGGGGATTTACGACTCCCCCTAAACTTACTTTTAAAAGTCTTTTAAGTTTTGCAACACACCCTAAATGGGCTTTTAATTATTTAACACACGAAAAATTTCAACTAGCAAATGTTTCTCATTGGACAAAAAAAGGATCAAGTATTGCTAAGGGTGTTATGGATTATATCAATGAACAATATGATCCTGCAATGAGTTGGAAAGATGCAGAGTACGTTATAAAAAAATGGAATGGGCCATTTGCTTTGAAAGGAGTTATGTCAGTGGAAGACGCAAAGAGAGCATTAGAAATTGGAGCATCTGCTATTATGCTTTCAAATCATGGAGGTCGACAACTTGATGGTTCGAGATCTCCTTTTGATCAACTTCCTGCGATTGCAGATGCGGTTGGGGGAAAATTAGAAATCATCTTAGACGGTGGTATTAGGAGAGGAACGCACATTTTAAAAGCGCTCTCTCTGGGAGCAACTGCTTGTAGTTTTGGAAAGGGATTTCTTTTTGCACTTGGAGCTGGAGGTCAAAAAGGAGTGGAACAAATTCTTCAAAGAATGAGAGATGAAATCAGAAGAGATATGATTTTACTAGGATGCAAAAGCATAAAAGAGCTAAATAAAACAAATATTGCATATAGGTGATGCAAAAAAACTAGTTTTCAAAAGTACTAATAAATATTAGGTTAAAAATATGAAATTAGCAAAAAATTTAGACAGGCTTGGAACTGAGACAGCTTTTAGTGTTTTAGCTGAAGCTAAGAAACTTGAAGCGCAAGGTAAAGAAATGATTCATTTAGGTTTAGGTCAACCAGATTTTATGACACCTAAACATATAATGGAAGCAGCAAAAAAAGCCATTGATGATGGACATCATGGATATGTCTTAGCTAATGGGATTGCTGAATGTAGACAAGCTGTTTCTAGAAAAATAAAAAAATTATATAAAAAAGAAATTAGCCCTGAAAGAATTATGATTATGCCAGGTGGAAAACCTACCATGTACTTTGCAATACAAATGATTGGAGAGCCCGGTGCAGAGATAGTCCATCCAACTCCAGGATTTCCAATTTATGAGTCTATGATTAATTATACAGGAGCTAAACCAGTTCCTTATGATTTAACAAAGGAAAAAGATCTAAAATTTGATCCGGAAAAAATTCTATCTTTGATAACAGATAAAACCCGTCTTGTTATTCTAATAAATCCAAACAATCCAACTGGAAGTTTTGTTGAAAAACCCGCGATAGATTTTCTTGCTGAAGGTTTAAAAAAACATCCTCATGTAACTATTCTTAGCGATGAAATTTACAGTAGACAAATTTTTGATGGAAAAGAAATGCCAACTTTTTTTAATTATCCTGATTTACAAGATAGGTTAATAGTTCTAGATGGATGGAGTAAAGCTTACTCTATGACTGGCTGGAGAATGGGTTGGAGCGTATGGCCAGAAAATTTAATTCCTCACGTTACAAAATTAGCAATTAATAGTTTTTCATGTGTAAATGCACCATCTCAGTTTGCAGGTATAGCAGCGCTAGACGGACCCGATGACTCTATTCATCATATGATGGAAAAATTTGATCAAAGAAGAAAATTAATTCATAAAGGATTAAATGATTTACCCGGTGTAGAATGTAGTATGCCTGGAGGAGCATTTTATGCTTTTCCAAATGTGAAGGGTACAGGAATGAGTGGAAGCGAATTTTCGAAAAAATGCATGCATGAAGCTGGTGTCGCAATTGTACCTGGGACTGCTTTCGGTAAAACATCAACAGATTATGTTCGTTTTAGCTTTGCTGCATCAAGGGATAACATTCAAAAAGCACTAGAAAAAATCTCAAAAATGCTTAAGTAGGACTGATTATGAGTAATTTACAAATGCCTAAAGTTGATAACGTAATTATGTCTAAAAAAGATAAAATTGCGACGGATCTTCGTGGAATTATAAATTCTAAAAATGTTCTTTCTAATCCTGATGAGTTAAGACCTTTCGAAACTGACGGTTTAACGGCTTACAGGCAAATGCCTCTTTTAGTAGTCATGCCTGAGACAGTTGAAGAAGTTAGTCAAATTTTAAAATATTGTAATGAGAATAAAGTTAAAGTAGTTCCAAGAGGAGCAGGAACAGGCTTATCTGGTGGTTCGATGCCTTTAGAAGATTGTGTTTTAATGGCAATGGGAAAATTTAATAAAATAATTGAAATTGATTATGAAAATAGATGTGTAGTTACTCAACCTTGCGTAACAAATTTAGCAATTACTCATGCTGTTCAAGACAAAGGTTTTTATTATGCTCCAGATCCATCAAGTCAAATTGCATGTTCCATAGGTGGGAACGTAGCTGAAAATTCTGGCGGAGTTCACTCTCTCAAATATGGAGCTACTACAAATAACCTTTTGGGTATTCAAGTAGTTCTAATGGATGGAACTGTAACTAAATTTGGTGGTAAAACCATGGACGCCGAGGGATATGATTTCCTAGGCTTGATGACTGGCTCTGAGGGTTTACTAGGTGTTATCACGGAGGTTACTGTAAAAATTTTAAAGTCACCTGAAGTTGTTAAAGCAGCTTTAGTGGGTTTTCCTTCAATCGAAGATGCAGGAAATTGTGTGGCTGAAATAATTGCGGAAGGATGTATACCGGCTGGGATGGAAATTATGGATAAAGCTTTAACAAAAGCAACCAACGATTATTCCAAAGCAGGTTATCCAACTGATGCAGAAGCAATGATGATTGTAGAATTTGATGGAACAGAACATGAAGTTGAAGCTTACATTCAAAAGACAAAAGAAATTGCTGAAAAAAATAATTCATCAAGTTTAAAAATCAGTAAATCAAATGAAGAGAGATTAAAATTTTGGGCTGGTAGAAAAGCAGCTTTCCCAGCTTGTGGAGTTTTAGCGCCTGATTACATGTGCATGGATGGTTCAATTCCTAGAGGAAAACTTGCTGAGGTTTTGAATGAAATCTCAAGACTTTCTAAAAAATATAATTTGCCAGTTGCCAATGCATTTCACGCAGGAGATGGAAACCTTCACCCTTTAATTATGTTTGATGCGAATGATAAAGAATCTTTAAGAAAATGTGAGGAGTTTGGCGCCGATATCTTAAAGTATTGTGTAAAAGTTGGTGGAGCTCTTACAGGTGAGCATGGAGTTGGTATCGAGAAAAGAGAGTTAATGTGCGAAGCATTCAACGATAAAGATATACAACAACAATTAACAATTAAAGTTGCTTTAGATCCAAACTCATTATTAAATCCAGGCAAGGTTTATCCAATACTTAGAAAATGTGCTGAGGAAGGAAGAGTTCATGTCCATGGAGGAAAAACAAAATTCCCAGACATCCCTAGATTTTAATCAAAATATTTTCAAACCATCTTCTAGAGAAGAAATAGTTGAGATTGTCAAACATTGTTATAACAAAAATATTCCTTTAGAAATAAATGGCTTAAAGTCAAAAAACAAAATCGGAAGAAACTTTCAGTCCGAAAAAACTTTAGATCTATCTGATTATAAAGGTATAATTGATTACAAACCTGAAGAGCTCTATATCAAAGTTAAAGCTGCCACACCTTTGAAAGAAATAATGGAGGAGCTAAATAAAAATAATCAGCAATTAGCTTTTGAACCTAATGATTTTGGTTACTTATTTTCTGGAGAAAGTAACAGCGGTACGATCGGTGGAGTCGTTTCATGTAACTTTGCTGGATCACGAAGATTTAAAGTTGGAAGTGTTCGAGATCATATACTTGGTTTTCAAGGGATTAATGGAAAAGGTGAAACTATTAAATCTGGGGGAACAGTAGTTAAGAATGTTACCGGTTATGATTTAAGCAAGTTAATATCAGGATCTTTTGGAACACTCACGATATTAACTGAGCTTTCAATAAAAGTTTTACCAAAACCAGAAACAAGTAAAACTTTAATTATAAAGAACCCTCATCTTAAAAAAGCACTAGACTTTCTTGGAAAAGCATTGTCATCTTCTACAGATCCATCCGGTGGAGTTTTTTATCCAGACTATTTTGGAAAAGATTTTGTACTGAATGATCTTACGCACGATGGAGGTTTAACCGCTATAAGAATTGAAGGTCCAACAAATTCCGTGGATCAAAGAGCAAACAGATTGTCTAAAGAATTAGGTCTTTTAGATCAAGAGCTTTCTATTTTAGACAATGAACAAAGTAATATCTTTTGGAGCAGGACAAAAAATTTGGAGGTTTTTAAAAGTTTAAAGAGTAATTTATTAAGGATAGTACTTCCAGTTAGCGAAACCTTACAGGTTATTCAAAAACTTAAAAGTTACGATATAAAATATTTTGTTGATTGGGGAGGGAGCCTAATCTGGGCAGTATTTGAAACATTAAACGCTAAAATACTAAGTGATATTAAAGATATTGTAAAAAAACACCAAGGATATATTACTTTGATTAAAATAGAGGACGATCTAAAGGCCTCTGCTGATATTTTTACAATAGATCCAATTAAGTATAAAATAAGTGAAAAAATTAAAAGGAGTTTTGATCCAAAAAGAATTTTTAATCCAGGGAAAATGTACACAGGAATTTAAATGCAAACATCATTTACAGATAAACAACTTCAAGACAAAGATAATAAAACGAGTGAAACAATTATAAGGAAATGCGTTCACTGCGGAATGTGCAATGCTACTTGCCCTACTTATCAAGTAAATGGAGAGGAGTTAGAAGGACCAAGAGGAAGAATATATCTTATAAAAGATATGTTAGAGAATAAAAAACCTGCCACAAAAGAAATAGCAAAACACATAGATAGCTGTTTATCCTGTTACTCATGTATGACGACTTGCCCTTCAGGAGTGAACTATATGCATTTAATTGACCATGGCAGGAATTATGTTGAAGAAACTTATAAGAGGCCTTTTTTAGATAGAGTATTTAGAAATATACTTTCTTTTGTATTACCCAGACCAAAAATATTTTTGTTAATGGCTTTATCATCTAAACTAATTAAACCATTTAGTTTTTTATTTCCAAAATTTATTAGAAACGCATTAAATTTAATGCCAGATAAAATCCCAGGAAAAAAATTAAAAGATCAAAAAGTTTACGCGGTTAAAAAAGGTAAGAAGGTTTCAAGAGTGGCTTTATTAACTGGATGTGTGCAAAGAGTTATTTCTCCTGAAATAAACGAGGCTACTATAAGACTTTTAAATAGACACAATGTCGAAGTCGTAGTGATGCCAGATATTAATTGTTGTGGTTCTTTAAACCATCATTTGGGAAAACAAAAACTAGCACACGAGTCATTTAAAAATAATATTGAGAGCTGGCACAAAGAGTATCTTGAAAATGGATTGGATGCGATAATAAGTAATACATCCGGTTGTGGGACAACATTGAAAGACTATGGTCACATTTTTAAAAACGATAAAGACTTGAAAAAGAAAGCAAAAAAAGTTTCAGAATTAACTAAAGATATTACCGAATACCTCGACGAAAATTTAAAATTAAATATCAATTTAAACTCAGAAAAAAAATATAGAATAGCTTATCATTCAGCATGTTCGATGCAACACGGACAAAAAGTTCACAATCAACCAAAAGATTTAATATCAAAAACTGGCAATGAAGTACTAGATATTCCAGAAGGACATTTGTGTTGTGGCTCCGCGGGCACTTATAATATTTTACATCAAAAGATGGCTAAATCACTTTTAAAGAATAAGGTAAATAACATAGAAAAAATTTCACCTGATTTTATTTCAACAGGTAATATTGGTTGTATGACACAAATTTCGGCTGGCACTCGAATACCAATTATCCATACCGTAGAGTTGCTTGATTGGTTTACCGGAGGCCCTAAGCCATATAAGTTAAATAATTATTAAAATGAAAAAAAAGATTTTCGTTACAAGAAGACTTCTCAAAGAAAACGAGGAGAAACTTAAAGAATTATTTGAAGTTACTTTAAATAAAGATGATAAGATTTACAAACCTCAAGAAATAATAGATGGCTCAAAAAATTTTGACGGGATATTAAGTTCTGTTTCTGATCCTATTAATGCTGACACTATCTCTAAACTTTCTAGTTCTATAAAAATTATTGCTAACGGTGCAGTTGGTTTTGGAAATATAGATATAAAAGCTGCAAAAGAAAAAGGAATTACCGTAACGAATACACCTGATGTACTAACAGATGCTACAGCAGATATTCAGATTTTACTTTTACTAGGTGCCTCTAGAAAAGCTTATGAAGGAAGAATAGCAGCTGAAACTCAAAGCTGGAAATGGTCCTGGGATTTCTTGTTAGGTAAGCAAATGTCGAATAAAAAACTAGGAATATTAGGAATGGGTAGAATAGGCAGAGCAGTCGCTAAAAGAGCTAAGGCTTTTAATATGGAAATTCATTATCATAATAGATCTAAACTTTCACCAGAACTTGAGGATGGTGCAATTTATCATAAAGATTTAAAAAGCCTTTTTAAACAAAGTGAATTTTTGTCAATAAACTGTCCAGCTACACCCGAGACAACAAAACTTGTGAACAAAGAAACTCTAAGCTACTTAGAGGAAAATACTGTGGTAGGTAACGCAGCAAGAGGAGATATAGTAGACGATGATGCTATGATTGAAGCATTAAAAAACGGAAAAGTTTTTGCTTACGGTCTGGACGTTTATAATGGTGAGCCTAAAATTCATCCAGAGTATTTAAAATTAAAAAATATTTTCTTACTTCCACATTTAGGAAGCGCAACAAAAAGGACTAGGTGGGACATGGCGTTTAGAGCTACGAAAAATTTAGAAGACTTCTTTTCTGGAAAGAAACCACAAGATCAAGTTAATTAGTACACCTGTAGATTGAATCTATTATTTTACTTTAAAATTATTCTAAAATATATCGAGACTCTGATTTGAGATTGTGCTTAAATATTTCCGTTAATTAACTAACGGAGGACATATGTCAAAAATAAAAAAAGGAGTAAAAACTCCATCAAGACGTAAGTTCTTTAAAGCAGCAGCAGCTACAGGTGCTGCAGCGGCAGCAACAGTTGCAATGCCTAACGTTGCATTTGGTGCTCCTCAAACTTTAAAGATGCAAGCGGCTTGGCCGTCAGGCGCTAACATTTTCTTTGAAATGGCTGGCGACTACGCAAAAATGGTAGGCGACATGTCTGGAGGTGAATTAAAAATTGATCTTCAGCCAGTTGGAGCTGTAGTTAAGACTTCGGAAATTGGACAAGCAGTAAGTTCAGGTGTACTTGATATGGGACACTGGGTAACAGCTTACTGGTATGGAAAAAATCCAGCAGCTTCTCTATTCGGTACTGGTCCGTCATACGGAATGTCATCTCAAGAAATTATGGGATGGATAGAGTATGGTGGAGGTAGAAAACTATATGATGAAACACTTGCAAAAGTTGGTTTCGATTATATTGGTTTCTTCCATATGCCAATGCCTGCACAGCCTTTTGGATGGTTCAAAAAGAACGTAACAAAAGTATCTGATGTAAAAGGTATGAAGTACAGAACAGTAGGACTAGCTACTAACGTATTAACAGCAATGGGAATGGTTGTAAGACAATTACCAGGTGGTGAAATTCAGCCTGCAATGAAGACAGGTTTGATTGAAGCTGCTGAGTTTAACAACCCAACATCAGACTCTCAATTTGGTATGCAAGACGTTTCTAAGCATTATCACTTAGGAAGCTTCCACCAATCACAAGAGATGTTTGAAATCCCGGTTAATAAGAAGACATTTAATGGATTATCGCCTAAACATCAGGCAATTCTAAAAAATGCTGCTTATGCTGCGAACAGTGATAACTACTTTAAAGCATTAGTAAGATACTCTGCTGACTTATCTAAATTGATGAACCAGCACAAAGTTAATGTGTATCAAACTTCAGATGCGATCTTAGCTCAACAACTAAAAGGTTGGGATAAAGTAATTGGTGATTTCAATAAGAAAGATCCATTCTTTAAAAAGATTGTAGACTCACAAAAAGCTTATGCTAAGAGAGTTATGAAATACTTACTCATGAACCAACCTAATTACAAGTTGGCTTACGAGAATGAGTTCGGTTCAATAGCAAAAGTTAAAATTTAATTATATTTTAAACATAAAAGGGGGCGTATTTGCGCCCCCTTTTTTTATGGAAATTATAAAAAAATTAGAATAGTTTAAAATTTCATGAGAGGATTTATTCATTTTGCAGATACTTTAAGTACTTCCGTAGGAAAGGCATTTTCATGGTGTATCGTAATTTTAATGGGAGGAACTTGTTATGAAGTAGTTATGGCATATGCTTTCAATGCTCCTACCTTATGGAATTTCGATTTTAGTTTACAAATGTATGGCGCAATTTTTATGATGGCAGGCGCATACACTTTATCTACAGAAGCTCATGTAAGAGGTGATGTAATTTACAGACTTTTTAAACCAAGAACACAAGGTTACATAGATTTAATTTTATATTTTATTTTTTTCTTTCCTGGAGTTCTTGCTTTAGCTTTTTATGGTTATGAATATGCTTCGCTTGCATGGAAGATAAAAGAAACAAGCTGGAACAGTCCAGCACAAATACAAATTTATATGGCTAAATCTTTGATACCTGCAGCAGGAATTTTATTGGTTATCCAGGGTATCAGCGAAGTTTGTAGAGCAATTATTTGTATTCAAACCGGTCACTGGCCTGCTCGACTGGTAGTAGCAGAGGAGACAGAAAAAATGTTAATGCGAACTTCACAAGACGAGGATCAAAAAGATGTTATTTAGTTTAACCAATCCAGAAATAGCAATTTTAATGATGTCAATTTTCTTATTTGCTGTACTGCTAGGTTTTCCTATCGCATTTACTTTAATGGCGATGGGAGTTGGTTTTGGTTACTACGCTTATTTTGATCCCACTAGAATGGAACATCTTTTTGATAATAGAATTTTCCAATTATTTGTTCAGAACACTTATACAGTGATGGATAATACTGTTTTAACCGCCGTCCCACTCTTTTTATTTATGGGCTACTTAGTTGAGAGAGCCGGAATAGTTTCTAGATTGTTTTTTGCGATCAGACTAGCATCTCATAGATTACCAGCTTCTATGGCTGTTGCCGCGCTTGTAACTTGCGCTTTATTTTCAACAGCGACAGGAATTATTGGTGCTGTTGTTACACTAATGGGATTACTTGCATGGCCTGCAATGATAAGGGCAGGATATGATAAAAAATTTGCCTCAGGAGTAATTTGTTCTGGTGGATGTTTAGGAATTTTGATTCCTCCAAGTATCATGTTAATTGTTTACTCAGTTATTGCTCAGCTTTCACCTTTAAGATTGTTTGCAGCAGCAATTTTCCCAGGATTATTATTAGCTGGTCTTTATATAATGTACGCAGTTACACTTGCTTATTTTAATCCATCAATAGCGCCTAAACCTCCAAAAGAGGATATTCCGCCAAGATCTGAAATTTTAAAAGAGGTAATGGTTTCGTTCTTACCACTTTTCTCATTAATAATATTAGTATTAGGAACTATTTTAGGAGGACTTGCTACACCTGCAGAGGCTGCAGCAGTAGGAGCCTTTGGTGCATTAGTGCTTTCTTATTTTTACAAGACTTTAAAATGGAAAAATTTTAAAGAGTCTGTATTTCTAACAGCAAAGACAACTGCAATGATAATGTGGTTATTCATTGGCTCTTGGACTTTCGCATCTGTTTTTTCTTACTTAGGTGGCCATGAAGTTTTTGAGCATTTCTTTAAATCAATGAATTTACAACCATGGCAATTCTTAGTAATTACACAAATAATTATTTTCTTATTAGGTTGGCCACTTGAGTGGACGGAAATTTTAATTATATTTGTTCCAATATTTTTACCTTTAGTAGCTTTCTTCGAGGTAAATCCTTATTTTTTCGCAATGCTTATCGCTTTGAATTTACAAACTTCATTTTTAACACCGCCGATGGCAATGTCCGCCTACTATTTAAAAGGTGTCCAATCTAAAAATGTAGAGTTAATGGAAATATTTAGAGGCATTATGCCTTTCCTAGGTATTGTTATATTTGCCATGTTTTTAATGTATCTATTTCCAGGAATAGCTCTTTGGTTGCCAGATACATTATTCGCTAATTAACAATTTAAATGATAGACGTTACATCTTTAAGTGCTTACGATTTATCAAAAAAACTTCATTCTGGTGAAATTTCTTCTTTAGATCTTTGCAAAGCTTATTTAGATAGAATTAAAAAATTTGAAAAAGATGTACAGGCTTGGCAATTTTTAGACAAAAAACTTTTATTAGAAAAAGCTGAAGAAGCTGACACTTATAGAAAATCTGGAAAACCCTTGGGACCATTGCACGGAATGCCAGTTGCAATTAAGGATATTATAGGTACGTATGATATGCCAACTGAATGTGGGACAGTATTTAGAAAAAAAATGTCTAATTCACAAGACTCGGAAATTGTAAACTTATTAAAAAATTCAGGGGCAATTATCATGGGTAAAACTGTTACTTGTGAACTTGCATATATACATCCATCTAAAACAAAAAATCCTCATGATTATTCAAGAACACCAGGGGGATCGTCAAGTGGATCAGCAGCAGCAGTTGCAGCTCATATGGCACCTTTATCTGTGGGTTCTCAAACTGGAGGATCAGTAATCAGGCCGGCATCATATTGTGGTGTAGTTGGATACAAACCCTCGTATGGATTAATCTCTAGAAACGGTGTTTTAAAAGTTTCGGATAAACTAGATACAATGGGCGTATTTGGTAAGAGTGTAAAAGATGTTGCATTATTAGCTAAATCATTAATTAGAAAAGATTTACATGACACCTCAACAATTTATTTCGCTGCTGACAACATGATTCAGGAATGTGAGAAAGGACCAGTTTTTGATCCAAAGTTTATTTTTTATAAAACGAAAAATTGGAAAAATATAAATAAAAAATCACAGCAAGCTTTTGAATTTCTAATTAAAAACTTCAAAAAAAACATAGAGGTTTTTGATACACCATCATACTTTGAAGATATACCAAAGTATCATCAAATCATTCATGAAGTTGATATGGCAAATAATTTTCAAGTTTACTATAAAAAAGATAAAACTAAACTTTCAAAAGAAATGAGAGAAGCTATCTCTAGAGGATTAAAATATTCAGCAAAAGAATATGGCGATGCTTCAGATTTTATGAAACAAAGTTATGAGTCCTATAAAGAAGTTTTTGAAGATTACCACGGAATTATTACTCCATCTTCAAGCGGAGTTGCTGATAAAGGATTAAAATCTACTGGAAGTGCAGACTTCCAAAAAATCTGGACTTATCTTGGTTTGCCCACTATTTCATTACCTTTACTTACAGGAGAAAATGACTTACCATTAGGAGTTCAGTTAGTTGGCGATAAACTTGATGATTTAAGATTTTTAGGTACAGCTAACTGGCTTGAGAAAAATTGTAAAGATGAAGGATAAAATTACAATAATAATAGGCGTTGGGCTCTGTACCCTTTTTTTAATTGGTTTAGCCACAACATTAACTAGATCAATGATGATAGGATTTTTTGATGTGCTTCCTGTTTATATTTTAATGGGTATGGTAATTGTAATGATGTTCTATGAAGCCTTCATTGACAAAAAATAATCCTTACGCTCCTTATTTACTTTTGTTAATTCAGCCAATTTTTATGGCTACAAATACTATTGTTGCAAGAGGGGGAGTAGAGTCAGTACCTCCTATTTCTTTAGCGTTTTGGAGGTGGTTTACCGTTTTTATAATGTTACTTCCTTTTTTTTATAATGAAATTTTGAAAAATAAAAAAGAGTTTAATAAAGAGTTTTTCAAACTTTTTTTCTTAGGTTCAATGGGTTGTGGTATATGTGGAGCTTTTCCAAACTTAGCAGGCATGACAACAACAATGGCAAATATTGGCATAATCTATACATCATCACCAGTTATAATAATTTTTTTATCAATTTTATTCTTTAATGAGAAAATTAATTTTTTTAGAATATTGGGTTTATTAATTTGTATAGCAGGTGTTTTTACAATTATATCTAAAGGTAATTTAGATTTTTTAATTAGCCTAAATTTTACAACAGGCGATATATGGGTTTTGGGAGCAGCTTTAGGTTGGGCTCTTTACTCAATTTATTTATTAAATTGGAAATCAAAATTTAGTTTAATGGCCCGATTCACTTTAATTGCAATGTTTGGATTTATATCGCTTTTCCCATTTTTTGTTTTAGAAAATATTTACTTTGCTAAGACGAACTATAATCAGACATTTTTGTTCTGGATAATATTTGCTGCTATTTCTCCTAGTATTATAGCTTTCACTTTATATACGCGTTTACAAAAATATGTAGGTGCCTCCTTTGCTGGATTTACTTTATATTTATTTGCAGTCTATGGCTCTATCTTTGGAATTATAATTTTTGATGAACCTCTTCTTAGTTTTCATTATTTAGGTGGCTTACTGGTTTTTACTGGAGTTTATCTCGCTAGAAAAAAAGTATGAAGTATCTTTATTTAGCTTTATCATCAATTATATTAGCTTACATCATAATTATACTTTTCACTTATTTGTACCAAAGAAAATTACTTTATCACCCAAGTGAAAATAACTACACGGGAGACGAAATTCAATTTGAATATAAAGAAGTTTTTATTCAGGTCGATAAAGATATAAAACTTAAATCATGGTTTTTGGAAAAAGACTTAAAAAAACATAAAACAATTTTATACTTTCATGGTAATGCAGGTGATTTAACTAATAGGGTTCATAAGCTTAATGAATTATATAAATTGGATGTAAATATTCTTATTATATCATGGAGAGGGTTCAGCGGTAATCCAGGCAAACCAACCGAGGAAAATTTATATAATGATGCCAGAAAATCAGTCGTGTGGCTTAAAAATTATGGAATTGAAAACAAAAATATAATTTTATACGGAGAATCATTAGGTACTGGCATTGCTACAGAATTGGGCCAGGATAATTCCTTTTCAGGCATTGTTTTAGAGTCACCTTTTACTTCGATCGCTGATGCAGCAAAAATTTATTATCCATATTTGCCAATCGATTTGTTAATAAAAGACAGATACGATTCTCTGAAAAAGATTAAAAATATAAATATTCCTATTTTGGTTATGCACGGTAAGAAAGATGATGTTGTCCCTTTTAAAATGGGAGCAGAATTATTTGAGAAGGCTAATCAACCCAAGTTTAGTTACTTTTCTGAAAATGATGACCATATGATGGAATTTAATGATCAACTGATAAATGCTTTGAGAAAATTTTTAGACTTCAATACCTAACAAAGCTTTTGAAAAATATTCAGCATTAAAAGGTTGTAAGTCATCTTCCTTTTCTCCCATTCCAATTGCAACTATAGGTAAATTATATTTTTTGCAAATAGCCAAAACTACTCCGCCCTTAGCGGTGCTATCAAGTTTTGTAATTATAAGACCTGTGAGATTATGAATTTTACTAAATTCCTCAACTTGATTTATTGCATTTTGCCCTGTGGTTGCATCAAGAACAAGAATTACCTCATTAGGAAAAGACTCATCAATTTTTTTTAAGACATTAATAATTTTTTTGTATTCTTCCATTAAATTCTTTTTATTTTGTAATCTTCCTGCTGTATCTATCAAAGCGACATCAATTTCATTTTTTTTGGCAAATTCAGCAGTTTTAAAAGCAACAGAGGCTGGGTCACTATTAATTTCCGATTTAATTATATCTACTTTTACTTTTGCAGCCCAAACTTGCAGCTGATCTATGGCTGCTGCTCTAAAAGTATCGGCAGCTCCAAAAACTACGGATCTATTATTATCTTTAAAATATTTTCCAAGTTTTCCAATACTAGTTGTTTTTCCGACGCCATTTACACCAGATACTACAATCACAGCAGATTTTGCATTTCCCATTAGGCTTAAATCTTTTTCGTACTTTTGGAGATTTATCGCTAATTTATCAGCTAAGAGTTTTAAAATTTCTTTGTGATTGTCTAATCTTTTATCAACCTTTAAGGTTTCAAAATCTTTTCTAAGCTCTTTTGCTACATCAACACCAGCATCAGATGAAATGATTAATTCCTCAAATTCTTCAAGAACGGCTGAGTCAATCTTTTTTTTAGAAAAAATATTTTTAAAGCCGTCTGTAAGACTCAATGAACTTTTTCCAAGTCCTGATTTAAACTTATCAAAAATTCCCATTTTATATTTCTACTTTTATATTCTTTATTTCTGAAACTGGACCAGACATAAATATATTATTTTTTTCATCTAAAACTATATTTAAGATCCCCTCTTTAAATTTAATAGCAACTTCGTTTTCTACTAATTTGTTATTTTTTCCAGCAACAGCTGTTGCACAAGCTGCTGTTCCACATGCTTTAGTAAGTCCAGCACCCCTTTCCCAAACATTAACTAAAACATTTCTTTTATCTAAAATTTGAGCAAATGTTACATTTGTTTTTTCGGGAAATAATTCATGATTTTCAATTAAAGGTCCTATTACTTTCAAATCGTATTCAAAACAATCATCTACGAAAAAAACTATGTGGGGGTTTCCTACATTTAGACAAAACCCACCAGTAAACTTTTTACCTTTGATATCTAGCGAGACGTCAGCAGTATTTACTTTTTTTGATAACGGAATATCTTCAAAATTAAATAAAGGTTTTCCCATTTCAAGCTCTACCATTAAATTTCCAACAATTTTAGCATTGAGACTTCGATTACTTGTTTTTAATTTAATTTGGTTAGCATTTAAATTTTTACTCAAAAAATAGGCAACACATCTCGAACCATTGCCGCACGCACTTACTTCACCACCGTCAGAATTAAAAATTGTTATAGGAAAAGAATTTTCTTTCTCTTTTTCAATAAAAATTATTTGATCAAAACCAATGTTACTTCTTTTTCCCAACTCAATAATTTTATCTTTGGTCAAGCTGATAGGACTTGATCTTCTATCGATAATAATGAAATCATTACCCAATCCATCCATTTTATATGCGTTAATCGTTGCCATAATTGATTAGTATAATTATTCATTGACTTTTAAAACCCCAAATTGTAGTTTCCACGAACTTTCCGCAAATACACTTGTTTTTGCGGTGCTCTTGAAATCAAGAGCGTCGACACTAGTCAGCGAAGGTTCGCCCACTAGTGCGATAGGTGTTGGACGTTATAAAAATGTTTGAAAATTTAACAAATAAATTAGAAAATATTTTTTCTAAGCTTAAAAGCGCTCCCTCATTGACTGAGGAGCAAGTTGACTCTGGCTTAAAAGAGATAAGATTAGCTTTATTAGAGGCTGATGTGGCTCTTCCAGTAACTAAAGAATTTATAGCCAATGTAAAACCAAAAGCTATTGGTAAAGAAATTATAAAATCAACATCTGCTGGGCAGATGATAGTTAAAGTTGTTTACGATGAACTAGTAAATATTTTAGGCTCTAAAAATGAAGAGCTTAACTTTAAAGCTGTTCCACCAGTTTCTCTTTTATTAGTTGGACTACAAGGTTCAGGTAAAACAACTTCTGCAGCAAAGTTAGCTAAAAATATAGAGAAGAGTTATAAAAAAAAAGTAATGTTAGTTAGTTTAGACGTTTACAGACCTGCTGCTCAAGAACAACTTAAATTACTTGCTGAAGCAAACGGTATCCAATGTTTGCCTGTAATTGAAAAGCAACAACCAATCGACATTACTAAAAGAGCAATAAATGCAGCTAACCTCAATGGCTCAGACGTTATAATATTTGATACTGCAGGAAGAACCCAGATAGATATACCAATGATGTCTGAGATAAAGCAAATAAAAGATATTACAAAACCAGCCGAAACAATTTTAGTAGCCGATTCATTAACAGGACAGATAGCTGTAAATGTTGCAAAAGAATTTGATACTGCTGTAAATCTCTCTGGAATTATTCTTACACGAGTTGATGGTGATGCTCGAGGTGGCGCAGCATTAAGCATGAAACATGTGACTGGTAAACCAATTAAGTATATTGGTGTTGGAGAAAAAATCACAGATCTTGAACTTTTTCATCCTGATCGATTAGCTAATAGAATTTTGGGAATGGGCGATGTAGTAACTCTAGTAGAAAAAGCTCAACAAGATTTAAGTGAAGAAAAAATTAAAGAGACAGAAGATGAATTAAAAAAAGGGATATTTACAATGGACTCATATCTTTCGCAATTAAGGCAAATGAAAAAAATGGGTGGAATGGAAGGTGTTATGTCAATGTTGCCAGGAGTGAATAAAATGAAAGCAAAAATGGACCAAGCAAATATAGATGAAAAAATGTTAGTGGAGAATGAAGCAATTATTTTATCAATGACTAAAAATGAAAGAGAAAATCCAAAAATTATTAGCGGATCAAGACGTAAAAGAATTTCCAAAGGAGCAGGTGTAGATGTTTCAAAAATTAACAAACTATTAAAACAATTCAAAATGATGTCAGACATGATGAAAAAAATGTCTCAAGGAAAAAAAATTCCATCCGGGATGATCCCAGATGAAATGCTTAATCAACTAAAATGAAAGGTATAAAATGTTAAGAATAAGACTATCAATGGGTGGTGTAAGAAAAAGACCCATTTATAAAATTGTAATTGCTGACAGCATATCACCAAACAAATTATCAGCTAATATTACATCGAACTGTTTTGGATACCTTAAAAGCTGCATGGCACAATTATCGGCTAACATGTGATTTAGCTCAACTTTTTTAAATTCTTTATCTTTTATAACCTGAACTTCTTCTCTCCATAACACGCCTGCTTCCATTACATTTGATTTTTCACAAGATGTAACTTTGTTTCTTCTTTTTTTTGCCAAATCAAAAGCTACACGAGCAATTCTATGAATTTCTGATGTTGTATAAGTGTGAGTGT
>CACGGB010000003.1 GCA_902572475.1 uncultured Pelagibacteraceae bacterium | reverse complement strand
ATAAATATTTAGGAAAAGATTATTTAGTTTTAGCAAGTTATGGTCATATAAGAGATTTGCCTTCAAAAAATGGATCTGTCGATCCAGAAAATAAATTTCAAATGGAATGGGAAATTGATTCTTTTTCCAAAAAATATTTAAAAGAAATTACAAATGCTGCTGAAGACTCAGATAAAATTATTTTAGCAACAGATCCAGATCGTGAAGGTGAGGCTATAGCTTGGCATGTTAAAGAAGTTCTGGAAAAAAAGAAACTTCTCAAAGATAAAAATTTAGAAAGAGTTGTCTTTAATGAAATTACTAAAAAAGCAATACTCGATGCTATAAAAAATCCTAGACAAATTCATTTGCCTTTAGTCGAAGCTTACTTAGCTAGACGAGCGTTAGATTATCTTGTCGGATTTAATATCTCACCAATTCTTTGGACTAAATTGCCTGGATCAAAATCAGCAGGAAGAGTTCAATCTGTGGCCTTAAAGCTTATTACCGAAAGAGAAAAGGAAATAGAATTATTTAAACCAGATGAATATTGGACTCTTACATCGGACTTTACAAATAAAAATAATAAAAATATTTTTTCAAAATTAAGTTTATTTAATGGAGAAAAAATAGAAAAATTTTCTTTCAAAAATAAAGAAGAAATACAAAAAGCAGTTGATGTAATCAATAAAACAAAATTTAAAATTACAGATGTAAACACAAAAGTATTCAGACGTAATCCCCTAGCCCCTTTTACCACTTCTACCTTACAGCAAACTGCTTCAGGACGATTTGGTTTTGGAGCTTCCAGAACAATGCAAATTGCACAACGACTGTATCAAGGAGTAGATATTGAAGGTGAAACTACCGGATTAATTACTTATATGAGAACTGATGGAACTAATATTTCAAAAGAAGCAATTGAAGATTTTAGGAAATTCATTACTGATGATTATGGTGATAAATATTTGCCTGAGGCACCGAATAGTTATACTGGAAAAAAAGCAAAGAACGCTCAAGAAGCTCATGAAGCAATTAGACCAACTAATATAAGTAGAAAACCCTCTGACATCAAAAAATATGTAAATGCAGATCAATTTAAACTCTATGAATTAATTTGGAGTAGAGCCTTATCATCTCAAATGACACCAGCAGAATTTGATAGAAATACAATAATTATTTCGTCAATTGATAATAAAATTAATTTTAGAGCTAGCGGCTCAGTAGTAAAATTTGATGGATTTCTTAAAGTTTATCAAGTTCAAGAAACTGACGAAGATGCAAAGAATATTTTGCCTGAAGTCAAAGTTGGTGAAGAAATTAGCATACTTAAGTTACATGATGAGCAGCACTTTACAGATCCACCGCCACGTTACTCTGAAGCTAGTTTAGTGAAAAAGATGGAGGAATTAGGCATAGGGAGACCCTCAACTTATGCTAGCATTATTTCAGTATTATCAACTAGAAATTATGTGGAATTAATTAATAAAAGATTTAATCCAACTGACAGAGGTAAACTAATTTCAGCCTTTTTAGAGAAATTATTCTCTAAATACGTAGATTATAATTTTACTGCAGACTTAGAAAATCAGCTAGATGAAATCACTAGTGGCAAGATTGAGTGGGTTAAGGTTTTAGATAATTTTTGGAAAGATTTTTATGAAAATGTTGGAAAGGTTAAAGAAAAGAGAACAAGAGAAGTTTTAGATTTATTAAATGAGAGTTTAGGAGCTTTAATTTTTGAAAGGGATGATAAAGACGCTATAGATCGAAAGTGCAAATTATGTTCAAATGGGGAACTAAGTCTTAAGAATAGTTTCAGAGGCGGGGCCTTTATAGGATGTTCAAATTATCCCGAATGTAAATTTACTAGACCTTTATCTAAAGCTAAAGCTGCAGCTCAATATAATTTAGCGGAACCTAAATTACTAGGTCAAAATGAAAATGGTAAAGATATATATTTAAAGAATGGTAGATTTGGTCCTTACTTGCAATATGAAAAAGAAAAAGAAGAATTAGAAACAAAAAAGAAAAAAGGTAGAAAGAAAAAAAATGAGAATGATCATCTCAAAAATGTTTCGATACCTAAAGGTATTGATGTTGACAGTGTTGATTTAGATAAAGCAAAATATCTATGTTCTCTTCCTAAAATATTAGGACAACACCCCGATAATGGACAAGATATAACTTTAAATTCTGGAAGATTTGGTCCATATCTTAAATGTGAAAATAAATCTGCAAGACTTGAAAATGTTGAGGATCTATTTTCTATTGGAATTAATCGAGCGATAACATTAATTGCTGAAGCTAAGCCTGGGAGAATTTCATCTTCATTAATTAAAGATCTAGGAGAACATCCTGAAGATAAAAAACCTGTTAGAATTATGAAAGGACAATATGGTCCATATATTAAGTATAAATCTCTGAACGCAACAATCCCAGAAGAAAAAGATCCAAATGAACTTACTATGGAAGATGCGCTTATATTAATTGAAAAAAGAAAAGAATACGATAAAACAAAAAAAAAAAATAAAAGAAAATGAGCGTAATCGAAAACAAAATAAAAAGTTTAAATATAAAATTACCTGAACCAAAAGCACCAGTTGGAGCTTATGTTGCTACAAAGATTATTGGAAAACTATTATATATCTCTGGTCAAATATCTATTGATGAAAATGCAAAACTTATTACAGGTAAGATTGGAAAAGATTTAGATTTAGAGAAAGGTTATAAAGCCGCCGAAAGATGTGGTTTAAGTATTGTTGCACATGTTAAAAATGCTTGTGGAGGAGATTTAGATAAAGTTAAATCTTGTGTAAAACTTACAGGTTATGTTAATTCGACAGATGATTTCAAAGATCAACCAAAAATTATAAACGGCGCTTCAGATATTATAGCTAAAATTTTTGATAAAAAAGGTGAACACACGCGCGCTGCAGTAAGTGTGAATAGTTTACCTTTAGGAGTTGCTGTAGAAGTTGATGCAATCTTCGAACTTAATTAGTGTTAGGTCTGCCAACTGAATAGTATTTAATCTTATTTTTTTTCATTTCTTCAGCAGAATAAAGGTTTCTTAAATCATAAACTTTAAATTTATTGTTTTTTATAATCTTTTTGAAATCTATTGATTTAAATTCATCCCACTCAGTGAGTAGAACTACTAAATCTGTATCATTACAATTAGATTTTATATTATTTCTGTAATTACAGTTTTTGATTTTTTTAAACTCATTTTTTTCTCCAGATGGGTCATAATACCTAACTTTAGCGCCTTTTTTACATAGATATGGTATCATTTTAAGGCTAGAGGAGTCTCTCATATCGTCAGTGTTTGGTTTAAATGTAACACCTAAAAAAGAAATCTTTTTATTTTTTAAATTTGATCCTAAAAGTTTATGAACTCTTTTTGTAAGTAAATTTACTCTTTCTTGATTAGATTTAATAACTGATTTTACAACTGATAAATTTATTTTGTATTTCTCTGCTGCTGATACAAGCCCTTTAGTATCTTTTGGAAAACACGATCCGCCATAAGCTGGGCCAGCACGAAGAAACCTACCGCCTATCCTGCTGTCAGAACCCATTCCTAATGAAATATCCTCAATATTTACACCAGACTTTTCACACAAATTAGCAAGCTCATTAATAAAAGTAATTTTAGTTGCAAGAAAAGCATTTGATGCGTACTTTATTAATTCAGCTCCTCTTCTTGAAGTAGTGAAAAATTTTGAGCCCTTGTTAGTTAATGGTGCATAAAGTTTTTTCATAATATTTAAGGGTTTTTTTTCGTTAGATCCAATAATAATTCTATCTGGATATCTGAAATCTCTTATTGCTTCACCTTCTCGTAAAAACTCAGGATTAGATATTACTGTAAAAAGTTTTTTCTTTCTTTTTAGAATTTTTTCAATCTCGTCGCCAGTTCCTATTGGCACAGTAGACTTTGTTACAATAATTTTTTTTCTTTTTGAATATTTTAATATTTCTTTTGTACATTTATAAACAAAAGATAAATCAACTTTAATTGACCCTTTTCTTGTAGGGGTTCCCACACATATAAAAATTATATCTGAGGAACTTATGGCTTTATTAATATTTGTAGTAAATGAAAGACGCTTAGCTGTAAAATTTTTTTTAATTAATTCATCTAATCCTGGTTCGTAGATTGGAGAAATTCCAGAGTTAAGTTTGTCTATTTTACTTTTATCTTTATCAACACAAACAACCTGATTTCCTATGTCAGCAAAGCAAACTCCGCTTACTAAACCAACATAACCAGTTCCTATCATACATAATTTCATTTATTTCCTCTTAGATATTTGAATTCCTGAATTAATATATCCACTTAAAGTTCCACAATCTAAATATTTACCCATAAAAATATTTCCATAAAATTTATTTCCTTTTTTAATTAAGCTTCTAATTGCGTCAGTAATATGTATTTCTCCACCTTGACCAGGTTTTAATTTTTTAATTTCTCCGAAAATTTTCGATGTCAGTATATATCTACCGATAATTGCAAAATTTGATGGCGCTTTTTTGATACTAGGTTTCTCTATAACGTCTTCAATTTGAAAATATCTTTTTTTTTTATTTTTAACTGATAAGATTCCCCATCTTGATACTGTTTTTCTTTCTACTCTTTTAGTAGCAATTATAGATCCATTAGTTTTTTTTTGTAAACGTATCATTTCTTTAGAACAATTATTTCTTATGATTAAGTCATCAGGTAAAAGCATTAAAAAGTATTTGTTTTTTATATATTTCTGACATTTTAAAACTGCATCGCCTGTACCTTTTGGTTTATTCTGATAAACAAATTTTATCATTTTTTGATATCTTTTTATTTTTTTGAATTCTTCAATAAGTCTTTTATCTTTTTTCTTTTTTATTATTTTTTTATAAAAATTATCATTAAAAAAATATTTTTTTATTGATAGTTTTTTTTTGAGATTATAAATATGAATTCCTTTACACCTGCATCAATACATTCGTCTAATATATATTGCAAATTTGGTTTACCATTGATTGGCATTAATTCTTTAGGCATCACACTTGTCAAAGGAAGCATTCTAGTCCCCAATCCTGCTAATGGAATAATGGCTTGTTTTATCATATGATTCTTATAATAGTTATTATCATTGCTTTATAGAAATGAAAATATTTAAAGATAAACATTTACTTCAGAAAGAGATTTCAAAAACTAGAGGTATATCATTTGTACCTACGATGGGTGGATTACATAAAGGGCATATTTCATTGATCAAACAATCAAAGAAATCTAAGTTTAAAACTTTAGTCTCAATTTTTGTAAATCCTAAACAATTCAATAAAAAAAGCGATTTTAGATCTTATCCAAGAAGTTCAAAAAAAGATTTAAAAATGCTAAAAAAATTGAAAGTTGATTACTTGTATATTCCAACATTTAGAGACATATACGGATTTAAACCAAAGGAAAAGGTTTTCTTAGATAAATTTTCAAAGAAATTATGTGGTAGATTCAGAATAGGTCATTTTGAAGGTGTTTTAAATGTAGTAAATCGATTTTTAGAAATAATAAAACCTAGATATATCTTTTTAGGAAAAAAAGATTATCAGCAACTATATCTTATAAAAAAACATATCGAAAAACGAAAGATTAAATCTAAGATAATTGAATGCAAAACTATAAGAGAAAATAATGGCGTAGCTCTTTCAACTAGAAATTCAAATCTTAATGAAGATCAAATGAAGATTGCGTCTAATATTTATTATTATTTGTATAACTTAAAAAAAAAAATAAAAAAGAATTACAATTTATTTAATACCAATAGAATAAAAAAAGATTTAAAAAGTTTAGGAGCTAATAAAATAGATTATTTAGAAAATTATAATATTAAAAATTTTAGAAAAATTAAAAGACAAAATAAAAAATTCAATATATTTATTGCCTATTATATTAAAAACATAAGATTAATTGATAATATCTAATTTAAAAAATAAAAAGATCCTAAACCTAGAAAAGAAAGAAATCCAATAACGTCTGTAATCGTTGTTACGAAAACACTTGAAGCTAAAGCAGGATCGATATTTAATTTTTTAAGTGATACTGGGACTAAAATACCAAATAACCCAGCAACAATCATATTTAAAACCATTGAAATACCAATAAGAAGTGAAAGATTTAATTCTTTAAACCATAATTGAACTATTATTGCAGTAATTATTGCAAAAATTATCCCATTTAAAATACCTATGAGAAATTCTTTACCGACTACTCTACTGAAGTTACTTTTTGATAATTCCTTTGTAGCTATTGCTCTAATAGTAACTGCTAAAGTCTGCATCCCAGCATTTCCACCCATTGAAGCAACTATTGGCATGAGAAAAGCTAAAGCTACCATTTGTTCAATTGAAGCCCCAAAGAAACTTATAACCCAAGTTGCAAGTAAAGCTGTAAATAAATTTAATAATAACCAATTAAATCTTCTTTTTGTTTTTAGCATAACGCTGTCAGTGATTTCTTCATCTCCAACACCTGCTAAACGTAAAGCATCTTCTTCAGCTTCTTCTTGAACAACAGTTACAACATCGTCTGCTGTAATCATACCGACTAATTTGTTTTCTTTATTCACTACTCCTGCAGAAACTAAGTTATAATTTTCAAAAGTAAGACCAACTTCTTCTTTATCCATGTTTACTGAGATCAAAACTGGCATTTCTCTCATTATTGAGTTCATTTTTAAATCTCTTGATGTTCTTAATACTCTTGATGAAGGGACGGTTCCAATTGGTTTAAAGTCGTTATCTACAATAAATATCTCTAAGAATTCTTCAGGTAAATCTTTGTCTTCTCTTAAATAATCAATTGTTTGCCCTACAGTCCAGTTGCTTGGTACTGCTGTAAATTCTCTTTGCATAATTCTTGCTGCGGAGTCCTCAGGATAACTTAACCCCTCTTGTAGTAAAAATTTATCTTTTGGAGGAAGTTTTTCTAAAACTTTTTCTTTTACTTCTTTTGTTAAGTTTTCAAGAATTTTAATAGCATTGTCAGACTCTAATCGTTTTATTATTTTAATAAGAGAATCTATAGAAAGTAATTGTAAAACTTCACTTTGAATTGACTCGTTCAATTCAATAAATATTTCTGGATCAATATTAAACGACTCAATTTCAATTAATTTGTTTCTTGTTTCAGGATTTAAATTTTCAATTAAATTAGCAACATCAGCTTCATGTAAATCTTTTAATGTTTGGTTGATAAATTCAACATTTCTATTCTCAATATTTTGAGTAAAAGTATTGATAAATTCTTTATTAAAATCCAAATTGACTTTTTTTGTCTCTCCTGATTTTGCTAAAACCATAAGTGCCTCTATAAGTTTTTTTGAGACTATTAGTCTATATAATGATAAAATTCAATTTAAATGAGTATAGAAATCAAAATTAGCAAAAAACGTATACCCTATCAAATGGCAATGCTTTATCTCAAAAAAAGAGTTGAAGAAGTAAAAAACGGGACAAATAGAGAATTGTTATGGATCCTAGAACACCCAACTACTTATACTGCTGGAGTAAACTTCAACAAAAATGAGATAATAGATAAAAAAATAAAAATAATTAAGTCAAATAGAGGTGGCAAAATTACTTTGCATAACCCTGGGCAAAAAATTATTTACTTTGTAATTGATTTAAATAAAAGAAAGAAAGACATAAGAAAATTAATAAATTCTATAGAAAAAAGTATTATACAATTTTTAAAGAGTTATAAAATTCAATCCAAAAGTGACAAAAAAAATATTGGCATATGGGTTAAAGATAAAAAAATCGCAGCGATCGGTATTAGAGTATCTAGATGGATAGCATATCATGGTTGCTCGATAAATATTTCAAATAATTTAAAACAATATTTAAAAATCATTCCTTGTGGCTTAGATAATAAAAAGGTTACATCTATATTAAAATTAATATCAGTAAAACCTAAAAAATTTGAGAATAGTTTGGCTAATATATTTATTAAAAATATTAATGATATTTAGATATTTTTTTTAAGAAAATCCTCAAAGAAATTATTATATTTTGCTTTAAAGTTATATTGAACATCGTTTATCATAAATTTAATCTTAAATGCGTGTAACATAAGATTTTTTATTTTTATTCTTTTTCTATCATTTAAAAAATATTTATCATCTCCTATTATTGGGTATCCAATGTTTAGTAATTGTTTTCTTAATTGATGTTTTCTTCCAGTAATTGGATTTAGCTCTAGGTATGAATAATCCTCGTTTGACTTAATAATTTTAAGGTTTGATACAGCTTTTTGAAAAATTTTTTTATTATTTTCGTAGTAGATTAGATTATCTCTCATCACTTTTATGGACTTGTCAACTTTTCCATAGACTATCGCTAAATAAGTTTTATGAATTTTCCTTATCCTAAAAAGTGAAGTAAATAATTGGGCAAATTTTCTATTTTTTGCAATTATTAGCACCCCAGATGTTTCTTTATCTAATCTATGAACTATGTAAGGTTTTGAATTTTCAAAATACTTTGAATTCTTCAATATATCTATAATATTTTTAAATGATTTTGTACCTGATTGAACTGGTATGCCAGTTGGTTTGTTAATAACAATAAAATTTTCATTATCCTCAATTACGTAATCATCATATAAACCAATTTCCTTTTTTTTAGGTAAATATTTTATCCTTTTTTTTTTGTCTACTGGTTTTAATTTAGAAATATCATAAATTTCGATTAAATCACCTGTCTGAAGTCTATAAGATGATTTAGTTTTTTTTTTATTAATTTTAATTTTATTTTGTCTTAGTATTTTTTCTAATAAAGAGTGTGGTAAATTTATTATTTTATTTTTAAACCATTTGTCTAGACGTGAATCATGATAATCATCGTCTACAATATATGATTTAGGCATGAAAGCTTAATTTATTTACTTGCTGTTTTGGTTTCCGGTTGAACTTCTTTTTTTTTATCTTTTGTTTCGGTTTTTTTTGGCTTGTCGACTTTTTTTGCTTCAGGATTTCGATCAACTAATTCAATAACAGCCATAGGTGCATAATCACCTGTTCTAAACCCGGCTTTTAGAACTCTCGAATATCCGCCTTTTCTTGAGCTATATCTCTTAGATAATTCTTCAAATACTTTAGTTACAGATTTTTTATCTTGAAGTTTTGAAAATAATCTTTTTTTATTACTTAAATTTTTATCTTTCCCTATCGTAATAACTTTATCTATTTGAGGCTTTAATTCCTTTGCCTTAGGAAGTGTAGTGATAATTTGTTCGTACTTAATAAGAGAATTAAGCATGTTTTTAAATAATGCTTTTCTATGTTCGCTTGTTTTATTTAATTTTCTATATCCTAAACCGTGTCTCATTAGTAATTATTTTCCTCTAATTTCTTAGACAATTCTGCAATATTATCTGGTGGCCAATTAGGTATTTCCATTCCAAGATATAAAGACATTGTGTTTAAAACCTCTTTAATTTCATTGAGAGATTTTCTACCAAAGTTTGGGGTTCTTAACATTTCTGGCTCTGTTTTTTGAACTAAGTCACCAATATAAATTATATTATCATTTTTTAGACAGTTCATTGATCTCACCGAAAGCTCAAGTTCTTCTACACGTTTTAATAAATTTCTATTAAACTCAGGTTCAGATGATTTAACTTCTTTAATAACTTCTTGCGGGTCCTCAAAATTGACAAACATTGATAATTGATCTTGAAATATTCTAGCTGAGTAAGCTATAGCATCCTCTGCATCTACAGTGCCATTAGTTTCAACCGTCATAACTAACTTATCATAATCTAATGCACTACCTGCTCTCGTATTTTCAACTGAAAATGAAACTTTTTTAACTGGGCTAAATAATGAGTCAATCGAAATTAACCCTAAAGGACTATCTTCTGATTTGTTTTTTTGTGCTTGCACATAACCTTTACCAGTGCTTACCATTAATTCCATATGAAAATTTGTTTTCTCATCTAGGTTACATATAGTCTGTTCTGGATTTAAGATTTCTACTTCTGGTACTAATGTTATATCTTTAGCTTTTACTTCTTTGGGTCCTTTAATATCAAGAATAATTTTCTTAGGGTTTGATGAGGATGATTTGATGGCTAAGTTTTTTACATTTAAAACAATATCAGTTACGTCTTCTCTTACTCCTTTAATAGAGGAAAATTCGTGTAAAACCCCATCAATTTGAATAGCTGTTACTGCTGCACCTTGTATTGAAGATAATAATATTCTTCTTAATGAATTCCCAATAGTTTGTCCAAAACCTTTTTCTAATGGTTCTGCAATTACTTTAGCTATTGTCTTATCGTCATTGCTTGTAATATTTAATTTATTCGGTTTAATTAAAGCTTTCCAGTTTTTGTCAATTACATTTGTGGTTGTTTGCATTATACTCTCCTTCTTTTTGGTGGTCTTGCACCATTATGTGGCATTGGTGTTGTGTCTCTTATCGATAAAATTTTAAATCCTTTTGATTGAAGTGAACGTAAAGCTGTTTCTCTTCCGGAGCCTGGTCCTTTAACTTGAACTGTTAACGTTCTTAAACCTTGATCATACGCTTTAGCTCCAGCATCATCAGCTGCTACTTGAGCTGCATATGGTGTTGATTTTCTTGACCCTTTGAATCCTTTAGCTCCAGCAGACGACCAGGAAACGACGTTACCATTTTCATCAGCAATTGAAATAATAGTATTATTAAAAGTTGAATAGACATATGCTACTCCAGATGTAATATTTTTCTTTACTTTTTTCTTTTTTTTAAAAGAAGAAACTTTCTTCTCTTCAACTTTTTTAACTTCAACTTTCTTTTCAACTTTATCTTTTTTTTTGTTCATTTGCTTGTTATTTCTTTAATGGAGTAAGTTTTTTTCCTGCGATTGCTATAGCTTTTCCTTTACGAGTTCTTGCGTTACACTGAGTTCTTTGTCCTCTCACAGGTAATTTTTTTTTATGTCTTGTTCCTCTATAACAAGCCAAATCAACCAATCTTTTAATATTTACAGAAACTTCTCTTCTGAGATCCCCCTCAACTTTATGGTTACCGTCAATATATTCTCTGATTTTAAGTACTTCTTCTTCGGATAAATCGTTAACTCTTTTGGTTGATGGTATGCTAAGCTTTTCGCAGATTTTTTTAGATGAATGTAAACCTATACCGTGAATATAAGTAAGAGCTATGCTAACAACTTTATTTTGTGGAATGTTTATTCCTGCTATTCGCGCCATATGATTTATGAATTTAAGTTCCTGGGTATTTATATTGTGAAATCATTTAAAGTCAACCCTTGATAGCGTCAATTAACCCGCTAATTTCAACATTAATTTCGGAAATCGTATTTTCACCATTAATGACTTTAAGCAAATTTGATTGCTTGTAATAATCTAAAACTGGTTCTGATGATAATTCATAAGTCTTAAATCTTTTTATTGCAATTTCGTCGCTATCATCAGTTCTTTGCTCCTGGGATTTTCTTTCAGTAATTCTTTTTTTTATAGTCTCCAAACTTACAGACAGTTTTAAAACAATATCAATTCGTTGATTATATTTTTTTAATAATTTATCTAAATTTTTTGCTTGATCTATATTTCTCGGATATCCATCAAAAATAAGTCTTTGTTTATTTTGTTGATCAGAAATATATTTTTCAATTAATTTACTTACAATTTCATCAGATACAAGATCACCAGAATTTATGATTGATGATATTTCTAAACCTAGCTGAGTTTTATTTTTAATTTCATTTCTTAAAAGTTCACCTGTAGAAAGTTGTAATAAATTATATTTTTTTTCTATGAATTTTGATTGAGTGCCTTTTCCTGCTCCCGGAGGTCCGAATATAATTATATTCATTATCCCTATTTACCAAATTTTGTTTTTCTAATTAAAGACTCGTATTGAGAGCTCATTAGTCTAGTTTGTACTTGTGTTACAGTATCCATCGCAACAACTACTACTATTAAAATTGATGTTCCACCTAAATAAAAGGGTATAGGATATTTAGCTATTAAAAATTCAGGCATTAGACAAACAAAAGTTAAATACATTGAACCAACAGTCGTTAAACGCATTAATATAGTATCAATATATTCTGCAGTTCTCTCACCTGGTCTTATACCAGGTATGTAACCTCCATATTTTCTTAAATTTTCTGCAGTTTCTTTTGGATTGAAAACTATAGACGTATAAAAAAAAGAGAAAAATATAATCCCAGAAGCATATAACAACATATATAAAGGTTGACCTTGGGTAAACATCGAAGAAACTTTTAAAAAAGTATCTGATTCAGTAAATCCAAAATTAGTTACTGTTATTGGTAATAATAAAAGTGCTGAAGCAAAAATAGCAGGTATAACGCCTGCTGTATTTATTTTTAAAGGTAGATGAGATGACTCCCCTCCATACATTTTATTACCTACTTGTCTTTTTGGATAATTAATCAATATCTTTCTCATAGCTCTCTCAAAAAATACAATAAATAGCACTGTAAGTATTACTAAAATAAATATACCAACAATCATTAGTGCTGAAAGTGCGCCGGTTCTTCCAAGTTCAAATGTAGAGGCTAAAGCTCTAGGAATCTCAGCTACGATACCAGAAAAAATAATTAAAGATATTCCGTTTCCCACTCCTCTCAAAGTAATTTGTTCCCCAAGCCACATCAAAAAAGTGGTTCCTGCAACAAGAGATATTGTTGTAATTAATCTAAATGATAATCCAGGTTCTATTACTAAATTTCCAGCATTTTCCAATCCTACTGAAACCCCATAACCTTGAAGCATTGCAATTAATACTGTTCCATATCTTGTTATTTGAGTGATTTTTTTTCTTCCAATTTCCCCTTGCTCTTTTAAATTTTTAAAATAATCGGAAACACCAGTTAATAATTGAACAATAATTGAGGATGAAATGTATGGCATAATACCTAGGGCAAATATTGCCATTCGTGTTACAGCACCGCCAGAAAACATATTAAACATTCCCAATAAACCTTTTTGACTAGAACTCATTATTTCTTTAAGAGCCATTGGATCAATGCCTGACAAAGGTACATAAGTCCCTAAACGATAAATTGACAATATTATTATTGTAAAAAGAATTCTGTTCTTTAGATCTTTAGCCTGACTAAATGCACCAGTTGTGTTAAGTGTATCGCTCGACATTATTATTTTTTAACAATACTTAATTTTCCACCAGCTTTTTCAATTTTTTCTGATGCTTGCTTTGAGGCAAAGTGTGCTGATATTTCAATATTTTTTTTAATTTCCCCGGTCCCAAGAATTTTTAACTTTGAGTATTTCTTGTTTATTAATTTTTTTTCTTTAAGAATTTTTATATCTAAAGTATCTTTAATTTTATTTGTTCCCTTATCTAATATGCTCTGTATTTTTGATAAATTCAATATAGCAATATTTTTTTTGTTAAAAGATTTAAAACCTCTTTTAGGTAATCTTCTGTATAATGGCATTTGACCACCTTCAAAGCTTTTTATTGCAACGCCTGATCTTGACTTCTGTCCTTTATGACCTCTTGAAGAAGTTTTACCTTTCCCAGTTCCTATACCTCTTCCAACTCTGATTTTTTTTTTATTATTTTTAACTAAGCTATCAAGTTTCATTATTTGCTCTCTCTTTTAGATACTATTTCAGATATTTTTTTGCCCCTAATTGCTGATAATATTTTTGGTGAATTTTGAGATTTCAATCCGTTTACACAAGCTTTTAAAACATTGTGCGGATTTGCAGAACCTAGTGATTTTGCAACCACATCCTGAATACCTAAAACTTCACACACTGATCTTATTGCTCCACCTGCAATTATACCCGTGCCTGAAGGGGCCGCTCTTAAAAAAACTTTTCCTGAGCCGTTTTTACCTTTTACATCATGATGCAATGTCCTACCTTCTTTTAACGGAATTTTAATTAAATTTCTTTTTGCTACTTCTGTAGCTTTCTTTATTGCGTCTGGAACTTGTTTTGACTTTCCTTGTCCAATACCAATTGTACCCTTTTGATTTCCAACTACAACTAAAGCAGCAAAACCAAATCTCCTACCACCTTTAACGACTTTGGTAATCCTATTTATTGCAACAAGTTTTTCTTTAATTTCACTTTCTATTTTTTTACTATCACTCATATTAAAATTTCATCCCGTTTTTTCTTAATGTTTCGGCAAAAGTTTTAACTCTCCCATGATATTTGTACGCACCTCTATCAAAATAAACATTGGTAATATTTTTTTCTTTCGCCCTTTTAGCTAATATTTCTCCAATTAAATTTGATTTTTCCATTTTTTTGATTTTTTTATTCTTAACTTCTTTTTCCGTTGAAGAAACTGAAACTAATGTTTTCTTATTTTTATCATCGATTATTTGAGCAGATAAATTTTTAAGTGATTTTGTTATTGATATTCTGAATTTATCAGTATTAACATCTTTCAGTTTTTTTCTGTTCCTTAATTTTCTTTTTATTTTATTATTAGATTTTCTCATTATTTCTTTTTACCTTCTTTTCTTAGAACAAATTGACCTCTTTCTTTGATACCTTTGGCCTTGTAAGGTTCAACAGGTTTCAAATTTTTTAAATCAGCTGCAATTTTTGAAACTAGTTCTTTGTCGACACCACTAATTTTTATAATAGTTTGTTTCTCGACTTGTATCTTTATTTCTTTTGGTATTTTGAAGTTTACATCATGACTAAAACCAATTTGTAAATTTAGAATCTCTCCTTTAAGATTTGCTCTAAACCCAACACCACTTAATTCTAATATTTTTTCATGGCCAGTTGTAACGCCAGTAACAGCATTATTTATTAGACTTCTGTAGGTTCCCCACATAACTGATATTTTTTTGTCTATATTTTTTTCAATGGGTTTTATTTGAAGTTCGCTATCATTTAACTGAGAAGAGAAAATTTTATCATTAATTGTTAATTTTTTTGTCCCTTTTGGTCCAGTAAAAGTTAGGTTTGGTCCCTCGATCTTTACCGAGGAGTCTTTTGGAATAACAATATTTTTTTTACCAATTTTGGACATTAAAATACCTTACAAATTATTTCGCCACCTAGATTATTTTTTCTGGCATCAGTGTCGCTCATCACACCTTTTGGGGTTGAAAGGATTGCTATGCCTAATCCATTCATTACCCTTGGAATACTTGTAGCTCTTGAGTAAACGCGTCTACCTGGTTTAGAAATTCTTTTTATTTCTTTAATAACTGGATCACCTTCGTAATATTTAAGTGTAATTTTAAGACTAGTTTTATTATTAACTGTTTTTTCAATAAAATAATCTTTTATATAGCCTTCGGTCTTTAAAATTTCTAATATGTTTTTTCTAAATTTTGAAGATGGAATTTCAACAGAATTTAATGATCTCATTTGACCATTTCTAATTCTTGAAAACATATCGCCTATTGGGTCTGTTAATGTCATTTTCCTCCTACCAACTTGCTTTCGTTATTCCTGGAATTTTACCTGAGGACGCCATATCCCTAAGAGCAATTCTAGAAATTTTTAATTTTCTGTAAACGCCGTGCGGTCTTCCTGTAACCTCACATCTGTTTCTAATTCTGATTTTTGCAGAGTTTTTTGGCAACTTGTTAAGTTTTAACTGAGCATCAAATCTCTCTGATAAGTCTAATTTTTTATTATTAATTATTTTTTTAAGCGCAGCTCTTTTTTTTGCGTATTTTTTTACTAACTTAATTCTTTTTAAATTTTTTTGTATCGCACTCGTTTTTGCCATTTTTACCTCAGTTTTTCTTGTTGTTTAAAGGAAAGTTAAATTCTTTTAATAATTCTAAAGTTCCTTCTTTATTAGAACTTGTTGTTACAATTGTAATATCAAGTCCTCTAATTTTATCTACTTTATCAAAATTTACTTCAGGAAATATTATGTGCTCTTTAACTCCAAATGAAAAGTTATTAGACTGATCAATACCTTTAGCAGACAAACCTCTAAAATCTTTTATGCGTGGTAATGCAATATTTACCAATCTATCTATAAATTCGTACATTTTATAAGACCTCAAAGTTACTTTTGCGCCTGCATTTGATCCTTTTCTTGTCTTGAAATTTGAAATTGATTTTTTAAATTTAGTTACAATTGGCTTCTGACCAGAAATCAAGGCAAGATCATCCAAACATGCTTTTAATTTTTTTCCATCCGAAGCATCTTCACCTAAACCCATATTAAGTATAATTTTTGTAATTTTTGGGACCTCATGTTTGTTCTTTAGAGATAACTTTCCCATTAATTTAGAAACTATTTCTTTTTCGTAAGATATTTTAAGCCTAGGTATCATTATTTTTTAACCTCTTTTGATTGTTTTTTTTTAGTATCTATGTTTTTAACATTTGATATATGGATGAAGTTTTCTTTTGAAATGATTCCACCTTTATTTTCCTTTGTGGGTTTCAAGTGTTTTTTGATCATATTAATAGACTTGATTTTTATTTTATTCATTTTTCTGTCAATTTCTAAAACTTCACCAGTCTTTCCTCTATCTTTACCTGCTAATATTTTAACTTGATTACCTTTTTTTAGAATCATTTATAGTACCTCCGGTGCAAGTGAAATTATTTTTGTGTGCCCTCTTGTTCTTAATTCTCTAGTAACGGGACCAAATATTCTTGTTCCAATTGGCTCTCCTTTATCATCAGTTAAAACTACTGCGTTATTATCAAACTGTACTTTAGACCCGTCATTTCTGTAAATTTCTTTTCTAGTTCTAACTACTACTGCTTTATGTACTGCTCCTTTTTTAACTTTGCCTTTTGGTATAGCGTCTTTAACGCTTATAACTATAATATCTCCAACAGATGCATATCTTCTTTTTGAGCCACCTAAAACCTTAATACACTCAACTCTTTTTGCTCCTGTATTATCAGCCACTGTCAATTCTGTTTGTATCTGTATCATTATTCAACTACCTGCCAAGTTTTCTTTTTAGAAAATGGTTTACACTCAATTATTGAAACTTTTTCACCTTCTTTAAATTTATTTTTTTCATCATGTGCATGATATTTTTTTGACCTTTTAATAATCTTTTCATAAAAAGGGTGCTTAAACTTTCTTGTAACTTCAACTACAATAGTTTTATCATTTTTTGCACTTGTTACAGTTCCTTTCAAAATCTTTTTTGTCATTTAGAATTCTTTATTGTTGTGTATAGCCTAGCTATACTTTTTTTAATCTCATTATATTGAGCAGGATTATTTACCTGGTTATTTACTTTTTTAAATCTAATATTAAAAAGATCTCTTTTTAAAGTGAGAATCTTTTTCTCAGCTTGATCTTTTGTAAGTTTTTTATCTTGTTTTTTTTTGTTCATTTTTATCTTTTAATAAATTTTGTTTTGATTGGTAATTTTGCTGAGGCTTTGTATAAAGCTTCCCTGGCTACTTCTTCGCTCACACCATCAATTTCAAATATGATTCTTCCTGGTTTTACTCTGCATGCATAATATTCTGGAGATCCTTTTCCTTTACCCATTCTAACCTCGGTTGGTTTTTTAGATACTGGTATATTTGGGAAAATTCTTGTCCAAACTTTACCGGTTCTTTTCATGTATCTTGTTAAAGCAACTCGTGCTGCTTCAATTTGTTTACCGATAATTCTTTCTGGCTCAATAGCTTTTAGCCCAAATTGTCCGTAATTTAATTTAACCGCTCTTGAAGCGTTCCCATGTATTCTGCCTTTGAAAGCTTTTCTATATTTAGTTCTGACTGGTTGTAGCATTTTTTACCTTTTCTTTTTTTTCTTTTTCAACGTCCTTAGCCATTAACTCACCTTTATAAATCCAAACCTTTACACCAATTATTCCATATGTTGTAAGTGCTTCTGCAAATCCGTAATCAATGTCAGCTCTTAATGTGTGTGATGGGATGCTTCCCTCTCTTAACCATTCTGTTCTTGCTATCTCATTTCCTGCAAGTCTACCACTCAACATCACTTTGATCCCTTTTGCATTTAATCTCATAGCTGACTGCATAGCTCTTTTCATAGCTCTCCTGTAAGCAACACGCTTTACTAGTTGTTGAGCAATATTTTCAGCAACTAAATTGGAGTTGAGCTCAGGTTTTTTAATCTCTTTTATGTTCACGTTTACATCGCTATCGGTAATTTTCATTATATTTTTTTTTATTTTTTCTATATCTGCACCTTTTTTACCAATCACAAATCCTGGTCTTGATGTATGAATAGAAACTGTACATTTTTTTGAAGATCTCTCAATTATGATTTCTGATACACCTGAATTTACAATATTTTTTTTTATAAATTGTCTAATTTTAAAATCTTCAATTAAATATCTTCCAAAATCTTTCTTTTTTGCATACCAAGTCGAGTCCCAACCTCTATTTATTCCTAGTCTTAGTCCAATTGGATTAATTTTTTGTCCCATTATTTTGTTCCCTTTTTTTTATCTAATTTTTTTTCTTCAAGTACAATTGTAATTCTACTAAACGGTTTTTTTATCGGACTAGCTCTCCCTTTAGCTCTTGGTCTATACCTTTTCATTACTAAGGATTTTCCAACGAATGCTTCTTTAACAATTAGATTATCAATATCAAATTGATAATTATTCTCTGCGTTTGATATAGCTGATTTGACCGTTTTACTAACGTCTTTTGCAACTCTTTTTCTTGTAAACTCTAGATCTCTCAAAGCTACATCAGCTTTTTTTCCTTTAATAAAATTACAAACTAATGATAATTTTCTAGGACTTGATCTTACGTTCTTATTTATAGCTTTTACAAGTGTGTTCTCTTTTACCATTATTTTTTATCTCCCGCAGCAGGTTTGCTAGCATCTGGAGCTGCAGCTGCTGCTTTTTTATCAGCTGGCGTGTGACCTTTAAAAGTTCTTGTTGGAGCAAATTCACCGAGCTTATGACCAACCATTTCTTCAGAAATTGTAATTGGAATAAATGTCTTTCCATTATGAATCATAAAACTATGACCTACAAAATCTGGAATAATTGTTGAGTTTCTTGACCATGTTTTAATAGGTTTTTTGTTAGATGCATCTTTGAGTTTATCAATCTTTTTTAATAAACTTGGGTGCACAAATGGTCCTTTCCAAACTGATCTTGTCATTTATCTATTTCTCTTCTTCCTTCTCGTTATAATTAATTTATCACTTCGTTTTGGCTTTCTAGTTTTAAGTCCTTTGGCTGATTGTCCCCAAGGAGAAACAGGACTTCTACCACCAGAGGTTTTTCCTTCACCACCTCCGTGAGGATGGTCGACAGGATTCATTGCTACTCCTCTAGTTTGTGGTCTTTTACCTCTCCATCTATTTCTTCCTGCTTTACCAATTTTAATATTTTTTTGGTCTGGATTTGAAACAACTCCTATTGTCGCAATACATTTACTGCTCACTTTTCTAGTTTCACCTGATGATAATTTTATAATTGCATATTCTCCGTCGTAACCGGAAAGTGTCACAGAAGAACCTGCTGATCTAGCTAGTTTAGCCCCATTTCCAGGAATTAATTCAACATTATGCAATGAAGTGCCTGGAGGTATGTCACTCAAAGATAAAGAATTTCCAGTCTTGATTTCTACATTTTTTCCAGCTTCAACTTTATCTCCAACCTTAAGACCTTGTGGGCAAATAATGTAAGATTTTTCATTATCTTTATAAGTTAATAACGCAATATATGCAGTTCTATTTGGATCGTATTCTATTCTATCTACAGTAGCAGTAATGTTTTTCTTTTTTCTGTAAAAATCAATTATCCTGTACTTATGTTTTGATCCGCCACCAATATGACGTGATGTTATACGACCATTATTGTTTCTTCCTCCTGTGAAATTTTGACCTTTGGTTAAAGGTTTGTAAGGTGTTCCTTTCCATAAAGAACTTTTATCAATTACAACTGTTCCCCTGGTCGATTTAGTATATGGTTTAAATGTTTTAAGTCCCATTAATTAAATTCCTGTTGTAAGGTCAATACTCTGACCTTTTTTTAGAGTGATTATTGCTTTTTTATATCCAGATTTAAAAGATTTTCTGCCTTGTTTCATTTTAACTTTAGTTTTTTGATTAATAATATTTACCTTAACTACACTTACCTTAAATAATTTTTCAATATTTTTCTTAATAGTTTTTTTATTTGCTTTTTCATGAACTCTGAACACAGTTTTATTTTGCTCCGACAAAATCGTAGCTTTCTCCGTTATTATTGGATTTCTTATAGAGTCAATGTAATTAATTTTTTTCATTTAAGTATCTTTCCTGTATTTTTTGAGCAGATGATGAGGTGATAACTACACTCTTATATTTAAAAAGATCATAAACATTTGCACCTTCAGCATTTATTAATTTTAAATCTTTAATATTTCTTGCAGATTTATTTATATTTTTAAATGAATTATCGTCTGAGATAATTAATACATTTTTTAAATTATTTTTTTCTAGAAATTTATAAAATTCTTTTGTTTTTTTAACTTCTTTTTTTACATCTGCTAAAATATGTAAATTTTTATCGAGATTTTTTTTTGATAGAGTTTGTGCTAATGCCAATTTTCTCACTTTTTTGTTGATTTTTTTGACCTTGTAGTTTGCCCCTTTTGGACCATGAGCTACACCACCACCGACAAATAAAGGTGCTTTTTTACTTGCATGTCTTGCCCCGCCACTTCCTTTCTGAGCAACTATTTTTTTTGTAGATCCTCTAATTTGATTTCTTTGTTTCGTCTTAGCTACTCTTGGTTTAGCATGATTTAATTGCCAATCTATTACGTACTTAATAAGCTTATAATTAACTTTAAGCTTTACAAGCTTGTCAGAAATTTCAATTGACTCGGACTTGGAACCATCAATATTTAATATTGGAAATTTCATTTATTTTTTTCCCTTCTTTGCGGCTGCTGCTTTAATCTTTGCTTCGTGTTTTTCTTTAATTGTTTTACGAGTTACGTTTTTAACTGACTCTCTTAAAAAAACTGTTGAATTTTTAGAGCCAGGTATTGAACCCTTTAGGTAAATAAGATTATTTTCAACGTCTGATTTTACAATTTCAAGATTTAACATTGTTCTTAGTTTATCTCCCATATGACCAGCCATTTTCTTTCCTTTAAATACTTTTCCTGGATCTTGTCTCTGTCCAGTTGATCCATGTGATCTGTGCGAAACAGAAACTCCGTGGGAAGCTCTTAATCCACCAAAGTTCCACCTTTTCATTACACCTGCAAAGCCTTTACCTATTGTTTTGGATCTAACATCCAAGAATTTTTTATCTTTAAAAATCTCAAGACCTAACTCATTACCTTCTTTGAATTGAGCGCAATCTTCTACTCTAAATTCTTTTAAGATTTTTTTTGGTTCAGTATTCTTTTTTGCAAAATAACCCTTCATTTGCTTTGTTAATTTAGAGTTTTTTAGTTTAAAAAAACCAATTTTCACTGCATTATAACCTCTTTTTTCTTTAGTAATGACATCAAGAACTCTTCCTTTTTCTATTCTAATTACTGTGACAGGTACTGACTGACCTGTTTCAATAAACTCCCTTGTCATTCCTATTTTTGTTCCAATTAATCCAATGCTCATAATTCTAAATCTTTATTTCTATGTCTACACCAGATGCCAAATCAAGCTTCATTAATGCTTCAACTGTTTGTGGCGTAGGTTCTATTATATCAATTAATCTTTTATGAGTTCTTGACTCAAACTGTTCTCTGCTTTTTTTGTCAATATGAGGAGATCTTAAAACAGTATATCTTTCAATTCTTGTGGGTAAAGGAATTGGACCTTTTACTTGAGCCCCTGTTCGCTTTGCAGTATTAACTATTTCCTCGGTTGATAAATCAAGGATTTTGTTATCATAGGCTTTTAAATGTATTCTTATATTTTGGTTTTCCATAATTAAGCTAATTTTTTTGTAACCTCGTCTTGAACATTTTGTGGAACTTTATCATAGTGACTAAATTGCATTGTATATTGAGCTCGACCTTGAGTTGATGATCTTAAATTGTTTATATAACCGAACATATTTGCTAAAGGCACCACTGCATTTATAGCTGTAGCATTACCTCTTGGTTCAGTAGAGCCTACTTGACCTCTTCTACTATTTAGATCACCAATCACGTCACCCATAAATTCCTCAGGAGTAACTACTTCAACCTTCATCATTGGTTCAAGTAATTTAAGAGTAGCTTTTTGACAAGCTTCTCTAAAGCATGATCTGCTAGCTATTTCAAATGCTAAAACACTAGAGTCAACATCGTGATGTAATCCATCTAAAATTTTAACTTTGTAATCAATTATTGGAAAACCGGCAAGTATCCCGCTATCTGAAACACTTTCAACTCCTTTTTCTACTCCAGGAATATACTCTTTTGGAATTGCTCCCCCTTTTATAAGATTTTCAATTTCACGACCTTTACCAGCCTCTAATGGTTCTACACTTAATCTTACTTTGGCGAATTGACCTGCACCTCCACTTTGTTTTTTGTGAATATACTCCATTTCAGCGGATCCTAGGATTGTTTCTCTATAAGCAACTTGTGGAGCACCAATATTTGCTTCAACTTTGAATTCTCTTTTCATTCTATCGACGATTATATCGAGGTGTAATTCTCCCATTCCTTTAATAATTGTTTGTCCTGATTCCTCATCCGACGAAACTCTAAATGATGGATCTTCTTTGGCTAGTCTTGCTAAAGCTTCACCCATTTTTTCTTGGTCACCTTTAGTTTTTGGTTCTACTGCAATTTCAATTACTGGATCCGGAAATTCCATAGGCTCTAATAAAATTGGATTTTTTGAATCACAAAGAGTATGACCAGTAATAGTGTGTTTTAACCCTGCTAATGCGACAATGTCCCCGGCGCTTGCAGTTTTAATATCTTCTCTACTGTTAGCATGCATTAGAAGCATTCTACCAATTCTTTCCTCTTTGTCTTTTGATGAATTTAAAATTGATGTTCCAGCGTTTAAAGTTCCAGAATAAATTCTGATAAATGTTAAAGAGCCTACAAATGGATCATTAGCTACTTTAAATGCCAATGCAGAAAATTTTTCTTTTTCATCAAATTTCATTGTAACTTTTTCTTCAGATCCAACCTTTGTTCCCTCAATTGAGTTCAGATCACTTGGACTTGGCAAATAATCAATAACTGCATCTAAAAGTGGTTGTACACCTTTATTTTTAAAAGCTGATCCAGTAAGTATTGGCACAAAGTTAAAAGACAATGTTCCTTTTCTTATACATTTAATCAAGTCTTCCTCAGAAGGTTCTTTTCCATCAAGATAAGCCTCCATTAATTTTTCATCCTCTTCTACAGCAGTTTCAACTAATTCTTTTCTATATTTATCTGATTTCTCTTTTAAATCAGCAGGAATATCTACATATTCAAATTTTGCACCTAAATCCTCATTTTGCCAAACCACCCCTTTCATTTTTACTAAATCTACTACCCCTTTTAAATCTGCCTCGGATCCTATTGGTAGTTGTAATGGTAAAGGTTTACATCCTAACCTTTCTTTAATCATATCTACGCATCTGTAAAAGTCTGCACCAGTTCTATCGAGTTTATTAACGAAACATATTCTCGGTACCTTATATTTGTCAGCTTGTCTCCAAACTGTTTCTGATTGGGGTTCAACTCCTGCCACGCCATCAAAAACTGCAACAGCGCCATCAAGAACCTTTAAAGATCTCTCTACCTCAATTGTAAAATCAACGTGCCCAGGTGTATCAATGATATTTATTCTATGGTCTCTCCAAAAACAAGTTGTTGCAGCTGAAGTAATTGTGATTCCTCGTTCTTGCTCTTGTTCCATCCAATCCATAGTAGCAGCGCCGTCATGGACTTCACCAATCTTATGGCTTTTGCCAGTGTAGTATAAAACTCTTTCTGTTGTTGTAGTTTTTCCTGCATCTATGTGTGCCATGATTCCAATATTTCGATACTTATCTAATGGATACTTTGCCATTTTGTTACCACCTGAAATGAGCAAAAGCTTTGTTAGCTTCAGCCATCTTATGAGTGTCCTCTCTTTTTTTTATTGCCGATCCTTTATTTTGTGATGCATCAATTATTTCAGCGTACAGCTTTTCGGCCATAGTTTTATTCTTTCTTTTGCGAGTAGCATCCATTATCCATCTTAAAGCTAGCGCTTGGGCTCTTTTAGTTTTTACCTCAACAGGTACTTGGTAAGTTGCACCGCCAACTCTTCTAGACCTACACTCTAAATTTGGTTTAACGTTACTTATTGCTGTATTAAAAATTTTTAAAGGATCTTCATTGTTTTTAGATTTTATTTTTTCTAGGGCGTCATATAAAATTTTTTCTGCTGTAGATCTTTTTCCATCGTACATTATGGAATTAATAAATTTAGATATAATCTCTGAATGAAATTTTGGATCAGGATAAACTTTTCTAATTGGAGCTTTTCTTTTTCTAGACATTTCTTATTTAGGTTTCTTCGCTCCGTAAAGCGATCTTCTTTGTTTTCTATTTGTAACACCTTGAGTATCTAAATTTCCTCTCAAAATATGATATCGAACACCTGGTAAATCTTTTACTCTCCCTCCACGTAATAATACAACTGAATGTTCTTGTAAATTATGACCTTCACCTGGTATATAAGCTGTAACTTCAAATCCGTTAGATAATCTTACTCTTGCAACTTTTCTTAATGCTGAATTTGGTTTCTTAGGTGTTGTTGTATAAACCTTAACGCATACACCTCTTTTTAAAGGTTGTTTTTCTAAAGCAGGAACTTTATTTCTTGCTAAAGGTTTAGTCCTACTTTTTTTAATCAATTGATTAATTGTTGGCATAATAATATTTTGAAGTTTAAGTAAGGAAAACCTGAGTAAATTTTGTTAGTGTTTAAGGCTCTTAAAGACCTTACTTCTAACATTCAAAATGTGCCGTAAACTAACACTGAAATTACAAAAGTCAATATTTAAAAGGGGATTTAGCTCTACTGCGCTGATTGATCGGTGGCTACAGAAGCGGATTCTAGCTCCTGTTTTTTAATTTCTTCAAGTCTTGTTTTATCTTGTTCTCTTGCTTGCTTATCCCACTCAATTTTGGTTAAACCAGTACCAGCAGGAACTAGTCTACCAACAATAACGTTTTCTTTCAGTCCTTCCAGTGTATCAGTTTTTCCTTTTATTGATGCATCTGTCAAGACTCTAGTTGTTTCTTGAAATGAAGCAGCAGAAATAAATGAATTAGTTTGAAGAGATGCTTTTGTTATACCCAATAACACTCTTTCAAAAGTTGCAGGTTTTTTCTTTTCGTCTCTCAACTTTTCATTAATGTTATTAATATCTAATAAGTCTATTACTTCTCCAGTTAGCAGCTCCGAGTCTCCAGGATTTTTAACTTCAACTCTTTTCAACATTTGTCTTACAATTGTCTCGATATGTTTATCATTAATAACAACACCTTGAAGTCTATAAACTTCTTGCACTTCACTCACAAAGTATTCTGTCAATTTTTCTACTCCTAGAATTCTTAAAATATCGTGCGGAGCAGGACTTCCGTCTAAAAGATATTCACCTTTTTTGATTTTTTCACCTTGATTAAAATTTACATGCTTTCCTTTTGGAATCAAATAATTAGATGTTTCTCCATCATTTGAGACTATAGAAATTTTTTGTTTACCTCTTACTTCTTTTCCAAATTGGATAACTCCGTCATTCTCAGCAATTATTGCGCTATCTTTTGGTCTTCTTGCTTCAAATAACTCAGCCACTCGAGGTAATCCGCCTGTGATATCTTTTGTTTTAGAAGTTTCCTTAGGCAACCTCGCCAAAACATCTCCAGCTGAAATTTTTTGACCATCTTTTACGGATAATATTGTATCTGGAACTAGATAATATCTTGCTTCATTACCATCAGCTTTCTTTATTATTTCTCCTTTTTCATTTCTTAAGGTTATTCTAGGTTTTAGTTCAGAATTTTTTGAGGATGATTTCCAATCAGTTACGGACTTCGATGATAAACCTGTTGCATCATCCAATGTTTCAGTTAAAGAACTTCCTTCCATTAAATCCATGTAATTAACAATACCTCCTGTTTCAGCTATAACCGGTAAAGTATATGGATCCCATTCTGCAATTTTTTTTCCTTTTTCTATTACATCGCCGTCTTTAAAAAATAGTTTAGAGCCATAATTAACTTTGTAGATGGCAAGTTGCCTTCCATTTTCATCTTCAATACTTAATTGAGTATTTCTACCCATTACAATTATATTTTTCTTTGAATCCTCAATTAAATTTTTATTTATTATATTTAATTTTCCCTTTGTTTGGGAAACTATTTGAGACTCTTCTTTAATTTGCGCAGTGCCTCCAACGTGAAAGGTTCTCATCGTTAACTGTGTGCCTGGTTCACCAATTGATTGAGCTGCGATCATTCCTACTGCTTCTCCTATACTGACTAATTTCCCTCTAGCTAAATCTCTTCCATAGCAAGTTTGGCAAACTCCTCTTGTAGACGCACAAGTTATCACTGAATATACATTGATTGATTTCACACCTGCTGCATCGATTTTTTCACAATCAAATTCGTCTATCAATTTATCTTTTTTAATTATTATTTCACCTGTAACAGGATTTTTTATATTTTCTGCGATTACTCTTCCTAAAACTCTTTCTGATAAACTAACCAATATGTTTCCACCCTCAATAATTTCTGAAATTGTTACTGAAGATCTTTTTTTTGGATTACATTCTGCTTTAGTGATTTGAACGTCTTGAGCAACATCGCATAGTCTTCTTGTCAAGTAACCAGAGTTAGCAGTTTTTAAAGCTGTATCAGCTAAACCTTTTCGAGCTCCGTGTGTAGAGTTAAAATATTCTAGTACTGATAGACCTTCTTTAAAATTAGAAATTATCGGCGTTTCGATAATTTCACCTGATGGTTTTGCTATAAGTCCTCTCATGCCGGCTAATTGTTTCATTTGTGCTTGAGAGCCACGAGCACCCGAGTCGGCCATCATGAATACGGAATTAGTTTCTATTCTGTCATCCTCATATACTTTCTCAGCGCTAGATATTTCTTTCATCATTTCATTTGCGACAGTATCGGTACATTTAGACCAAACATCGACCACTTTGTTATATTTTTCTCCTCTGGTAATTAATCCGTCTGAATATTGTTTTTCATATTCCTCGATTTGTTTTTTCGTATTATTGATTAAATTTTCTTTTGTTTTTGGTATCAATAAATCGTCTTTTCCAAATGAAATACCAGCTTTAAAGGCATGTTTAAATCCAAGTGTTTTGATTTTATCACAAAAAATAACAGTTTCTTTTTGTCCACAGTATCTAAATATTGTATCTATTACTTCTGAAACGTTTTTCTTCGTTAATAATTTATTAACTAGACTAAATTTAATATTTTTATTTTTAGGTAAAACATTGGCTAATAAAAATCGTCCAGCTGTACTTGTGTATTTTTCGCTTTTTTCGTTTCCATCTTTGTCAATAGTTTTAAAAGTTGATACTATCTTACTATGTAAACTTATAGATTTATTCTCTAAAGCTTGCTCAATTTCATCTATATTTGAAAAAATACCTTTTGGTTTTTTTTCATTACTATCAGATTGAGATAAATAGTAAATTCCTAATACAATATCTTGACTTGGTACAATAATAGGTTTTCCATTTGATGGACTTAAAATATTGTTTGTTGACATCATTAAAACTCTTGCCTCGAGTTGTGCCTCCAAACTTAAAGGAATATGAACCGCCATTTGATCTCCATCAAAATCTGCATTAAAAGCTGCACAAACTAGTGGGTGTAATTCTATAGCATTTCCTTCTATAAGCTTGGCTTCAAAAGCTTGAACGCCCAATCTGTGTAAAGTTGGAGCTCTGTTTAAAAGTATTGGGTGTTCTCTTATGATATGCTCTAAGGAATCCCAGACTTCACTTTTTTCTCTTTCAACCAATCTTTTTGCTTGTTTTATTGTTGTTGCCAAACCTAACTTATCTAATCTAGCATATAAAAATGGTTTAAATAATTCTAATGCCATTTTTTTTGGTAATCCACATTGATGAAGTTTCAGTTCTGGACCAACAACAATTACTGATCTGCCTGAGTAGTCTACTCTTTTACCAAGAAGATTTTGTCTGAATCTTCCTTGCTTACCTTTTAACATTTCTGCTAAAGATTTTAATGGTCTCTTTCCCGTGCCAGTAATTACTCTTCCTCTTCTTCCATTATCAAACAAAGCATCAACGGACTCTTGAAGCATTCTTTTCTCATTTCTTACGATAATATCTGGTGCCTTAAGATCTAATAATCTTTTTAATCTGTTGTTTCTATTTATCACTCTTCGATACAAATCGTTCAAGTCAGAAGTTGCAAATCTTCCTCCATCTAACGGGACCAAAGGTCTTAATTCTGGTGGAATTACAGGTATTGATGTTAGTATCATCCATTCAGGTTTGTTTCCTGATGAAATAAAGGACTCAATTAGTTTTAATCTTTTAATTGTTCTTTCTTCAGTAACTTTAGATTTTATTTCGGCTAATGACTCTCTAAGAGCTTTCTGCTCTTTTTTTAAATCTAAGTTTACCAGAATTTCTCTCACAGCTTCAGCACCTATACCAGCTGTAAAAGCGTCTTCACCAAATTCTTCCTGGGCTTTTAATAGAGCTTCTTCAGAAATTAGTTGACCTTTTTTTAATGTTGTTAAACCTGGCTCTACAATTATAAAGCTCTCAAAATATAAAACTTTTTCGACTTCTTTAAGCTTCATGTCAATCGCAAGAGAAATTCTACTAGGTAAAGATTTTAAAAACCAAATATGAGCTACAGGACATGCTAAATCAATATGTCCCATTCTTTCCCTTCTCACGTTTGATTTAGTTACTTCAACACCACATTTTTCACAAATAATTCCTCTAAATTTCATTCTTTTGTATTTACCACACAAACATTCATAATCTTTCACAGGTCCAAAAATTCTTGAACAAAAAAGACCATCTTTTTCTGGTCTAAAAGTTCGATAATTAATAGTCTCTGGTTTTTTTATTTCTCCGTACGACCATGATTTGATTTTATCAGGACTAGCTAGAGTAATTTTAATACTGTTAAAATTATTTTCTTGAGAAATATTTTGATTTTCAAAGTTTTTTTGTAAGTTTTTTTCCATAAATTAGTTTAGTTCAATATTAAGTCCAAGGGCTCTAATTTCTTTTACTAAAACATTAAATGACTCTGGAACACCTGACTCAAAATTGTTATTACCCTTTACAATTGTCTCATAAACTTTTGTTCTACCTGCTACATCGTCAGATTTTACGGTTAAAATTTCTTGAAGAGTATATGATGCTCCGTATGCCTCTAATGCCCAGACTTCCATCTCACCAAATCTTTGTCCTCCAAGCTGAGCTTTTCCACCAAGCGGTTGCTGTGTTACTAAACTGTAAGGTCCAGTAGATCTTGCATGTATTTTATCTTCCACAAGATGGTTTAACTTTAACATATATATGATGCCAACTGTAACTGGTCTATCAAATCTTTCTCCAGTTTGACCATTCCAAAGATGAGTTTGTCCAGAATTAGGAAGTTGGGCTAAAGTGAGCATTTCGGTAATATCTTTTGTGCTTGCTCCGTCAAATACCGGGGTAGCAATCGGCACACCATTAGATAAATTTTGCACAAGCTCAGCAACTTCTTTGTTATTAAGTTTTGAAATTACCTGGTCGTAGTAACTGGACCCATAAATATCTTTTAATTTTTGTTTAATTTTATCAATTTCTTTTTCGAAGTTTTTTAAATGTAGTTTTATTTGATCTCCTAACTCTGAGCAAGACCAACCAAGATGTGTCTCTAAAATTTGACCAACATTCATACGGCTTGGAACACCTAAGGGGTTTAGAACAATGTCTACGGGTTTACCATTTTCCATATAAGGCATGTCCTCAATAGGAACAATCTTACTGACAACGCCCTTGTTACCATGTCTACCAGCCATTTTATCACCAGGCATTAATCTTCTCTTCACGGCGACAAACACTTTAACAACTTTCATAACTGTAGGTAGCAAATCGTCACCTTGCTGAATTTTATTAACCTTATCGTCAAATCTTAATTTAATATCTTCAGAGGCATTTTCGAATTGATTCTTTAACTTTTCAAGATTATCATTTATATCAGGATTTTGAAAAGAAATTTTCCACAAATCTTTTAATGAAAAGTTTTCTAAATCATTTTTATTAAGTGTTGTCCCAGGTTTTAAATCTTTAAATTGTTTGTTTATACTTTGTCCATTCAATAAATCAGTAGCACGTAATTTTATATTTCTATTTAGTATTTCTTCTTCAACTTTTTTATCCTCTTGAACGGACTCAATTTCTGCCCTTTCAATAGCAATAGATCTCTCGTCTTTATCAATTCCGTGTCTATTAAAAACTCTCACATCAATTACTACACCAGTACTTCCAGAGGGTAATTTTAAAGAGGAGTCTCTAACATCAGTTGCTTTTTCGCCAAAGATTGATCTCAATAATTTTTCTTCTGGGCTGGAAGACGTTTCACTTTTTGGTGTTACTTTACCAACTAAAATATCACCTGGCTTCACTTCAGCACCAACATAGACTATTCCAGACTCATCTAAATTTCTTAGACTTTCCTCACTAACATTAGGGATATCTCTTGTGATCTCCTCAGCACCAAGTTTTGTGTCTCTAGCCATCGATTCATACTCTTCGATATGTACCGATGTAAACACATCATCGGTTACACATCTCTCAGAAATTAATATTGAATCCTCAAAATTATATCCCTGCCAGGGCATAAAAGCTACGGTTACGTTTTTACCTAACGCCAACTCACCTAGTTTTGTAGCTGGACCATCCGCTATGATATCTCCTTTTTTTATTTTATCTCCAACTTTTACTAAAGGTTTTTGATTTATACATGTATTTTGGTTTGATCTTTGAAATTTTGATAAATTATAAATATCTACAGCAGACTGAGATAAATCAGTCACATCAGTTGCTTTAACAACTATTCTTTTTCCATCGATCTTGTCTACAATACCACTTCTTTTTGCAACAATCGTTACCCCTGAGTCTAAAGCTACATCGGACTCAATGCCTGTACCTACCAATGGAGACTCCGGTTTTAGCAAAGGAACAGCTTGTCTCATCATATTAGATCCCATTAATGCTCTATTGGCATCATCATTTTCTAAAAATGGAATTAACGCTGCTGCGACCGATACAAGTTGTTTTGGAGAAACATCAATAAAATCGATATTATCTCTACTTGATAATTCAAAATTTAAGTTTTTTCTACAAGCTACTAATTCTTCTATGAAAGATCCGTCCTTATCAATAGCAGAGTTTGCTTGTGCTATAGTAAATTTTTCTTCCTCAATAGCTGATAAATATTTAATCTCAGAAGTAACTTTGCCGTTTACAACTTTCTTATAAGGGCTTTCAATGTAACCAAATTTATTAACTCTACAATATGTCGCTAGACTATTTATAAGACCGATATTCGGACCTTCTGGTGTTTCTATAGGACATATTCTTCCATAATGAGTTGGGTGGACATCTCTTACTTCAAATCCTGCTCTTTCCCTAGTTAAACCTCCTGGTCCAAGTGCTGAAACTCTACGTTTATGTGTTATTTCAGACAAAGGATTAGTTTGATCCATAAATTGAGACAATTGTGATGTTGCAAAAAAATCTTTTAAAGATGTTGTAATTGGTTTAGCGTTTATTAAGTCTTGTGGCATTGCAGACTCGATTTCAAGAAAAGTCGACATTTTTTCTTTTACAGTTCTTTCCATTCTTAATAGGCCAATTCTGAATTGATTTTCGACTAGTTCACCAACAGATCTTACTCTTCTGTTTCCAAGATGATCGATATCATCAACATCTCCTTTGCCATCTCTTAAATCAAGCATGAATTTGATGATTGCAACTATGTCATTTGACTCTAGGATAGTTTTTTTTAAACTTGTATTTAAATTTAACTTTGAATTAAGTTTTACTCTACCAACCTCAGACAGGTCATATCTTTCTTTTTTAAAATATAAATTGTTAAAAATTTCTTCAGCAATTTCTACTGAGGGTGCCTCTCCTGGTCTTAATACTTTGTAAATATCATTTAATGCATCTGATTTACTTTGGTTTTTGTCAATTTTTAAAGTTTCTAAGATGTACGGGCCTTTGTTGATGCGATCAATATCAACAATTTGAAGAGACTTCTCCTCATTGGTTATAATTTTTTCTAATTGCTCTTGAGTGATGTCGAAGCCTGCGCTTATTATAATATTTCCATTTTTATCTTTAATATCTCTAGCTACATAACTACCTACGATTTGATCGTTAGAAACAGATATTGACTTTAATCCTTTTTCTGAAAGTTTTTTTGCAATTATAAAGTTAAGCTTTTCACCTTTTGATAGTATTTTTTTATTATTACTTGCATCTATCAAGTCGAAAGATAATTTTATTGGTCGTTTAAAGTTTTCAGGATTAAAATCAGTATTCCAAAACTTAGTATTATTATTAAAACTGTACTTATTTGTTTTATAAAAATTATCAATTATTTTTTCTTTGTTAAAACCAAGTGCATATAAAATTGTTGTTATAGGTAACTTTTTTTTTCTATCAATTCTAAAATATAAAATATCTTTTGGATCAAATTCAAAATCTAACCAAGATCCTCTACCGGGAATTATTCTACAATTGAACAAAAGCTTGCCACTAGCGTGTGTTTTACCTTTATCGTGATCAAAAAAAACTCCTGGACTTCTATGCATTTGGTTAACGACAACTCTTTCGACGCCGTTTGTTATGAATGTTGCGCTCGGAGTCATTAATGGCAAATCTCCAATGAAAACTTCTTGTTCTTTTGCTGAGAGGATTTGTTTTGTATTATTTTCAGTATCTATTTCGTAAACTACTAGTCTAAGGTTTGCTTTCAATGCAGCTGAATATGATAAACTTCTTTGTTTACATTCAATAACATCAAATTTTGGTTTTTCTAATTTATATGATATGTATTCTAAAGTTGATTTATCATTACCATCTTCTATAGGAAATATGCTTTTAAAAACACGATCGATACCTTTTGATAACTCATTAAGTTGTTCATTTAAAGATTTCGATTTTAAAAACTCGTTATAAGAATTTTTTTGTACCTCAATTAAATTAGGTATAGACAGACCTTCGATTAATTTACCAAAGTTTTTTCTAATATGTTTCTTTTGAGTAAAAGATAATTGCATCAAATATAAAGAGTTTTATTGCAAATTAAAACTTGCAATAAAAATCTAACTTAAATTTTGTTTACTTTAATTCTACTTTAGCTCCAGCTGCTTCAAGTTTCTTTTTAAATTCTTCAGCATCTTTTTTAGCAACGCCACCCTTAATTTCCTTAGGTGCTCCCTCAACTAAATCTTTTGCTTCCTTTAAACCTAAACCAGTTATTGCTCTTACTTCTTTAATAACATTTATTTTCTTGTCACCAGCTGCTGCTAAGAATAACGAGAATTCTGATTTTTCTTCGCCTGCTGGTGCTGCTGCTCCTCCTGCCGGTGCTGCTGCAACAGGTGCTGCTGCTGTAACTCCCCACTTTTCCTCAAGTTGTTTTGAAAGCTCCGCAGCTTCAACAACTGTTAGAGTCGAAAGTTCATCAATAATCTTATTTAAATCTGCCATTATCTATCCTATGAATTAATTTTTTAAACTCTTTGCGCGCGCTAAATTAGCAATTTTTGAGCCTGGTGCAAGTAAAATACTTACTAATTTTTGTGCCGGTGAGGCTAAAATACCCACTATTTTAGCCCTTGCCTCCTCTAGGGAAGGAAGTGTGGCTATAATAGACACCTCTTTTTCATCTAAAACTTTACCATCCATGAAACCAGCAACAATTTTCAATTTATTATTAGATTTTGAAAATTTTGTGAGAATTTTAGCTGTTGAAATTGGATCAGATGAAATAGCTGCAGCTGTAGGCCCAATAAAATATTTTTCTAAGTCTTTTTTGGGTGTGTCTTTTAATGCAATTTTTGTAATTCTATTTTTTGTGATTTTAAAAAGTATACCTTTTTCTCTAAGTTCTTTTCTTAGTGAGTCTAGTTCGTTTACATTTAAACCTTGATACTGTGCGATCATAACAGATTCATTGTCTGAAAAGTTTTTTTTCATTTCCTCAACATAATTTTTCTTAGCTTGTTTGCTCATCATAGATTTACTTTGCTCCTACTTTATAAGAAATTCCCATGGTAGATGTTATAAAAGTATTTTTTATAAATTCTCCTTTTATACTCTCGGGTTTTTCTTTTTTTAATGTTTCTATGAAATGATTATAGTTTTCTAATAATTTATCAGTTGAATAACTTTTTCTGCCGATTGTAGAAGCTAAATTACCGTCTTTATCATTTCTAATTTCAACTAAGCCTGTTTTTATATCTTTAACTGATTTGGCAACATCAATTGAAACTGTTCCTAATTTTGGGTTAGGCATTAAACCTTTTGGGCCCAAAACTTTTCCATGTTTACCTATTTTACCCATCATTGAAGGTGTGCAAATTAATTTTGTAAAATCAATTTTACCAGCTGCAATCTTTTCGATCAAATCATCTGAACCTACAATTTCCGCACCGCTTTTCTTTGCATCATCAATTTTGTCTGGCTCACACAGAACTGCAATTTTTTCTTTTTTTCCAGAACCATTAGGTAATTTTACAGTCGTTCTTAAACTTAAATCGCCTCCTTTAGATTGTTTTAGATTAATTCTTAAAGAAACATCAATAGACTCGTCAAACTTAGAGTTTGAATTCTTTTTCACTAGTTCAAGTATGTCTTTAGCAGAAAGTTTTTTATCTTTAACAACTGTTTTTAATAATTCTTGATATCTTTTAGATTTTTTCTTCATTTCTATTCTTTCACTTCTATTCCCATCGATCTTGCTGATCCACAAATAATTTTTGTAGCTTCTTTAAGATCAAATGCATTTAAATCTTTCATCTTTTCTTTAGCTATTGCTTCAGCTTGCTTCATTGTAATTGATCCAGCTACAACTCTTCCAGGTTCGCTAGATCCACTTTTAAGTTTTGCTGCTTCACGAATGAAATGAGATGCTGGTGGAGATTTTATGATAAAATCAAATTTTTTATCCTTATATACAGTAATTACAACTGGAACAGGTTTTCCCATAAATGATTTTGTTTTTTCATTAAATGCTTTACAAAATTCCATAATGTTAATTCCTCTTTGACCCAATGCTGGGCCAACAGGTGGTGCTGGATTAGCTTGTCCACCTTTAATTTGTAATTTTACATAACCTGCAATTTCTTTAGCCATTAATTTTTCTCCACTTGATTAAATTCTAAATCTACTGGTGTTGCTCTACCAAATATAGAAACTGAGACTTTAAGTCTAGATTTTTCTTCATCTATTTCTTCGATTAAACCATTAAATGAGGCAAATGGACCGTCACAAACTTTAACTTTTTCTCCTATTTCAAAATTTATACCTGTTTTCTGTGTTACTGCACTTTCAGATACTTGTCCTAAAATTCTTTTAATTTCATTGTCTGAAATAGGTGTGGGTTTATCAGCTGATCCTAAAAACCCACTTACTTTCTGTAAATTTTTTATCATATGATAAATTTCTTTTGTAAGTTCAATTTTTATTAAAACGTATCCTGGAAAGAATTTCTTTTCTTTTTTTGTTCTTTTCCCTTTTTTTACCTCTGTTACTTGATGAGTGGGTACAAGAATTTCCTCTAATTTTTCAGACAATTTATGTTTCTTTAATTCGTCTTTAATTGACTCAACAACTTTTTTTTCAAAACCAGAATAAGCCTGTACAATGTACCAATTCATTTAATCTAAAAATTAATTGTAAGAATTAAATTTAACAAAAATCTCAATAGTTGATCTAATATCAAGAAGAAAATTGCTGCGATAGAAGCTAAAGCAAAAACCATTACAGCACCCATCATCGTTTCTTTTTTAGTTGGCCAAGTAATTCTAAAAGTTTCCTGTTTTACTTCTTGAATAAATTTTAATGGATTTTTCATATTACATTATAAGTTTGGCAGGAGCGGAGGGACTCGAACCCACAACCTCCGGTTTTGGAGACCGGCGCTCTACCAATTGAACTACGCTCCTAAGCGTTATTTAATTATTTTTGTAACTACTCCAGCTCCAACTGTTTTACCACCTTCTCTAATTGCAAAATTTAAATTTTCGTTCATAGCAATAGGTGTAATTAATTTAACTGTGAATTTACCGTCATCTCCTGGCATAACCATTTCTGTTCCAGAAGGTAAAGTAACTTCACCAGTTACATCAGTAGTTCTAAAATAAAACTGAGGTCTATACTTTGTAAAAAACGGAGTATGTCTACCACCTTCCTCTTTTTTCAAAATATAAGCCTGACACTCAAATTCAGTGTGAGGTGTGATTGAACCAGGCTTACAAAGTACTTGCCCTCTTTCAACATCATCTCGTTCGACTCCTCTTAATAGAGCACCAATGTTATCACCTGCTTCTCCACTATCTAGAAGTTTTCTAAACATTTCTACTCCAGTGCAAACAGATTTTTTAGTGTCTCTGATTCCAACAATTTCAATTTCTTCACCAACTTTTATTACACCTGACTCTACTCTACCAGTCACAACTGTTCCTCTACCTGATATTGAAAAAACATCTTCAACAGGCATTAAGAAGGCTTTATCTTTTGGTCTGTCTGGTTGAGGAATAGTTTCATCTACTGCTTTCATTAATTCCATGATTGCATTTTTTCCAGTTGCTTCGTCTTTTCCTTCTACAGCATTTAATGCTGAACCTTTGATAATCGGGATTTTATCTCCAGGAAACTTGTAAGAAGTTAAAAGTTCTCTGATTTCCTCTTCTACTAAATCAACTAATTCTTTGTCTTTAACTGTATCAATTTTATTTAAGAAAACCACAATAGCAGGAACGCCAACTTGCCTAGCTAATAAAATGTGCTCTCTGGTTTGAGGCATTGGACCGTCAGCTGCATTTACCACAAGTATTGCGCCATCCATTTGAGCTGCTCCTGTAATCATATTTTTTACATAGTCAGCGTGTCCAGGACAATCTACGTGAGCATAGTGTCTTTTTTCTGTTTCATATTCAACGTGTGCTGTTGAAATAGTTATTCCTCTTTCTTTTTCCTCTGGAGCTTTATCTATTTGATCATAAGCCACAAAATTTGCACTACTTGAACCTCCAGCTTCAGACAATACTTTAGTTATTGCTGCAGTAAGAGTTGTTTTACCATGGTCGACATGACCTATTGTACCGATGTTACAATGTGGTTTGTTTCGGTTAAACTTTTCTTTAGACATCTATTTTTTCCTCACTTTATATTTTAATTTTTAATTTTGGAGCGGGTAAAGGGAATCGAACCCTTACATCCAGCTTGGAAGGCTAGCGTTCTACCATTGAACTACACCCGCAATATCCAAACTTATCGCGCTCTTTATTATTAAATTTTATTTAAGTTTGGTGGAGGGGGAAAGATTCGAACTTTCGAAGACCGAAGTCAACGGGTTTACAGCCCGCCCCATTTGACCGCTTTGGTACCCCTCCTGAATATTTAATGTTGGGATACCCACTAACTTAAAAAGCATTTAACAACAAGCGTTTTATAAGCATTTATGAAATAATTGCAATAAATCATTTTGCCTTAAAATATGCTAGTAATTTGAAAATATTGCTTAAAAATCATGAAAAAAACCACTTTTTTAATAGTAGGCAAACATGCAGTTTTGGAGGCATTAAAAAACCCTTCAAGAAAAATTGAGAGAATTTTTGTAACTGAAGATGCTCAAAAAAGACTTAATAGAGAAAATCAATCATTAAATTTGTTTAAATCAATAAGTGTTTTTTATAAGTCAAGAAAAGAATTAGATAATTTATGTGGACGAGATCAAACTTCTCATCAAGGATTAATTGCAGAAGTTGAACAACTTGAAGAAATTACTTTAAAAGATTTTGTTTTTAGAAATAAAAAAAAAAATATTAACTTTATAGCTCTTGAAGAGGTAACGGATCCACGTAATATCGGATCAATTATAAGAAGTGCAGTAGCGTTTAACATCGACGGGATTATAGTAAAAGATCGATCTTTTCCTTCAAAAAGTAAATTACTTTATAAAAGTGCAAGCGGAGGTGTGGAGCACATAAATATTTTTAAAGTATCTAATTTAAATACCGCTTTGAAATTTCTAAAAACAAAAGAATTTTGGATAAGCGCTTTTGATATATCCTCTAAACAAGATTTTACAAAAAATAATTGGAAAGGAAAAAATGTCTTGTTATTTGGATCTGAAGGATATGGTGTTAAAGCTAAGACACTTGAGAATTCAGATTTTAGGTTCAGAGTAAAAATGAATGATAATATTGAAAGCTTAAATATATCAAACACTGTATCTGTAGTTTGCCATCATATTTTCCAATCAATTAAATAAAAAAATTATTTATATTGTTTTTTAAGTGAAATTATTTTAAAGAGTCTTTCAAGCCCTCATAGCTCAATTGGTAGAGCAATTGATTTGTAATCAATAGGTTCGCGGTTCGAGTCCGTGTGAGGGCACCATTAAAAAGTCTCTTTTCTCAATTGTTCAAGTTTAATTTTTTTTTGCAAACTTTTATTTTTATCGTAAAGTAAATTAAACTTTATCCTATTTTGAATATATATAGTAATTTTTATAGCATTTCGAATTTCTAAGTTATCAGCAACGGCACTTACAGGTCTTTTAGAGGGATTTAAATTAGTAATAACAATTTTTGACTTGTCGCTAACAATTTTACCTGCCCACCTTCTAGGTCTAAATGCACTTATTGGAGCAATTGAAACTTTGTTAGAATTCAAATTCAATATAGGTCCGTGCACAGATAAATTATATGCCGTGCTTCCTGCAGGTGTTGAAACTAAAACGCCGTCTGACACTAATTTTTTCATAATATAGTTTGACTTATGCTTTATTGACAAATTTGCTGCCTGTCTACTTTGTCTTAAAATTGAAACTTCATTAATTGCTATACATTTTTTTATTCTATTTTTAGTTACTACAACCATTTCTAAAGGAGAAATACTTATCATTTTTGATTTCTGAATGTTTTGAATCAATTGTTTTTTTGAAAATTTATTCATCAAGAATCCATAATTGCCAGAGTTGATGCCGTAAAATAATTTTTTTGTTTTCTGATTTTTCTTTAACGTTTTAAGCATAAAACCATCGCCACCTACAACTAATACAATATTTTTTTTAAATATTTTTTTTGTCTTAAATAAATTAATAATTTGTTTTTTTATTTGAGCAGATTTTAAATTATTGTCAGATATAATTAATGGTTTATTCATTTATCTTGTGGTGCCCTCGGCCAGACTCGAACTGGCACTCCCAAAAGGGCAAGGATTTTAAGTCCTTTGTGTCTACCAATTTCACCACGAGGGCACATTTATTATTTTATAATATCTATATGACATTTATATTTTTATTTAAATCTTATAAAGTATATTTATCCCATGAAAAAGATATTATTATATAACTCCGGAGGTGGTCTAGGAGACTCAATACAACTATTTCCACTTTTGTTAAGTTTAAGAAGTCATTTTAAAAAAGCAAAATTTTATTATTTAGGCGCACATACAAATCATTTTAATGAAAAACTCAAAGAATATAAGATTCATTTAGAAACTGTCGATCTAGGTCTAAAATATTTTGGATTCAGGTGGTGGCATTTTTTCTTTGCTAGCAAAAGAGCATTAAGTAAAGGATTGGGGAATTATGATCTTATTATTGATTTACAAACTAAGTTTAGAAATTCTTTAATCTTAAGTAGAATTCCTCATAGTTCTTTTTATTCAAGAACTTTTAATGGTTTTTTTTCATCGAAGAAAATAAAATCAAACAGTCTAGATCACTTAGAAAATTTAAGCTTGTTTATGGAAGAAGATATAATTGAATTAAATTTCAACATAAAAAATTTACCAAAAGAAATATTAAATGAGGCAAAACGATTATTACCGAACTCAAATTATATAGGTTTTTCAATTACTCAAGGAAATGAATACAGAAAAAAAAGTTGGTCAATTTATAAATTTACAGCTTTAGCAAATAAAATTTTATCAAAAAATAAAATACCAGTTTTTTTTATTGAAAAAGATAAGATTGATTTAATTGAGAAAATCAAAAATCAAGTTCCTTCAGCAATATTTCCAGAAGTTAATTCTAAATTATCTTGCCCTGCTCTTGTAACAGCATTATCCGCAAGACTAGATGCTGCTGTTTCTATTGACAATGGAATAATGCATATGATTGCTTTAGCAAACATTCCTATGATTGTTTTGTTTGGACCAACTAACTCCAAAAAATTTGCTCCAAAAAATAAATTTACAAAAGTCCTTGATAGTAAAATTATCCATAAAACAAAAGATATAAATTCTATCCAAGTTGATGAAGTTTTAAGTTTAATTTAAATATTTAAAATCTTAATTTTTTTATCCTTAACAATTTTCATTAAATCTTTATTTACATTTGTTAATTTTTTTTTAAATGTTGATCTAAATACAACTGATACGCCTATTTTACCTAATCGAAAAAATGGATAGCTGCCTACTTCTACGTAGTTTTTATATTTTTTTTGAACTATTGCTAATTTTTTTGAAATATTACTCTCAACAGTGAAGAGATTTACTGTTTTGCTGTGTACTTTCAATCCTTTTGTTAAATATTTTTTACAATTATCAATCATTGAATTTAAAATTGATGGAACACCGGGTAATGAAAAAACATTTTTAGTTATAAAGCCTGGTGCAGCACTTGAAGGATTATAAATTAATTTTGCAACTTGTGGCATTTTTGCCATTTTTTTTCTTCCATCATTAAATTTTGCTTTACCATAATAGTTTTCTAATATTTTATAAGCTTCTTTGTGGTAACCATATTTCACTTTAAAAGCTTTTGCGATGGATTGAGCTGTTATATCATCATGCGTTGGCCCTATACCTCCAGTCGTAAATACATAATTAAATTCTTTTGATAATATTCTTATATTTTTGATTATAGTTCTTTCAACGTCAGGTATAATTCTAACTTCCTTTACTGAAATTCCACATTTTGAGTTTAGCCAGTTACTAATAAATGCAATATTCTTATCCTGAGTTCTCCCTGATAATATTTCATTACCAATAATTAAAATTGCAGCATTTACATTCTTCTTTTTTTTCTTCATAGATTATTAATTATATATGAACTTTGAAGGTAAATTAATAACAGGACTATTTATAAAAAGATATAAGCGATTTTTTGTAGATATAAAAGTAGGAAACAAGATTGTTACTGCTCATTGCCCAAACACTGGTTCAATGCTGGGTTTACTGAAAAAAAATAATAAAGTCTGGCTTACAAAATCTGATAATCCAAAAAGAAAGCTTAAATATACTCTCCAAATAATTGAAGATCAAAGCTCAAAAGTTGGAATTAATACGCACATTACAAATAAAATTGCTTTGGATGCTTTAAAAAGCTCAATTATTGAAAAATTTAAAAATTTAGAAACCATTAGACCAGAGGTAAATTTTGGTTCAAATACTAGGTTCGATTTTTTAATTACTGAAGGTAAAAAAAAATCTTTTATTGAAGTAAAAAATGTAACACTCTCTAGAAAAAAAGGGGTTGCTGAGTTTCCTGATGCTATAACTTCAAGAGGTCTTAAACATATTGAAGAATTATTAAAAGCAAGTCAAAAAGGTTATGAAATTTATCTCCTTTTTTTAATTCAAAGAGATGATTGTAATAAGTTCAAATTAGCCAAAGACATTGATCCTAAATATTGTGAATTATTAATAAAAGCTGTTAAAAAAAATCTAAATATACTCTGCTATGATTGTAAATTTTCTACAAAAGGAATAAAACTTAATCGTAAAATACATTTCAAAATCAAATGAAAGATAGCTACAAAGAGTCCTTTGAAAAAACGAAAAAAGCTGGAGAAATTGCCGCTGGAGCTTTAGATGAGGTTGCCAAAATAATCAAGCCTGGAATTCAGACAGATGCTATAGATAAAATTTGTTACGAATATATTAAAGATTGTGGTGCTTACTCTGCTCCACTTTTCTACAGAGGTTTTCCTAAATCCTGTTGTACATCCACTAATCATATAGTTTGTCATGGAATACCTTCTGAAAAAGTTTTAAAGGAGGGAGATATTGTTAATGTTGATGTAACAGCTTTCAAAGATGGTTGGCACGGAGATACCAGCAGAACTTTTGAAATTGGAGAAGTTTCTATTAAAGCAAAAAAATTGGTAAAGACAACTTACGACGCTATGATGAAAGCTATTAAAATTGTAAAAGAAGATATTCATTTAGGGGACATTGGTGCAACAATACAAAATCATGTGGAGGCTGAAGGATTTTCAGTAGTTCAAGATTTCTGTGGTCATGGTATTGGTAAAAATTTTCATGAAGACCCAAATGTTTTACATTATGGAAAAAAAGGTACTGGTGAAAAGATAAAAGCTGGAATGATTTTTACTATTGAACCAATGATAAATTTTGGAAAATATGAAACTAAGACTTTAAATGATGGATGGACTGCGGTAACAAAAGATAAATCTTTATCTGCACAATTTGAACATACTATTGGAGTAACAAAAGATGGTTATGAAATTTTTACACTGTCAAATAAGCAATGATTGAGAGATATACGAGAAAAGAAATTAAAAGCATTTGGGAAGATAAAAATAAATATTCAATATGGCTTGAAATTGAATTGGCAGCAGCTGAAGCTATGGAGAAATTGAAAATTATTCCAAAAGGTGTCTCTAAAAAAGTTAAGTCAAAAGCAAAAATAAATGTAAAAAGAATTTTACAAATTGAAGAAAAAGTTAAACATGATGTAATAGCTTTTTTAACCTCAATTACAGAAAAAGTTGGAAAAGAAGCAAGATATCTTCATAAAGGGATGACTTCTTCAGATGTTTTGGACACTTGTTTTAATCTTCAGCTTAAACAATCAGGTCAAATTTTATTAAAAGATATTGATCAACTACTTGTTTCTATCAAACGTCAAGCCTTAAAACATAAATACACAATGTGTATTGGTAGAAGTCACGGTATACATGCTGAACCGATTACTTTTGGTTTTAAAATGTTAACTTTCTATCAAGAATTTTTAAGAAATAAAAAGAGATTAGAAAATTCCATTCAAGAAATTTCCACATGTGCTATTTCTGGAGCAGTGGGAACATTTGCTAATGTGGATCCTAAAGTAGAAAAGTATGTTGCCAAAAAATTGAAACTTAAAGTAGAACCAGTTTCTACACAAGTTATACCGAGAGATAGACATGCTCAATTTTTTTCTACGCTTGGAATTATAGCCAGTTCAATTGAGAGATTTGCTACGGAGATAAGGCATTTACAAAGAACAGAAGTTTTAGAAGTTGAAGAATTTTTTGGAAAAAAACAGAAAGGATCTTCAGCGATGCCACATAAGAAAAATCCAATTTTAACTGAAAACTTAACAGGTTTAGCTAGACTAATTAGATCAAGTGTAATTCCAGCTCTTGAAAATGTTTCATTGTGGCATGAAAGAGATATCTCTCACTCGGCTGTGGAAAGAAATATTGGTCCAGATGCAACTATTGCTTTAGATTTCGCTTTAGCAAGATTAGCAAACGTTATTAAAAATTTAAATATTTATCCAAAAAAAATGCTTAAAAATTTAAATATTACAGACGGTATATTCTTTTCTCAAAGAATTTTACTTGAATTAACTACTGTGGGTTTTACTCGGGAAGAGTCCTATAAAATTGTTCAAAAAAATGCGATGAATGCTTGGAAACAAAATTCCTCTTTTTTTGACAATATTATTTCAGATAAAAAAATTACCAACAAAATACCTGTTAATAAAATTAAAAAGTTATTTAATTTTGGTTACCATACTAAAAAAATTAATATAATTTTTAATAGAAGTCTTAAAAATAAGTAATCGAATGAATAAAGGTAATAAATTATACGAAGGTAAAGCAAAAGTTATTTATGAAACTAAAGATAAAAATTTAGTAATTCAACATTTTAAGGATGACGCAACTGCTTTCAATAATCTCAAAAAAGCAAAAGTTGAAGGAAAAGGAGTTTTGAATAATAGAATTTCAGAATATATTTTAACAAACTTGTCACAATGTGGAATTAAAACTCATCTGGTCAAAAGACTTAATATGCGAGAACAGTTAATAAAAAAAGCTGAAATTTTTCCAATAGAATTTATAGTTAGAAATATTGCAACTGGCTCACTCACGAAAAGATTAGGAATACCAGAGGGCACTGTGCTTGAAAAACCTTTATTAGAGTACTGTTATAAAAAAGATGAATTAAACGATCCATTAATTTCAAGAGAGCATATTTTTTCTTTTGGATGGGCTTCTGAGAATGAAATTAAATCTATAGACAAAACCACATTAAGAATTAATGATATTTTATCAGGTATGTTTAGAGCTATAGGAATAAAACTTGTAGATTTTAAAATCGAATATGGAAAAGCGTGGAATAAAGATACTGAAAAAAAAGAGATAGTTTTAGCTGATGAAATAAGCCCAGATACATGCAGATTATGGGATTCAAAAACTGAAAAAAAACTAGATAAAGACAGATTTAGAAAAGACTTAGGAAACATTATTCAAGCTTACCAAGATGTTGCTAGAAGATTTGGAATAATGCCTGAAGAAACTAATATAAGTGAAGTTAATTTTGGAAAAACTATTCCTTTAAAATTCAAGAAAAAATAAATTGAAATTTTCAGTTACAGTAGTACTCAAAAAAGATGTTTTGGACCCACAAGGGAAAGTGGTTCAAAACACACTTAATAATTTAGGTATGAGTGACCTAAAATCTGTCAGGCAAGGGAAATTTTTTGAAATAGAAATAGATGAGCAAGATCAAAAAAAAGCTGAGATTAAAGTGGACGGAATGTGTAAAAAGCTTCTAGTAAATTTGATTATTGAGGATTATAAAATTAATAAACTATAATGAAATCCTCAGTAATTGTTTTTCCTGGTTCAAACTGTGATAGAGACATAGCAAAAGCGCTAGAGAAAATGCAGTTTAAAAATCAAATGGTTTGGCATAAGGAAACTGATTTACCAAAATCTGATTTAATTGTTATCCCTGGAGGCTTTTCATATGGGGATTATTTACGTTCTGGTGCAATCGCAGGAAAGTCTTTAATCATTGAAGAAGTAATTAAAGCAGCTAACTCAGGATGTTTAGTTTTAGGTATTTGTAATGGATTTCAAATTTTAACAGAAACTGGATTGTTAAAGGGTACATTGTTAAGAAATAAAAATCTTAAATTTATTAATAAAGATATAAATATCAAAGTAATCAATAATCAAACAAGATTTACTTCAAAATACAAGTTGAATCAAATTTTAAAAATAAATATTGCGCACAATGAAGGTAATTACTTTACAAACTCAACTCATTTAAATGAACTAAAAAATGAAAATTTAATTGCTTTTAAATATTGTGATGAAAAAGGGAATATTAATAATCAATCTAATCCTAATGGGGCTATGGACAATATAGCTGGAATATTCAATTCGAAAAAAAATATCTTGGGGATGATGCCTCATCCTGAGAGAATGGTTGATAAATTTATTTCTAATACCGACGGAGTAAATTTGTTTTCTAGTATATTGCATTAAATATGGAAATTACTAATACTATCATTGAAAAACATGGACTTAAAAAAGAGGAATATGAAAGCATTAAAAAACTTCTTAAAAGAAATCCTAATCTATTAGAGCTTGGAATTTTTTCTGCAATGTGGAATGAGCATTGCTCTTATAAATCTTCAAGACTGCATTTAAAAAAACTTCCTACAAAAGGAAAACAGGTAATTCAAGGTCCAGGTGAAAATGCAGGTGTTATTGATATCGGAGACGATGATGCAATAGTTTTTAAAATTGAAAGCCATAATCACCCTTCCTATATCGAACCTTATCAAGGAGCTGCAACAGGAGTGGGAGGAATTTTAAGGGATGTTTTTACTATGGGCGCAAGACCTATTGCTCTTTTAAATTCGATTCATTTCGGTTCACCAAATCATCCAAAAACTAAAAGTCTTCTAAATGGAGTAGTTTCTGGTATTGGTGGATATGGCAATTGTATAGGAATACCTACTGTTGCTGGAGAAACAAAATTTAACGAAACTTATAACGAAAATATACTAGTAAATGCAATGGCGGTTGGTCATGCAAAAAAAAATAAAATTTTTTATTCAAAAGCTAAAGGTGTCAACAAATCAGTTGTGTACGTTGGATCCAAAACCGGTCGTGACGGTATACATGGTGCTTCAATGGCTTCTGCTGAATTTGATGAAAATTCTGAAGATAAAAAACCAACTGTTCAAGTCGGTGATCCTTTTACAGAAAAATTACTTTTGGAAGCATGTTTAGAATTAATGAAAGATGACTCTATTATTGCTATTCAAGATATGGGTGCTGCAGGCTTAACATCTTCAAGTGTTGAAATGGCTTCCAAAGGTTCTTTAGGAATTGAATTAGAGCTCGATAAAGTTCCATGTAGAGAGGAAAATATGACACCTTACGAGATGATGCTGTCAGAAAGTCAAGAAAGAATGTTAATTATTTTAGAGGATGGTAAAGAAGATTATGCAAGACAGATATTTGCTAAATGGGATTTAGATTTTGTAATTATCGGAAGAACAACTAATACAAACAAATTAACTTTAAAATTTAAAAATAAGATTGAGGGAGAAATTCCTTTAGAAGCTTTAGCATCGAAAGCGCCGATTTATAATAGAAAATGGTCAAAAAAAAAAATTTCCAGAAAAAAATTAGATTTAAAAAAATTAAAGAAAATTAAAATCGAGGATGCTTTAATAAAAATACTTTCCTCCCCTAATCACTCTAATAAAAGTTGGATTACTAACCAATATGATCAAATGGTAATGTGTGATACTGCACAAAAATCAGGTTCTGATGCGGCTATTATTAGAATACATGATAAAAATAAAGCTATCGCTTTATCTGTTGACTCTTCAGCTAATTATTGTAAATCGCATCCAATTACTGGAGGAAAGCAAATTGTTTGTGAAAACTGGAGAAATTTAATTTCTGTTGGTTCAAAACCTTTGGCTATTACAAATTGTTTAAACTTTGGAAATCCTGAAAATGAAGAGATTATGGGAGAATTTGCTGAATGTTTAGAAGGTATAAAAGAGGCTTGTGAGTTTTTAAAATTCCCTGTGGTTTCAGGCAATGTTTCTTTTTATAATGGAACAAATAAAAAAAATATTTATCCGACTCCAGTGATTGGGGGCGTTGGATTAATCCAAAATCTTAACAAAACGCTAAGTCATAAATTTAAAAAAGAAAAAAGTATTATAGTTTTAATAGGCAAAACTTTTGGTCATCTTGAACAAAGCTGCTTCTTAAAAGAAAATTACTCTATAATTGATGGCAATCCTCCTGAAATAAATTTAATTAATGAAAAAAATAATGGAGAAATGGTATTAAAGCTTATTGAAAGAAAATTAGTTTTATCTGCACACGATATTTCTAATGGTGGCCTACTTATTGCATTAAGTGAAATGAGTATGGGATCTAATTTAGGCATCAAAATTGAAAAATCAAAGAAACTTAGGGATTTAAAAGAGTATTTCTTCGGCGAAGATCAAGGTAGATACGTCTTAGAGATTGATGAAAAAAATTTAACCTCAGTAGAAAAATTTTTGAAAAGCGGTAGTATTTATTATGAGATAATTGGCAAAACGCAAGAAAATTTTTTTGAAATAGAAAATGAAATGAAAATAGACACAAATGTCCTATATAAAGCAAATAATCAATGGTATAATAACTATTAATGCCTTTAGCTATTAATGAAATAAAAAAATTAATTAAAGAAACGATTCCAGATGCTTCAATAGAAATAAAAGATTTAGCTGGTGATAATAATCATTACTCAGCTACAATAAAATCAAAAATGTTTAAAAATTTAAATAAAATAGAGCAACATAAATTAGTGTATAAATCACTTAAAGGTAAAATGGGAAATGAGTTACACGCATTATCAATAAATACTTTTACAGAATAATGAATATAAAAGATAAGATTAATGATTTAATTAAAAAAAATGACGTTTGTTTATTCATGAAAGGAACACCTGAGCAGCCTCAATGTGGTTTTTCAATGGCTGTTTCTAATGTTCTTAAGCACCTAAAGGTTGAGTTTAAAGGTGTAAATGTTTTAGAAGATGAAAATCTAAGACAAGGAATTAAAGAATATAGCGACTGGCCTACTATACCACAACTTTATGTTAAAGAAGAGTTTATAGGCGGGTGTGATATAGTTAAAGAAATGTTTGAGAAGGGTGAATTAAAGAAACTTTTTGAGACAAAAAAAATCATCTAGCTTTTTTTAATAAAACAGATATTCGAGTCATTTAAATTTCCTTCATAAGTTTCAATTTTCCTTATCTTTCCGAACAAGTATAACTGGTCATCATTTGTAAAAAGAGAAGATTTGAAATTTCTTTTCTCTTTTAAATTATTTAACAATTCATCTACCAAAATATGGTCGATATCATTATTATATTTGTAATAATTTGGATGTTTATAATCTTCAATTACAAATATTCCATCTCTTTTTAAATACTTAAAAAAAAATTTTAGACTATAAAGAATATCACTCAGCTGATGAGAGCCATCGTCGATGATTAAATCAAAATTTTCAAAGTTATGGTTATTGAAAATTTTTCTTAAAATATCTATAATTTTTTTTGTATTATTTATGTCAATACCAAAAACTTCAATATTTTTTGAATCATATTTAAAATTAGATATATTAACGTCAAAACAAAAAACTTTTGCTTTATTAAAATATTTTACAAAAGCAGCTGCAGATGCCCCTGCAAATGATCCTATTTCTAAAATCTTTATTTCTCTATCTTTCCAATTCTTAAGTTGTTCCTCATAAAAATTAGAAAAGCCATGTCCTGTATTGTTTGTTTTTGCAAATATATGTGCTTTGTCGCTGCCGTAGTGATTTAACAAATAGTCTAGATTTGCGCTCGGAAAATAATCTTGATCTACAGAGTATTTTTTTTTTAAATAATATATAATTCTTCTTTTAAAAAGGCTAAAAAAATTCAATTATCTAGAATAATATTCAATTACTAAGTTAGGTTCCATTATCACGGGATAAGGCACCTCGGAAAATTTTGGTACTCTTATCAACTTAGCTGTTTTGTTTTTGTTATCTAGTTGAATATATTCTGGAACATCTCTCTCTTTGCTTTGTAAAGATCCATCTATAAATGTAAGTTTTTTTGATTTTTCTCTTATCTCAATCAAATCTGTATTTCTCACAACGTAGCTTGCTATATTTACTCTTTTTTTATTAACTTTTATATGACCATGGTTAATCATTTGCCTTGCTGCAAATACTGTGGGAGCAAACTTTGCTCTATAAATAACTGTGTCTAATCGACTTTCAAGAAGTGCTATTAAATTTTCTGTTGTATCACCTTTTTTAGATAAAGCTTTTCTGTAAATATTTCTAAACTGTCTCTCATTAATGTTACCATAATAAGCTTTCAACTTTTGCTTAGCTTGTAGTTGGACACCGTAGTCAGTAGGTTTTCCTTTTTTGTTTTGTCCGTGCTGGCCTGGTGGATATGCTCGTGAATTAAAAGGACTTTTTGGTCTACCCCAAATATTAGCTTTCAACCTTCTATCAACTTTATGTTTTGATTTTAATCTTTTTGTCATAATTTTATTGATGAGTTCTTATAGGATTTCAGTTGGGTTTGTCAATTACGGTTTAAAAGTTTTTTTATTTAAAGAGCTTATAATACTAGCCAAAATCCTTAATTCTTTGTCGTTAGGCTCAAGTCTATAAATTAAGTTATGAATGTTTAGGATCATTGAGTGTTTTTTTTCTTTTGGAAGAAAAAAATTTTTTTCATCAAGTAATTTCAATAAATGTTTTACAACTGATATTATCTTAGATTTTGGAGATATTTTTATTTTTTTTCCTTTTTTTATAAAGGATTTATTATTAAAAGCCTTAAATATTTCGTAACAAACAATTGTCATTGAGTGAGATAAGTTCAAAGACTTATAATTTTTTGAAGTTGGAATTTGTAGGACAAAATTTGATAAAGCAAGATCTTTATTTGAAAGACCTGAGGACTCTGGCCCAAACATCAGCCCAATTTTAGAATATTTTCGACTGTTCAAAATACTTGAAAAATCTCGCATAGAAATGTGTTTTTTATTAATATCTCTCCTTCTTGCACTTAAAGAGATAACTAAATCAAATTCTTTTATTGCACTGTCTACTTGTTTAAAAACTTTTGTATTTTTTATTATATCGTATGCACCAACAGAAGTTACTTTTGTTTTGTGATTAGGAAAGGTAAATTTTGGTGAAACGATATTTAATTTTTTAAAACCAAAATTTTTCATTGACCTAGCACATGCGCCAATATTCTCACCTAATTGAGGTTTAACTAATATAAACCCAAATTTATTTTTCATTTAAATTGGCTGGAGCTTTTTCTTTATAAAGCTTGTAATCTAGACTATCAATTAATGCTTTAAATGAAGCTTCAATTATATTTGGAGAAACACCAACAGTAAACCAACTTATACCTTTTTTATCGGTACTCTCAATTAACACTCTTGTTGTAGCCTCAGTACCTGTATTTAAAATTCTCACTTTGTAATCAAGCAATTTAAGGTCAGAAAAAAAATTATAATATTTTGTCACCTTTTTAAAATTTGATCTTATAGCATTATCTAACGCGTTTACTGGACCATTACCTTCACCATGACACTCGATTTCTTTACTATCGATTAAAAAAACAACACTAGCTTTAGTTTTAATCTTATCTGATTTAGAAACATTAACATCATAGCTTTTCACTTTTAAGTATTCTGGCACTTTGCCTAAAAGTCTATTAGCTAAAAGTTCAAAAGACGCATCTGCACCATCATAAGAATAACCGCTAAACTCTCTATCTTTGACCTCATCTAAAATTTTTTGAACTTTTGAGTCTTTAGAGTCAATTTTTACTCCATATTTCTCTAACCTTGATAGTATGTTTGATCTTCCTGATTGATTCGAAATAATTATATTTCTGTGATTGCCTATTAATTTAGGATCAATATGTTCATAGGTTTTTGGGTCCTTTTTTACTGCTGAAACATGTAAACCGCCTTTATGTGAAAAGGCTGATGCACCTACATAAGCCATATTTTTATTTGGTTTTCTATTTAATATTTCGTCCAACAATCTTGAACAATCTGTTAAAGAGGATAGTTTTTCTTTTTTAATATTTATCTCAAACTTATCACTAAAAGATTTTTTAAGACATAAATTAGGAATTATTGACATTAAATTTGCGTTACCACATCTTTCTCCTAATCCATTTATAGTGCCTTGAATTTGTCTTGCACCACATTCCACAGCAGCTAAAGAATTTGCGACAGCATTTTCTGTATCGTTATGAGCGTGAATACCAAGATTTTTTCCGGGAATTACTTTAGAAACTTTTGACACGATCTCTCTTACCTCATTTGGTAAAGTACCTCCGTTTGTATCGCATAAAACTACCCATCTTGCTCCGTTATCATATGCTTGTTTAAGACAAGAAATTGCATATTCAGAGTTAGCTTTGTAACCATCAAAAAAATGTTCAGCATCAAATAAAAATTCTTTATTGTTCTTTACAAAATGTTTTGTAGTCTCTTTTATATTATCTAAATTTTCTTCATTTTTAATGCCAAGGGCAACTTTGACATGAAAATCCCATGATTTTCCAACAACGCATACAGCAGGCGTATTAGCATTAACTAATGAAGCCAAACCAGGATCGTTATCAGCGCTTCTACCTGTTTTTTTTGTCATTCCAAACGCTGTAAATTGTGTTTTATGCATTTTAGGAGGTTTTGAAAAAAATTTCGTATCGACTGGATTTGCTCCAGGCCATCCCCCTTCAATATAGTCAACACCTATATCAGATAAAACTTTTGCAATCTTATTTTTATCCTCAATTGTGAAGTCAACGCCCTCTGTTTGAGCTCCGTCTCGCAGTGTCGTATCAAAAATATAAATTTTTTCTTTTTTCATTTTATTTTCCAAATTGTTTTTCCTTTTTGATCTTCAATCATTATGCCTTTTGATAATAATTCTTCTCTTATTTTATCAGCGAGAACAAAATTACCACTATTTTTAGCTTTAGATCTCTCTTCAATTTTTTTTGATATATAGTTTTCAGATACACTAATTTTACTCTTTTTGGAACTCTCCCACTCTTTCTTGCTTATATTAAAAAGACCAATAAGTTTGCATGCTTTGTTAAATTTTGATTTTTTTTGTTCATCTCCTTTAGTGGCGTCATTATATAATTCATGTATCTTTGCTATGTACCCTGGAGTATTTAAATCATCTAATAATATTTTGTCGATATCAAAGATATCCTCTTTCTTTTCAGAATAAAGATTGTACCATTTATCAAGAATACTTTGTTGACTATTTAAAAGTTCATCATTCCAATCAAGTGGTTGACTATAATGTGCGCTCAAAAGAGCTAGTCTGACTACTTGACCAGAATATTTGTTAACTGCGTCTGATATAGTTATTACATTTCCTAAAGACTTTGACATTTTTTCCCTATTGATTGTAACAAATCCATTATGAACCCAATAATTTGCAAAACTTTTTGTATTATTATTGCTACAAGATTGGGCTATTTCATTTTCGTGATGGGGGAAAATTAGATCAAGACCACCACCGTGTATGTCAAAGTTTTTACCTAAATATTTTTCACTCATTACAGAACACTCTAAATGCCAACCAGGTCTTCCTCTACCCCACGGCGACTCCCAGCCAGGGTCCTCATTTTTTGATGGTTTCCATAAAACAAAATCAACAGGATTTTTTTTTAAATCAGAAACTTCTATTCTAGTTCCTGCTTTTAATTCGTCTAAATTCTTATTTGATAACTTTCCATAATCTTTAAATGAGTTCACTGAAAAATAAACATTTCCCTTATTTTCATATGCAAACCCTTTTGAGATTAATGAAGCAGTCATTTCAATCATTCCTTTTATGTGTTCAGTGGCTTTTGGTTCTATTGATGGCTTTAAACAATTTAAACTTTTGCAATTTTCATGAAAAACATTAGTTATTTTTTTTGTAATCTCTTCAATGCTCATTTTATTTTTATGAGATGCCTCAATTATTTTGTCGTCAACATCTGTGATATTTCGCACGTAAGTAACATTAGATCCGTATAATACTTTCAAAATTCGGTATAAAACATCGAATACAACTAAACTCCTAGCATTACCAACGTGGGGATTATCATAAACTGTAGGACCACAAGCATATAAAGAAATTCTTTTTGGATTTATTGGTTTAAAAATTTCTTTCTTTCTTGTTAATGAATTGGTTAATAAAAGATTACTCATTAAATTTGCAAACAGGTATAGGGTTCATTTTGTGTAAATTTTTCTCTCTAATTTCTAAATATTTTTGGTAGTTTGGATCATTTTTATTTACCATCGCTTTCTCAAGATCCTCATAGCTCATTCCAAGTTGTTGAACATCGTTTCTTCCATCATCCCATAAACCATCTGTTGGAGGAGTATTTATTATATCTTCTGATACTCCTAAATGTTTTCCGAGTTCCCAAACTTGTGTTTTAGTGCAGTCAGCTATAGGTGAAATATCAACTCCACCATCTCCATATTTAGTATAAAAACCAACGCCAAAGTCCTCAACTTTATTACCCGTACCAACAACTATTCCACTGTTAGCTGCTGCTACTTGATATAATGTTGCCATTCTTAATCTTGCTCTAGAATTTGCATATCCATGCTCATTATCAAATTTATTCAAAACTTGAGAAAAAGAGGTAAATATTTTATCCATTTCTAATAGATGATGCTCAACATTATTATACTTTTGTTTTAACCACTTTGCATGTGAAAGGCTTAAGTCATGTTGTGACTTAATTTGTTTGATTGGCATTGTTAACACAATTGTTTTTTTACCAGTATTTGCACATAAAGTACTAACAACTGAAGAGTCAATTCCTCCTGAAATCCCAACAACTAATGCTTTAGGTTTGTACGATGACGAATCGCAATAGTTATTTATCCATTCAGTTATGATTTTAGCTCTTTTTTTTACATCCATAATTAGTACCTTACCTCTCTTTTAAGGTTTGGTCTTAATAATTACAATAATTATTAAGACGCGGCTTGAATAATTTTGTTTGATATTTTTGAATTTTTCTTGATTTCCTCAGAAATTAAGAAAGCTAATTCTAAAGCTTGATCTGCATTTAATCTGGGATCACAATGAGTTCTGTATCTATTTGACAAATCGTTCTCAGATATTTTTTGAGCCCCGCCAGTACACTCTGTCACATCTTGACCCGTCATCTCAACATGTAGACCCCCCGCATAGCTGCCCTCTGATTGGCTGACTGCGAAGAAATTTTTAACTTCTTTAAGTACGCTTTCAAAAGTTCTTGTTTTAAATCCTGTTGCTGCTTTAATGGTATTTCCATGCATAGGATCACAGGACCAAATCACTTTTAAACCTTCTTTTTTAATCGCTTTGATTAATTTCGGTAAATATTTTTCTACATTGTCTGCACCAAATCTTGATATCAATGTCAACCTTCCTGGTTCATTATCTGGATTTAAAATATTACAAAGGTTTACGAGTTCTTCTGGTTTTAATGTTGGTCCACATTTTAGCCCAATAGGATTTTTAATCCCTCTACAAAACTCTACGTGTGCTCCATCAGGTTGTCTTGTTCTATCTCCTATCCAAACAAAATGTGCAGAGGTATCATGGTATTCACCTGTAGTTGAGTCAACTCTAGTCATAGACTCTTCAAAAGGAAGAAGTAAAGCCTCATGAGATGTATAAAAATTAACAGATCTTAATCTTCTATTATTGTCAGAATTAATTCCACATGCTTCCATAAAAGCAAGAGCATCACTGATCTTGTCCTCTATTTCTTTATACTTTCCTTTAGTCTTATCTTTAATAAATCCCAAATTCCATAAATGTACTTGTCTTAAGTCTGCAAAACCTCCTTGTGAAAAAGCTCTTAATAAATTTAAAGTTGATGCAGACTGCGAGTAAGCTCTAAATAATCTTTTAGCATCAGGTATTCTAGCTTTTTCTGTAAATTCCATTCCATTAATGTTATCTCCTAAATAACTTGGTAATTCTTTGCCATCTTTTTTCTCAGTAGGTGCACTTCTTGGTTTTGAAAATTGCCCTGCAATTCTTCCAACTTTTACCACTGGCATTGAAGCTGACGCTGTAAGAACTAGCGACATTTGCAAGAGAACTTTAAAGGTATCTCTAATATTATCTGGGTGAAATTCAGCAAAACTTTCAGCACAATCACCACCTTGTAGCAAAAATGCTTTTCCTTCAGCTACTTCTGCTAGAGCTTTTTTTAAAGATCTAGACTCTCCTGCAAAAACAAGGGGCGGGTATTTTTTAATTTTACTTAAGACTAACTCAAGTTCCTCCTTATCCTGATAAACAGGCAAATGTTTAGCAGGGAATTTCGTCCAACTATTTAAATTCCATTTTTTCATATACAACTGATGGTATATATATATCGCTATAGCAGTTTTTCCAAGTAAGAATTTAAATAATTAGTCTAAAAAGTGTAATTTATCAAAATTTTTCAACTGTTTTGTTTAAACTGATCAGAATAGTTTCAATATTTAAATTTGGATATTTGTTTTTAAATCTTTTTTTTATTTTAGTGAAAGAACTTTTATGAATTTTAGTTTCATGAAAATTATCAAAAGTTTTTTTTCCGTTTACAATTTTTGCAGCACCACAATCACGATGGTTGATAACTATTAATTTTTTAATTTTATGTAGCTTTATTGAAGTTTCAAGATTATCCCAAAATGTTTTATGCCATTTTCTAAACTTTGGAGCAGTAACACCAATAGCTGATCCCGCTATTGTAAAAGAGCTATATTTTCCATTTAACTTCTTTTTTTTTAAATAATTATAAACTATTGACTGAAATCTAGGATCTATACAAGATAATACCATTGCCTTATATTTTTTAATCATTTATTTTTTATAATTCTATTTTACTCTACTGTAACTGATTTAGCTAAATTTCTAGGTTTATCAATATCACAATTTTTTAACAGTGCTACGTGATAAGCTAATAGTTGTAACGGAATTGTTAGTAATAGAGGTGATAACAAATTATCTACGCGAGGTACTCTCAGCCTAAATCTAATATTTGTACTTAATAATCTTTTTTTATTATCAGTAATAAAAAAAATCTTTCCTCCCCTTGCTATAACTTCTTGAGTGTTTGATAAAGTTTTCTCATAATATCTATCGTTTGGTGCTATCACTATTACAGGTAAACCTTCCTCAATTAAAGCTAAAGGTCCATGTTTCATTTCACCTGCTGGGTACCCCTCAGCGTGTAAATAGGAAAGTTCTTTTAATTTAAGAGCACCTTCAAGAGCGACGGGAAAAGAATTCCCTCTTCCTAAAAACATTGATCCCTTAGCGTCTAAAAATTCTTTAGCCATTAATTGAATTTCGGTCTCAAGTTTTAAAGTATTCTTAATGGCTTCTGGAAGTTTTTGTAAATTCTTTATATTATTATTGTAATCTATTTTATTGATATCTTCTCTGGTAATAGCAAACTTTAATGCGAGAATATATAAGACTATTAATTGTCCAAGAAAAGCTTTTGTGGAAGCCACACCTATTTCTGGACCAGCATGAATTGGTAGCACCCAGTCACAATTTCTTGCAATTGTACTTTCTACAACATTAACAATTGAGCAAGTTTTTACTTTATTTTTTTTACATATGTCTAATGCGGCTGCTGTGTCAGCAGTTTCACCAGATTGTGAAACAAAAATATATAGATTGTTAGAATTAAATTTTAAATTTCTATATCTAAATTCTGAAGCTATATCGATTTCAACATCTAAAGAGGTTAGCTCTTCAAACCAATATCTTGCAACTAAACATGAATGGTAAGCTGTACCGCATCCTATAAGAACTATTTTATTCAACTTTTTAGGATCAATTGGAAAGTTATAAATATTAATATCTTTTTTCAAACTATCAGTATATTCATTTAAACATTTTTTAATTGTTGTAGGCTGTTCAAAAATTTCTTTGGACATAAAGTTTTTATAGTCTCCTTTATCAGAAATGTTTTCATCGTCTGAAACGGTATGAATTTTTTTATTTATTTTTTTTTGATTTACATCATAAAACTCAACATTATCTTTATCCAAGATACATAATTCACCATCATCTAAATAAGAAATTTTATTTGTCATAGATTTTAAAGCATAAGAATCTGAACCTAAATAATTTTCTTCTTTAGAATAACCAACGGCTAGAGGGCTTCCTCTCCTTGCTCCAATAATGATATTTGAAAAGTTTTTAAAAATAATGCCTAATGCAAAGCTACCTTTTAATTTTTTTAATGTTTTAAACACTGATACTAAAGGTTTTGAATTTTTTAAAAACTGGGTTACAAGAACAGTAATAACTTCAGTATCAGTTTGTGATTTAAACTTAAAACCTTGAGCTTCTAAATCTTTCTTTAATTCATCTGAATTTTCAATTATTCCATTATGAACTACGGAAACTTCTTCTGATGAATGAGGATGAGCATTAATAATATTAGGAACTCCATGAGTAGCCCATCTTACGTGACCTATTCCAATATTTCCGTTTGAAGGATTCTTAAATAAAATTTTCTCAAGTTCATCAACCCTTCCAGAGCATTTTTTTTCATCTATTAAGTTATTATCTAGGGTTGCTAATCCTGCAGAGTCATATCCTCTATATTCTAACTTTTTTAGAGAATTGATAATATTAATTGAAACGGGTTTATTGCTTGCAATCCCAATAATTCCACACATTATTTTTTTTTCCTTTTGTAGTTTTTAATTTCAATTTGTAATGCTCTTGTAAGCGCTAATGACTTTTTTTTCACATTTTTCGTTATTACTGAGCCTGCTCCTACAACACTATTTTTATTTACAGCAACCGGCGCAACTAATGAAGAGTTAGAGCCTATAAAAACATTATCTGATATTTTTGTTCTGGATTTTTTAAAACCATCATAATTACAAGTAATTGTGCCTGCACCAATGTTTGAATTTTTTCCAATTGAAGTATCTCCAATATACGAAAGGTGACTTACTTTTGAATTTTGGTTTATTGAGGATTTTTTTGTTTCTACAAAATTTCCAATTTTGGTATTTTTTTTCAAAACAGTTCCTTCTCTTAACCTTGCGTAAGGACCAACAGTAACATTTTTTTCGATTTTGGTTCCCTCAAGATGACTAAAAGATTTGATATGAGAATTGTCGCCAATTTTAACACTTGGACCGATTACAACATAAGGATCGATAGTTACGTTTTTTCCAAATAAAGTATCTTTTGATAAAAATATTGTTTCTGGTGCAATTAAATTTACACCTTTCTTCAAAGCTTTATTTCTTAATAATTCTTGTGAAAGCCTATAAGAATTAGCTTTATTTAATTTATTATTTGTATTCATTAAAAATTTCTTTACATTATTAATGTAACTGAAATAAGTCACAAAATATTTCTTTTTAATACTTTAAAAATGAATCAAATTTACACTATTCTTTTTGATCTAGACGGAACTATAGTAAATACCGCGCCAGATTTAATGGCTGCTCATAACCATGTGATGAGGAAGTTTGGTCATTCGGAAAAAAAACTTGAGGATATTAAGTCACTTGCCGGAAAAGGTGCGTGGGTAATGATGCAGAGATCTTTTAAAGAGGAAATAAAAGATGAAAAAACAAAAAAAGAAATGACAAAAGAATTTATAGATTTTTATTCAAAAAATATTGATAAAAATAGTGAACCAATAAAAGGTGCAATTGATTTTTTTAATTGGGCAAAAAATAAAAATATTTCAATGGCCGTTTGTACAAATAAACAAGAAAGGCTTGCGATAGACCTATTAAAGAAATTAGATTTGTTTAAATTTTTTGAATATGTAGCTGGCTCGGATACTTTTGCATTTAACAAACCCGACCCAAGGCACCTTACGGATGTTGTTGAAATAATTGGTGGTGATTTAAAAAAAACAATGATGATTGGAGATAGCGAAGTAGATGCTATGTCTGCGTATAACGCTAAAGTACCATTTGTTTTAGTGAAAGATGGATATACTGAAAAAACTGAAAAAGAAATTAAACACGATGAACTAATTTCCGACTTTGTGAATTTTGCAAAAATTGTTGAAAAATATTTATGATTAGTTTTGCTCTCTTTTCAGCTTTAGCAACTTTTTATTTTACAATGTTTTTTACACCAGGTCCAAATAATGCAATGCTTACAGCATCAGGCATGAAATTCGGATTCGTGAGAACGTTGCCACATTTAATTGGAATTCCTTTAGGGCATATTTTTCAAATCGGGCTTACCTGTTTTGGTTTAGCAAATTTATTTTTAATATATCCTCAGATTCAATTTTATATGAAAATATTATGCTTTATTTATTTACTTTACTTAGGATGGAAAATGATTGGTTCTTTTTCTATGGTTCAAAAAGAAACTGGAAGACCATTAAGATTTTACGAGGCATCTTTATTCCAATTCATTAATCCAAAAGCTTGGTCTATTGCAATCACTGTTGCTTCAGGTTTTTTTCCAACTGAGGAAAATATTTTTATAGGTGTTGCATTTGTTACTATTACTGCTGCAGTAATATGTTTTCCTACGATTAGTCTTTGGGCGCTTTTTGGAAGTGGTTTAAGAAAATTCGTAGGAAATATTAAAACAAAAAAAATTATAGAATATGTTTTAGCTCTTTTACTAGTATTAACCGGTATATTTATTCTTATTAAATAATAGCCTTTGATTTTTATAACTCTCTTTAATATAAACTTTGCAGATGCATTTTACAAAAAAGAATAGTTCTGAGAAAAGATTAGAATTTGTAAAAAGTTTACAATCAAAAAAGCTTCTTAGATTCCCTGGTGCGTATAATCCGTTGTGCGCAAAACTTATTGCTGAAATTGGATTTGATGGAGTTTACATCTCAGGCGGTGTTATGTCTAATGATCTAGGATTACCAGACATAGGATTAACGACGTTAGATCAAGTAAGTTACAGAGCTAACCAAATTTCGAGAGTTACAGACCTTCCAACAATTGTAGATGCAGATACAGGATTTAAAGATTGTAAAAAAACAATAATAACCTTTGAGGAAAAAGGTTTAGCTGGCTGTCATATAGAAGATCAAATAGCTGAAAAAAGATGTGGGCATTTAGACAACAAAGAACTTATTTCAAAAGAAGAGATGGTAAAAAAGATTAAAGAATCAGTAAATGCCAGAAAAGATAAAAATTTTTTAATTATAGTAAGGACTGATGCAAATACTGTAGAAGGTATAGATAAAACGTTGGAAAGAATAAAATCATATGAAGATGCTGGTGCTGATATGATTTTTCCGGAAGCAATGAAAGATGAAAAAGAGTTTGAAAAAGTCAGAAAAGTATCAAAAGGTTATTTATTAGCTAACATGACAGAGTTTGGAAAATCCAAATTATTAAATAGATCACAATTAGAAAATTTAGGCTATAATTTAGTTATTTATCCTGTGACTACACAGAGGCTCGCTATGCAGAATGTTGAATTAGGTCTTAAATCAATATTTAAAGAGGGCCACCAAAATAATATCATTGACAAAATGCAGACTAGAAAAAGGTTGTACGAGTTAGTAGAATATGAGAAATACAATACGCCTGATAAGAAAATTACAGATTTTTCTACAGAAGGACATGAATAATGAGTGAAGAAATTAAAAAAGGTTTGCTGGGCATAGTTGTTGATGAAACTACAATTTCGCATGTAGTTCCTGAACTCAGTGCCTTAACTTATAGAGGATACACAGTACAAGAGCTTTGCGATAAATGTGATTTCGAAGAAGTTGCCTATTTAGTTCTGAATGGAGAGCTTCCCAACAAAAGTCAGCTAAAAAAATTTATCAAACAAGAAAGATCAGAAAGAAAACTTTCTAAACAAATATTAAATGACATTAAAAAAATGCCTCGTAACGCTCATCCTATGGACGTAATTAGAACTTGTGTAAGTTTAATGGCATTAGAAGATAAGGACACAAAAGACAATTCTCCAAAAGCTAATATGAGAAAAGCAATGAGAATATTTGCTAAAACACCTACAGCTGTTGCTGCTTATTTTAGAACACGAAAAGGAAAGTCTATAATAGCTCCAAGTAAAAAATTATCTTTTTCAGAAAATTTCTTTAAAATGATGTTTAATAAAGTTCCAGATAAAGAAATTGTAAGAGCATTTGATATTTCATTAATTTTATACGCTGAACACAGTTTCAACGTTTCGACATTCACAGCTAGAACAATTACATCCAGCTTATCTGATTTACATGGTGCAATAACTGGAGCTATAGCCTCTTTAAAGGGTCCATTACATGGTGGAGCTAATGAAGCAGTAATGCATATGATGAAAGAGATTGGAAAACCTGAAAAAGCGAAAGCTTGGATTGAAAATGCATTAAATAAAAAAAAGGTAGTAATGGGATTTGGACATAGAGTTTACCGTACAGGAGACTCGAGAGTTCCAACAATGAAACACTATATGTTTAAAGTTGCTAAGCTTTTAAAAAAAGAAAAATATACGAGAATGTATGAAATTTTAGAAAAAGTAATGTTACAAAGAAAAAATATCCATCCAAATGTAGATTTTCCATGTGGTCCAACTTATTACATGATGGGTATCGATATAGATTTCTATACACCAATATTTGTAATGTCTCGTATTACTGGTTGGTCTGCTCACATCATGGAACAACACGCCTCAAACAAACTAATAAGACCATTGTCTAAATATAGGGGTGCTGAGGTAAGAGAAGTAATGTTATTAAACCAAAGATAGATGACTTTAACAAATTTACTTTTATTTTTAATTTTAGTTACGCTGGCTACATACACGTTCATGCCTTGGAAAGGTATTGATAAAGGTTCATTGGTCAAAGTAGCATCTCAGTGGTTTATGTGGTTCGCTATTTTTGCAATCATTGTTTTAATATCTAGCTTTTTTGGAATTGAAGTTTCTGGATAATAATTTTTTTCAACAAACAAGAATTTTAGATGGGGGCATGGGCCAAGAACTCCTGAACCGTGGAGTAAAACCTCACGGAACTTTGTGGGGAGCCTCAGCATTATATAATCGAAAATATCATAAGACAGTCGTCAAAACTCATTTAGATTTTATAAAAGCTGGAGCAGAAATTATTGTAACTAATAGTTTCGGTAGTAGAAAAAGAAGGCTTATCGAAAATGGTTTAGTAAAAGAATATAAAAATCTGAACGTTCTGGCAGGAAAACTTGCAAAAAAAGCCGTAGCATTGTCTAAAAAAAAAATTTTGATTGCTGGAAGTCTGCCGCCTCAAAATTTTACTTATTTTGCTGATCTTGGAAAAGATCTTAAATTTATAAAAGAAAGTTTTAGATCCCAGGCAAAATATCTCAATCCATATGTTGATTTCTTTTATTTAGATGTAATGAGTAGTTGGAAAGAGTGTTCATTGGGTTTAAGTGCAATTAAAGAATACAAGAAAAAAATCTTGGTCGGTATCCACATTAGAAGTAAAGGATTGTTACCCTCAGGTGAAAAATTTATAACTGTTGCAAAAAAAGTTCAAAAACATAAACCCATTGGAATTATGGCCTCTTGTGTTTCGTTTGAAGATCTAAAAGAAGTGATGCAAGATGCAAAAAAACTTAAAGTTCCATTTGGATTTAAGATAAATGCTTTTGAACATATTCCACCAGGTTGGAAACCAGACTCTAACAATCCAAAAGTTCAGCTTGGGAAAAGAAAAGATCTAACTCCTAAAAAGTTTCTTGAAATTTGTAAAAAATTAAAAAGTAAGGGAGCTAAAATTATTGGTGGGTGTTGTGAAATTACTCCAAAACATATTGAAAAATTAAAATCTTTAGTGTGATTTAATTATTTTTTGCGTAATTCTATCTAAAATAATTGCTAAAATAACAATTCCAGTTCCACCAATAACTGCTGAGCCTACATCAAGTCTTCCTAGGGCGATATATACAGTTAAGCCCAGTCCTCCAGCTCCTATAAGGGCTGCAATAACTACCATCGACAGCGCAAGCATCAATGTTTGGTTAACTCCTGCCATGATAGTTTTTAAAGACAAAGGAATTTCGATTTTAATAAGTATTAAAAATTTTGTTAACCCTAAACTTGATCCAGCTTCTTTAAATCCCTTACCAACTTGTCTAATACCTAAATTCGTTAATCGAATAATTGGTGGTAAAGCAAATATAATTGTAGCAACAACACCGGGAGTTAAACCAACTCCAAAAAGCATAACTACTGGTATTAAATAAACAAAACTTGGTATTGTTTGCATTATATCAAGTATTGGGCGTAAAATAATTTCAAAAGTATTGCTTCTTGAAGCAATGATGCCAAGAGGAATTCCTATTAACATACAAAATAAAACAGCAGTAAAAATCATTGCAAGCGTGGTCATGCTTTCTGACCATAGGTCAACAAGATCAATAAAAAGTAAACTTAAAAAAGAAAATATTGCGAATTTAATTCCATTTGTTCTGTAAGCAAAAATTACAAATATCAAAAGTATTATTGGAAAAGGAATAAAGTTAAAAAGTGAATCTAGGCTGTTTAGAACAGTATCAATTGGGGCTGATATTTTTTTAAAGAGTGGCCGTTGTTCAAATAGCCACTCTTTAATATTTCCTTCAATCCATTCACCTAATGGAATGTATATTTCGTAATCTGATGGGGCTAATTTTAAACTCATTAAAATTAACCTGAACCCTTACTTGATCCAACTATCAAATGTGCTTTGATTAGCTTTAATCCATTCAGCTGCATGTTTCTTAATAGCTTTTTCGCTTTTCTCACCCTTGTTCATCTTCAAGTTCTGAGCAGCAATATCTCCAAGAGGAATAGAAGCTTTTTTTAACATCTTTTCTACTTTTGGATTTGCTTTAAGAAAATCCACATTAGCTGCAGGTCTTATATCATCAGCGCCAAAACCTAAATTAACTTTAGATTTTGTAGCATTTGCGATTTTAGTTGGCTTAGTCGCACTGTAAGGCACTTCAATCCAAACTACATCTTTACCAAGTTTTAAAGCACCAACAGTCCAGTTTGGCGTCCATGTATAAAATAGAATTGATTTTCCATTTTTGTATTTAGACACTGCATCTGCCATTGAAGCTGAGTAGTCTGCTTTTACTGGATTGATAAAATCACCTAATCCAAGCTCTTCAAAATGTTTTGAGATTACTTTTTCGCAACCCCAGCCTGGAGGGCAAGCAACCATGTCTGCTTTTCCATCGCCATTAGAGTCAAACTCTTTTGCGTGTTTTTTGATATCCATTACACTTTTGATACCAAATTTATCTGCAGATTTTTTATCGATTAAGTATCCTTGGGCTCCTCCACCCTTCATTACATAACCCACTGGTTTTACTTTTCCTTTTGACTCAGCGATATAACCATCATGTGTTCCGAACCAACCATTAACCCAAAGGTCAACATCTCCAGCGGTTGCAGCCACATAAAATACTTGCGGTTTCATTACAGTTGGACCGGAAACCTTATAGCCCATCTTCTCTAAAGCTGCCTTGTAGATTTCAGCTTGGAAATAGCCTGTGTCCCAATCAGCTTTACCCATTTTGATCTCATTAGCAGATACGACACTACTAATAGACAAAGCGGTAATTATTGATACTAGATATTTCATATATTTCATATGTCCTCCTAAATCTTAATTTTTAGTAACACGTATGAACTTTAAATGTAACCGTAGTTCAACTAAAAAGTGAATTATGGAAGATATGCTTAAGAATATTTGATATTAGCTTATTTTGTTTTTTATTTGCACTTTTTGCACAGTCCGAAAAATTCTAAATTAAATCTTTTAAATTTCATTCCTTTTTTATGGTTAAAACTAGATAAATATTTTGAAAGTTTTGTATCACTGATTTCATCTACCATTTCACAACTTTCACAAATCGAAAACGCAGTTGCTTTAGAAATTTCACAATCTGAACTCCTGCATGCAACAAAAGCATTTTTGCTTTCTATTTTATGAATTTTGCCCATTTCAATCAACTTATCTAAAGCTCGGTAAATTTGTTGAGGAGCGTTAATTCCTTTTTTTTGTACATTAAAAAGTATTGAATAAGCTTTTAAAGGACCTTTTGCTTTTTCAATAATATCTAAAACAATTTGTTGATTTCTAGAAAGTATTTGTGCTTGTGCCATAATTATAAATTACCAATTTAGTATCATTTTTTCAATTCAGAATAATTTTTGATCTTAATAAGTGTAAGGCAAAATAAAACTAATGCAGCTGTAATTATTGAAGGTCCTGAAGGGGTATTAATTTCTAAAGATGAAAATAAACCAATTATTACAGATAATAAACCTCCTATAATTGATAACTTAACCATCTGGGTTGGATTATTAGAAATGTTTCTTGCCATTGCAGCTGGCATAATTAACATCCCTGTTATCAGTAGAAGACCTACAATTTTAATTGATATTGCAATTATCGCTGCTAATAAAACTGTAAAAATTGCATTTACTTTATCAGGGTTCATGCCTTCAGCTTCAGCTAGTTCATGATTGACAGTTGAGGCAAATAATGGTTTCCAAATGTATTTCAGTATTAATAAGATTAGTGCTCCCCCGATCCAAATTATTAATAGATCTATCTCATTCACTGCTAAGATGTCACCAAATAACAGTCCCATTATATCAAATCGGATCGTGGTGAGAAAACCAATTACAACTAAACCAACTGCAAGAGATGAATGTGCTAATAAACCTAGTAATGCGTCTCCAGGTAGTTTTGTAGTTTTTTGAAGTTTTAAAAGTATTAGTGCGATCGCTGATGAAATTAAAAAAACTGAAAATGCTATGTTTAATTCAAAAAAGAAAGCTATAGTTACCCCAAGAAGTGCGGAGTGAGATAATGTATCACCAAAAAAAGATAATCTTCTCCAAATTATAAAGCATCCAAGAGGTCCAGTAACTAACGCAATTCCAATACCAGCAATTAAAGCTCTTATAAAAAAATCATCAAACATCTATTGTTTCCTTTTTATTGTTCCATCAGGTGAGTGGGTATGATCATGTTTGTGTTCGTATACAGATAAAATTGTTGAAGCACGGTCTCCAAACAGTTCTTGATATTTATTATTGTTAGCTACAGATTGAGGTGTTCCAGAGCAACAAACGTGGCCATTGAGACAAACAACGTAATCTGTAGAAGACATAACGACATGTAAGTCATGAGATATTAATAGAATTCCGCAATTAACTTTATCTGAGATTTCTTTAATCAATTCGTAAAGAGAGATCTCACCTTTAAAATCTACACCTTGAACTGGCTCATCCAACACTAAAAGATCTGGATTTTTTGCAATAGCTCTTGCAATTAAAACTCTTTGAAATTCTCCTCCAGATAAATTGCTTAAATTATTATTTTTAAGATGTTCAACTCCAGTTAATTTTAAAGCATTTATTATTTCCTCATCGCTTAGATTTTGTGTGAGTAACATAAAATCAACTACTCTAATTGGTAATGTCCAATCGATAGAGATTTTTTGAGGGACATATCCAACTTTTTCAGTAAATCTTAAAACTTTTCCTTCGATGTTCTTATAAATACCAAGAGCGATTTTTGCTGTTGTAGTTTTTCCTGAACCATTAGGTCCAATTAATGTAACGATTTCTCCCCTTTTGACTTCTAAGGAAACTCCCTTTACGAGCCATTTATCGTTTTTGAATAGACCCACATTGTCTACTTTAATTAGAGTCTCTGAATTTATTTTATTCACAATTTTAATCCTTGCAATATTTAATGTTATATTATAACACTCTGTTACTTTATAACATATTATGAATAAAATACTTAAATTAATTTCATTTGTATTCATTGCACTTTTAGCAACTCTTTCAATATCTAAAGCTGAGGTGAAAGTTGTTGCATCAATTAAGCCAATACATTCCTTGGTTAGTTACGTTATGGATGGTGTAGGCAAACCTGATTTAATAGTTGATGGTTACAATTCTCCCCATGGATTTACTTTAAAACCCTCTCATGCAAAAATGATTGAAAATGCAGATCTAATAATTTGGGTTGGTGAAGATTTAGAGGCCTTCTTAGAAAAACCGTTAAATACAATTTCAAAAAAAGCAGTGAACATAGAAATAATGGACTTAAGTGGAATTAAAAAACTTAAATTTAGAGAAAAAAATATATTTGAAGGTCATGATGATCACGGACATGGACATAAGGAAAAAAAACATGATGATCATGGTCATAAAAAAGCAAAACATGATGATCATGGTCATAAAAAAGCAAAACATGATGACCACGGACATGATAAACATGCTCACGGTGAACATGATCCACATGTTTGGTTAGATCCAATGAATGCTAAGGTGATTGTGAAAGAAATTGAAAAACAATTAGTTAAATTAGATCCTGAAAACAGCTCAAAATATAAAGCTAATTCTAAAAAAGCTCAGTCTGAATTAGATAATTTAACAAAAAATATTAAAAGAGATCTAAAAGGAAATCTTAGATTTGTAGTTTTCCATGATGCTTACCAATATTTTGAAAATAGATTTGGTATTAAGGTTTTAGGAGCTTTGACAGTAAATCCAGATGTTTTACCAGGGGCAGAACAATTATCTGAAATAAGAGAGGTAATAGAACATGAGAAAGTAAATTGTCTTTTTTCAGAACCTCAATTCAACCCAGCTATCATAAAATCTATAGCAAAAGACACTAAAATTAAAACTGGTGTTTTAGATCCTCTTGGTGCAACTTTAGATAAAGGTAAAGGTATGTACTCTGAACTTTTACAGAGTATGTACGCTTCATTTAAAGGTTGTTAAGAAATTTATCTTTCAATAACTAAAGTATCTTTAGAGCCACCGCCTTGAGAACTATTAACGATTGTGCTTCCTTTTTTCAAAGCAACTCTGGTTAGCCCGCCTGTTGTTACCCAAGATTTTTTACCAGTTAATACAAATGGTCTTAAATCTAAATGTCTAGGTTCAATTCCCTCTTCAGAAATTGTTGGATTAGTAGATAAAATTTCTAATGGTTGTGCAATATAATCGCAAGGTTTAGCTTTAATTTTATCTATCATATTTTCTCTTTCTTCTTTTGAAGCTTTAGGACCAATTAATATTCCATTACCACCTGATCCATTGGTAGGTTTTACAACTAATTTAGAGATATTTTCGATAACATGATCTTTATGGATTTTTTTTCTACATAAAAATGTTTTTACTTGTTTTAGTTTTGGTTCTTCGTCTAAATAAAATTTAATCATTTTATCAACATAAGAATAGATAGCTTTATCATCTGCTATTCCTGTCCCAGGTGCATTTACAATACCAACATTACCTTTACGCCAACATTTAAATAAACCAGGAACTCCTAGTAAAGAATGTTTATAAAAAACTTTTGGATCTAAGAAGTTGTCGTCTATTCTTCTATAAATACAATCAACTTTCATAGGGCCTGTTACAGTTTTCATATAAACAAAATCTTTTTCAACGAATAAATCTTTCCCCTCTACAAGCGCGATACCCATTTGTTCAGCTAAAAATCTATGTTCGAAATAAGCTGAGTTATATCTTCCTGGAGTTAACACACACATGTGTGGGTTTCTTGTTTTTCGAGGGACACATTCAAGCATGCAGTGATATAATTTATTTGGATATTGATGAACTGAAGAAACTTTATATTTAGTAAATAATTCAGGAAAAACATCTCTCATCACCATTCGATTTTCAAGCATATAAGAAACTCCTGAAGGAACTCTTAAATTGTCTTCTAGAACCATGAACTCACCATTGATATTTCTTATTAAATCAATTCCTGAAATGTTAGACCAAGCTTTATATTTTGGTGAAAAACCATAGCACTCTCTTAAATAAAATGGAGAATTAAAAACTAAATCTTCAGGAATAATATTGTCTTTAAAAATTTTTCTGTCGTTGTAAACATCGTCTATAAAAAGGTTAAGAGCTTTTACCCTTTGAAGTAGTCCTTTTGAAACCTTAGCCCAATCTTTTTTTAGAATAATTCTAGGAATAATATCTAAAGGCCACTTTTTTTCCTGGAGTTTTTTTCCTGATGAATAAACTCGAAAATTAATTCCCCTAGCATTTATTGTACTTGCGCAGTTCTTTTCAATTTCATTTAACTTCTTGATGCCATGTCTCTCTAAAATGTGAGAGATAATAACAGCTTGCCTACGCAACTTATGGTCAGAGTTTAAGTACTCGTCATAAGTTTTTTTAGAATCGTATTTTTTCCACAAATTAACCATTTTATAATTCTTAATAGTTTGATGCCTTTATCAAATGCACAAATTCGATAATAGCTATGATAATTAAGAATTGAATATTTATTGTTTTTTAAATAAGAATTCACCATGACATATTGTATAGGTATTAAGACTAATGAAGGTGTTGTGTTAGCTTCTGACTCTAGAACAAACGCTGGTTTAGATAATGTAAACATTTATTCTAAAATGCTTACCTATGATGTTGGTGATAGAACAGTTGTTGTAGTTACTTCAGGAAACTTGGCAACATCGCAAGCAGTTTTTAAGTCCATTGAAAAAGATATTAAAGAAAATTCCGCTTTAAATCTTAATAAATGTAAAGATTTTGAGCAAATAGCTTCATATGTTGGGAAACTTACTATTAAACACTCATCTCCAGACGGAGTGAACACTGACAGCCTTGTTTTAGGGGCTACATTTATTATTGGAGGGCAAATAAGAGGTCAAGATTTAGAATTGTACTTAGTTTATCCTCAAGGAAATTATATTAGGCCAGCAGATAGTAAACCTTATTTGGTAATTGGTGAAGTAAAGTATGGGAAGCCCATACTCGATAGAGTTATAACTCCTAATGTTTCAATAGGTGATGCATCTAGATGTGCATTAATATCTATGGACTCCACGCTCAAAAGTGATTTAACAGTAGGCCCGCCGATTGATATTGCCGTATATAAAAAAGATCAAACAAAATTATCTTACCTTAAATGTTTAAATACATCTGATGATGATTACAAAAAAATTTGTAATCAATGGTCTGATAAAGTTCTTCAGGTGTTTGATACTTTTCCTAAATTTGATTGGGAAAAATAATCTTTAAGCAAAAACCTCGCCCCATGTACCTTTTGTAGAAGCTTTAGAATATTCTGTAGCTCTACCTTCAAAAAAGTTCATGTGCTCTACTCCGTTAAGCATAGTGTCCAACCACGTTAATGGATTTTTCTTTACGTCGTAGATAGGATTTAAACCTAATTGCTCTAATCTTCTGTTACCAATAAATCTAATGTACTGTTTAACTTCTTCAGCTGTTAAACCTTGCATTGGACCCATTTGAAAAGCAAGATCAATGAATGCATCTTCGTGGTGAACGATTGTTTTACATGCTTCATAAATTTCATTTTTTAATTTATCATTCCAAATTTGTGGTTCTTCTTTAATGAAATCTCTGAAAAGTCTAATCATAGAATTACAGTGCAAAGTTTCATCTCTAACTGACCACGTTACTATTTGGCCCATCCCTTTCATTTTATTAAATCTAGGGAAGTTTAATAAAATTGCGAAACTAGCAAACAATTGTAAACCTTCTGTGAAAGCAGAAAATACAGCCATTGTCATTGCTATATTGTGTTTTGATTTAACATCAAAACCTTGCATGTAGTCATACTTATCTTTCATTTCCTTATACTGTAAGAATGCTGAATATTCTGTCTCTGGCATACCGATTGTATCTAATAGATGAGAATAAGCAGCGATGTGGACGGTTTCCATTGCGGCGAATGCCGTCATCATCATTAAAACTTCTGTTGGTTTAAAAACTGTTGTGTAATGCCTTAAGTAACAGTTATTTACTTCAACGTCTGCTTGGGTAAAAAATCTAAAGATGTGAGTTAAAAGATTTTTTTCTTCAACTGATAAATTTTTTTGCCAATCTCTTACATCGTCTCCTAGTGGCACTTCTTCTGGTAGCCAATGAATTCTTTGTTGAGTTAACCAGGCGTCATAACACCATGGATATCTAAATGGTTTATAAACTGGGTTCTCTACTAATAAGCCCATTTTATTAGGCTGAATTATTGTTGGTTTAGTTTTTTCTGCTACTGACATGATAGACACTCCTCATAGTTATTGTTTTCATTATTTGATTCTTGTTTTCCAGAGTAAACATTTTTTGTCACATCTGTTGAAGATCCGTTGTTCACATTTTCAGCTCTCTGGATTGATTTGGATCTACAGTAATAAAGGCTTTTCAAACCTTTTTTCCATGCTTGAAAATGAATATCGTGAAGTGCTTTCTTATGTATATCTGCTGGAACAAAGATATTTACTGACTGAGCTTGTGATATGTGCGGGGTTCTATCTGCACCAAGTTCAACAATCCATCTTTGATCGATTTCAAAAGCAGTCTTAAATGTATCTTTTTCATTTGCAGTTAAAAAGTTTAGGTGTGACACAGATCCTTGATTGGTTGTTATTGTTGACCAAACTTCATCCGTATCCTTATTATATTTTTGAAGTATCTTCTTTAAGTATTTGTTTCTAACATTAAATGAACCTGAAAGTGTTTTATGAGTGTAGCTGTTAGCAGCAATAGGTTCTATACCTGGTGAAGATCCACCGCAAATGATTGATATAGATGCTGTCGGGGCTATTGCGGTTTTATTTGAAAATCTCTCCTTCATTCCATACTCTGCCGCATCTGGACATGATCCTCTTTCATCAGCTAAAATCTTTGATGCTTCATCAACTTTTTCTTGAATATTTTGGAATATTTTTTTGTTCCACACTTTGCTCATTACTGATCCAAAAGGAATATTTTTTTGCTGGAAGTATGAGTGTAATCCCATAACTCCAAGACCAACACTTCTTTCTCTCATTGCTGAGTATTTTGCATGAGCAAATTCATCAGGGGCTCTATTGATAAAATCAGTCATAACATTATCTAAAAATCTCATTACGTCTTCAACAAACTGCGGATCGTCTTTCCACTGATCATAAGTATCTAAATTAAGTGAAGATAAACAACAAACAGCTGTTCTTTGGTTGCCTTCGTTATCTATACCTGTTGGTAAAGTAATTTCACTGCAAAGATTAGATGTTTTGACTTTTAACCCGGCAAGTTTGTGATGCTGTGGAATTTGTCTGTTAACTGTATCAATGTAAACGATATAGGGCTCACCTGTTTCGATTCTTGCAGTCAATAGTCTTATCCATAAATTTCTTGCTGGTATAGTTTGTTGTACAGATCCATCATAAGGACTTCTTAATGCCCATTGACCACCTGTTTCTACTGCTCTCATAAACTCATCTGTTACTAAAACACCATGGTGTAAATTTAGAGATCTTCTATTCACATCTCCGCCGGTTGGCCTTCTCATTTCGATAAACTCTTCGATTTCAGGATGGTCAATTTGTAAATAACAAGCAGCTGAACCTCTTCTTAAAGAACCTTGACTAATTGCCAAAGTTAAAGAGTCCATAACTTTGATGAACGGAATTATCCCAGAAGTTTTTCCAACTTTTCCTATTTTTTCTCCAATAGATCTTAGATTCCCCCAATAACTTCCAATCCCACCTCCTCGAGCTGCGAGCCAAACATTTTCTTCCCAAAGATTTGTAATTCCTTCAAGACTATCGCTTGCTTCATTTAAAAAACAAGAAATTGGCAGTCCTCTTTCTGTGCCACCATTAGATAAAACGGGTGTAGCAGGCATAAACCATAAATTGCTTATGTAATTGTAAATTCTTTGCGCATGTAAATTATCATCAGCGTAAACGCTAGCAACTCTTGCAAATAAATCTTGAAAACTTTCGCTTTGACCTAAATACCTGTCTGTTAATGTAGCTTTTCCAAAATCAGTTAAATTTTCATCTCTCGATCTGTCAATCTTGATAGTGATACCCTTCTCGTTTTGAAATAATTCAGTCTCTCCTGATAAAGAGAATAGATCGGGCTTTTTAGGACCGTTGTTCTTTAGTTCGTTTTGGTTTTTTTGGCTTATTGAGCCGACAGCTTTCTCTATTGCCAATGATACACTTTTATTCATATTTTCCTTGTTTTTACTTGATTTGTTAACAAAACAACTACATGTTGTGTTACAACTATGTTAATATACTATATAACATCGAAATCAATAGAACATTATAAGAACATCTGATTAATTTTGCAAGTGGAAAGTTTTGTTAATAAACATTTAATAACAAATGCCTATATTCTCTAGTATTTATTACTAATGAAAATCAACCCAAATGGTTTTAGAGAGTACGACGCGAGGTGGATCTTTGAAAAAGAGATCGATATTGAGGGAATCACTAATCTAGGCAAAGGCCTTGGAACTCAAATCATTCAAATTACTAAAATAAACAATCCGAGAGTAACTGTTGGTCATGATTATAGATCTTATAGTGAAAAAATTAAAAAAGCTTTAACTGAAGGTTTGATTTCAACTGGATGTAATGTTGAAGATGTAGGCTTGTCTCTTTCTCCAATGGTTTATTTTGCTCAGTTTAATTTAAACTCAGACGCAATTGCTATGGTAACTGCTAGCCATAATGAAAACGGTTGGACAGGTGTGAAAATGGGTATTCAAAAAGGTTTAACACATGCACCTGAAGAAATGGCAGACTTAAAAGAAATAACTTTAAATAACAAATTTTTAAATGGAAAAGGATCATTTAAAAAAATTGATGATTTTAAAAAAATATATATCCAAGATTTAATTAAAAATAAGTTAAATAAAAAGATAAAAGCTGTGGTTGCTTGCGGGAACGGGACAGCAGGAATATTTGCACCAGAAATTTTAAAAGGTATTGGATGCGAAGTCATAGAATTAGATTGTAATTTAGATTGGTCCTTTCCAAAATATAATCCAAATCCTGAAGATCTTGAAATGCTCCATGCTATTTCAAAAGCTGTAAAAGACAATAAAGCAGATATTGGATTTGGTTTTGATGGAGATGGAGATAGATGTGGAGTAATAGATGAGCAAGGAAATGAAATATTCTCAGATAAAATTGGATTACTAATTGCAAGAAATCTTTCAAGTAAACATAAGGATTCAAAATTTATCGTTGATGTAAAATCGACTGGGCTATTTAAAAATGATAAAATCTTGGAAGAAAATAATTGTGAAACTATATATTGGAAAACCGGACATTCACACATCAAAAGGAAAGTTAATAAGGAAAAAGCATTGGCAGGTTTTGAGAAGAGTGGACATTTTTTCTTTAATCAACCATTGGGCTATGGTTATGATGATGGGATTAATTCAGCAATACAAGTTTGCCGCCTCATCGTAGATCAAAATAAAAAAATGAGTGAAATTATAAGATCATTACCAGTAACTTATCAAACCCCAACAATGGCTCCTTATTGTAAAGATGAAGAAAAATATAAAGTGGTTGATGAAATAGTAAAAGAGGTAAAGAAATTAAAAGATGAAGATATTAAAATTGATAATCAAAGTATTATAGAAGTATTGACAGTTAATGGAGTGAGATTTTCCCTAGAGGATGGGTCATGGGGCTTAATAAGAGCATCATCAAATAAGCCTTCTTTAGTTATTGTTACTGAGAGCACCAAATCTAATGAGAGTAAGAAAAAAATTTTTGAATTTATAGATAATCTTTTACAAAAAACTGGAAAGATTGGAGATTATGATCAAAAAATTTAGAGTTTAAAATATTCGTATAAAAATCTAGTTCCAATAACTATAAGAAACAGTCCAAAATATTTTGTCATTCTCATTTTATCGACTCTATGGCTAGCTTTTGCTCCAAGTCTTGCCATGAATGCGGTAATAGGAAAAAAAACTAAAAAGGCAGGAATATTCAAAAATCCAATACTCAAAGGTAAATCAGCATCTAGGTATGAGCCGGAGATTAAAAACCCCCCTGCACCAAATAAAGCAATAATAAAACCAATAGCAGCTGCGCTACCAATAGCTTTATTTATTGGATAACCAAAAAATTTTAAAATTGGTACATTCATAACAGCTCCACCAATGCCCATTGGTGCAGAAATAAAACCGCTTACAATACCTGAAATGGCTTTTGAGAATAATCCTATTTTGATTTCTATATTTGTCTCTTTTTCTTTTAAGAAAAGTAAGTAAAACGCAAGAACATATACAGTTATAGTAAAAAATAATATCAAAGGTTTTGTTTCTAAGCTTGCAGCAAATATTGTTCCTAGAATTACTCCAGTAGCAACAAAAAACCCAAAACCTTTTACAATACTAAAATCTACAGCCTTATGTTGGTGGTGGGTTAATACAGATACAGTTGAAGTAGGTATGATAATTCCAAACGAGGTTCCTACTGCTAAATGCATAACATAAGCTGTTTCTATTCCAGAAAAACTGAATATATAAAACAATATAGGGACTGTTACTAATCCTCCCCCAATACCAAAAAGTCCAGCCGCAAATCCTGCAGGTATTGCTGTAGCAATCATTATTAAAACTAAATAAATTATTTCTGATTGAGAAAGGATATCCAAAACTATCTCTCTAAAGAAACAGGATTAGTTTTTCTAACTTGATCCATAATATGATTTACTTTTTGTAAATCCGCATCTCTTATGCACATATTTTTAGATAGATATTGTTTCCAAGTTTTTGAACCGTTTTGCCCATGAAACAAACCAACCGTATGTCTCATAATATGATTTAACTGTACACCTTTTGATGTTTGTTCTTGAATATAAGGAATTAGATTTTCCATTACTTCTGTTCTTGTCGGTACATTTTCGTTTTTAAAAATTTCTTTTTCAATATCTGCTAAAAAATAAGGTGAGTGATATATAGCTCTACCAATCATCACTCCGTCTACTTTTGTTAAATGATTTTTAATTTCTTCTGTTGTTTTTACTCCTCCGTTAATAACTATCTCATCATCTTTAAAATAATCTTTCAATTTGTAAACAAAATCATATTTCAATGGCGGAATATTTAGATTTTCTTTTGGTGTTAGTTTTTTAAGTAAAGCTTTTCTTGCGTGAATTATAAATTTTTTTGAACCTGCATCTTTAGTAGTTTGAATAAAAGATTTTAAAAATTCAAAATTTTCAACATCGTTGTAACCAATTCTTGTTTTGATTGTCACAGGTAATTTAGTTGCTTTAGTCATTGCTTCAATACATTTAGCTACAAGATCTGGTTCTTGCATTAAACATGCACCAAATTTATTTTTTTGAACTTTTTTACTTGGACAGCCTAAATTTAAATTTATTTCCTTATATCCGTAGTCTTCAGAAATCTTACATGCTTCAGCAAGCTCGTTTGGATTCGAACCACCGACTTGAAGTGTAACTGGATTATCTATCTTTTTAAATGAAAGAAGTTTAGTTTTATCTCCTCTTATAATTGCATTAGCAACAATCATCTCGGTGTACAAATGTATGTTTTTACTTATAAGACTTAGAAAATAAATTTCGTGCTTATCAGTGCAATCCATCATAGGCGCAACTGAAACAGTTTTCTTCATAATCTACTCTGATTTATTTTCTTCTGCTGGAACTTCTTCACTTAATTCTAGAGGAGCTTCCTCTTTGTCTAAGTTTTCTTCTTTAATCTCTGGTTGCTCTGCTTTTAGCTCTGAAAGGGCTTCATCAGCTAAGCTAGGTTTTTTTACTTCAGGAATTCTTCTTGTTCTTTTTGAAGGCAATATAGCTACACCACTTTTAGAAACCTGCCCTTTATATAAATTTTCAAAATCGTCATTAGTTTCCTCTTCAATTTCCTCTTTTTCCTCTGTCTCGTCTGGTTCTTTTCTTAATCTTTTAATCGCGCTAGCTTCAACTTCTTTAACATCTATTTTTCCATCTCCAATTTCTCTTAATGATATAATTGTACGTTTGTCATTATCCTCTTCAACTAACATCGGAGCGCCAGCATTTAATTGAACTGTTCTTTCTTTAGCCAACAAAACTAGATCGTATTGATTATCAACTTTTTCTAAACAGTCTTCTACAGTAATTCTTGCCATGATGCAGAGTATATATTCAAATAATCTTAATAAATCAATTATTTTCTAAGCTTAACAGGCTCAAGCTTATTTCTCATAAACATTAAAAGAACCAGCGAAATAACTATATATAAGCCTGATACAAAAGCGATATTCTCAATTGAAAAACCATTGTCGATCATTAAACCAAATACAGCTGTACCAAAAGCAGTTGAGAAGACCATAAAAGCTGTGGTCAAGGCTTTGATAGATCCAATAAATTTTACTCCATATATTTCAGCCCAAGTAGATGATCCAAGGACGTTGGCCAATCCATTTGAAATACCTACTAAACCTAAAAAAACAAATGCTGATATTTCATGGTTGTAATAAAATAGAACAAACATAGCTATTAACAAAGGTATATTCATAATTGGGATTAATTTTCTGCTCGTAAATTTGTCAACTAAAAAACCTGAGAAAAATAAAGTTATTATTGAAGCTAATGAATAAACCATAAATGCTTTTGGTATTGTGTAAATATTCCACACTTTTGAGTCTGAAATAAATGACTGATATACAAATACTCCAGTGGCTATCCAAGGCATTGCAAGCATATTGAGCGAGACAATATAAAATCTATAATCTTTTATTACTTCTCTTCTTTTCCAGCTTTTTATTTTAAAATTTTTTTTAGAATCTAAATCTTTTTCTCTAGAATCTAATTTAATTTTTTTAATTGTATTTAAAACTACAAAAGGTAAAAATATGATGATAATAATTGCTATTCCTTGCCAAACTGATCTCCAAGAATAAATTACAAAAAGATAAGTTACTAATACAGGTAAAATAAATTCTGCAGATGATAATCCAAACCAAATTGTGCTTAGAGCTTTTCCTCTAGACCTTTCAAAAAATCTTGAGACTGTAGTCGTAGAAGTATGGCTCATCAACCCTTGGCCAGAAAATCTCATTAAAAATATACCGATTGATAAAAAAATAATACTATTGATGATAGAGAAAAATAAAGAAGAAAAAAATAATAATAGAATAACAAAAAAAGAATAGTAAATTATTTGATATTCATCGATTTTCTTTCCTACCCATATAAGTAAAAGGCTAGAAAAAATTGTTGCTGTTGCATAAATATTTCCAAATTGTCCGTGGGAAATACCTAGTTCATTTCTTATTGGTGCGTTAAACAATCCCAAAAAAAAGCTCTGTCCAAAGCTTGAAAAAAATGTAAATATAAATCCAAATATTATTACTTTTTTATTTATTGAGAGGTTAATCATTTATGAGTTGTAAAGTTGCTTTCATAGGTTTGGGTGTTATGGGTTACCCTATGGCAGGTTATATATCAAAAGCTGGTCACGATGTAACTGTTTATAATCGAACTAAAGCTAAAGCAGAAAAATGGATCAAGGAATACAAAGGCAAAACAGCAGATACTCCAATGGATGCTGCAAAAGACTGTGATTTTATTTTTACATGTGTTGGAAACGATAATGATTTAAGAGAGGTGACTTTAGGTGACAAAGGTCTATTTAAAACTGCCAAAAAAGGTGCGATCTACGTAGATAATACTACTGCATCTGCAAATATTGCCAGAGAACTTTACAAAGAAGCAAAATCAAAAGGTTTTGATTTCTTGGATGCACCTATTTCTGGTGGACAAGCGGGAGCTGAAGGTGGAATTTTAACTGTAATGGTTGGAGGAGATGAAGCTCCTTATAAAAAAGCTGAACCGGTAATCGATTGCTACAGTAAAAAGATTAAACTTCTTGGTCCATCAGGAAGTGGTCAGTTAACTAAGATGGTAAACCAAATTTGTATTGCAGGTTTAGTACAAGGATTATCTGAAGCAATAAATTTTGGAATGAATGCAGGATTAAATATGCATGATGTGATTGAGGTAATTTCAAAAGGTGCAGCTCAATCTTGGCAAATGGAAAATAGACATAAAACAATGATTGAAGATAAATTTGATTATGGTTTTGCAGTTGATTGGATGAGAAAAGATTTAAAAATAGCTATGGATGAAGCTAAGAAAAATAACTCACCTTTACCTATCACAAAAATAATTGATGAATATTATGCTGAAGTACAAAAAATGGGTGGTCAAAGATGGGATACTTCAAGTTTAATCAAAAGATTTAGAAAATAAGTGTCACAAGAAGTTGTAAGTTACTACGAAGATTTCAGCGAGATTGAAAAAAAAATTTGGGATCTATTAACTAATGCTGTAACTGATCGATCTTCTGAGTTTAGAACGCCAGTATTTATTTGCGGTAATGATCAAGATTTAGATGGTAGAGTAGTAGTACTAAGAAAAGCTAATCAGAAAGATAACTTTATTCAATATCATAGTGATATCAGATCATCAAAAATAGAAAAAATTAAAAAAAATCCAAATTGTTCAATCTTGTTTTACGGTAAACAGGAGAAGATTCAGCTTAGATTAAAAACAGAGTGTAAAGTTCATTTTAATGATGATGTTACAAAAGAGTCTTGGGATAAAACAGGTCATATTAGTAGAAAATGCTATCTTGTTACTAATGGACCGGGAACTGAGTCAGATAAACCAACCTCAGGTCTAGATAATAAATTTGATAACTTTGATTTCACAAAAGAAGAAAGTGAAGCTGGTTATAAAAACTTTTGTGTTATTAGATGTAAAGTTAAAAGTATAGAGTGGTTATACTTAGCTGCAAAAGGACATCGTAGAGCTTTATTTGATTTAGAAAATAATAAAAAAAACTGGTTAATTCCTTAAATTTTTAATTACTTTTTCTTTTGAGTTTCCTTGATTAACTTCATCAAAATAAACCACCATGTTTGGATAAGGTTTATTTCCGTGTTTTCTCTTCCAGTCGCTTACCCCAGTTTGATAGATTCCCCATTCTAACTTAGCTCCTTTATTTGTATATGGTGTAAATGTTTTAATATTAAATGACTCTAATATTAATTTATTATTGATCCATACTTTCATAAAGCCATCTTCCTTCCTCGTGTAACGAACATTAATTAAAATATCAGTCCATTTACCTTTCATATCATCAATTTTTATTCCTTTTTTCATTTCAACGTATTCACCACTCCACATTCTACCAACTTCAAGCCATTCATTGCTTCTATCCGTAATCATTAAAATGGGTTTCCAACCCTTTTCGTAAATTTGTGTGAAAACTGTCCTAACAGGAGCTGCAGATATATAATCTTCTGGAAGAAAAATAGACGCTGAATACCAATAATCTTTATTTCTTTTTTGATATTCTACTGTTTGTAATTCAGTTCTTTGTCTATTAGATTTACAATCACTATGTTTTTTATCTTCACCACAATCTCCTTCTCTTACTTCGAATCTCCAAGATTTATTACCAGATCTTACAGGATGCCCGTCTTTACTATTTACTAATTGCAAAGAATATTTTTGTTTATGAGATATATTTTTTACTTGAACTTTAATGTTAGAAACATCTTTACTATTTTTAGCTTCAACATTTATTGTAAGAAAAATTAAAATTAATAAACTATTTTTTATATTTTTTAAAATTTTCAACATAGTCTCTTGCATTCTCTTTAATGTGCTTTATTTCTTCATCAGTAACTTGCCTAACTACTTTGCCGGGGCTTCCTAGAACTAGTGATCTATCTGGAATTACTTTATTTTCTGTTACTAGTGAATTAGCTCCGATGATACAGTTTTTACCAATCTTTGCTTTGTTTAAAATAGTTGAACCTATTCCAATAATACAATCATCTGAAATTTCGCAACCGTGAAGCATAACCATATGACCTACCGTAACTCCTTTACCTACAATAGTTGGACAACCGGGGTCAGTGTGTATTACGCTACCATCTTGAATATTCGAATTCTCACCAATAATAATTGGTTCTAAATCACCTCTTAAAGTTGCATTAAACCAAATATTTGAATTTTTTTTTAATTCAACTCTTCCAATGATAACTGCATTAGAAGCTACCCAGCTTTCTGGATCCATTTTAGGAGTGTGACCGTTAACATCGTAAATCATAAATTTGCTGTAATGTATTATTAATTATCTTATAATATATTATGGCTTTAACAAAGACACCAGTTTGCGATTTTGGAAAAAAAGCTGAAGATTTCAAACTAAAATCGATAGAAAATAAACTAATTTCTTTAAATGATGTTAAAGGTGAAAAAGCAACACTAATAATGTTCATTTGTAATCACTGCCCTTACGTGAGAGCGATTATTCGTGATTTAGCAAAAGACTGTAATGAATTAAAAAAAGATGGGATTAACTCAGTTGCGATCATGTCTAATGATACTAAAAATTATCCTGAGGACTCGTTCGATAACATGATAAACTTTGCAAAAGCGAATAATTTTGGTGAAATGAATTATTTAATCGATGAAACACAAGAGATAGCAAGAAAGTACGGTGCGGTTTGCACTCCAGACTTTTTTGGTTACAATAAAGATTTAAAACTTCAATATCGAGGAAGATTTAGAGAGCTTAAAGATTTAAAACCTGTTTCAGGTGGAGATAGTGATTTAAAAATAGCCATGAAAATGATTTCTAAAACTCAAGCTGGCCCAAAGGAACAAACTCCCAGTATGGGATGTAATATAAAGTGGTTTAATTAATGTTTTTAGTATCTACAAGAAATTTTCCTCCTGAACTTGGCGGGATGCAGAACCTTATGGAAGGTTTGTCTAATGCTCTCATAAATTATGGTCCAGTAAAGGTTTTTGCAGACAATCATGAGCATGCTGAAAACTATGATCAAAATTCTAAATTAAGTATAGAGAGGATTTCAGGTTTTAAAATATTTAGAAAGTATAGAAAAGCAAATTTAGTTAAAGATTTTATTAAACAAAATCAAATAAGAGCATGTTTCTTTGATCATTGGAAAAGTATTGAAAATATTGAATTAGAAACCCTTAAGAAAACAAAATCTTTCTGCTTAATTCACTCAAAGGAAATAAATCATCCTGTTGGCTCTTCTTTAAATAAAAGAGTTTTAAAATCCTTAGATAAGGCAGATTTCATAATCGCAAATTCAAAATTTACTAAGGAATTAGGTTTAAAACTTGGATTAAAAGATATTCATGTTATAAATCCAGGTTGTAACTATCCTATTGGCGTTAGTGAAAAAGCTAGAGAATTTTCAAAAAATATTTATGGTAACGCGTCACCGAAATTAATTACCGTTTCAAGATTAGATGGTCGTAAAAGCCATCAAAATATTTTAATGTCAATAAAAAATCTATTACCAAAATTTCCAAATTTAAAATATGTATCAATTGGCGATGGAGAAGAAAGAAAGAATCTTGAGAAATTAAGAAAAGAATTAAGATTAGAAAAAAATGTCGAATTAATTTTTAGCTCTTCAGAACAAGAAAAAGTTGGTTTGCTTGAACAATCAGATGTATTCGTAATGCCTTCGGTTGTTTATAAAAAATCAGTTGAGGGCTTTGGTATTACATATATTGAAGCAGCATCCTACGGAAAACCGTCAATTGGTGGAATTTATGGAGGTGAAGGAGATGCTATAAAATCTGGTGTAACAGGGTATCTATGTAACGGTAACGACCTAAATGCCATTTATGATACGCTTTTAAAGATTTTATCAAACGAAAAATACAAAGAGCTCGGTGCTAATGCTTTTGAATTTTCGAAAGGATTTAGTTGGAATAAAATTATAAAAAATTATATTAATTTAATTTAGATTTTACTTTTTCTAAGACTTCTTCGACTGTTAAATTATTTAAATTCTCAACAGTAATTGCTTTAAAATTGAAATTTTCAATACTTACTTTCTTAGCACTCGTGTGACTTCCAAAAAGTACAATCCCCATTTTATCTAAATGTGAAGCTATATGAGCGGGACCAGTATCATTAGCAATTACATATTTTGCATTATTTATTAAAGATATTAACGTTTTAATATTAATTGGCTCATTATTATCTAAAACCACTTTAGCGTTCAAATCATTAGCTTCTTCAATTTCATTTGGTCCTGGGGCTAATAGTATCGGATATTTATTTTTATAATCTTGTTTTAATCGTAAAATTAAATCTTTAAAAAAAGGCCATTTTTTTTGAGGAAGTTTTCTTGAGCAAAAAGGAAACAGTAAGATGTAATCATCATTTGCATATTGTTTCTTTAATCTTGAGATATCTGAAATTGCCCAATCTAAGTCTATATTTTTTACAAATTCAGTTTGGATACCACTTTTTTTTAATTGGATTTCCATTCTATCAAGAACTGGCTCTTTATCAAAGTCACTCTTTTTTTGACCTGGCTCTAATGTAGTTTCACTTGATGACCACTCAATATTTTTTAAAATAAATCTTTTATAAAATTTAGTCCTACTTGAATTTTGCAAATCAAATATTTTTGTAAAGTTATATTTTGCTAAATTTTTTTTTAAATTATTCAGATAAAATAAATTCCATCTAGGTAACCTCTTATCTATGATAACGCCATCTAGATAAGGACATTCTGACATGAAAATCGCGTAAGGCTGAGCAGTAAGCAAAAA
>CACGGB010000002.1 GCA_902572475.1 uncultured Pelagibacteraceae bacterium | reverse complement strand
TCACAGTGGAGCTGGAAAAAGCACTATAATAAATTTATTGCCTAGATTTTATGATCCTCAGGAAGGATCAATTCAAATAGATAATCAGGATATAAAAAACATATCTTTAACTTCTCTTCGAAAAAATCTTTCTATGGTAAGTCAGGATGTCATTTTATTTGACGATACTATTAAAAATAATATTTCATATGCTAAAGAAAGTGCGACACAAGAAGAAATCGAGAGAGCATGTAAATTCGCAGCAGCAGACGATTTTATAAAAAAATTACCTCAAGGCTACGATACTTTAATAGGAGAAAATGGTATTAGGCTATCAGGTGGACAAAAACAAAGAATTTCAATAGCTAGAGCAATTTTAAAAGAGGCTCCAATTATATTATTAGATGAAGCAACATCTTCTCTTGATGCTGACTCAGAGGAAATTGTGCAAAATGCTATACTTAATCTGACCAAAAATAAAACAACTTTAGTAATTGCTCATAGACTATCTACGATACACAAAGCTGATGTAATTTTTGTTTTGAAGAATGGAAAGATACAAAACTCAGGGGATCATAATTTTTTGATTAATAATTGTAATGAGTATAAATCATTATATAAAAAGCAATTAAAATAAAAAAATGATTCTCTTATACAGAATCCTGACAACTTTTTTTTATCCAATTATTGTTGTTATAATCTATTATAGAAAACTTATTAATAAAGAAGATCAGATAAGATATAAAGAGAAACTTTTTTTTAAAAATTTTAATATTAATAGAAAAAAAGACTCACGATTGATTTGGTTTCACGCTGCTAGTATTGGGGAGCTCAAAAGTATTCTACCAATAATCAAGATACTTAATCGAACTCAAAATAATCTTGAATTTTTAATCACAACTACTACTTTAAGTTCAGCTAATCTTGCCAAAGACGAGCTAAAAAAATTTGATAATATGCATCATAGATTTATTCCTATTGACTCACCTTTTCTGATAAAAAAATTTTTAAATTCATGGAAACCTGACACAATTTTTTTAGTAGACTCTGAAATATGGCCAAACTTAATTTTGGAAGCAAAAAAAAATAAAATTTCAATTTCAATCATAAACGCAAGAATAACAAAAAAAACATTTAAAAGATGGATGTTAATACCAAATACAGCAAAATATATTTTTAGTTTGTTTGATCTTTGTCTTTCATCAAGTGAGGAGACTAGTAATTATCTAAATAAGTTAAACGCAAAAAATATAAAATATTTAGGTAATATTAAATTCATTACTGATATCGACAGAAGTATTTCAAACAATAATGAGGAGGAAGCTTTTGAAAAATATAAATTTTGGCTAGCCGCTAGCACACATGATAGTGAAGAGCTATTTTGTTTAAGAACTCATTTGCTTTTAAAAGAAAAAATTAAAAATTTAATTACTATTATCGCGCCTCGCCATATAAATAGAGTGGATAAAGTAGAAAAATTGTGTAACAAATTTAATTTATCTTCGCAGATAGTTAAAAAAAATGATCCTATAGCTAAAAATAAAGAAATAATTATTATTAACTCTTACGGAAATTTACCAAGATTTTTAAGTTTATCTAAAAGTGTTTTTATGGGTAAATCTACAATTGAAAGTTTAAAAAGTGTTGGCGGTCAAAGTCCCATTGAGGCAGCTAAATTTGGTTGCAAAATTTATCACGGTCCTTTCGTTTATAATTTTAAAGAAATTTATGAAATTTTGAATAAAATCAAAGTTTGCCATGAGATTAAAAATCCAGATGAGTTAGCAATGAGATTATCTTCTGACCTTAAAGATGATAAAAATAATAACAAGGAATTTTTAGTTTTAATTAAAGATTTAGAGAGAAAAACTTTAAATGAAACAATGAACTCAATAAATAAATTTTTGTTTAATGAAAATAAGTAAACCAATTTTTTGGAGATCTAAAAATTTAATTTCTTTTTTGCTCTTTCCATTTAGTTTAATGGTAATATTTGTTATTTATCTAAAGTCAAAAATTATCAAATCAATAAAATTTAAGATTCCTGTGATATGCGTCGGAAACATTTATATAGGTGGGACTGGAAAAACACCGTTATCAATATTTTTAGCTGAGGAACTTAGGAATAAAGGTAAAAATCCTGCGATTATTAGAAAATATTATAAGAGTCATTATGATGAGCATATGATGATTAAAGATAAATTTAAAAATTTAATTTTAAACGAGAGTAGAACTAACGGAATTTACGATGCCATTAATAATAATTTTAATTTAGCGATACTTGATGATGGATTTCAAGATCAAAAAATTTTTAAAAAAAAAAGTATTTTATGCTTTAATCAAAATCAAAAAATAGGTAACGGTATGGTAATTCCATCTGGGCCTTTAAGAGAAAGTTTTAGAGCACTTAAAAATGCTCAATTTGTTGTAATAAATGGTAAACGAGACTTAGACTTTGAAAATAAAATTTTAGAAACTAACAAAACAATATCTATTTTTTACTCACGATACATCCCACTCGGAATTGATCATCTTAAAAATAAAAATTTATTCGCAGTGGCAGGAATAGGAAATCCTGAAAATTTTTTTAATCTATTATTAGAAAATGATTTAAAGATTTCAAAAAAATTTATATTTCCTGACCACTACGAATTTAATAAGACTGAGTTTTTAAGCATTGTAAAGCAGGCCGAGGAAAATAATTGTAAAATTATTACCACTGAAAAAGATTATCATAGAATTAAAAAATATAATTTTGATGGAATTGAGTACTTAAAACTAAAACTTGAAATTGATAATAAAGACAAACTTATTAATCAAATATTTGAAAATTTAAATGAAAATAATTAATTATTTTTTACAGGCAATATTTGTATATATTTTTTTTCTTATTGGAATTTTATTGCCTAAAAACTTAAGTAGAAGATTTTTTTCTTTTTTATTTGAAAAAATTGGACCTTTTTTCAAATCTAAAAAAATTATCGATAGAAATTTGAATATATTTAATAAAAATATTTCTTCCTCTCAAAAACAATTAATAATTTCAAATATGTGGAAAAATTATGGGATCACTTTTATAGAATATGTATTTTTGAAATATTTAAGAAAAAACTCTGCTCACATTACTGTGGAAGGTGAGAAAGTTTTAAAAGATATACTAAATAAAAAAAAACCAGTCATATTTGTTTCAGGCCATTTTTCAAATTTTGAATTAATGTCCATGGAAATAACAAAAAATAATATTCCCTTAGCAACAATTTATAGACCGTTGAATAATTTTTTTATAAATCCTTTAATGGAATATCTTAGAAAAAAATATGTCTGTGAAAAACAAATTAAAAAAGGTATTAACGGAGTAAGAGAGTCTATTGAGTGTATTAAAAAAGGACAAAGTATTGCTTTAATGATTGATCAAAGAGTAAGTGAAGGAATAAAAGTTGATTTTTTTGGAAAGCCAGCATTAACCACTTCTTTACCAGCCCAATTAGCTATAAAATTTGATTTACCAATTATACCTGTGTTTATTGAAAGAGAAACTAATTATAATTATAAGATTAAGTTTTTTAATCCAATTAAAAATTCTAATTCAGAAAATAAAGAAGAAATCACTAAAAAATTAAATCAAGTTCTTGAGTCCATGATATTAAAAAACCCAAATGAATGGATTTGGACTCACAATAGATGGAAATAAAACTACTTCTTTAGACTTTTTAATCTTTGATCGACTTCCTTTGGTGAAAAATATGCTTCTTGCAAATCTACATTCCAGTAATTTAAATCTTTAAGCATTATTTCTTTGCCCGAAATAGCACAAGTTACGTAGTCGCCCTCTTCTTTAATTTCGAAAGAATTGTGTTTAAAAATAAGTTTAGCTTTTTTTTTACTCATCTATAATTTATACAATATAAATTCAATAATGAATATTGCATTAATAGGAAGTGGTGGAAGAGAACATGCCCTTTGTCAAAAAATATATGAGTCAAAGATTTCAAGCAAAATTTTTTGCATTCCTGGTAATGCTGGAACTGTAAAAATTGCTCAAAATATTGATATAGAAATTTCAAACTTCGAAAAAATTTTAAAAATAATAAAGTTTTATAAAATTGAGCTGGTTGTAGTAGGTCCAGAAGAGCCTTTAGTAAAAGGAATAGTTGATTTTCTAAATAAAAACAAAATTAAAGTTTTTGGACCAAATAAGTTTGCATCAAAATTAGAGGGGTCAAAAGCTTTTATGAAAAAAATATGTAAATCTTATCAAATTCCAACTGCTAAATTCAAAATTTGTAAAAATAAATCACAAGTTAATGATTTTCTTAAAAAAAGTAATTTACCTCTAGTTGTTAAGGCAGATGGTTTGGCTGCTGGCAAGGGTGTAACTATTTGTAAAACAAAAAATCAAGTTTTAAATGTTTCTGATCAAATTTTTAAGGGCAAATTTAAATCATCAAAAAAATTAGTCCTTGAAGAATTTTTAAATGGTGAGGAAGCTAGTTATTTTTTAGTAGTTGATAAAAATAATTTTAAATTTTTTGGAACTGCTCAAGACCATAAACGAGTTGGAGAAAACGATACTGGACCGAACACTGGTGGTATGGGCGCTTACTCTCCAGCAAAAATTATAAATAAAGATGTTGAAAAAAAAATTATCAATAGAATAGTGAAACCAACCTTAAGAGCTTTGAAAAGTAAAGATAAACATTATAAAGGTTTTTTATATGTTGGTTTGATGATCAAAAATGGTGACCCCTTCTTAATAGAGTTTAATGTAAGAATGGGAGACCCAGAATGTCAGGTAATATTACCAAGACTTAAAACAGACATAGTGGAAATATTTTTAAATACAGTTAATGATAAACTTAAAAATACTGTTATTAAATGGCGTAAAGAAAAAAGTATGACAATTGTTCTTTGCTCTAAAGGATATCCAGGTTCATATACCAAAAATAAAAAAATTGAAAATATTGATAAAATTAATTTGAGTAAAAGTGATTATCTTTATCATGCAGGTACAAAATATTCGGAAGGTCAACTTGTTTCAAATGGTGGGAGAGTTTTAAATTTTACTTCTATAGGAAAAAATTTTTTTATTGTAAGAAAAAAAATAATTCATTTGATCAGAAAACTTAATTGGAAAAACGGTTTTTTTAGAAAAGATATCGGCTGGAGAGAAATAAAAAAAAATGCGAATAATTAGTGGAAAGCTTAAAGGAAAGAAATTTGAATTTTTTAAAACTAGTTCAACACGACCAATTAAAGACTCTGTTAAAGAAAATATTTTTAATATTTTAATACATTCGAATCAAATAAATATTAATATCAAGGAGTCAAAAGTTCTTGATTTATATTCTGGCTTTGGTTCATTTGGTTTAGAGTGTATCTCAAGATTTGCAAATAAAGTAACATTTATGGAGAAAGATAAAAAAGTAGTAAACGTTATAAAAAAAAATTTAAAAAATTTAAGTATTGAGAATAAAGCACGAATTATTGAAGGAGATATTAATTACAGTCTAAAAGAATTTAAAAAAAGCAAGTTTAATATTTTTTTCATTGATCCTCCATATGCAGATAATAGTTACTTAGCAAATCTTGAAATAATAAAAAATAAAAGATACTTCAGTAAAAATCACATTGTTATCATTCATAGAGAAAAAAAATCAAAAGAAAATTTACAATTTTTATTGGACGTTCTTATAATCAAAAAATACGGTAGATCTAAAATTATATTTGGTAAATTTAACTGAGTAGTTTTTTTGTGTAATTTTTTACCTGTTCCACAGCTGGCTGATTGAAAGGATTTATATTGCTAAGTCGTGCAATAAATATTGTTTCGATGATGAAATAAGAAAATAACTGTCCCAAAGTTTCTTCGTTTAATTCCCTAATTGAAAATTCTCTAAAAGGGATACCTTTTTTAATCAAAGTTTTTATTAATGAGTTTTTTTGAGCCTTTTTAATAATATCTAAACTTTTATTATTTAAAAACATAATTTTTTTACTCAAATTTTTTACTAAAATTTTGTTTTTTGATTTTTCATTACGATGGAATATATAAAACAACTTATCTTTTGGACCATCCAGATATAGCTGCAACAAACTGTGATGATCTTTAGGTACACTAGATACGACTGGAAAAAGACCTTTTCCTTTTTTTCCTAAACTTTCAGCTATTAATTGTTGACACCAATATAAAAATTTTTCTACTTCAGGAGTGTAATTCAAAAATACAAGGTTCTTGAAACTCTTTTTCTTTATTAAATAGGCTAATTTTATTGAACTATCTTTTAAATAATTTTTATCTTGACCCTTTAAAAATTTTGATAAATTTTTTCTAATTTTTAATATATCAATACCCATGAAATAAGCAGGTACTATTCCAACCTCAGATAAAACTGAAAATCTTCCGCCGATAAACTTTTTATGTTCAATGTAAAATATATCTAATTCTTTTGATAGCAAATTTAAAAAATTGTCATTTTTTCAGAAATTATAATTATATTTTTGGATCCTCTTTTAATTATTTTTAATGATAATAAATTTGAAATAGTTTCAATAGTATTTCCAGATTTTGAAATAACCAAGAATAAAACTTTTTGAGTGTTTTCTCTCTTTTTAAATGAAAATATATTTTGAGAATTTACATCATCAAAAAAGTAAACTTTTTTTTTTATTTTTTTTCTCAGAAAGTAATAAATTGCCTTTGCACCTAAAATAGATCCTCCCATTCCAATAATAGCTATAGTATTAAACTTTTTAAATTTCTTTAAATCTTTAATATCAAAATTAAAATTATAGTCTCTATTAAGAAGGTGAAAAAAATGTGATGGGTTTTTGATATTTGAATTAATTTTTTTCAACTCTTTTTCAAATTTATTTGAAAACTTTTTTAAAGACATCGAATTCAAATATTTTTTTTGAATATAATTTTTTTTTTCTATTAGATTTTTTTTCACTTTCTAATTTTATCTATAATTGACTTTTCTACATTAGAAGAGCTGCTGTTGGAATTTTCATTATTAGGTGCTTTGAGAATTATTTTCAATTTTTGTTGTTCAGAATTGTTTTCTTTTTTGATCGACCCTGGTTCAGGAATTTCTTTAAAATCAGGTGGAAGAACTAGAGGTTCTCTTTTTTTCACAAGAAATTCATCTGTAGTATTTGTTTTTTCATTTCGTAAAACTTTTCCAGCCTCTTTAAATGATGAACACGATATTAAAATCAAAAATATAAAAATTAAAAAATATCTCATTTATTGATTTGCCTTAAAAATTTCTTTAAATAAAAAAGCTATTATTCCTAAAGTTATAAATATATCAGCTAAATTGAATGTAAACCAATGAAAATTTTTGTAGTGTAAATCTATAAAATCTGGCACAGCTTTAAAAAACATTCTATCGTAAAAGTTCCCCAACGCACCTCCTACTATAATTGAGTAAATTATCTTCTCATATTTTTCAGAATATATTAAAAAATAAATTAGACATATGATAACCATAATGATTAGTAATGATGTTAAATTATAAATAATATCTGAGTTTGAACTAAATAGTCCAAAACCTATACCTGTATTCCAAACTAAATCTAAATTTATATAATTATTTAAATAATATGTATTTTCAGTGAAATTATTTATTATGAATAATTTTGTATATCTATCTAAAAAAAATATTATTGAAATAACACCCAAACAATAGAGATTATTTTTTGTAACAATTTTATTTTTTATTTCTCTAAGATCGATCAAAATATTGACTTTCTAAATTATTGGACAACTTTCTCTTTGGCATTTTTTTTCTAAAATTTTCCAACATCTTTCACATTTCATCCCTTTGGCCTTTTTCACTTCAATCTTGATTTCATCATTATTTGATAATTCCTTTTCAGCTTTTGAAACAATAAAGTAATCCGATAAGTCTAATTTGTTGAGGAGTTCAAATTGATCTTTCTTTAATACTAGTTTAATTTCAGCCTCTAAGCTCGATCCAATTTCTTTGCTAGCTCTCTTCTCCTCTATAGCAATATTTGCATCTTGTTTAATTTTAAATAATTTCAACCATTTTTCGTTTAGCTTATCATTTTCCCAACTTGCTGGAATTTTTACAAAATAATTTTCATGTATACTTTCATCATCATTATTTTTATTTATTAAGCTAAAGATTTCCTCAGTGGTAAAAACTAAAATTGGAGCAAACCATTTTAATAAACTTTCTAAAATTATATTTAAAACAATTACACAATTTTTTCTTTTTTTTGAGTTCAAGCTATCGCAGTAAAGAACATCTTTTCTGATATCAAAATAAAAAGAAGAAAGGTCAAGTGTGCAAAAATTTAAGAGTTCTTTATATAGCTTATGAAAATTGTAATTTTTTAAATTTTCATTAAAAGATTTATTTATTGAAAATAATTTATGTAAGATAAATTGTTCTAATTCATCGAATTCGTTAAGCTTAACTTTTTCAAAGTTTTGTTTTTCAAAATTATCTTTTAAGTTACCCAGCATAAATCTAAAGGTATTTCTAATTTTTCTATAAGATTCGGCATGTTGGATTAAAATATTTTTATCTATTCTTATATCTTCAGCATAATCAGACGCTGAAGCCCAAACCCTAAGTATGTCTGCACCATAATTCTTCAATATATCATCAGGAGAGATTACATTACCCATCGATTTAGACATTTTCATACCTTTACCGTCCACTACGAAACCATGTGAAAGAATACTTTTAAATGGCGCTTTTCCTCTAGTTCCACATGATTCTAATAAGGAAGAGTGAAACCATCCCCTATGCTGATCAGATCCCTCTAAATACATGTCTGCAGGCCATTTTAAATCTTTTCTTTTCTCTAAAACAAAACTGTGTGTCGAACCGCTATCAAACCAAACTTCAACAATATCATTTAGTTTTTCATAATTTTTTGCATCATAATCATTACCTAGAAAAGTTTTGGCATCGTCTGTGAACCAACAATCTGAGCCTTGCTTTTCGTAAATTGAGGCAACTCTATCTATAATTTTTTGATCTCTTAACGGTTCTTTTGTTTTTTTATTTATGAATATAGGTAATGGTACGCCCCACACTCTTTGTCTTGAAACACACCAGTCTGGTCTTCCCTCAATCATTGACATAAGCCTTTCCTTACCTTTATTTGGGTAAAAGACAGTTTCACTTATAGCTTTGACGGCTTTATCTCTTAAATTATTTTTTTGCATGGAAATAAACCACTGAGGTGTAGCTCTATAAATTAAAGGAGCCTTTGATCTCCAAGAATGAGGATAGCTATGATTAAGTTTGTCATTTTTAAGTAATTTATTTTGCTCTTTAAGTTTTTCTATAACAATTGGGTCTGCCTTAAATACATGTGTATTTGTAAAATATGGGACCTCTTTAGTATAAACACCCGCGTTATCAACTGTGTAAAGTGATGGGATATTATTTTTTAAACATAAATTAAAGTCATCAGGACCGTGACTGGGAGCGCAATGAACAATTCCTGTTCCTTGCTCTAAGTTAACAAATTGTGCATCCAGCATTGGAACGTCATAATCAAAACCCATTTTTACAAATGGATGGCTACACAAGGTTCCTTTAAATTCTGAACCCTTGAAAGACTTTAATTCTTTAAAGTTTTTTATTTCACATTCTTTAGTAATCGACTCAATTAAATTTTTTGCGACTACAATTTTTTTTTCTTTAAAATGTTCAAGGTTTTCAATTTCCAAAACTGAGTATTCGATATTATTATTAAAAGCTAATGCCTTATTGGCAGGTATAGTCCAAGGTGTGGTAGTCCAAATTATGATGCTTGAATCCTTAAGAAAGTCTTTATTAGTTTTCTTAACCTTAAATGCAACATAAATTGTATTAGAAGTATGATCTAAATATTCTACTTCAGCATCAGCTAAAGCAGTTTTTTCTACAGTTGACCATAGAACTGGCTTAAATCCTTGATATAAACTTCCATCTAAAAGAAATTTACCTAACTCTCTCACTATTTGGGCTTCAGCTTCATAACTCATTGTAGAGTAATAATTTTCAAAATCTCCTACTACTCCTAGTCTCTTAAACTCTTTAATGTGAACATCGATCCAGCTTTTTGCAAATTCTCTGCATTCTTGTCTGAAATCTTTAATAGGCACTTCGTCTTTGTTCTTTTTCTTTTTTTTATATTGTTCTTCAATTTTCCATTCTATGGGGAGCCCGTGACAGTCCCAACCTGGTACATAAACAGAATCTTTGCCGTTCATTTGATGAAAACGGGTTATCATATCTTTTAAAATTTTATTTAACGCGGTGCCCATATGTATATGACCGTTCGCATAGGGCGGGCCATCATGAAGTATAAACTTTTCTTTTCCGCTAGATAATTTTCTAAGCTTATCAAAAATTTTATTTTTTTCCCATTTCTTTAAAATTTCAGGTTCTTTAAGTGGCAAACTAGCTTTCATTGAAAAAGCTGTTTTGGGTAGCTGCAAGGTATCTTTTGACATTATTTTTTTGCCTGTTTTATATCTAGTTGTATTTGTTTTTTTAAATATTTCAAATTTCTAAATTTTTTTTCTGGTCTTATAAATTTTTTAAAACTTATATTAATCTCTTTATTATATAAATTTTTGTTAATTCCAAAGACATTTGTTTCTAATAATAAATTTTGCCCATTAAAAGTTGGTCTATAGCCTACGTTAGCAATACCATTTTTAATAAGATTATTAGTTTTAACTTTTACAGCATAAACTCCAAGTTTAGGGACGACGTAATCATTTAATTTCAAGTTACATGTTGGAAAACCAATTTTATGTCCTCTTCCCTGTCCCTTAATTACTTTCCCAACAACAGTCCAATTACGATCTAACAATTTATTTACCTCAACTATTTTTCCCAATCTTATTTTTTTTCTTATAAATGATGATGAAATTACTTTATTATTTTTTTTGAAAGGTTTAGTTACAATGTTTTTAAAATCATATTTTTTTTCGAATTTTTTTAAAGTTTTAATATTTCCTTGTCGTTTAAAACCAAATTTAAAGTTTTTACTTACATATAAGAATTTACATTTTGTTTTTTTGAAAATAATTTTTTTAATAAACTCTTCTGCAGATTGAGATGAAAACTTTTTATTAAATTTTATTATTATTAAAAAATCTAGCTTGAATTTTTTAAGCTGCTGTTTTTTCTGTTGTAAAGAGTTTATTCTGTGGTTTTTAATTTTTTTATTAAAAAACATCACAGGCACTGGCTCAAAAGTCATAGCTCCAAAAGGTATTTTATTTTTTTCAGCTTTTCGTTTTGCCTCATTTATTACTTTTTGATGGCCTAAATGTAATCCATCAAAATTACCTATTGCTATAACACCGTTACAGTGTTTTTGATCAAGACTTGGACTATTATAAATTTTCATTTTACCATTTTAATTCTTTTTGAAAAAAATTTGCTGTTACATTATATTTTCCTAAAAGTTTATTGAGCTCAGAGGAACTGTTGAGCTCTTTACGGTGAACGCCTTCAGTTATAAAAATAGAATCTATATTTAAATTATTGGCTCCTTTTATATCTGTTCTTAAATTATCACCGATGGCCAAAACTTTTTCGTTTGACTCAAAACACATATTGTAAATTTCCTTATGTGGTTTACCAAAATAAATCACTTTACCTCCGAGATCCTCAAAAACTTTTGCTACTGAGCCTGCGCATAGTTCTTCAATGCTGCCTCTATGAACTATTAAATCAGGATTAGTGCAAATCAATTTTTTTGAAACATGCTTTAATAAAATTTTTCTATAATAGTTCAAGTCATTTTCATATTCGTCAAATAATCCTGTGCATAAAATAAAATCACAACTCTGAAGATCAGTTTTATTATCTTTTACTTTTTCAAATATTGGAGTATCTCTGGTTGGTCCTAGATGAAAAAACGTCTTTCCAAATTTTTTTTGGTTTATGGCATGCATTGCTGCCTCACCTGAGGTTATTACATTTTCAAGGTATCTTTTATCCATTTTCATTTTTAACAGAAAATTAATTACGTTCGAACTAGGCCTAGGTGCATTAGATAGAAATACTATTTTTTTTGCGTGTTTTTTCAATTGGTCTACTGCTTCTATAGCGCTTGGATTAAGAGCAACTCCATTATGCATTACTCCCCATAGGTCTATAACAAAAGTATCATATTTTTCGAATATGGCTGCCAAATGGTCTAGTTCTTTCAACGTACTATTTCTCTCCTTTTAATGCTTACAAATATTGTATATAGTGGTTTTTTTTTAATGATTTTGCCCCTTGAAATATAGTTAAAACATACCATATCAACACTACATAAAAATTTATAGGAGAAAATATATATGAAATTTAGACCTCTGCACGATCGTGTGCTTATTAAAGTGCTAGACAGTGAGGAAAAAACTGCTGGCGGGATTATCATACCAGACACTGCTAAGGAAAAACCACAGGAAGGTGAAGTTGTTGCTGTAGGTCCTGGAGCTAAAAATGAAAATGGAAAAATTTCCGCAATGGACGTTAAAGTTGGAGATATAGTTCTTTTCGGAAAATGGTCTGGAACTGAAGTCAAAATTGACGGTAAAGAGTACAGCATTATGAAAGAGTCAGACATAATGGGAATTTCAAAAAGTAAAAAATAAACTTTATAGGAGAAGAAAATGGCAAAACTAATAAAATTTGATACAGAAGCTAGATCAAAAATGCTCACTGGGGTTAACACTCTTGCAAATGCCGTAAAGGTAACATTGGGTCCTAAGGGACGTAATGTAGTAATGGATAAATCGTATGGCGCCCCGAGGACCACTAAAGATGGTGTTTCCGTTGCAAAAGAAATTGAACTTGAAGATAAATTTGAAAACATGGGTGCTCAAATGGTAAAAGAAGTTGCAAGTAAAACAAACGATAATGCTGGGGATGGAACTACTACTGCAACTATTCTTACCCAAGCGATAGTTAATGAAGGGCTTAAATACGTAACAGCCGGAATGAACCCGATGGATATCAAAAGGGGTATCGACAAAGCAGTTGAACAAGTAATTGATAAATTAAAAACCTCTTCGAAAAAAGTTAAAGCCAATGAAGAAGTTGCCCAAGTTGGAACAATTTCGGCTAATGGTGAAAAATCTATTGGTGATATGATTTCTAAAGCTATGCAAAAAGTTGGTAATGAAGGTGTAATTACTGTTGAAGAAGCAAAAGGGGTCGAAACTGAATTGGATGTAGTTGAAGGTATGCAATTTGATAGAGGATATCTTTCTCCTTATTTTGTGACTAACACTGAGAAGATGACAACTGAGCTTGAAAACCCTTTGGTTCTTTTAGTTGAGAAAAAATTAACAAATTTACAACCAATGGTACCATTATTGGAGTCAGTGGTACAAGCCAATAGACCATTAATGATTATTTCTGAGGATGTTGAAGGTGAAGCTTTAGCAACCTTAGTAGTAAACAAGTTAAGAGGTGGGCTAAAAGTAGTTGCTGTAAAAGCACCTGGTTTTGGTGATAGGAGAAAAGCAATGTTAGAAGATATTGCTATTCTAACTGGAGGACAGGTCATCTCAGAGGATCTTGGGATTAAATTAGAGAACGTTAAAATTGGTGACCTTGGTTCTTGTAAAAAAGTAAAAATAGATAAAGAGAATAGCACAATTGTAGCTGGTGAGGGTAAAAAATCTGATATTGAAGCAAGATGTAATCAAATTAGATCCGAGATCAATGAAACAACATCTGATTATGATAAAGAGAAACTTCAAGAAAGATTAGCTAAACTTGCCGGAGGAGTTGCCGTAATTAAAGTCGGCGGTGCTACAGAAGTTGAAGTGAAAGAAAGAAAAGATAGAGTTGAAGACGCTCTTAACGCAACTAGAGCTGCCGTCGAAGAAGGTGTAGTAATCGGTGGTGGTTGTGCATTACTTTACGCTGCACAAGATTTAGATGGTGTTAAGGTAAAAGGTGATGACCAAAAAGCTGGTGTCGAGATTGTTAAAAAAGCTCTTCAAGCTCCAATCAGACAAATTACTGCTAACGCAGGTGTTGACGGCTCCGTAGTTGTAGGTAAACTTTTAGAAGGTAAAAAAGCTTCTCAAGGTTACGACGCTCAAAATGAAGATTATGTAGATATGTTTGCTAAAGGAATTATTGATCCAACCAAAGTTGTAAGATCAGCATTACAAGATGCTGCTTCAATAGCTGGACTATTAATTACGACAGAAGCAATGATCGCAGACAAACCTGAAGAAAAAGACGCAGGTCCTGCTATGCCTCCTATGGGTGGCGGCATGGGTGGAATGGGCGGCATGGGTGGAATGGGAATGTAATTTCACCTAAACAAAAGATTTTAAAAAAGGCTGCAGTTTTGCAGCCTTTTTTTTTGCAATAAATAAACATGCTCTAGAGTTAAGTATCAATCCATCTTTAAGAACTCTTAGATTGTTATCAGCCAAAGTTTTCCCTGTAGATGTAATATCAGTAATTATTTCTGAAGATCCTATAAAAGGATATGTTTCTGTAGCACCGAGACTAGGTATCAATTTATATTGGGTAACTCCTTTAGATATTAAAAAATCATTAGTCAAATTTGGATATTTAGTCGCTACTCTCAATCTAAAATTTCTTTTAGATCTAATGTCAAATGACACCTCTTCAAGATCAGCAATTGTCTGTACATCTATCCAATCATCCGGCACAGCAATAACTAGGTTTGCGTTTCCATAATCAAGTTTTTTTTGGATATTAATTTTACTTTGTAAATTTTTTTCTGACTCTTTTAAGAGATCTAGACCAGATACTCCAATATCCAAAGTTCCATCTCCTAATCTTTGAATAATTTCTTTAGCGTGTAGAAATATAATTTTAACGTAAAGTTTATTTTCGATAGTACCAAAATAATTTCTTTCTTTTTCACTTTGTATAATTTTCAACCCATTATCATTAAAAAATGATATTGATTTTTCTTTCAATCGCCCTTTACTTGGCAAACCTATAGTAATTATATCTTTCATATATTTTTTAGGTTAATTGCAGCTCCAACAGCCGGTATATTTTTTTTTGCTCCAAGGCTTTTAAGTAAATCATCGTAGCGACCTCCCCTAGCAATTTCTTTCTTTCCTGAGAATACTTCAAAAACAATTCCAGTATAATACTCGACTTCTCTACCGAAGTTTGCAACGTAATTTATATCTTGATTAAGTTTTTTTAAGTTTTGAATAGATTTAAAATTTTTAAATATATTTTCTTTAAGTTTGTTTTTTTTTGCGAAATTTAATAGTTCATCATCTAACTTTGAAAGTTTACAATTAATTTTTAAGAAAGTTTTGATAATTTTTACAATTATTTTTCCATCTACAAACGATCTTGGGTCTTTAATCTTTTTATCAAATCTTTTTAAAATTTCTGAAATTGATCTTCCAGCAATCACTTTATCTTGATCAAATTTTTTCATTTCATAAAATCTTTTTTTATCTGCGTCAAAGGTTACTGCATCAATATCTGTATTTTTTTCTAATCTCTTTAAAAGTTCCTCAAAATATTTTGGTCTCCAAAAGTGTCTTATTAATCTTAGCTTCCATCTTTCTGGCATCTCAAGAGAATTTATCAGGCTTTTAAATAAACTTATATCGCCTACTTTAATTTTAATTTTTTTCATTTTAATTTTTTTTGCTGAACTTAAAATTGTACTGATAACTTTAAAATCATCTTTAATCAGGTTTTTTGAACCTAGAATTTCGATACCTAATTGATCATTAATAAAGTTTGCTCCTTTACCACTTGTTTTTCTATAAGCTTGACCAGAGTAATAGATTTTTGAGTCGGATTTATTTTGTAAATAACTTATACATGATGCAACTGTTAAGTCTGGTCTTAGGCACATCGTTTTTCCATCTTCTTTATCAAAAGTAAGAATTGAACTTCTAAATTTTTCTCCAGATCTTTCTATAATATAATCTGAGTCTAAAAGAACATCAGGCTCAGATAAAACAAATCCATTGCTCTTAAAAGTTTTAATTATTACTTCTGATAATTTTTTTGATTTCATTAACTATTTCTCTAATTTCAATTAATTTTTCTTCACCTGAGCTTAGGTTCCTTAGAATCAACTTACCTGATTTCATTTCATTCTCACCGTATAAAATAACTGCTGGAGATTTTATTTTATCTGCATACTCCATTTGTTTTTTCAATTTACTTTCTCCAGGATAAATTTCAGTGCTAACACCAGCTTTTCTTAATATCGTTTGCACATTGATATAATCTTTCATCAAATTTTTATCGAAAACACAAATTACGACTGGTTTAGATTGTTTTACTTTGAATTCTTTTTTTTGCATCAAAGCATAAACTAAACGATCTAAACCAATTGATATCCCTGTAGCGGGAGCATCATAATTACCAAAATTATTTACCAAATTATCATATCTTCCACCGCCTCCTATGGATCCAAATTGAATCACTTGCCCTTTGTTATTTGTTACATCAAATTTTAAATTCACTTCAAAAATTGCACCTGTGTAATACTCTAATCCTCGAATAATTGTTGGGTCGAATTCAAAATTATTAAAATTATAATCCTTAAAAGTTTTCAATATCTCAACTAAATCCTCTGTTTCAGGTGAATTTTTCTTAAGTGTTTCCTCTATTGTTTTAATATCCTCAAGCTTTAAATTTGCTCCTTTTGTGAAATCACCTGATTTATCTTTTCTTCCCTTACCTAATAATTCTTTTACACCATCCCAACCAAGTCTATCGATTTTATCAAGGGCTCTAAGGGCAGTAAGCTTTTGTTGACTGTCGCTTATATTTAACTTTTTAAATAATTCTTCAGTGATTTTTCTTGATGAGATTTTGATTGTATACTCTGACTTCATAAGACCGCATTTTTCTAGGATTTCTGAAATCATGACACACAATTCGGCATCTGCTTGTAAACTTTTTGTTCCAACATAATCTGCATCGAATTGTAAGAATTCTCTAAACCTACCAGGTCCCGGCTTTTCATTTCTCCAAACAGTGCCAAGTTGATATCTTTTAAATGGTTTAGGAATTTCTAAATAATTTTTTGCGACGTACCTGGCCAGAGGTGCTGTAAGATCGTATCTTAAGGAAAGCCACTTGTTCTCATCTTTAAACGAAAAAACGCCTTCATCTGGTCTTTCTTTATCTGGTAAAAATTTTCCAATACTATCCGAATACTCAAAACTTGGAGTTTCAAGATATTGAAAACCATACTTGATCATAACTTCTTTAATATTAGAAATTATAAAATCACGTACGAGTAATTCTTTTTCTTGTCTGTCTACAAACCCTAATGGAAGATCTTTAGAAGGTTTGTTCTTTTTTTCTTTTGTCATTTTTTGGTACAGCAGGGTGGATTCGAACCACCGACCCCTAGTTCCACAAACTAGTGCTCTAACCAACTGAGCTACTGCTGCATCCCTTTTATTTTTATCTTAATTTTGGTTAAATTTATATATTTTTGATTATAAGCTAAGCAATAGCCTAGCATGCATTCTGTGAGAATGTGCTCTAAATGTTGAAGTGATTCTTTTTTCTATAATCATAATCTCTATGTAGAAAATAATTGTGACTTTTTCAAGATGAAATTAGCGGGACAATAAAAATAGTTTAAGGCTAGAATTAATGTCCCGATAATCAGTGATTTTTGGAAATTTAGATTAAGATGTTTTCTGCAGTTTTACTGCTGAAGGACCTTTTTCTGTGCTCTCCACTTCAAACGTTAACTCATCACCCTCGTTTAAATACTTTAAACCAGCTTCTCTAACTGCAGAAGAATGGACGAACACGTCTTTTTCTTTGTCTTCTCTTTCAATGAAACCATATCCTTTAGTACCATTGAACCACTTTACTTTACCTTTTAGTGTACTCATATTTACTTGTTTCCTTATTATTATTAACTTTAACTAACTAAAAGTTAGTCTTGACCAACCTTAAATAGATTTGCTTAACAAAAGTCAATAGTTGATTAGCATTATTTGACGCAATTGCTTTTTTACAACAGTATTAGGATAAAACAGCTATTAAGGTTGCAATTCCAACTAAAACTAATCCTCCATATATTAATTTATTTTTCTCTATATGAGTTTTTAGTTTTGTTATTCCTGACTCGGTATAACTTAATTCTCCATCTTTTAGATTAGATGATCCACTAAATCCTTGTGTCCGTCCAATTTGAAGAAATTTTGATTTCCTATGATCATAGATTTGATCTTTACTATAATTTTCAAAGTTTTTTAAATTCTTGATTATTGAATGCTTTATATCAGCTGCGATTGATTCAGGATCTCTATGAGCACCTCCTAAAGGTTCAGGTATAACCTCATCAATTATTTTTAATTTTAATAAATCTTTTGCGGTTAACTTCATAGCTTCAGCAGCTTGAAGAGATTTACTAGGATCCCTCCAAAGAATTGATGCACATCCCTCTGGTGATATTACTGAATAGATAGAATTCTCTAACATTATAACTTTGTTTGAAGATGCTAAAGCTATTGCACCTCCTGAGCCTCCTTCACCAATAATTATTGAAATATTTGGTACAGTCAAAGACATGCAACATTCTATTGAATTAGCAATGGCTGAAGCTTGGCCTCTTTGTTCTGCACCTATTCCTGGGTAAGCTCCTGGAGTATCTATAAAACTTATAACTGGTATCTGAAATCTATCAGCGAGTTTCATAAGCCTAATACATTTTCTATAACCCTCAGGTCGCATCATCCCAAAATTTCTTTCTATCCTGCTGTTTAGATCTTCACCTTTTTCTTGTCCAATAATTAATACTGATTTGTTATCAATCAAACCAAATCCAGCTATAACAGACTTATCATCACCAAAATATCTGTCTCCAGAAAGTAAAGTGAACTGTGTAAATATTTTTTTTATGTAAAAATTTGCTTTTGGACGATCTTCGTGTCTTGCAACTTGAGTTCTTTGCCAACTATTTAAGTTAGAATAAATTTCTTCTAGTTTTTCATTAATTTCTTGTTGGGTAGTTCTTATTTTATTCGTATCTACCTCTGAGATGCCTTCTGAGCCAAAAGGGCTTTTTAATCCATCAACTTCTTGTTCTAGAGCTTTAATTTCTTTTTCAAAATCTAAATAATTTTTCATGAATCGATACAATTATAATACTATTATTATATTATAATATAATGTAAAGATCGGCCGATATGAATTTTGTAGAGAAAAATGGGCTTAAAATCAGTTCAACTTTGTTTGAATTTGTAAATAATGAGGCAATTCCTGGAACCGGTGTTGTATCTGAAGATTTCTGGAGCAAATTTTCAAAAGTTGTTCATGAACTAACACCAATCAACAAAGCATTAATTAAAAAAAGGGAAACTGTCCAAAAAAAAATTGATGACTGGCATGTTTCTAATAAAGGTAAAGATTTTGATAAAGTACAATATGTAGAGTTTTTAAAAAGTATAAATTATCTTGTACGAGAAAGTGATGATTTCAAAATAAAAACAAAAAATGTTGATTATGAGATATCTTCTGTAGCTGGTCCTCAACTTGTGGTACCTGTCGACAACGCTAGATATGCTTTGAATGCTGCAAATGCAAGATGGGGCAGCTTGTATGATGCTTTGTATGGAACGGATGTTATACCTGGTAAAAAGTTCAAAGATTATAACTCGGAAAGAGCAAACAAAGTCGTAGATTATGTGAGAAATTTTCTTAATGAGATAGCGCCCTTAGAAAAAATAGACTGGAAAGAAATTTCAAAAATATTTATTGAAAAAAACTCTTTATTTTTTTTCAGTGGTTCTGAAAAATTTCAGCTTAAAAATACTGATCAGTTTGTAGGTTTTAATGGGGACAAAGATAATCCAAGTTCTATTTTAATTAAAAATAATAATCTCCATATTGAAATAAAAATCGACTCTAACTCGATAGTTGGAAAAAATGACAAAGCATTTATATCTGACATTATTGTTGAGTCAGCACTTTCAACTATCATTGACAATGAAGACTCTGTAGCTGCTGTTGACGCCCAAGATAAAGTTCATTGTTATAGAAATTGGCTTGGATTAATGAAAGGCGATCTAAAAGCTAACATGGAAAAAAATGGCAAAAAATTTGTGAGAAAATTAAATCCTGATAGAGAGTATATTTCAAAAGATGGAAAAAAAATTACTCTTCATGGTAGATCTTTGCTTTTGAACAGAAACGTGGGTCATTTAATGACTAATCCTTCAATAATTTTAGAAGATGGCTCTGAGATACCAGAAGGTATTTTAGACGGATTTATATCAAGTCTTTGTGCATTGCATGATTTTAAAAGTAAACAGAACTCAAGAGCTGGCTCAGTTTATATTGTTAAACCAAAAATGCACGGACCTGAGGAAGTTTCATTTACAAATACCTTATTTGAAAAAGTGGAAACAGTTTTAGGTATGGAAAAATATTCAATTAAAGTCGGAATAATGGACGAGGAGAGAAGAACAACGGTTAATTTGAAAGAATGTATCAGGCAAGTAAAAGATAGAATTGTATTTATTAATACCGGATTTTTAGATCGCACAGGTGATGAGATGCATACATCTTTTGAAGCTGGGCCAATGATTTTTAAAGGAGAAATGAAAAAATCTATTTGGCTTAACAGTTATGAAGATTGGAATGTAGATATTGGTTTAAGTTGCGGTTTTTCCGGAAAAGCACAAATAGGAAAAGGTATGTGGGCTATGCCAGATCAAATGTCAAATATGATGGATCAAAAAATTAGTCATCCAAATTCTGGAGCCAATTGCGCTTGGGTTCCTTCGCCAACTGCAGCAACTTTACACTCTCTGCATTATCACAAAGTAAATGTTTTTGATGTTCAAAATAAATTAAAAGCTAGGACTAAAACCAAGGTAGAAAATATTTTAGAAATTCCTAAAGCTGATAGACCTAACTGGTCTATTGAAGATATAAATCGTGAATTAGAAAACAATGCCCAAGGTATTCTAGGATATGTAGTGAGATGGATTGACCAAGGTGTAGGTTGTTCTAAAGTTCCTGATATTAATAATGTTGGTTTAATGGAAGATAGAGCTACTTTAAGGATATCTTCACAACATATTTCTAATTGGCTTTATCATGGGATTTGCAAAAAAGATCAAGTATTAGAGATAATGAAAAAAATGGCAAGAATAGTGGATGAACAAAATAAAAATGATCCAAATTACAAAAAAATGTCTGATGACTTCGATAACTCTTTAGCATTTTCAACTGCTTGCGACTTAGTTTTTAAAGGAAGGAGCCAACCGTCAGGATATACAGAGCCTTTGTTACACAAAAAGAGATTAGAGATGAAAAAAGCTCTTTAATTGTCAGTTACTGGAACTCTATTTTTAAAAGCTGAGAATAAAGTTCCATCGTCTAGTTGTTCGATCTCTCCCCCTACAGGTAAGCCTTGAGCTAACTTTGTAATTTTGATCTTGTCATTTTTAATTGTGTCCTCAATGTAGTGAGCGGTGGTTTGACCCTCTACAGTTGCACTTGTGGCTATAATGACTTCCTTTAAATTATTTTTTTTTATCCTTTTTACTAAAGAGTCGATGAGTAAATTTTTTTGCTCATAGTTTTCATTGGAGTTTAGAGTGCCTCCTAGAATGTGAAAGTGACCTTTATAGATATTAGCCGAGTCTATAACCCACATATCTGCTAAATTTTCAACAACACAAATTTTGTCATATGAATTATCTGTAGAACAGATACAAAATTTATCAATTATTTTAAGGTTTCCGCAATCAACGCAACGAACAACTTTTTTGTAAACTTGAGCAAGAGATTTTGCTAAAGGTTTTACCATATTATCTTTATTATTAATTAATTTAAGTATTATACGTTTAGCAGATTTTGGACCCAACCCAGGTAATTTTGAAAATTGTTGAATCAGCTCTTTTATTTCTGGAATATCGTTGTCCATTAAAAAGGTAATTTAAAATCTAAAGGCAGATTTAATCCTCCAGTAACCTTAGATAGTTCTTCTGCAGATTTTTTTTTTAAATTTTCTTTTGCATTATTATATGCGGCAATTATTAAATCGTTAATAATTTCTTGGCTTTCTTTTTTTGCTTCATTAGAGATTTCTATTGATTTAAGTTCATAATCTCCTGAAAGAGTTACTTTTACTAAATTTCCACCAGACATGCCCTCTACCTCGATCTTTTTAATTTGTTCTTGAGCTTCTTTCATTTTTTCCTGCATCGCTTTGGCTTTAGATAACATATCTGAAAAATTATTCATTTAATCATCATCCTTTACTTCAATAAGCCTGGCATCTGGAAATGCTAATTCTAGTTCTTTGGCAATTTTACTTTTTTTAAATTCATTTATTTTGTTTGTTTCGTTCTCTTGATTTTTTTCATATAAGCTTTTAGCTTCTAAATTTTTGCTTAACGAAATTATCCATCTTTCTCCAGTCCAATTTAAAAGTTTTTCAGTCAAATTCTTAATAAAATTTTTGTTCAATTTTTCGTTGAAACTAATATCTATTTTTCCTTTATTAAAACTTACTAATTTTACATTTCTTTCTAAATCATATTTAAGTTCAATTTCTTTTTCTTTGTTTGCATAGTCGATTAAGTCTTGAAAACTTGTTATCTCTATTTTAGATTTTCCATTTTCATGATTAATCTTCTTAATTGGATTAGTTTTAATTTGCTCTGTACTTTTTAATTGATTTTTAGCTTTATTTGTTAAATTGCTTTCAATTTTGTTTTCATCTATTTTTTTACTGGAAAAATTTTCTGTTTCAATTGAGGATGACTCATTTAAATTAGTCATTTCTTTTTTATCTTCTAAATTTCTTAAATGAATTAGTTGCATTACATACATTTCAAGAGTTAAATTTTCATTTCCAACTATTCTTAAATCGTCTATGGTCTTTATTGTTAACTGCCAGAATAATCCTATGTCTTGCATGTCTATATTTTTTGAATATTGATCAACCATTTGAAGTTCTGACTCCGACACTGACAGATCGTCTTCGATAGGGCCTAAATTTATTTTTCTACTAAAAAGATATAAAACCTCTAAAATATCGTTTAAAAAATTTTTTGCATCTAGTCCATCATTGATTAGCTCTTTTAAAATTGTGATTGACTCTTTTTCCTTTCCACTTAACACCTCTTTTAATAAGGAAATTACCTTTGATTTATCAGCAAGCCCTAGCATCTTCCGAACGTCTTTCTCTTCTATTGGCTGATTTTCATTAATAGATTGGGCAATCAAAGCTCTATCTAATAATGAGATAGAGTCTCTTACAGATCCTTCAGAAGTTCTTGCTATAAGTTTTAGGGCATTATCAGTAATATTACCATTCTCTTTGATGGAAATTTTTTTTAAATGATCTAAAAGTAAATCAACCCCAACTCTTTTCAGGTCAAATCTTTGACATCGAGATAAGATAGTCACAGGTATTTTTCTTACTTCCGTAGTAGCCAAAATGAATTTTAAACTTGGAGGAGGTTCCTCTAACGTTTTTAAAAGTCCATTAAATGCTTGCTTTGAAAGCATATGAACCTCATCAATTATAAAAATTTTAAATTTTGCACTTGTGGGACTGTATTTTGAATTTTCAATTAATTCTCGTACATCGTCTATTCCTGTCTTTGATGCAGCATCCATCTCTAAAATATCAATATGATTTGAATTGACGATTTCTTTACAAGTCGTACAAAAATCTTCAGCTGAACATTTTATTTTTTGATTGTGATTTTTTTCACAATTTAAAGCTTTTGCTATTAATCTTGCAGTTGTGGTTTTACCAACTCCTCTAATACCGGTAAGAAGATATGCGTTAGGAGTTTTGCCTAGCTTAATAGCATTAGTAATAGTTTGAGCCATCACTTCTTGACCTATTAAATCTTTAAATTCTTGTGGTCTGTATTTAAGTGCTAAAATTTTATTTGTCATAGTCAGAGGCAGGCAACAACCTGAATAATTTTCACTGCGGCTGCTTCTTTTCAGACCTGACCGGGTTTATGAAACATCCACCTGATGCCAACCTCAAGATGATTATATCAAGATCAATTTAAATACTACAAGAGCAGATTTGCTTTTTGTGGACTATTTTTGCCTAAAAGCTGAAGCCTCGTAAACTCCCAATATATCTAAAGTTTCAGTGTGAAAACCTAGTTCCTCTAGTGCTTTTTTTACCCCAGGTTGTTCTATATGACCTTCTAGATCCAAATAAAAATTTGCTTGCTCAAAAGTATTCTTAACTGAAAAACTTTCTAGTTTTGTTAAATTTACTTGATTTGTTGCAAAACCACCTAAGCACTTATATAAGGCTGAAGGTTCACTCTTAACTCTAAATATACAACTAGTTATAAATTTTTTATTTTGAGAAAATTCAGGCTGTTCGATATTTTTTCCCATTATTAAAAATCTTGTTACATTACCTTTCTCATCCTCGATATTTTTTTGAAGAATTTTTAAATTGTAAATTTTTGCAGATAGTTCAGAGGCTATTGCTGCTATAGATTTATCATTACCTTCTGCTAAATCTTTGGCTGAACCAGCAGTATCAGCAGATATAATTTGTTTAAATTTTTTTTTATTAATCAAATTTTGACACTGGCCGATAGCTTGAGCATGACTTCTCACAAATTTTATATCTTCCATATTGGCATCTTGTTTACAAATCAAATTATGCTCTACGGGTTGAAAGTGCTCTCCGTGAATTTGTAATTTGTACTTTGGTAGCAAATAATGAATATCTGCTACTCTACCAGCTAAAGAATTTTCAATAGGGATTACTATCTTGCAGTTAGAGTCATTGTAAGCTTGCTTAAAAGTTTCTTCAAAAGTTGCGCAAGTCTTGATATCAGTTTCTTTATATAAATTTTTAGCTGCAATATGTGAGTAAGCTCCAAGCTCACCTTGTATAGCAATTTTCATTTTACCCATTTTTTTCCATTAGTTTTTTAACTTCAAAAAAATCTTTTTCTGTATCAACACTTAAAGGAGAGGAATTTATAAATCCAACATGTATAGACATGTTATTATCCATTGCTCTTAGTTGTTCTAAATTTCTCTCTAATTCAAGTTCTGATCTTTTTAAGCTTACATACCTTAATAAAGCTTTATTAGTAAAGGCATAAATACCTACATGATGATAAACTTTTTGATCTATTTTGGGATCGTTTCTTACAAAATCTAAAGCCTTAACGAACATTCCTGGCTTCATAGTTTCTTTCACTAATACCTTGACAATATTTTGCTCATCCAGATCGGCTTTTGAGCTAATCTCACTTGCTAATGTCCCGATTTCACATTTTCCTTGAGACATGTAATTAATTAAACTTTGAATATCTTTAGGATCAATATTTGGCATATCCCCTTGAAGATTTACAATAATTTCCGGTTTACAGTCTAAAGTTTCATTGAAAACTTCGAATACTCTATCTGTCCCAGTCTTGTGACTACTTGCTGTCATAATTGCTTTTCCACCAAAGTTTTTTACTACTTCAATTATTTTTTGATCTGGAGTAGCGACGTATACTTCTCCCGAATTTGAATTCCTAGCTGCCTCATAGACGTGAAGAATCATCTCTTTGTTGTTTATAAGTTTAAGTGGTTTATTTGGTAATCTTTGAGCGCTTAATCTTGATGGTATTATTATTGCAGTTTTATTCATAATTATGCGTCTCAAAGACGCAAAAAAATTTGGTAATTTTAAGTTTTTTTTATAAAACTCGTGTTATACGTCTGACTAGTATTTATCAAAATTATGGACAGTTTTGAATTAAATAAAATTATAGCTGCAGTTCTTTTAACTGCATTAATTGTTATTGGTATTGGAAAATTCACAGACATCTTATTTCATGTAGAAAAACCTAAAGAGGCCGCCTATAAAATTGAAGGATTGGAGGTGGCTTCAACTTCAGCCTCTACCGAAACTTCTGAAAAAAAAGTAGAGGCGGTTGATATAAAAGCATTACTAGCAATGGGTGATTTAGCTCATGGAGAAAAAGTTTTTAAAAAGTGTAGTGCTTGTCATATGATTGCTGCTGGTGGAAAAAATATGATAGGTCCTAATTTATGGGGCGTGATCGGAAGAACTGCTGGCTCAGTTAATGATTATAAGTACTCAAAAGCAATGGTTGCTTATGCTAAAGAATGGTCTTTTGAGGAAATGAATAGTTATTTGATCAAACCTCAAGCCTACATTAAAGGGACTAAAATGGCTTTTGCTGGACTTAGAAAAGAGAAAGATAGAGCTTCGGTAATTTTATATATGAACTCTAAAGGTGATAATCCAAAACCATTACCTTAATCAAGACACCATTTAATAATACTTTTTTGAGCATGTACTCTATTAAGAGCTTGCCTCCATACAACTGACTGCTTACCATCTATGACATCATCAGTAACTTCCTCTCCTCTTCCCACAGGTAGACAATGCATAAAAATAGCATCTGAGTTTGCCTTGCTCATTAATTTCTTATTAACTTGGTAAGGTTTTAAAGTTTTCTTTTTAGAAATTTTATTTACTTTATCGTTCATTGAGATCCATTTATCAGTCATTACACAATCAGCACCAATAACTGCCTCTAAAGGTTTTGAAGTAATTGTTAATTTTACTCTCTCTTTTTTTGCCAGCTTCAATATATTTTTATTTGGAGAATATTTTTTTGGACAACCAATTTTGAGTTGAAAATTGAATTTACCTGCGGCTTCTATTAAGGAATTTGACATATTATTATTACCATCTCCAATCCAAGAAATAATTTTACCCTCAATGGAGCCGTTGCTTTCTTCATAAGTAAGAATGTCAGACATAATTTGACAAGGATGACTTTCATCTGAAAGGCCATTGATTATTGGGATATCCAAATGCTTTCCAAACGCCTCTAAATTTTTGTGAGATGAAGTTCTCAACATAACGATATCAACATACTCAGACAAAACTTTTGCTGTATCTTTTAAAGTCTCATCTCCCTTACCATAATGTATTCCATCTGGATTTAAAATAATTGACGATCCACCTAGTTGTTTAATAGCAATGTCAAATGACATTCTTGTTCTAGTAGAAGGTTTCTCAAAAATCATAGCCATCGACTTGCCTTCAAAGGGCTTATCTTTATCAGGCGCAGATTTATTTAATCCAGATCTATTTTGTTTTCTACTTTTTGCTTCTTCAATAATCGCTCTAAGCTCTGCTGAAGAACAGTCAGAGATGTTTATAAAGTTTTTCATTTAAATTTTTTGCAAACTTTCTCTATTATTTTTAAACCTAAATTTATCTCGCTCTTTGTTACATTCAAAGGAGGCAAAAGTCTGACAACGTTTTCAGCAGCTCTTACTGTCAATAAATTATTATCTAAAAGTTTTTGAATAAATTTAGCTTGATTTACGTGAAGACATAGTCCGATGAGCAGACCTTTACCTCTAACTTCTTTAATAATTTTAGGATACTTATTTTTAATTTTATCAAGTTGACTAATAAAATATTTTCCATTTTTGCTTACATTGTTTAAGAAACCTTTTTTAAACATAATATCCATTACAGCATTTCCAGCACTCATTGCTAAAGGATTTCCTCCAAAGGTTGAGCCGTGAGTCCCAGGCTTCATGCCTGATGCTACTTTTTTATTAACTAAAACTGCACCTACGGGAAATCCACCACCAATACCTTTTGCTATTGGAACAATATCAGGTTTTATTTTTGCATATTCAAAAGCGAAAAATTTGCCACTTCTTCCAATGCCGCATTGTACTTCATCGAGTATTAATAAAATTTTTTTCTTGTTACATAATTTTCTTAATCCCTTAAGACAAAAATCCGGAATAACTTTTATTCCCCCTTCTCCCATTATAGTCTCGACCATAATAGCTGCTGTTCTACTAGTTATTGCTTTTTCTAAACCTTTGTGATCACCGAAGTTGAAATGATCAAAACCATCTACTTTAGGTTTAAAACCTTCAATGGCTTTTTTACTATTACTAGCAAAAATAGCTGCAATAGTTCTACCGTGAAAACTATTATTGATGCAAAGAACTCTATTTTTTCTTGGTTGACCTTTTGAGTAAAAGTACCTTCTAGCAAATTTAATAGCTGCTTCTGTCGCTTCAGCACCAGAGTTTTGAAAAGTTACATAATCTGCAAATGTTTTTTGAGCTAATCTTTTTGCCAATCTCTCTTGCTCAGGGATAGTAAAAACGTTTGAAACATGCCACAATTTTTTAGATTGTTTATTAATTGATCTTATTAAATAGTCATTAGCATGACCAAGGCAATTAACAGCAATTCCTTGAACAAAATCTAAATATTTCTTTCCATTCGTTGTATATAAGAAACTTCCTTTTCCTTTAGAAAAAGAGATTTTCTTTCTGTTATAAGTATTTAAAATTTTACTCATGATTTTATTTTATAGCCTTTTTTATACAATAAATAACAAACAAGCCAGCTAACAAAGCTTAGGGCAGTTAAATATACTAAACCAACAGAGATTGAACCGTCTGAAGTGCCAATAAAACTATATCTAAAACCATCAATCATATAAAAAAATGGATTTACTTTACTTACTGCTTGCAAAAAATCAGGGAGTCTCTCTATTGAATAAAAAGTACCTGATAAGAAAGATAATGGAACTATTACAAAGTTAGTAACTGTCGCCATGTGATCAAATTTTTCAGCCCATAGCCCAGCAATTATTCCAATATTTCCTAAGATAAATGAAGAAAGTAAGGTGAACGATATTAGCATTAAGTAATTTTTTATTTCAATATCAATAATCAGATGAAATACAATAATTGAGACTAATCCGATTACTACGCTTCTTGTTACAGCCGCAAGAGAAACTGAGATCGTAACTTCTCCAGCAGACAAGGGAGCAAATAATAAATCAACTATAGTTCCATCAATTTTTTTAATCATAAAAGATGATGAAGAATGAGAAAAGGATTGCTGAATTACTTGCATAGAAATCAACCCTGGCGCTAAAAAAGTTATAAAAGGTACTCCAAGAACATCACCTCTATCTGCTCCAATAGCTAAAGATAAGACAAGTAAAAAGAGTAAAGATGAAATTAGTGGAGAAAAAATAGTTTGTATCCACACAATTAAGAATCTCAGAACTTCTTTTTTGTATAAAGTCCATGTTCCGCACCAATTAACTAATCCAAATCTTCTTTTTCCAATTTTATATTTTTTCGAAATTTCAACCATTGATAGTCTTATAACCTGTTATTAAAAAAACTGTGCAAAACTAAATCTACTCACAGCTTTGATGCGTTTTAATGTTTTAAACCCCAATATTATGCCCTAAGTTTTTAATAATTACTAAATATTGTAATTATATACTATGAGTTGGACAGAAGAAAAAGTCGCTAAATTAAAAGAACTCTGGTCAAAAGGGCATACTGCAAGTCAGATAGCCGAAGAACTAGGTGACACCACTAGAAACGCAGTAATTGGAAAAGCTCATAGATTAAATTTAGAAGCTAGAGCCCCTTCTAAGCAATCTAATTCACCTAGAACCAATGATAATAAGCAGATTAGAAGAGGACCCGCGCCGACATCAAGAAAAGCTAAATTTCAATCAATATTATTAGATAAAAACTTTGAGCCAGAAAACCCGAAATCACTTGAAGAACTAACAGATGAAACATGCAAGTGGCCTATCGGTCATCCTAATGAGGAGAAATTCTATTTTTGCGGTAGAAAGCCTGAAGGAGATTTTCCTTATTGCAAACTTCATGTTTTGTATGCCTTTCAACCTAAAAATCAAAAAGACGATGATCTTGGTGATGAGATACCAGAATTTATCGAGAAAAAAGTTAAAGCCTCGTCTGGTTAACAAAACTTTAACATTACAATCATATAATTGATTATGAAGTTTATTAAAAAATACCTTAAATGGTTAAGTACTTTTTTAGTTCTTACAGGTATTTTATTAACAAATTTGAATATGTATCCAGTAAATATAATGTTTCATGGAGCGGGAGTTGTTGGTTGGACAATTGCAGGTTTTATTTCTAAGGATAAAGCAATATTAACCAATTTTGGGTTACAGATTCCATTATTTATTATTGGTTTTTATCAAATTTTGGTTCCGTAAGTTCGGGACACTTCAGTACATTTTTTATGAGGAAAATAAAAACAATATTATTTGTTTGTACTGGAAACTCTGCGAGAAGCATAATAGCGGAAAGTATTGTAAACAATAATTTCCGAAATCAATTCATCGCATTTAGCGCTGGAAGTAATCCTTCAGGGAAAATCAATCCCTACATTAAAGAGTATCTAGAAGGAAAAAAATTTAATTTAGCCACGTATTATTCGAAAAATTTTGATGAATTTTTAAAAAATGATATTGATATTGATTACGTGATTACAGTTTGTAATAACGCCAATAAAGAAGTTTGTCCTGTATGGCCCAAAAAAAAGACCATTACGCACTGGGACATCGCGGACCCTGTTGAAAAAATTAAAAAAACTAAAAATAAAGATAAAATAAATTTAATAGCTGAAGAAACTTATAATATAATTAATGAAAAAATTAAACATTGGGTAAAAAATGAAAAGTAAAAAGATATTTATTGGTGAATTTATAGGAAGTTGTTTTTTAGTCATGATTATTGTTGGTTCAGGTATTATGGCTCAAAATCTAACTGATGATATCGCTGTAATGTTAATAGCGAATACTTTAGCTACAGGTGCAGGATTATTTGTTCTGATTACTTCAATCGGTGATATCTCCGGCGCACATTTCAATCCTGTCGTTACTTTAGCAATGTATTTTACCAACAAGATTAAAAAAAATTTAATTATCACTTATATCTCTGCTCAAATCTTAGGTTGCATGTTAGGGGTAATGTTAGCTAATTTTATGTTTGATCTTCCTTTGTTGCAGCTTTCACAGAAGATAAGACCTGGAATAAATATTTTTACAGCTGAGATCATTGCAACTTTTGGATTAATTTTTGTGATATTTGGATCTTTAAAGAGTGGCAAACTTGCGGTCGCTTCATCAGTAGCTACTTTTATAACAGCGGGGTATTGGTTTACCTCTTCAACTTCTTTTGCAAATCCAGCGGTAGCAATCGCAAGAACTTTTACAGACACATTTACTGGAATTAATTACTTAAATACTCCTAGCTATATCATTGCTGAGATGCTTGGTGGAATATTGGCTGTCTATTTAATCAGAAAAATTATTTTGTAATTGGAGGCCAGCCCAAGGAAATATTGATACCTTGGGCTGATGGGCTAATTAATTAACAACACAGTTGGGAGACTGTTAATCAGTTAATAATATATAAATGCTAAAAAAATATTTAAATTAAGTTAAAGATTTATTAATTTTCAAGAATAAATGATATTGGAGTCGACATTCATCTCTCTTGCCAGGTTTTTAAGTCTTTTAGTTACTTGTTTTGAGACAATATCGCTATGATTGTTAGGTATTTTCAAAAAAATAGTCTTATTTCTTTTATAAATTTTAAATTCATCTAACAACAAAGAAGACATGCTAGTGAGTGACTCTGCTAATCTTAAAGCAGATCCCACTTGCTTTGAGGATAAAATTTCGTTGTTATTTAATAAGGATAAAAACTGATAATTCGGATTATATTTTAAGCCACAATGTCTCCAAAAACTTGCTGATGCAACTTTTACTCTATCTCTATGTTCTAGTTTTAGTAATGGAGTATTTAACACTTCCATAAAAACTAATTCTGCTTTTTGAAAAGCTCCTAGGCCCCAATCCATTTTACTTAAGATGCAAGCCAAGGTTAGTAATCTTCGATTAAAATATTCGTTGTCTTCAAATAATGGTGAAATAAAATTAAAATATTTCTCAAAACTCTTTCCATAGTCCCCTTTTTTAAAAGATATACCGTCAGTTTTTAATTTGAAAATTTCATCCTCGCTCATTCCTTGGTTTATAATTGTATTCATATGTCCCTCTCTCAGTCCACTGATTGAGCAAATAACTTTTGAGGGGCTTGCTGCTTCAATTATTTCGTTTAGTATTATAGAGCTAAAAGGTAAATAGGGAGTTCTAGATTTAGTAATATATTCCATTAATTTCAAAGATGATTTATTAAATTTTGAGATTCTATTTAAGTATTTTACTGCTACATCTTTTGAGAGTTTATATTGATGCAAAATATGTAATGGGTGTTTTTCTTTAAAGAGATGATATTTAAATAATGATCTCCAAGTCCCTCCTACCAAATAAATATTTTTAAATTTCTTTTTAGAAAGCCATTTTTCATCTCTTAAAAGTTTTCTAACATATTTTCCCAAATTTCTTTTTTTTATAATAGGATTATTTTCAAGTCTTAATACTCCAAGAGGTAAAGAGGTTGTTTCAAAAATTTGATTTTTAGAAACTCTAGCAAGTTCTAAACTTCCACCTCCTAAATCTGCAACTAATCCATCTACTTCATCAAATCCTACCATTACACCATTTGCTGATGTTCTTGCTTCTTCCTCGCCAGATAATACTAGTGGTTTTTTATTAAATATTTTTTCAATTTCTCTTAAAAATTCACTTGCATCAGTGGCCTCTCTAAAAGCTGCTGTTGCAATAATTTCTAAATCTTGAATGTCTGAAATATCTAAAATTTCTTTAAATCTATTTAGAACTTTTAAAGAACCTTTAATTCCATCGGGATTTAGTTTTTTAGATTTATCTAAATTTTTTCCAAGTTTGCAAACTGCTTTTTCATTAAAGACTGGGATTGGAGAAATTTTAAAATTATCGTATATGAGCATTCTTACTGAATTTGATCCAAGATCTATTATGGCTTGCTTAGACTTTTTATTAGACTGAAATTTAAAAAGATTTTTTAATTCTGGTTTCATTTTACTAATCTTAAATTTTGAGGTTTAGCTCTTAAAATTGACTTACCACGACCTGATAAACTTGGGTTCTTCATGAAATAGGAATGTGCGGAAAAGCCTTTTTCTTGTTCTTTATGATAGTTTCCCAAACTATCTAAATACCATGTTTCTGATTTATCTTTAAAGTTAGCTAACATAATTTGATCTAAAATTTGCTCATGCACAGTATTGTTTTCTATCGGAATTATTATTTCAATTCTTCTATCTAAATTTCTAGGCATTAAATCTGCAGATGAAATATATACCTGATTCTCTCGAGAGGGCATAGAACTACCATTTGCAAAACAATAAATTCTTGAGTGTTCTAAAAATCTGCCAATAAGGCTTTTTACTTTTATATTTTCAGATTGACCTTTAATTCCAGGTCTTAAGCAACACACTCCTCTTACTGATAAATTTATTTTTACTCCTGCGTTTGAAGCTTCATAAAATTTCTTAATAATTCCAGGGTCTACAAGAGAATTCATTTTTGCCCATATTTCTGCAGGTTTTCCTTTACTTGCATTTACAATTTCATTTTCAATTTTTTCTTCAAAAAAATTCCTGCTATTTAATGGAGACATAAAAATTTTATTCAATTTTTTTGGTTTTGCATAACCAGTTACATAATTGAAAAATTTTTCGACATCTTTGGCCAAGTCTTGATTAGAGCTAAACAGTGATAAGTCAGTATAAATTTTTGCGTTAATTGGATGATAGTTTCCTGTACCTAAGTGAACATAGCTTCGCGTTTTAGCTCCTTCTTTTCTTAAAACTAAACTTGCCTTTGCATGCGTTTTATATTTTGCGAATCCGTAAACAATTTGAACGCCAGCTTTCTCTAGTTTCCTAGATAATTCAATATTAGCTTCCTCATCAAATCGAGCTTTTATTTCTATTACGGCTGTAACAACTTTTCCGTTTTCTGCTGCTCTACTTAGTGCTTTTACGATAGGAGAGTCAGGTGTGGTTCGATACAAAGTTTGTTTGATACCGATAACTTTGGGATCTTTTGCTGCAGCTTCTAAAAATTGAATTACTACATCAAAAGTTTCAAAAGGGTGGTGTACAACAAAATCTTTACTTCTTATAGCTGAAAAAAATTTATCATCAAATTCCTTCAATCTTTCAACTTCTCTAGGATTAAACTTTTTAAATCTCAGCTTTGGATCTTTCTTTTTACAAATTTCATCTATATCTTGTATTCCAACCAATCCTTCAACCTCATAAATATGATCTTCATCCATTTTAAATTTTTTTGAAATAAAATTTAAAAGTTTTTTGTTTGAATTAGTGATTACTTCGAGTTTAACTACGTTTCCCCTTCTTCTTTTCTTAATTGCTTTTTCAAAATATCTCACAAGATCAGCAGCTTCATCATCTATTTCAATTTCGCTGTCTCTAATTATTTTAAACTGCAAACTTGCCTCGATATTATGGTCTGGAAATATTTCATTAGCAAATTTACAAATTACGTCATCAATTGTGACAAATTCATTTATTGTTTCAGAATTGTTTAGAGATACAAATTTTGGAAGTGCTCTTGGTATAACTATAATTGCATTTAGTTCTCTTTTTTTTTTTATTCTAGTCATTCTTAGTAAAATTGCTTGGCCTTTATTTGGTATAAAAGGAAAGGGATGTGATGGGTCAATGGCAGTAGGTGTTATTATAGGATAAATTGTTTCCTGAAAATATTCTCTTAGATACATAAGATCCTTCTTATTTAGTTCTGACATTTTTCGAATGAAAATTTTTTCTTTCGATAGCTCTTTTTTCAACTCTAGGAATGCTTCGTTTTGCTTCTTTAATAGATCTTTAGTTTTTAATACGACCCTATTCAATTGATCCTCTGCAGTTAATCCATCTGCGCTTAATTCGTCAAAACCATCTTTAATTTGATTAAAAAGTCCAGCGACTCTTACCATAAAAAATTCATCTAAATTTGTACCTGCGATTGATAAAAATTTTACTCTTTCAAATAGAGGATTTGTTTTATCTTTTGATTCTTCTAAAACACGATCATTAAACTGAAGCCAAGATAATTCTCTGTTTATGAGTTGATTGCTAATATTAGCGTTTTCTGAAAATGATGCTTTCGACATATTTAAATGTTAAATTAAAAATATGTTTAAATTATATGCGATGAGACATGCTAAATCTAGTTGGGATTTTCCAAATTTAGATGATCATGACAGGCCATTGAATAAAAGAGGGAAAAATTCAGCAAAATTAATTTGTGAATTTTTTATTAAAAAGAAGTTAAAATTTGATTTAGTTTATTGCTCATCCTCAAAAAGGACAATACAAACATTAAATATATTGTCAGAAAAAATCAGTTTTAAGAAAATTATTAAAAAAAAAGCGCTTTATCATGCTAGTGAGGATGAAATTATTCATATCTTAAAACAAACAGTTGATAATTATAAAACTTTACTTTTAATCAATCATGAACCTTCAATTAGTGAACTCATAAATCGAATCTGTCTTAAAGAAAACTCCGAACAATTTGAAAATTTAAAAAGAAAATTTCCTACTGCAGCCGTTGCTGAAGTAAGTTTTAATTTCAATGATTGGGAAAAGTTATCAAAAGTTAAAGGAAAATTAATATCATTTATAAAGCCAAAAGATCTTCAAACATCTAAGGAATAGCCAGCAGATCTTACTGTTCTGATAAGATCTTTCTTGCCATCAATATTTATTGCTTTTCTTAGTCTTCTTATATGAACATCTATAGTTCTGGACTCAACATAAATATCATCTCCCCATACAGAATTTAGAAGTTGCTCACGCGAATATACTCTTTTTGGATTCTTTATTAAAAAATCAATTAGTTTAAATTCGGTTGGGCCAACTATAACTTGTTTATCTGCTCTATAAACTCTTCGTTGAACTCTATCTACTTTAAGATCCTCAAATACTACAACATCAGCGGCAACACTTGGTTTAGATCTCTTTAATAAAGCGTTAACTCTTGCAATAAGTTCTTTTTGGCTGAATGGCTTAGTTACGTAGTCATCAGCTCCTGTTTCAAATCCTTTAAGTTTGTCTTCTTCCTCACCTTTGGCTGTTAACATAATGATTGGGATATTTTTGTGAAGATTGCTTCTTTTCAAATTTTTACAGACTTCAACACCTGAAATATCTGGCAACATCCAATCTAATAAAATTAAATCAGGATTTTTTTCCTTTATATTTCTAATAGCGTCTTCTCCATTGACTGCATAATCAACTTTGTGACCCTCTTTTTCTAAATTGTATTTAAGTAAAGTTACGATGGGTATTTCATCTTCAACAATGAATAAATTTGCCCTCATTATCCTTTTGGTCGGTCTCCCTCTAAATAATCTCCTGTAATCAGAAAATAAACTTGCTCTGCAATATTGGTTGCATGATCTCCAATCCTCTCAATATTTTTAAGCATGAAAAGTAGTTGGGTTACTTTTTGTACATCGTTTTTATTTTTTTCTAAATGCTTTACTGCAGCTTCCATATTAGAATTAGTCATTTGATCTATTTCTTCATCAGAATTCCAAACATTTTCTGCTGTATCTTTAGCTCTATGTAAATACGAATTTAAAACTGCATTGACTTGTTTTGATGCTTTTAAACCAGCTATTTCGAAATTTTTAGTAATATCATTAGGTAAATCAGTTCCAATTTTAGTTAATCGTTTTGAGATGTTTTTTGCTAAATCACCAATTCTCTCTAAGTCTGAAGAAACTTTTAAGGCAACAACTGTTTCTCTTAAATCTATTGCCATAGGTTGCCTTAAGGCAATCAAATTTACAACTTGCTCTTCTATATTTATTTCATACTTATCAGTCAATTCGTCATCTTTGATAGATTTTTCTGCTAAACTAATGTCTTTTTTAACTAAAGATTGAATAGTGTTTTCAAGCTGTTTCTCAACTCCAGTTCCCATTTTCACTATTGTATCTTTTAATAACTGAAGTTGCTCTTCGTAAGATTTTACAATGTGCGGTTTTTCACTCATTAACCAAACCTTCCTGTAATATAATCCTGAGTTTGCTGATTATCAGGATTTTTAAATATTTTATCTGTTGGTCCAAATTCTATAAGTTTTCCCAAATGAAAGAAACCTGTTTTTTGAGATACCCTAGCTGCTTGTGACATTGAGTGGGTAACTATCACAATTGTGACCTCTTTTTTAAGATCATCTATAAGTTCTTCAATTTGAGCTGTTGCTATTGGGTCAAGCGCTGAACATGGTTCGTCCATAAGAATCACTTCTGGACTTACAGATATAGCTCTAGCAATACATAGTCGTTGCTGTTGACCTCCTGATAAGCCAGTTCCGATTTCATCAAGTCTATCTTTAACTTCGTTCCACAAGGCAGCTTTTTTCAAACTTGTTTCAACTATTTGATCCATTTCTTCTTTGCTCTGTGCAATACCGTGAATAGTAGGACCATAAGCTACATTTTCATAAATTGTTTTAGGGAATGGATTGGGTTTTTGAAAAACCATACCAACGTTCTCCCTAAGTCTCACAACATCTAACTTTCTTGAATTCAGTTCTAGGTTGTCCATTTTAATACTGCCTTCAACTCTACAAATTTCTATGACGTCGTTCATCCTGTTCAAGCATCTTAAGAAAGTAGACTTTCCACACCCAGATGGTCCAATTAAAGCTGTAACTTCTTTTTCTGCTATATCTATAGAGACGTCAAATAATGCCTGTTTGGATCCGTAATAAACATTTACATTTTCCGCTTTTATTTTACTCATTTAACTCCATTTCTTTTCAAATTTGTGTCTAACGATTTGAGCTGCCAAGTTCATTAAAATTAAAAAAGCTAGAAGCACCATAATACATGCAGATACTTTTTCAACGAAACCCCTCTCAGCACTTTCTGACCATATATATATCTGAACTGGTAAACTTGCAGCAGGATCAACTGGCGTACCAGGTATTGTATTCACAAAAGCAACCATTCCTATTAAAATTAAAGGGGCTGTTTCCCCTAAAGCTTGAGCCAAGCCAATTATCGTTCCAGATAAAGTTCCAGGCATTGATAGTGGCACAGTATGATGCATGGTTGTTTGCATATTACTTGCACCCATCGCTAAAGCAGCTTCTCTTATACTTGGGGGAACAGCTTTTAAAGAAGCTCTTGCAGCAATAATTATTGTTGGTAATGTCATAAGAGACAAAGTAATTCCTCCAACAAGTGGTGTCGATCTTGGTAAATTAAAAACTGCTAATAAAACACCAAGACCTAGCAAACCAAATACTATCGATGGAACAGCTGCTAAATTATTAATGTTTACTTCTATAAAATCTGTAAATTTATTTTTTGGTGCGAATTCCTCGAGATAAATTGCAGCTAACACTGCAACAGGAAATGAAAACGCTAAACATACTAGTATACTAAAAACTGTTCCCATAAACGAGCTAGCTATACCTGCTAGTTCTGCCTCTCTTGAATCAGGACTTGTAAAAAAACTAATGTTAAACTCTGATAAAATATCTCCTCTTTCATTAAGCATATCGTAAATCTGCAACTGGTAATCATTTACTCTTCTATTCTCCTCAGGAATATCTCTTGGATAATTTCCCTTATGAACTTGATCAACATCATCAGAAGCTGTTAATTTTATGGGCACTATTTTACCTAGATAGTCTGGATTTTTTAAAAGTAGATCTTTAACCTCTGCCTCATATTTATACGAAACCATTTGTATCAATTGACGATCCTCTTCTTCAGGAAGTCCAGGATCTAATGAGGTCATAGCTTTGTAAGCAACATCATAATAGTCTGCATTTTCTAAATCATCTTTTGATGGGCTTTCTGCATCGATTAAAAGTAATTCTTTATCATAATGAACTTCTGTTACTATCCAAGTTTTTTGGAAAGCTGAGTAACCTTTTGAAAATATCTGAAACATAAAAACTGCTAAAAAGCTTAAAGCTAATCCTATAGCTATTTTGCCATACCATTGAAATCTTCTTTCAGCGTTATATCTTTTTTTTAATAAATTTTTCTTAAAACTATTCATATTTTTCCCTATATTTTTTAACAACTGAAAGAGCGATTACATTTAAGAATAAAGTTACTATAAATAAAGATATTCCTAATGCAAAAGCTGATTGAGTTTTTGGATCTCCAAATTGTTGGTCTCCAATTAAAATTACTACAATTTGCGCTGTAATGGTAGAAGTTGACTCAAGTGGATTCATTGTAAGATTAGCCGCTAGTCCTGAGGCCATTACAACAATCATTGTTTCTCCTATCGCTCTCGATACTGCTAAAAGTATCGAACCTACGATACCAGGTAGGGCTGCTGGAAAAATTACTTTTTTTACAGTTTCAGATTTTGTTGCGCCCATTGCGTAACTCCCATCTCTTAAATTTTGAGGTACTGCCGTCATAACGTCATCGCTTAGACTTGAAATAAAAGGAATTATCATTACTCCCATAACTGCTCCTGCAGCTAAAGCGCTCTCCGCTGAAACTTGTAAACCCATAGCGTTACCAATTTCTTTAACAAAAGGACCGACGGTTAAAGCTGCAAAAAAACCATATACCACTGTTGGAATACCAGCTAAAATCTCAATAATAGGTTTCGCATATTTTCTTACGCCTCTTCCAGCATACTCAGATAGATATATCCCACTCAGCAAACCTATGGGGATGGCAACACACATTGCAATAAAAGCAATAAAAAAAGTTCCAGCAAATAAAGGCACAGCTCCGAAAGCATCCTTCATTAATTCAGGATCTGGTTGGCCATCTCTTACAAAAGTTTTAGCAGGATACCAATGAGTTCCGAATATAAAGTCAAAGATTTTTACTGCTTGAAAAAACCTAATCGCTTCGAATAAAAGTGAAAAAACTATTCCGATTGTAACTAAAACTGCGCCTAATGATGCAACAAATAACACCCATTTAAGAAAAATTTCTACTGGTTCTCTCATTCGATCATTTTTCTGAACAGATCTATACGCAAAACTCAGAGAGAAAATTAAAATTGCTAAAATAATTGCTACTTTAGCGCTGTTAGCTATTCCTTTTAATTGAATGTACTTATTAGCAGACTCATCTAGAAAATTAGTAATATTTCCCGTGTAAGTTCCTGCGGCTAATGCTTTAACCTTTGTGTAAATAAGCTGAAGCTCATTTTTAGTTAAGTTCTGATCAGTGTAATCTTGTAAAATAAATGTTTTAACTATTGATGGTTCAAAAACTGACCAAAGAGCAAAAATTATTAATGCTGGTGCAGCACACCAAGCAGCTAAATAATATCCATAAAATTTTGGTAATGCCGTAAGTCTTTGTGATGATTGAATAACTAGAGCTTTTTTTCTACCGAAATAATAACTTGTGAAAGCTAAGAGAATAATAAAAGTTACAAGTATTAAATTCATATTGAGCTTCCAGAGATAAAAAGGGGGTAAAATACCCCCTTTTTGTTTAATTGATACTACTACTTCTTAGCAGGCATGTTAACTAACTTCGTAGCGTTAGTTCTAGATGTTTTGTATAACTTGCCATCTAGAGGTACTAGCCCGATATCAGTTAAATAACCTTTATTACCCATAGCTTTTTTACTTGTGAACTCTTTTACGAATTCATGTAAGCCAGGTACAACGCCCACGTGAGCTTTTTTCACATAGAAGAATAAAGGTCTTGCAACTGCGTAACTGTAATCTTGAATCGAAGATAGACTTGGTTGACCACCTTCAATGCTTGCAGCTTGCAATTTATCTTTTGCAGCTAAGAAATAACTGAAACCAAAGAAACCGAACATTTCTTTGTCCGCAGCTAATTTTTGAATAATAAGTGAGTCGTTCTCACCAACTTCAATTACCGCACCATCTTCTCTTAACGCTTTATATTTAGCGCCAGCTTTTTTGGAAGCATCATCGATACCTTTTTTCATTACTAATGAATTCCAAGCATCTCTTGTTCCTGATGTTCCTGGAGGCACCATAACTTTGATAGGGTAGTTTGGTAATGATGGGTCGATATCACTCCAATTTTTATATGGATTTGGTACTAACGCACCATCTTTAGCAACCTCTTTTGCTAATGCTGCCCATAATTGTTTTTTTGTAAAGTTTACTGGTTTAGCATCTTTAGAATAAGCTAACGTTATTCCGTCGTTACCAACTGTAATCTCTACGATTTCTTCAACACCATTTTTTTGACATAGCGCATACTCTTTAGCCTTCATAGCTCTAGATGCATTTGTTATGTCTGGGTGCTCTGTACCAACTCCAGCACAGAATAATTTAGCTCCACCACCTGTTCCTGTTGACTCGATTACTGGTGTTTTAAATTTACCAGACGAACCAAATCTTTCAGCAACGATTGTTGCATAAGGGAATACAGTTGAAGAACCTACGATTTTAATCTGATCTCTAGCTTGAGCAGAAGTTACAACTAACATTGCAACTAATGAAGCTAAAGCGATTGATAGTTTTTTCATTGTTTATCCTTTCATTTATTAATTAATTAACAAACATTGGATTCATAAAATTAAGAGGACTCTTAATTATTACAGATATGTTACAAATTTATTAAAATGATAACTTTTTAGTTGAACTTTCTAGTTATCTCGATTTGTTGATAATCAGAGGCTAAAGACCCTCCGCAACTAAAAGGTCTTACTTTATTTTTAACTGCGTAGGATTGAGTTGGCTTTAATGTAACTTCTAGTTGCACAAAGTTAACTAATTTTTGTGTAAAACTTTTATCATATCTCCAAGCATTCCATTGTGTTGGAGCGGTGAATACTTCACTTAAATAAGATGCAGCTTTTGAGTGAATCATATTGCTCTCGTTTTGTCCTTTTAAAAGATTATTTTTAACTTTTTCAAAAATTTTTCTACATTTAATTGAGTCCACCATGTACGAGTTAGCATTTAAATGAGTGCTCATCGGTGCTGACACAATTAATTGAATTCCATCGTCTCTTCTAGAAAATATAGCTTCAGTATAAATTGTAGATACATTTTTATTATCTACTTCAAGAACTAAATCGTTTTTAGCTTGCCTAAGATCGTTTTTAAGTCTTAAAAGTCCAAGATCAAAAACTGTAAGAGGTTGAGAACGTAAAGTTTTCTCAATTAAGTTTACATCTGCCTTAACAGTTGTAAAAATTAAAGTTAATAAAACCAGACTTATATAATTCATTAATCTAGTCATACTAAAACTTTAACTATTTTGCCGTTTATCTCAAGACATAATTTAATAAAATTGTGATATTTGCTAAAATTTAGAAAAGTGAACCTTTATTTCGGTGCCCCTTTGAGTCTCACTTTTTATTTCTAACTCACCTCTATGCTGATTAACAATGTGCTTCACGATCGCCATTCCAAGTCCAGTGCCACCAACTTTTTTACTTTTAGCTGCATCAACTCTAAAGAATCTTTCTGTAATTCTCGGAAGTTGTTCAGTTGGAATTCCAATACCATTATCTTTAATGGACACGGTATAAGAGTCTCCTATTACTTTTCCGTTACCTTGCCCACAATTAACTTCGATCTTTTTATTTTTTTCTGAATATTTTATACTGTTATCAATAATATTTGAAAAAACTTCAATTAATTTTTCATGATCGCCTTTAATAAAGAAATCATCTTTTATATTATTTTTAAATTCAAAAGATTTTAAATTTTTTTGATGGATGTCTTCAACGTTACTTAAAATTTCTTTTAAATTTACTTTATCTTGAGGCTGTATATGTTCCTCTAACTCAATTCTACTTAATGAAAGTAAATCTTTAATTAAGCTTTCCATCCTATCAGCTTGCTCAAGCATTATCGGTATGAATTTTTTTTGTGCTTCTAAATCATCTTTCGCATGTCCGCTTATAGTTTCTAGAAATCCTTTAATAGAAACTAAAGGCGTTTTAAGTTCATGGCTTACATTGGCTACAAAATCAGATTTGAACCTTTGCGCTTTTATAATATCAGTTAAATCTTTTAGAAATAAAACAACTGAGTCAGGATCATCGACATATGAGGTCGGTCCAGAGAATAGATGAACTTTAAAGAACTGAAATGAGGGAGAGGATAATTCTAAATCCATAGTAATTGTCTCTTTTTTTAAAAGCACTAAATCAATATTTTGGAGTAAATCAGGAACTCTCAATAAAGTAGCCACGTGCTTATTTAAATTATTTTCTCCAAATTTTTTTTTTGCACTACTATTAAAAAATTTGATATTTTTAAATTTATCTACAATTAAAATTAGATCATCGATTTGATTTATAATCTTTACTTGCTCATTAGTTTTTTCAATATTTTCATTGGTGATGTCTTCTATTCCCTCTTCATTATTACTTGGTTTGTTCTCTCTCTTAATATCGGATCTTGCCTCCATACCTGCTACAATTGATTTTCTAGATACTACAATTACTACGATCACAATTATTCCAGCAAGAGAGTAAAATAATAATTCCATGATTTGATTATACTTTAAAGATATAGACTAAAGAAATATTTTTTAGCGGTTTGATACCGCACTATTTAAAAAGATTTTTGCGCAATTTTCCCAGGTATATTTTTTTGCATGCTCAATGCAAGCGCTTCTATCTGACTTAAGAGCTTCAAGTGCTGCTTTTTTAAGATCGTTGTTTAACGAGCCAATATTTGTGCCGTTAAAAATATCTTTTGGTCCAGCAACAGGGTACGCTGCTACTGGCAATCCACATTTTAAAGCTTCTATAATTACAATTCCAAAAGTATCTGTTTTGCTCGGGAAAACAAAAACATCAGAAGAAGCAAAGTAACTTGCAAGCTCACCATTTGTTCTCTCTCCTTTAAATATCGCTTCAGGATATTCTTTTTTTAGTTTATCTAAATCAGGTCCTTTACCGACAACTAATTTCGTACCTTCTAAATCTAAATCCAGAAATGCTCTTATATTCTTTTCAATAGATACTCTTCCCACATAAAGATAAATTGGTCTTTTATACTCTAAATTAATCTTTTTAGGCTTTTGAAATGCCCCGTGGTTTGCTCCTCTAGTCCAAACAACCATCTTATCCTTTTCAAAACCAATTTCTTGAAGTTCATCTTTCATCGACTGAGTTGTTACTAAAATTTTTTCCGCCTTTGAGTGAAATCCTTTAAGGAACTTTTGAGCAAGCTTAATTGGCAAATAAGGATAGTATAGCTTCAAATATTTATCAAATTGAGTATGGTAAGACGTGGTAAACTTAAGCTTACTTTTTACACAATATCTTTTTGCAAATATTCCTATCGGACCTTCTGTAGCTATGTGAATTATGTCAGCATCAGCTTTAGAAATTAATCTGCCTACTCTAGGCCAAACATTAATAGAAAGTTTTATTTCATTATATTTTGGCATTGGCACAGTAAAAAATTGATTAGGTTCAATATATTCAACCTGATGTCCAATTTTTTTTAATTCATCGCCAAGATTTTTTAAAGTTCTACAAACACCGTTCACTTGCGGATACCAGGCATCAGTAACGATTAAAATCTTCATTTATTTATTTACTACTTTTAGATACGGCTCGTAATCAACAACATCACCTCTGATTTTGTCCCAGTCAATAACTTCCATGCGACCATCAAAATGTTCTACTAAGAAAGTTGCACCTTCTACCCAATCACCACAATTTAAATATCTCACACCATCTAAGACTTGATCGGCAGAATGATGAATATGGCCGCAAATTATGCCATCAACATTTTTTCTTTTAGCATAAATTGCTAAAGTTTTTTCATAATCACCTATATATTTTACAGCGTTCTTTACTTTGTGTTTTAAATATTTTGCTAAAGACCAATTACCCTTTTTAAATAATCTTCTAAAAACATTGATAACAACATTAAACTCAAGTAAAAAACTATAAGCGACAGCTCCTACTTTTGATAACCATGGAGCATATTTCATGACTCCATCCCAGGCATCACCATGAACAACAATATACTTTTTATTATCTGAGCTTACATGTATGGCTTTATTTACAACTTCAATATCGCCAAAATGTAATGGTAAAAATTTTCTGAAGACATCATCATGATTTCCAACAATATATTTTACTTTTGTTCCATGTCTTGCTTTTCTTAATGTTTTTTGAATCACATCATTATGTTCTTGAGGCCAGTAAAATTTTGTTTTTAAAGCCCAAACATCAATGATATCACCAACAAGGTATAAATTCTCTGACCTTGAATGTTTGTAAAATTCTAATAATTTGTTTGCTGCACTTTTTCTATGCCCAAGGTGCAAGTCGGAAATAAAGATGCTTTTGTAATTTAAAATCTTTCCCTTAGATTTAGTTTGAATTGTTTCCATATTTTTTATAAAACGAATCTCTAGTAAAAGTAGAATCATAAATATGTTACAGAATTGTTAAAATATGAATAAAAAATTGAATTTTGCGGTGATATTTAACGCAAATGCAGCAGGTGGTAGAAAACTTAAATTAATTAACAAGGTCATTAATCTTTTAGAAAAAAATCATATTGTAGATCTTTTTAAAACTGAAAGCGAAGATCATGCAAGGAATGTATTTAAAGAATTGTCTAATAAAAAATTTGATCGGTTAGTATTTGCTGGCGGTGACGGGAGCGTATGTTTTGGTATTAATGAAATGTTTAAAAGTGATAATCTAAAAGACAAATTAGTTGGATACATACCTGCTGGCACTGCAAATATTTTACAAATAGAAACTCAAATTAAGAAAAAGGCGGAGGAGATTTACAACGTCCTAGTATCAGATAATCATAAGAAAATTTCATTAGCAAAAATAAATGATAAGTACTTTTTCTTGATGGCTGGTGTAGGTTTTGACTCTCGAATTGTTGAGTCCATAAATACTAATATTAAAAAGTATCTTGGAAAAGTAATTTTCGCTTTAAAAGGTTTTCAGCATTTTTTATTTTTAAAAAATAATAAAATGGAGGTTGAGGTAGATAATGAAAAAATTATGGCTGATTGGATTTTATGTACTAATTCAAAATACTATGCTGGTCCCCATTCTATAACAAATGATACCAATATATTTGAAAACAGGATAGTAGCTTACATATTTAAAGACCTGACCAGAATAAAATTACTTTATTATGTTTGGTTAATTTTAACCAAAGGCGACTTAACTCCTGCAAAAAGTGTAATTAAAAAAGAATTGAACAGATTAAAAATAAATGGTGTAAACAATAAAGTTCTATCACAGGTTGATGGTGAAAATTGTGGTTACGTAAACAGTCTTGAGATCCAAAAAACAGACAGATTTATAAATTTATTAGTTCCGTAGGATTTTCTAAATTTTTTCAACTTTTAGTTTAAAAGATTTTTCTTAATTTCATTTGAAAAATTTTTTAGATTATTTTAGATTTTTCTTTTTTGGAGGAACAATATGAAAAAAAAGTTAAAAAAAAACGAAAAGAAAAAGAAAAAAATACTAAAATCAATCGATAAGCTTAAAAATAAGATAAGCACTAAACAAAAAAAACTATCAAAGATTGATCTAAAGATAGCTAGTATCGAGAAAAAAATCGCTGAAAAAAGAGCTAATAAAAATAAAGAACCTATCACAGCATCTTTAAATAATTAGTTTATAAATAAATTAAATGCCCCTGATTTAAAAAATCAGGGGTTTATTTGCACGACGATAAATATATTTTCAAGTTTTCAAGCTTAAAACCAAGAGATATTTTTGGATTTACAAATTTCTTGAACCTTTTTTGGATAGTCGGTGATAATTCCATCAACTCCGTACTCGATCATTCTAATAATATCTTTTTCTCTATTCACTGTCCAAACACAAGTAGCTAAACCATGTTTGTGTGCTAATTCTACATTTTGTTTAGTCACATCACGGTAGAAAACACTCCATACATGTCCCTCTAATGATTTAATAATATTTGGTAGCAAAAATAATTCTTCCAAAGGATAATTTTTAACCATCCATGGAGAGTTTTCATAAATATTCTTTTTAGTTATTGAAAGACCTTGTTGCAAGGTAATAAACCCTCTTAAAATATTTGGATTTTGTTTTTTAAGGGCGTAAAGAATTCTAAAATCATAAGAAGTGATTAAAGTTCTATCCTCAAGATTAAAGTCTTTTATATCTTTAAGGATTAAAGAAACCATTTTCTCTGGATCTGGTGTTACGTTTTCTTGTGTTGGAGTTGATTTAATTTCTAAATTTAAAAATACATCTTTATATTTATCTTCCGTCACTAATTTAAAGAAATCAGTTAATTTTGGTATTTTTTCACCTGTAATAGGTTTTTGATTTTTAAATCTTTTTGCGTACTTTGTTTCGGGTTTTATACTTCCAATACTATACTTACTGATTTGCTCATAAGTGAGTTCTACTAATTTCATGCTATTATCTGTGATCCAGTTCCCTGAGGCATCTTTAACTAAATCAGGATTTAATCTGTAATCATGAAATATTGTTGGAATATTATCTTTTGAAATTACGACATCAAACTCAACAGCTTTGATGCCAAGATCAAAAGTATATTTAAAACCAGAGATTGAGTTTTCAACAATATCGCCTCTAGCTCCCCTGTGGCCGTAAATTCTTATGTAGTTAGGTTTCGTTAAAAATGGATTGATCAATTAATCCTCAAATCAGTATTAGTATCAAACAGGTGTAGTTTGTCATCTTGAATGGAAAGATTAATATTTTTTCCAATAGTATCTTCTTTAACAACACCTGAGATACTTGCAACTAAAATTTCATTACTATTTTCAAGTTTACCATGAATAAGTGTGTTGGCTCCGATTAATTCTACAAGTTCAACTTTTAACTTGATTGGACCATTTTGATCTAATTCAAAATCTTCAGGTCGCATACCTATATTAACAGGTCCATTAAATTTTGAATTCACTGAAAGTGAAGCTTTGTTTGCCAAAATCAATTTGTTACCTCCGCAATTACCTTTTAAAATATTCATTGCAGGACTTCCGATAAATTGAGCTGTGAATAAAGTTTTAGGTTTCGTATATACTTCTAAAGGTGTTCCAATATGTTCTACATTACCTTCGTTCATTACAATCATACGATCAGCTAAAGTCATAGCCTCAACTTGATCATGTGTTACATAAAGAGAGGTAGTTTTTAATTGAGTTTGAAGTTTTTTAATCTCTAATCTCATTTGAACTCTTAATTTGGCATCTAGGTTTGATAAAGGTTCATCAAATAAAAAAGCTACAGGATTTCTTACAATCGCTCTTCCCATTGCAACTCTTTGTCTTTGTCCTCCGGATAGTTGATTGGGTTTTCTCTCTAATAATTCTCCAAGCTCTAAAATTTCAGCAGCTTTTTGAACTCTTGATTCAATTTCCTCCTTTGGCACTTTTGCAATCTTTAAACCATAAGCCATGTTACCGAAAACAGTCATGTGCGGATAAAGAGCGTAATTTTGAAATACCATTGCAATATTTCGCTCCATAGGTTCAAGCTCATTTACTTTTTTATTATCAATTAAAATATTTCCTTCATTAGCATCTTCTAAGCCTGCAACCATTCTTAATAGAGTTGATTTTCCACAACCTGATGGTCCAACTATTACAATTAATTCACCGTCTTTAACATCAATACTTAGATCATGTATAACCTGAGTTTTTCCAAAAGATTTCTTTAAATTTTGTAAACTAATTTGAGACATTATTTGTCGCTTTCTAATAACCCTTTAACAAAAAACTTTTGCATACTGATAACTACTATTACTGGTGGTACCATAGCTAACATTGCTGTTGCCATAACCGTTGGCCAGTGTGCATAGTCATCGCCTGTAGGTATCATTGAGTCAATAGCCATCACAATAGTTCTCATATCAGGATCGGTAGTCATTAATAACGGCCATAAATATTGGTTCCAACCGAAAATAAACAAAATAACAAATAAAGCTGCGATGTTTGTTTTACTTATGGGAACTAATATATCAAAAAAGAAACGCATTGGACTACATCCATCCATTCTAGCTGCTTCGACCATTTCATCAGGTATAGTCATAAAAAATTGTCTAAATAAGAAAGTTGCTGTGGCTGATGCAATTAACGGGAAGATTAATCCTGTGTAAGAATTAAGTAGATTTAAATTCGCAACCACTTCATAAGTCGGCACTATTCTTACTTCTACTGGAAGCATTAGAGTAATAAATATTAACCAGAAACATAAGTTCCTAAATGGAAATCTAAAATAAACAAAAGCAAAAGCTGATAATAAAGAGATTATTATTTTTCCAACTGTAATTCCGATTGCCATAATTGCTGAGTTCATCATCATTTTTATAACAGGAACTTTGGCTCCGTATCCCTCTGGTGAACCTCTAAATAATGCATTGGCATAATTTTCAAAGAATTCTGTTCCTGGCAACATTGGTAATGGAGGGTAAATAATTGCATCTTGAGTTACAGTGGATGCAACGAAAGTAAGCCATACTGGAAAGAATATGAATAATACCCCAAGGATTAAACCCAGGTGAGTTAACCAGTATCCGGATTTCTTTTTCTCAACCATTAATAATGCACCTTTCTCTCTATATATTTAAATTGAATTACAGTTAAAATTCCGACTAAAACTAGCAAGATTACAGACTGAGCTGCACTTGATCCTAGATCTTGGCTCACAAATCCATCAGAGAATACTTTATATACAAGTATAGTGGTCGATTGTTCAGGTCCACCTGAGGTGATTGTATGTATTACTCCAAAAGTATCAAAGAAAGCATAAACAATATTTACTACTAATAAAAAGAATGTGATGGGTGAAAGTAAAGGTATTACAATTGTGCCAAATCTTTTCCAAAAACTAGCTCCATCTATTGCTGCCGCTTCAATGATTGATTTTGGAATGGCTTGTAGTCCTGCTAAAAAAAATAAAAAGTTATAACTTATTCTTCCCCAGGATGAAGCTAAAATAACTAAAAACATTGCTTGATCACCTTTTAAAGTATGATTCCATTCATAACCTAAAGCTTTAAGATAATAAGAAGCTAAACCAATATTTCCATTGAACATAAATAACCACAAAACTCCTGCGATCGCTGGCGCAATAGCGTAAGGCCAAATTAATAATGTTTGATAAACTCCTGCGCCTTTAATTAATCGATCGGCTAATGCGGCTAAATATAAACCTAAAGCCATTGATGAAACTGATACCGCAGTTGAGAAAATAACTGTCGTTTTAAAACTTGCTAAATAATAAGGGTCAGATAATAAAAATCTAAAATTATCTAAGCCAACAAATTCAGTTTTTAATCCAAAGGGATCTGGTAAAAATAAAGAATTCCAAATGGCTTGCCCTGATGGGTAAAAAAAGAAGACAAAAGAAATCAGTAACTGAGGTGCAACTAACAGTGTTGGTAACCACCAGCCTTTAAAAAAAACTCTTTTTTCCATTTGATCTTAAGAAGTATACCAGGGGCTTTCGCCCCTGATACATTAAATTGATTTATTTGTTAGCTCTTTCAAATCTTCTTAAAAGAACGTTACCTCTTTTTACAGCGCTGTCTAAAGCTACTTGAGCAGTTTTAGTACCGTTGTAAACTCCTTCCATCTCTTCATCAATAATTCCTCTTATTTGATCAAAAGATCCAAGACGTAAGCCTTTAGAGTTTTGAGTAACTTTATTTCTCATCATCTGTATTCCTGCTAAATCAGTACCAGGATTTGATTTATAGAACCCTGACTTTTTAGTAGCTGAAGCAGCTGCAGTGGTAACACCTAAATAACCCGTGTCTTGGTGCCACTTAGCTTGAATATCAGTTTTAGATAAGAAAGCTAAGAACGCAGCTGTTGCTTTGTTCTCTTCTTTAGATTTTCCAGATAATGCCCATAGAGATGAACCACCAATAATTGTGTTTTGAGGTGCTTCAGTTCCTCCATAGTAAGGTAAATGTCTAATACCAAATTCGAATTTTGCTTCTTTTTTGATACCAGCATAACCAGCAGAAGACTCTGTCATTAACATACATTCACCAGCTCTAAAATTTTTACCAGCTTCATTTCTTCTACCCATGTATTTAAATTTACCTTCTTGCGCCCATTTACCTAAAGTTTGAATGTGCTTGATGTGTACTGGGCTATTGAAAGCCAACTCAGTATCTAAACCAGCAAATCCGTTTGCTTTAGTTGCGAATGGGATATTGTGATACGCTGAAAAGTTCTCAAGATGAACCCAACTATGCCAACAAGTACAGAAAGGCATATCAATACCTTTTGCTTTTGCGGCATCAAGTGCATTTCCAACTCTCTTCCAAGTACTCAGGTCCATCTCTGGATCTAAACCTGCTTTTTTCATCAGGTCTTTATTTACCCAAAGAACTGGTGTTGAAGAGTTATAAGGCATAGATAACATTTTGCCATCTGTTGTCGTGTAATAGCCAGATACAGCTGAAACAAATCCCTTAGGATTAAATCTTTGACCAGCATCTTTCATAAGTTGGTACATAGGAACATAAGCTCCTTTTGCAGCCATTAAACTTGCTGTTCCAACCTCAAATACCATAAGGATATTTGGATGTTGTCCAGCTCTGAATGCAGCGATACCAGCATTAAGAGTTTCCGAGTAATTACCTTTTCTAGTATGTACTACAGTGTATTTATCTTGTGATGCATTAAACTTGTTTACTTGTTCATCAAGTAATTCACCAAGTCTTCCACCAAAAGCATGCCACCATTGTATTTCTACTTTTGCTTGAAGCGAAGTTCCCGCAAACATTGCGAAAAGTGCTATCGAAGCAATTATAGCTTTTATGTGTTTCATTTAATTGTCCCCCGTTTTCTTTAAAAAGAAAAAACGCTACCACAAATTATATATAAAGAGGAGTCAGATAAGAAAAATAATTTCTACCTAGGGTTTTATTTTACTTTACCAAAAACATTTAAAAGTATTACGCCAACAATAATTAATAGTAAACCTAGGGTGCCATAAAGGTTTGGAGTTTGATTGTATTTAAATATACCAAACAAAGTGACAGCTGTTATTGTCAAAGCTCCATACGTTGCGTAAGTAAAACCAACTGGAATAATAGTCATTGCCTTAGATAAACAAAAAATACAAACAATAATACTTAGAATACAAAAAATAGTAGGAGTTAGTTTTGTGAAACTTTCAGTAGTTTTAAGAAATCCATTAGATGTTATACCAGTGATAATAGCTATTATTAAATAAATATATCCAGAAAATAAACTAATAGTTTTCATTTTGTTTTTGCAAACTGACCGCCATCTCTATAACGCCATAACCATTTTTTCATAGCCTCTTCTACGTCAGAGGGATTTAAATCAAGATCTTTTAAAGTTAAGTTATTATTTGATACTACATTGTCATTTTCTGACAAAATTTCACATTGATCTCTTGTTAGAATAGGCGGTATAGGTAATAAATCTGTGATAGTACTTTGAATTTTTGCAATGGACATTGGCATAGCCATTACAATTCTTTTTTTATTTATTGTAGCTAAGATTGATTTTACCATATCTCCAAAACTAATTATTTTTGGTCCTCCAATTTCATAAATTTTTTTTTCATTATTTTTTTTCTCAATAGCTTTAACAATTGCATCAGCCACATCAGTTACTAGAATTGGTTGAAACTTATAATTAAATCCCACTATAGGAATAATTGGAAGTATGCTTAATTTTGAGAACAAATTTGTAAAATTATCCTCTGAACCACAAACAACACTTGGCCTTATAATTACTGTTTTATCAAAATTATTAAGAGCGTTTTTTTCTCCTTGAAATTTAGATTTTTGATAAAGAGAATTTGATTTTTCATTTGCTCCAATTGCACTTACTTGAATAAACTTTTTTACATCACTTTCAGCGCAAATTTTAGCAACTGCTTCTGGTATTTTAGCGTGAATATTATAAAATTTTTGCTTTCTATTTTCAAAAAGAATACCAATTAAATTAATTACAAAATCAGAATTTTTTATTGCCTCTTTTAAATCTGAAAAATTATTTGGATTCCAATCTAATAGCTCTATAGCTCCTGGAGTTGCTTGAGTCTTCAAATATCCTTTTTGGAAGGCTTTTCTAGTTGTAATAATGCATCTATAATTTTTCTTGGTCAAATTTCGAACAAGATATCTTCCTATAAATCCCCCACCACCTAAGATTGTGCAAATTTGATTTTTCATGGTATTTAGACATATATATATATGAAAATATTTAAGATAAAAGAAGACATAACCTCCGAAATAGCTAGTTCTTTCAAAAATAGTATCGCAATAGATACAGAAGCGACTGGGCTTCAAATTCCTTCCAGAGATAAACTCAGCCTCATTCAAATATGTGATGAAGATAAGAACATATATATAATCCAACCCAATAAAAATAATTATAGTGCCCCAAATCTCGTTTCAGTTTTAGAAAACAATAAAATTTTAAAAATTGGTCATTTCTTGAGGTTTGATAAAAACTCATTAGAATTTTTTCTTAAGTGTAAAATAAAAAATATATTTGATACAAAAATTGCTTCTAAAATAGTTAGAACTTATACTGATGCCCACGGTTTAAAAAATTTAATTCAAGAGTTCTGTAATAAATCAATAGATAAAAGACAGGGTAGTAGTGATTGGAATAAAGATATAGACAAATTATCTGATAAACAATTGGAATATGCAGCTAATGATGTTGTGTATTTACACAAGATCAAAAGTGAATTGGAAAGTATGTTAATAAGAGAAAAAAGAATAGATATCTTTAAAAAGTGCTTGGAGTTTTTAGATACAAGAGTTGAGTTAGATCAAAAAGGTTTTAAAGAGGATATTTTTGAACATTGATGAATAAAAAAAATTATATATCTCTTGCCAAAAAAGCAGCGAATACTCAGATTAATGAGCTAAAGAAAATCAAAAAAGTTTTTAACAAATCATTTTCTAAAGCTGTAGACTTAATTGTAAACTGTAAAGGAAAAGTAATTTTAGCAGGAATAGGAAAATCAGGTATTATTGCCAGAAAGATTTCAGCGACATTTTCCAGCGTAGGAATTCCAAGTTTTTTTTGCGACCCAGCACAAGCGCTACATGGTGATATGGGACAAATAGAAAAAAAAGATTTACTTATTATTTTTTCTTACTCAGGGAATACATCCGAACTAACAAATATGCTAAAGTACGCAAATCGCTTTGGTATTAAAATAATAGGTGTGGCCTCCAAACCAGACAGCACACTTTTAAAAGCCAGTGATATAAGATTAATTCTTCCAAAGGTAAAAGAATCTGATGTTACTGGAATGGTACCAACATCCAGTACCTCAATAACATTATTGTTAGGTGATTGTTTAGCTACAACAGTGATGTACCAAAAAAAATTTTCTAAAGAAAAATTTAAAGTTTTTCATCCAGGAGGAAATATTGGTACCTCTCTTTTATTAGCCAAAGATATTATGGTCTCTGGAAATAAAATGCCAACTTTAAACTACAAAGGAAGTTTTAAAGAAGCTCTTAAGATTATTAATAAAAAGAAACTTGGTATAGTAGTGATTTTACAAAAAAGATTTATTAAAGGTTTGGTAACAGATGGCGATCTAAGACGAGAAATTAAGAATTATTCACAAAATAATCTAAAAAATTTCATGACAAAAAATCCACTAGTGGTGAATGAAAATATGCCAGCATCAAAAGCATTAGCGATAATGAATGAAAAAAAAATTACAAGTTTGCTAGTAGTTTCTGACAAAGATTACAAAAAAAATAACAAAGTTTTAAAAGGTATAATTCATATTCACTTTCTATTACAAACTGGAATAAAATGATTGAAAGAAAAAAAAAGTTAAGATTGATCCAAATAGGTCTTTTGATCGTAGGTATGTTAATTATAATTTTTACTTACTTTAATCAAAATGAAACATCTAACGAAAAAATTGTTTCAAGAGAAACACAGGAAAAAATAAAGAAACAATTAGAAAATAGTAACACTGAAAATAGTGATGTCTTTTATAATATAGAATATTCTGGTTTAGATCTTGCTGGAAATAGATATATTCTTAAATCAAAAGAGGCACGGAATAGTAAATCAGAGTCAGATGTTGTTAATATGAAATTTGTAGAAGCAAGATTTTATTTCAAAGACGGTACAGTTCTAAATGTTTTTTCAGATATCGGTATCTATAACAATATTTCTTTAGATATGGTTTTTAAAGGAGATGTTAGTGCCACATATGAGGGAAGCCAGTTATTTGCTCAAAAAGCAGAGTACTCTAATTCTAAAAGTTTTTTAATCATTTCAGAAAAAGTTAAAATTAAAGATATTAGAGGTACTATGGTTGCAGATAAACTTTTATTTGATATAAAAAAACAAACTTTAAACATTGCATCATTTAAAGATGACAAAATAAATGCTAATATTAATTTAAAATGAAAAAAGGTTTTAGAATTTTAAAATTTAAAAAAGATAAACCAATTTTTGAGGTTAAAGACGTTAGTAAATCTTTTGATGGTAGACCTATTTTAAAAAAATTATCTTTAAAAGTATTTCCTGGTGAGTGTGTGGGTGTTTTAGGTCCAAATGGTTGTGGAAAAACAACTTTATTTTCAATGTGTATCGGAGAACAAAATGTTGAGGGAGGGAAGATATACCTTAATAACAAGTCAATAGAGGAAATTCCTATTCATCTAAGATCAAAAGAAGGATTGGGCTATCTGCCTCAACAAAGAAGCGTATTTAATATGTCGGTATACGATAACATTTTAGGAATTGCTCAAATTTCAATTAAAGGATCCGAAAATCAAAAAGCTATTACCGAAAAACTTTTAGATGAATTTAATCTTCAGCATTTGAGAACCTTAAACGCATCCGTTTTATCTGGTGGAGAAATAAGAAGACTGATGATGGCGAGAGTCATGATAAATAAACCTAAAATTGTTTTACTAGATGAGCCATTAGCGGCACTGGATCCTTTGGTAATTCAAGATATACAAAAATATATTTTAAAAATCCAATCAAGTGGTACAGCTATTTTAGTAACCGATCATAACGTAAAAAATTTATTTGATATAACAGACAGAAGTTATGTACTCGGGGAGCAGACTATTATTGCAGAGGGTACATCTAGAGAGCTACTTAAGTCTACTAAAGCTATTGAACATTATTTTGGTTCTCAGTTTTCTTAAAAATAGATGTCTTCAAAAAGTTTTAATTTAAAATTAAACTCTAAAATTTTAAAATTTAATAAGGTAATAAGCGTAGATTCTGATAAATCAATTTCGATTAGAAGCTTTTTAATCGGTGCGATCAGTGAAGATATTTCTACAGTAAAAAATGTTTTAGAGTCTGAAGATGTCTTTTCCACAATTGATTGTCTAAAAAAATTAGGTGTAAAAATAAAAAAGGTAAGTTCAAAATATTACAAAATTTTTGGCAAAGGGCTTGGCTCTTTAACGATAAAAAAAGGTGAGGTGCTAAATTTTGGAAATTCAGGGACTTTAGCAAGACTTCTGATTGGTATTTTATCAACTACACCTAACGTTGAAGTTAAAGTGAGAGGTGACAATTCTTTAAATAAAAGAAGTATGAAAGAGCTCATCGAAATATTATCAGATTTTGGAGCTGAATTTTTACCATCTAAAAAGTATAAATTTCCACTTAATCTCATATCTTCACAAATTCCAATAGGGATTGAATATAAAGCCGGTGTATCTGCTCAATTGAAAAGTGCAGTCATTCTTGCAGGTCTAAATTCATTTGGTAACACTAAAATTACAGAAATGGCGAGAAGCAGAGACCATACAGAAAATATGTTATTTAAAAATAAAAATGTGATCAACATTAAATCTGATGTTAGGAAAATTATTAAAATTTTTGGAAAACAACAGCTTAGAAAATTAGACGTTACTGTACCTGGAGATCCATCCTCAGCAGCATTTTTCGCAGCATTAACGTTACTAAATAAAAAATCAAACCTAAAAATTAAAAATGTATGCTTAAATAAAACTAGGATAGGATTTTATCACCTTCTTAAAAAACAAGGTGCAAAAATAAAATTTATGAATTTAAAAAAAGAAAGTAATGAAATAAGAGGTGATATTTTGATAAAGAACTGTAAACTCAAACCAATTAAGGCGGATAAAACATACTATACAAACGCAACTGATGAGTATCCTATTTTATTTGTAATAGCTGCGTTGGTAAAAGGAATATCTATATTTAAAGGAATAGAGGGTTTAGCCAATAAAGAAAGTAATCGTATTAAAGAAATGCAAAGTATTTTAAGTCAAATTGGTGTTAAAAGTATTAGCTCAAAAGATAATTTAAAAATATTTGGAAAAGGTATCTTTAATGCTGAAGATAAAAAAATTATTGTATCTAATTTAGGAGACCATAGGATTTGTATGTCAGCTTTTGTTTTAGCTTTACTAACCGGAGCTAAAACTAAAATAAAAAATTTTGAAACTGTGAATACCTCATCACCCTCTTTTTTGAAAATTATGAAATATTTAGGAGCAAAATTTGAAAAAAATTAAGAAATTTATTCAAATATCTTGTGATGGCGGAGCAGCTACTGGTAAATCTACTGGAGCAAAAATGATTTCTAAGAAGTATAATTTAAAGTTTTTATCATCTGGTTTACTTTATAGATATGCAAGTTTCTTAATTTTAAAAAATAATCCAATTAATAAAGTAGGATTTCTTAAACGAAAGTTTAAAAATTTAAATTATAAAAAACTTGAAAAAATTAGACTACACACACCACAGATCTCAGATTATAGTGCAGTTATTGCAAAAAAAAATAATATTAGACTTATACTGAAAGAATTTCAAAAAAGATTTGCCAAAAAAAATCCTAACTGCTGTATTGAAGGAAGAGACATATCTACTAAAATATTGCCAGGATCTGATTTAAAATTTTTTTTTAAGTGCAACTTAAATATTGCAGCTATGAGAAGGCACAAAGAGCTTAAAAAAATTGATCGAAAAATAAAATATAAAGACGTGAAAAAGTCCCTTAAAATAAGGAATATTGCAGATACAAAGAGAAAAAACTCCCCTTTACTTAAACATAGAGATTCGATAGAAATCGACACCGGTAAATTGAACAAACAGGCAATGGTGCAAAAAATGTCAATATACGTAGAAAGAATGATAATAAAAAAATATGGCAAGTGAACAAGAATTAAAAAAACAAAATCCTCTCCACAAAGAGTTCCAAAACCTTCTTGATCAAGATTTTAAAGATAGAAAGCTTAAAGAAAACGAAATTATCAAAGCTAAAGTAACAGAGATAACAAAAAATTTTATTGTTGTTGATTGTAAAGCAAAAATGGAGGGAATGATACCTATAGAAGAATTCAAAAATGATGAAGAACTTTCTAAATTAAAAGTTGGCTCTCAAATTGACGTGTATCTTGAAAGAATTGAAAGTTTTAAAGGTGAAATAATAGTTTCAAGAGATAAAGCTAGAAAAATGAAAGCCTGGAAAAAAATGGAGAAAGTTTTTGAAACTCAAGAAGAAATGACAGGTTATATTACAGGTAAAGTCAAAGGAGGCTTCATTGCAACAGTTGATGGTTTACCTTGTTTTATGCCATCATCTCAAATTGATGTTAGACCTTTAAAAAGAGTGGATCACTTAATGAATACCCCAGTCAAAGTAATAGCAACAAGAATAGATAAAAACAGAGGAAACGTTTGTGTTTCGAGAAGAGCTGTTCTTGAAAAAAGCAAAAATGCAGAAATCTCAGAAGCGCTGAAAAATATAAAAGAGGGTGACATAGTTAATGATGCAATAGTGAAAGCAACAACAGATTGGGGAATTTTTTTAGATATTAATGGAGTTGATGCACTTTTGCATGTGAGCGATTTAAGTCATGGTAGGGTGAAAAAACCATCCGACCTTGTAACTATTGGACAAAAAATAAAAGTTAAAATAACTAAAATTGACAACAAAACAAATCGCGTATCAGCTTCAGTAAAAGCTTTAACCGAAGACCCTTATGATAACATTGAAAAAAAATACAAATTAGGTGAAATTTACGAAGGTATAGTTACTAAAATTATGGATTATGGTTGCTTTGTTAAAATTGAAGATGGAATTGAAGGTTTGGTACATAACTCAGAACTAGATTGGACTAACAGAAACGTTAAGCCAAGTAAAATTCTATCTGTTTCTCAAAAAATAAAATTTAAAATCGTTAATATAGATAAAGAAACAAAGAGAATTTCTCTTTCGTATAAAGCTACTTTGGACAATCCATGGGATAAAATAAAAGAAAAAACTGGAGAAACAGTAAAAATTAAAATTAATAATATCACTGATAAAGCGATATTTGGAGAACTAGTTGAAACTGGCTTAACTGGAATGCTTCATTATAAAGAAATTTCCTATGACGAAAACAATGAAGATTTAAAAAAATTCAAAAAGAATGAAATAATTGAAGTTAAAATTTCAGAAATTAAAGATGATAAAATCAAATTCTCAAAACGAGCTTTGGATAAAGACCCATTAGATTGGTTTAAAGATAACAACAAAAAAGTTGGTGACGTGATTACTACGAGAATTCACGAAGTTTTAAAGACTGGCGTTAAAGTTTCAATTGATAAAGATAAAAAGCTAATTGTCACAATTAAAAAGTCAGATCTAGCAAAGGACTCTGCAGATGCTAGACCAGAAGTTTTTTCTTCAGGAAATGCTTTAGACGCAAAAATTACTGAGCTTGATTTAAAAATGAGAAAAATTAAATTGAGTGTTAAAGCAGCTCAAATAGATGAAGAAAAATCTTTAATAGCTAAATTTGGTGAAGGAGCAACAAAATCTGGAGCAACACTTAAAGGAATCTTTGAGAAGGCTATAGGGAAAAAAGGAAAAAAAGAAAAGTAATTGTCTAGATCAGAAATTATCAAAAAACTTAAAGAAAAAAATCCAAAATTAGATAAATCCCAATTAGAAGAAATTCTTGAAACTTTTTGCTATAGTATTCAAAGATCTCTAAAAAAAGGTATAAAATTTGAGATAAGAGGTTTTGGAACTTTTTTTAGTAAAAAAATTAAAGAAAAATTTTCAGCTCGTAATCCAGCATCAGGAAAATTGATTTATGTCCCTGAAAAAAATAAAGTAAGATTTAGAGCTAGCAAAAAACTTAAAGCTTTAATAAACAAATGAAAAAAATCAAAATTTTTATTGCTTGTGATACAACTAATCTTACAAAAGCAAAGAGGATAATTAATCAAACAAAAACTAATAAGATAAAGATTGGTTATAAATTTGGCTTAGAATTTATGAATTCTAAAAATGGTAGGAGATTTATTTCATCTTTAAAAAATAAAATTATTTTTATTGATTTAAAATTAAATGATACTGTAAATACCATGATATCAGCGGTTAAAGCATTAAAAGATTTAAGGATTAATTATCTAACTGTTCATATTTCTTCAGGACATGCAGCGCTCAAAGCAGTAAAAAGAATTTCAGGACGAACAAAAATAATTGGTGTTACGACTTTGACTTCACTTAATAACAATGATTTAAAATTAATTGGGTACAATAAATCAGTTAAAAGTTTAGTATCTCATCAAGCAAAGCTTGCAAAAAAAGCAGGTTTAGATGCATTAGTTTGTAGTCCATATGAAGTAAGTGCTGTAAGAAAAATTTTTAAAAAAGAAATAATTACTCCTGGGGTGCAAATAGGAAAGAGAAATTATGATCAAAAACGTTCTATGGAAGCTAAGAAAGTCAAATCTGATTGGTTAGTAATTGGACGTGCAATTACACGGGGAAATATAAAAAGAAATATTCAAAATCTTGTTAAAAAACTTAGATAATGAAAATAAAGATTTGTGGCTTAAATCCAACCAGAGATGTCCAATTATGTATTGATCTTAGAGTTAATTATTTAGGATTTGTTTTTTATAAAAAATCTCCCAGAAACGTAAATACGTCAGATATTAAAGTACTTTCTAGTTACGATAAAGAAAATTCTGCTTTTGTTGCGGTAACGGTCAATCCCTCTGACGAGTTTATAAAAAAGAACCTAATTGGAACTTTCGATTATATTCAATTACATGGGTCAGAAACAAAAGAAAGAGTTAATGAGATTAAAAATATGGGTTTTAAAATCATTAAAGCTGTTAAAGTTAAAGAGGCACAAGATATTCAAAAATTTAGAGAGTTTGAAAATGCTGATGTAATTTTGTTTGATACACCAGGTATGGAGAAATCTTTAGAATTTCCCAAAAATTTAATTACGAAAATTCCTATTGGTACAAAATATGCTTTAGCAGGTTCGATATCTGAAAATAATGTAGAAAATATCTGTAAATTAGGGGTTAATTTTTTTGATTTATCATCTAGTTTAGAAAATCAATTAGGTTACAAAGATCACCTGAAAATTAAAAGTTTTATAAAAAAAATAAATGAAATTAAAAATTAGAAAAAACTTAGCTCTTATCGACCAGCATGATAAGAATTTCATGTACGGTGGAAAGTTTGGTGGAAACTTTATACCTGAAACTTTAAAAAAACCGATAGACGATTTAACAAAATTATTTGCAAAATTAAGAAAAGATAAAAAATTTCTCAAAGAAAGAGATCATTACTTTAAAACATATGTAGGCGCTCCTACTCCTTTTATAAAACTAGATAATTTAACAGACCATCTAGGAGGAGCACAAATTTATGCTAAAGTGGTTTCTGAAGCTAATGGCGGTGCTCACAAGATATACAATGCTACTGTTCACTGTTTAATAGCTAAAAAGGCAGGAAAAAGATTTATTGTAGGTGATACTGGTGCTGGATACGCAGGAAAAATGCTTTCTATGGCGGCTAAAAAATTTGGACTTAAATGTAAAATTTTTATGGGCGCTAAAGATATTAAAAGACAAAGGCCTAACGTAGAAGCTATTAAAAAAAACGGAGCAGAGATAGTTCCGGTTACTACGGGAAGTCAAACACTTGTTGATGCGGTAAGTGAATGTATGCGTTACTGGGTCTCGAATTGTGATACAACACATATGTGTGTAGGAAGTACTGTTGGGCCAAATATTTTTATTAAGATTTGTGCTTGGAGCACAGCTCAAATTTCTAGAGAGTTAATTAAGCAAATAAATGACGAATTTGGAAAAATACCTAGTAAGTTAAAATTAATTAATTGTGTAGGAGGCGGAAGTTCTGCGGCTGGTTTCTGGAATGAATTTATGAACACCGATGCAGAATTCATTGGAGTAGAAGCTGGTGGACCAAAAAACAGCAAGCTTCACGCTGCGCCACTAACTAACGGATCTAAAATAGGAATTCTTCATGGCGCTGCTCAATATGTAATTCAAGATAAAGAAGGTCAAATAGGTTCGACTGAGTCTATTTCTGCAGGATTAGATTATCCTGGGATATCCCCTTTACATTGTTTTCTAAAGGATGCAAAAAGAGCAAGATATACCTCAGCTAATGATGAGGAGGCACTAAGTGCATATAAATTAGTTTCAGGATTAGAAAATATTTCTCCATCACTAGAACCTTCACATGCTTTTGCAGAGGCAATTAAATTAGCTCCTAAGTTGGACAGTTCTGAGGTTATTATTGTGAACTCTTGTGGAGACAGCATTAAAGATAAGGATATAATTAAACAGAAATTAGGATCATATAAAAGATGAAGTCTAAAATAGCTTTAGCTTTTCAAAATTGTAAAAAAGAAAAAAGACCAGCTTTAATTACTTACACAGTCGCAGGAGATAACACCAAAAATAATTCTCTAAAAATATTAAATGAAATATCTAAACACGCTGATATCCTTGAACTAGGTTTCCCTCACAATACCCCCATAGCTGATGGTGGACAGATACAAGGTAGCTCGCACCGAGCTTTAAAAAATGGAATTAAATTAAAAGATGTTTTTCAAATTGTTAAAAAATTTAAAAAAAATAATCCTGATAAACCAATTATCTTGATGGGTTATTTTAATTTAATTTACCAGAAAGGAGAAAATAACTTTTTAAAAAGTTGTAAGTTATCAGGAGTTGATGGTTTAATTATAGTTGACCTCCCTTACCCTGAAAATAAAAATTTTGCAAAAAAGTGCAAGAAAAAGTCAATAAGCTTTATTCAACTTTTATCACCTACTACTTCTAGAGAAAGAATGAAAAAAATTGTTAATGACTCGCATGATATGATTTATTATATTTCAATGCTTTCAACAACAGGGGGAAGGCTGAAAGTTTCACCAAAAAAAATTTTACAAAACTATAATACGATTAAAAGAATCAATCCTAAAAAAAACCTTGTTATTGGATTCGGAATTACTGAAAAAACGATTTCTTCTCTTAAATCAGCAAATGGGTTGGTTGTAGGCAGTATGTTGTGTAAAATAATAACAAAATCACTCAAAATGAGACAAAATCCTGTCACAAAGTTAGCTAAAGTTGTGTACAATCTGAGAAATAAAATTTTATGAATTGGATAACAAGATTTATCAAACCAAAAATAAAGTCCTTATTTGAAAAAAGGTCTTCAAGAGTTGAAGAAAATCTTTGGACTACATGTAGCTGTAAAAATTTGATTTATAAAGAAGACATGGACTCCAATCTTAAGGTTTGTCCTAAATGTGGTGAACATCATAAACTTACTTGTAAGGAAAGGTTCAAAACCTTTTTTGATAACAAGGAATTTGAATTAATTGAAACTCCTCTTCCAAAAGATGATCCTTTAAATTTTGTAGATAAGAAAAAATACACTGATCGTTTAAAAACAGCGCGTGAATTGACGGGACAAAGTGATGCTGTATTAATTGCTAAAGGAAAAGTTCAAGGGATCGATGTAGTAACAGGAGCTCAAGACTTTAGATTTATTGGAGGTTCGTTCGGCGCCGCATCCGGAGAAGCTTTTATTGCAGGAGCTCAAAATGCGATAGAAAATAATTTGCCATATATATTTTTTAGCTGTTCTGGGGGACAAAGAATGCATGAAAGTTCAATAGCATTAATGCAAATGTCAAGAACTGCCTTAGCTGTAAATGAGCTGAAGAAAAAAAATATTCCTTTTGTCGTTATTTTAACAAATCCAACAACAGGAGGGGTAACTGCTTCTTGGGCAATGTTGGGGGATATTCTGATTGGTGAACCAAAAAGCGTAATTGGTTTTGCTGGACGAAGAGTAATACAAGACACTGTAAGAGAAACGTTACCAGACGATTTTCAAACTGCTGAATACGTAAAAGACCATGGTGGATTAGATTTAATTGTAGAGAGAAAGTATTTGAATTCTACAATAGGAACTTTGTTAAATGTTCTATTGAAAAAAGCTGAGGCTCAAGCTAAACAAGAGTCCAATGTCACAGTCGATCAATCTTTACAATCAGCTAGCTAACCACAAACTATTTAATAAATCTGTTAATTTTGGACTTAAAAGGATTAAATTAGCTCTAAGTTTATTAGGGCATCCAGAAAAAAAACTCAAAAATGTAATTTCTGTGATTGGTGAGTCTGGTAAATTCACTACATTATTCTCTTTAAAATCATTTATTGAGGCAAACAATCAAAAAGTTACAGCTCATATTTCACCTTCAATACAAGATATAAAAGAAAGATTTTACATGAGTAAAAAATACCTAACTCACAACGAAATAAAAAAAACAATTAAAAAGATAGAAAAATTAAATATTCCCTTAACAGTTTTTGAGTGTCTTACTTTAGTTTATATTATTAATGCTTCAAAAATAAATGCAGATTATAATATTCAAGAAACTGGTGCTCTATGGAGGCTGGACTCAAATAATATCAATGACTTCCCGATAATTCAAATTTGTACTAACATAAATAAGCAACACTTAAATTTTTTAAAAAAAAAGACACTTGATGAAGTCATCAAAGAAGACGTGGGCCATCTCAGTAATTTTACTAATATATATATAGGCAAACAATCTCTACATGTTTTAAAAAGGATTAAAAAAATTCTAAAAAAAAATAGAAGTAAAATAATATATCCTAATTCTTGGAAACTTATTAAAAAAAAACATCAATATTATTATCAAGATAAGAAAACGAAAATTAAACTTAATACTAAAAACGTTTACTCTAAAGGAATGCTCGAGAACGTATGTTTAGCTATAAAAATTGCTCTTGATCTTAATATTAAAAAGAAAATTATTCAAACAACTTTACCTAAGCTATCTTTTGTAGGTCGCTTTCAGTATCTAAATAAAGGTAAAATCAAAAATAAACTTTGTAGAAATGAGACTATTTTGATCGACGGAGCACATGCCACTACTGATGCAAAAAACTTAGCGTCATACTTAAAAAATATAAAAATACCTAAATATGGAATATGGGCTATGACAAAAAATAAAGAACCAGATTTATTCATTAAACAGCTTAAAGGAATATTTAAAAAAGTTGTTACTATGCCAATAGAGAATGAATTCAATTCAGTTTCAGCCCATAAACTTTATAAAATAGCAACTAAAAATAAATTTAAATCAGAAAAAAGCAATAGTTTCTCAGAAGCATTGAAGAAAATAAGTAGTAGTGAGAAAAAATTAATAGTTTGTTTTGGAAGTCTTTATAACTGCGGAAATATTTTAAATAAAAATTAAATATGCGGTTTTATAAATTCAAGCATGTCTTTTTCACTTAGAGCACCAACTTTTGTTCCTAAAAGTTTTCCCTCTTTGAATAAAAGAACTGTTGGTACACCTCTCACTGAATACTTGGTTGGTTCATTAGGCTGACTTTCAATGTCATGATAATAACAATCAATTTTATCAGCCATGTCATTTGAAATTTTTTCTACTATTGGTTTAAGCTGCTGGCATGGTTTACACCATGATGCAGAAAATTGAATTAATGAAAGCTTACTTCCGCCTATTTGATCGCTAAATTTTTCGTCAGTAGAATTTTTAAATGCCATAACTCTTAAATAAGTGTTTTTTGTTTTTTGTCAACTATGCAGATGAATAATATTTTTCTAAATCTTCAACGTATGCGTTAATATCATTTAATATTTTTAGTTTCTCTGGTTGATTTTCTTTTTCAAATTTTGCTCTTAAAGTATCAATCTCTGAATAAGTTCTTGGAATTGTATTCCAGTTTTCATTATTTGTGCTTAGAAGTTTTTTTGAAATGTCTTTATGAATTAAGTTAAAGTCAGATTTGGATAAAATCTCAGGTTTTTCCATATAAAGTAGTTTTTTTCCAAAGTACTGTAGCCTCTCATCTTTAAATTTAGAGATAACTTTTAATTTTTTATCCCAATCAACACTGTGAAACTCTGGCATTATTTTATTATCTTCTGTTGAGGTAAATTTAGCATAGATACTTTCCTCATTATATAAATCCTCTTGTGACTTTGTTTGTTCTTTTTCATCAATTTCGGATCGTTTAACTGATGAAACCTTTTCTGCAAATTCTTTATTATTTTTTATCATTTTAGCTCTTTCCTCTAATTTTTTTGTACCAATAAGTTTGTACTCTTCAAATTGATTACCATAAGATGGGTTCATAATTATTGGGTGTTTATTGTGTCTAACAGTTCTAATAAATTTTGGTTGTTTTTTCATTGCTGAACTTAATTCTTTAACTGGTAAGTCTAAATATGGTGAAGGATCATGTCTTAAATCAAAACATAATGGCCACTGATATTGAGGATGCTGACAAATAAACGTTTGAACATATGGTCTGCTTCTTCCATAAAAATATTCATTTGTACAAAAAAGTAATTCTTTTTTTATAAGCTCTAAAGACTGATTTTTATCCATAGTTAACATGCTTGCTTTCCAAACATTCGGGGCTTTTTTAGAAATTAATTTTGCTATTCCAATAGTTGCTATCACATCGCCTATTGCACTATGTGCATCTCCATGTTCAATTCCATTTAAAGGTGCCATTTGATCTAATTTGTAAACGTCGTTTCCTTTTTCGTTCACAGAATTTTTAAGTGTGTTTGGATAATATAGGTTTGCAGCTCTCGCTAAGCTTAAGATATCTCCTCTAGTATTTCCATTGGTGCTAGTGATGTATGGATATTCTAATGTTTGAAATAAAGTGCACCTTAAAAACTCCTCATCAAACTCAATACTGTTAAACCCAATATAAGTAGCTTTGCCCCATCTTTTAAGAGTTTCAACAAATTGTCTAATCATTTCATAATGAGATAGGTTAGACTTTTTCAACATTGAAGGTGAAGTCTTATTCACGATTAAAGCCATGGCTTCTGGAATTATCCCAGGACTTAATCTGCACCTTGCATCAAAACGATCTAACTCATCTAAGTTGTCATTAGTTAACACTGCACCAATTTGGATTATTTGACCCCAATACTTATTAGATGAACTGGTCTCAAAATCGTAAAAGACAAAGTTAGACATATTTTAAGATTACTTAAGAACTTTTATCTTTTCTGGGTTTTCTTTCAAGGAGTCTGCTATTTGCTCTGGATCTTTTATATTTCCAAGTGTATTCATTATAGATCTAGCATCTCTACCAAAACCATCAGTTGTAGCCATGGCTTGCTCTAATTTCTTTCTTAGATCTTTAATTCCATCAAAATGCTTTTCAAACCTAGAGCTTATGCTTCTTAAATCACTATAGATTTGTGTTGCATGTTGTTGAACTTTTAATGTTTGAAATCCTAAATGATAAGATTGCAACAAAGCAGATAAAGTATTAGGACCAGAAACTGTTACTTTATATTTTGTTCTAAGTTCTTGTAATAATAATTCTTTTGTCTTTGGGTCTCTATAACTTGAGAGTTCTGAGAACAATCCTTCAGTTGGAACATAAACTATTGCAAAATCTGTGCTTTTAGGCGGAGCTATATATTTTGAATTTACTGTTTTGGCTTTTAATCTAAATGCAGTAGCCAAGTCTTTTCTTGCCTCAGCTTGTGCCTCTTTATTATTAGCATTGTACGCATCATCAATTGCTTTATATTTCTCAACTGGCCAATGACTGTCTATTGGTAATAATACATCTTGAAGCTTAATAGCAAATTCAACTGTCTCGGACGTATCATCTTTCATTTTTGCATTTGCAATAAATTGAGATGCTGGTAATAAATCTTTAAGAAGAGCGCCTAATCCAAATTCTGCGAGCGTTCCATATGTTTTAACACCGCTTAAAATTCTACTAAAATTATCTTGGCTTTTATTTAGCTCACTTACTTGCTGATTAAAAACTGAAACTTTTTCATCGACTTTAGTTAAAGCTCCTGTCATATCTTTAGCAATTTCTTTACTCATAGAACCAAAGGATTGGCCGAAGGTTTCTTTAAATGAGTTGAATTCATCTTTAAAAGCCTGTTCTGGATTAATTTGTTTTTCAGGCTTATTTCTTACTAAAAAGAAAATAACTCCGAGATTGAGAATAACTAATAATACTACTAAAACTATGATTAGCGAATCCATTAATTAATATACCACATTAAGAATTAATATATTTTAAAATATTTTTTGCTGGCAAAGTTCTTTTAATCCAGTGGCTTGGAATACTTTTTGGTTTTAATGCTGCAAAATATGCTCCAACAAAATTTGCTCTAGAACAATTACAACCACCAGCTTTAATCGTTTTGATAATAGCTGATTTATAACTACTGGAAGTTACAATCGCGTGAATTGATCCCATAAATGTTCCAGGATAACTACAGGCTTTTCCAAAATTTCTTACTGTTTTTGTATGATTTTGGTTTTTTAATCTCAAAACTTTTTTAATATTGCTTATTACGTCTTTAAAATATTTATTTTTTTTGTATTTTTTAACAAAAGATTGAACAGGATTTCTGTCTTTTTTATTAGCTAAATCTATAATCTTTAATTTAGATAAGGCGTATTTTTCATTTATTCTTGAATTAGCTACAGATTTAATAACTTTTTTAAGTTCTTTTTCTTCATCATTGAAAAGAAAATAAGGGAGAGCAGCGCAATAACCATCGGACTCGTTTACTTTCGTGCCACCAGTAATATTTTTTTTAGATTTAATATTTTGGATAGTCTCTAAGATATTTTGGTGTATCCATGGTCCATTCATAGGCTTTTTCCATTTCACTTTTTTATATTTTTTCCTTAGTTTTAAATTTTTCCAATAACTTGAGCCTAGACCAAAGTTTTTAATTACATTTTTTTTGAAATTTTTAAGAACATCTGATTTTTTCTTTGAAGAAAGCAAAGTCTTAAACATAACCTGTCCAACATCATTATATCCTGAGACATTTCCAGTTTTAATATTGTAAAAAGGACTTCTGTTTTTTTTCAAAAAAGCTATTTCTTTTTTTCCCTTAATATATTTCTTCAATTTTTTTGGATCATAAACCCAATGTAGAGGTCTAGTAGCAGCATCGGCAACTGTTGCGCCTAAAAAAATATGTAAATTATCCATTAAGTATAGCTTTACTATTCGCTAGCGATCCACAAGATGCATTTATGTCTCTACCTCTACTTCTTCTGAATAGAGAAAGAAAACCTGCTTCTTGAATTTTTTTAGAAAACTTATCTATATTTTCTTGAGTTGCTGGTTTGAAATCTTTGTTTGAAAGTGGATTAAATTCAATTAAATTCAATTTTGAAGGAACTTTTTTCATAATCTTTATTAGTTCTTTAGCGTGTTCGTCTGTTAAATTCTCATCTAAACATATCCACTCAATAAAAATAGGTAATTTTGTTTTTTCATAATATTTTTTTAATTGTGGTAATAACGAGTTAATAGAATACTTATCATTTATTGGCATTAATTCTGATCTGTGTTTTGGTATTGAGCTATGTAGGCTCCATGCAAGATAAACGTCTAATTCATTTGCAGCCCACTCTATTGCATTTAAATTATCTTTTTTAATTCCAACTCCTACAGTGCTGACTGTGATCCTGGTTCTTCCATATTCTAAGCCATCTTTATTTTTTGAGTTATCGATTGCTACTTTAACATTATCTAAATTTAAAAAAGGTGAACCTTCGCCCATCAAAACTTGATTGGTTATTTTTTTCTGTGTTGACCAATCATTAATATAATCTTTACTTAAAATTATTTGAGAAATTATTTCTCCTGGTGATAAATTCCTTACTAATTTTTTTGAAATTTGAGCTGTTGCGCAAAATTCGCAGGAGAGATAACAACCCACTGATACAGATAAACAAATTGTATATCTACTTTGAGATTTATCTGGAATAAGGACTGTCTCAACATTACGTTTATCTTTAAGCTCTAAAAGAAATTTTATAGTCCCGTCCTTAGATTTTTGAACGTCTATAATTTTTGGTTTTTCTAAACTAATCAAATCTTTGATCTTGCCTCTAAGTTCAACTCCAAATGTTGTTAGCTCATCAAAACTTTTAATATTTTTTTTATAAACTGCATTAAAGAGTTGTTGAGACCTCATCTTTGCTTTTTTTGGCTCAACTTCTCCTTTTTCAATTAAAAAAGCTTTTAATTGATCAAAATTAAGATCATAAAAATTTTGTTTTTCCATTGAGAGGATATTAAAGACTTAAGTGGGGATTTTAAAGTCCCCACCCTATAAAAGTTTAAAGCTGATTTTTATCAGTTTTTAAATGCTTCAAAATTTTTCCGGAATTTTTTCCGTTCTTAACTAAATAACCGGCTGTTCCATTGGCGTTTGCCTCAGGGGCTTTTTGGTTTTTACTTAACTGCATTGAGAGTTTCTGCTCAGCTTTTTTAACGGCAGAATTTCCATACAGTTTGCTAAATCTATTCATAGCAACTCCTTTCATTTCTACCGACTTTGCAACCCTTTATAGGTCCGGCATGTCGAATGCCGAGTCTTTTTTCCCATGACAGATGGGTAAGTAAACTTTAATATATGGTTTATATTTGTCAATGGATAATAAGCTTTTAGGAGTAATCATTATAGGATTTGGTCTATTAGTTCTTTTCAGCGAACAAGAATATTCCTGGGTTATATCAGCCATTGCAGTGGGGATAGGTTCGGGATTTCTAATACGAAAAAATGAAAAAAATGATATAGACAAATAAAGATGTCTAAAAAAATTTTTATCGTTTACGGTCATCACGACATAAAAAAATCATTTAACGCTTCTGTAAGAGATACCTTTATCGAAGAAGCAAAAAAGTTAGGCCATCAAATTGATTTAATAAATTTACATGAGGAAAAACCAATTCCTTTTTTTGACGGTTCTGGACCTAACGATCAAATTTTAGACTATAGAAAAAGATTAGAAGCAAGTGATGTATTATTTATGATTTCACCCTGTTATAATCTTAGAGCAACTGCAATTTTAGAAAATTGGATTGATTTAACTTTAGCACCTAAATGGTTTTTCTCATTTAAAAGAATTGTTGGTAATTGGGGTTATCCTGTTGCAGGTGCGATGAAAGGTAGAAAAGCTATAATGTCGATGTCGTACGGTGGAAATTGGTTTTCAATTCAAACCTGGTTTCAAAATATTCCATTTAGAAGAATTAAAGCAGGAGTTTTAAAGCTTGGTGGCATGGAAACAACCTACATAAGATTTTATGAGGTTTTACCAGGTATGACAAAAGAAAAATTTAATTTACATATGCAAAAAGTAAGAAAACTAGTGCGAAATTTATAATAATTTAAATTTCAATTTAAAAAGTATATAAGGCAATTATGGAAAGTTTTAAAAATTGGATGACTGAAGCAGCTAACATCATGTTTGATGATAGTAAAAACGATTTAAGAAGCTTGCCAAAGTCTGTAAGGCTTCAAATTTTAATTGTTTTGTCTTTTGTTTGGTCCACTGTGTTTAGCCTCTATGTATTTAGTGTAACCTCTTTTATTTTTGGTTGGGCTGGAGTAGTAATGGCACATATTGGGTTAATAATAGCTGTTTACTTAACATTTAAATTTTTTCATAAAAAACAAGAACAGCCAGTCAGTGTATTTCAATCCGGAAATTATAACCCAGCAAAAATATTTGCAGTTTTTTTCATTGTTTTTTTTATCTTTATTTTCACTAAAGGAATTGATGTTTTAACAAGAACCAATAGTTACGAAACTCCATACTCTGGTCCTGAAACAACCACTGAAGAAAGAATCAAAAGATTTGTAAAATAGCGATTCTAAGATTAAAATTAATTAATGAAATTACTAAGAGTTGGTGAGTTAGGAAAAGAAATTGTTGCAGCACTAGATAGTAATAATGTCATTAGAGATTTATCAGATTATATTAAAGATATAAATCCACAGACAATTAATGAAGAAACGTTAAATAGATTAAAGAGAGTAAAATTATCTGAACAAAAGGAAATCAACTCAAATATTAGAATTGGCGCTTGCATCTCAAATCCCGTAGATTTTTTAGCGATAGGTTTAAACTATAAAGCACATGCAGAAGGCACCAAATCAAAATTACCAACCGAACCTATTGTTTTTAATAAAAGCTCTGGATGTATTCAGGGGCCTAATGATCAAATAACAAAACCTAAGTCTGCAAATAAAATGGATTACGAAGTTGAAGTTGGTATGATTATTGGTAGGGAAGGCAAATATATTAAAGAGGAAAATGCTCAAGATTATGTATTTGGCTATTGTATCGTTAATGACATATCTGAAAGGTCTTGGCAAAAAGAAAGAGGTGGTCAATGGATCAAAGGTAAATCTATAGCAGGACCAACAGGGCCTTATCTTGTAACCAAAGATGAAATAAAAAACTTAAATAATATTAATTTAGCGTTAGATGTAAATGGCTACAGAAGACAAACTGGAAATACAGAAAGAATGATTTTCAATTTCAATTTTTTAATTTCTCATTTAAGTCAATTTATGACTTTATATCCTGGGACAATTATCACCACCGGGACACCTGCGGGAACAGCAATGGAAATGGAAAAACCTGAATTTCTAAAGGCAGGTGACAAACTTCACTTAAAAGTAGATGGACTAGGTGAGCAATTCCATGAAATAATAGATGAATAAGTATGTCAAAAAGATATTCGGGTAAAAGTCAAAAAGATAGAAGCTTTATGAAAAAAGCAAAGTTATCTTTAAAAGAAAAGAGAAAGCTTAAAAGAGAGAGGAAAAATAAATAATGTGTGGAAGATACAGTATTCGAAAACCAGTAACTAAAACCGTTGATTTGGTTAAAACAAATATAAAGGTTGAAAACACAGATAATTATAATGCACACCCAACTCAAAAGTTACCTGTAATAAAATCCTATTCAAATGGTAAGGCTCTTGAGCTTTATGAGTGGGGATTAGTACCGAGTTGGTCTAAAAAATTAGATAAATTTTCTCCTCTTATCAATGCAAGAAGAGAAACCCTTATGGAAAAAGTTACCTTTAAGAATCTTATCCAAACATCAAGATGTATTATTCCAGCTGATGGGTATTATGAATGGAAAAGAGAGGATAAAACAAAAACTCCCTATTATTTTTCAAAAGAGGATGATGAATTGATGTATTTTGCCGGGATATATCAGAATGATCAGTTTTGTATAATTACAAGAGAAGCAACTGAAAAAATTAGTACCATCCATCATAGAGAACCAATGATTATTAATCAAAGCCAGATTAATAATTATTTGAACATTAAAAAAGATGCTATGGAAATATTAAACTCAATTAAACCACCCAATTTAAAGTTTCATGAGATATCAAAAGATGTTAATAATCCAGTAAATAATGACCCTACTTTAATTAAACCTTTGAACTAAATGAATTTATCTATCTCACCGGGAAAAAATAATGTTGGAGCTTACATCAACGACATTAATTTAAAATCTCTAGATCAAGATCAAGTAACAGAAATAAAAAAGATTTTAAACAAGTATGGAGTTATATTTATAAAAGAACAAAATCTTGATCCTGAAACTTATCAAAATTTTGCAAAGTATATAGGTCAACCCGTAGTATATCCAAGACTTAAAGGTTTAGATGAAAAATTTCCATTTATAAATGTAATCGAGAGAAAGCCTGATGATAAAAATTTAAGTTTCGGCTCTAGCTGGCTTCATCAGGATACAAGTTACTTAGCTAATGATAGACCTAGATATACAATGTTAATGGGAATAGAAATACCAGTTGGCCAAGGTAATACTATATTCTCATCTGGCTTTAATGCTTATGATAAATTACCAGACGACATTAAAAAAAAAATTAAAGACGCTACTGGAGTTTTTTCATCAGCAGGCCCGATAGCAATAACAAGACTCGAACGAGAAAAAGAAATGGGAATAAAATCTTCAGAAAGTATGGAGGCCGAACATCCAATAGTTATTACTGTAGATGGGAAGAAAACTCTTTATATATCTCCAGGACATTTAATGAAGATTAAAAATGTGGAGGAAGACGAAGCTGAATATTTAAAAAATTATTTAATAGATCACGTAAACAAAGAAGATTTTATATTTTCATACGAGTGGACGAAAGGTGATATCTGTCTTTGGGACAATTTAAGTATTCTGCATATGGCTAGTGAAATAAAGAACTGCAGAAGAGTTATGCATAGAATAACAATTAAATAATTATTTTTTTAAAACCGTAAGGTGTCCCATTTTTCTTTTATCTTTAATTAATTTTTTTCCGTAATCATAAAAAAATTCATTTTTACTAAATGTCTTGGATCTATAAGTCTCGATATCTTTTCCTAAGACATTAAACATTTCAGCATTAGAAATTTTTTCAACTTTTTTTACGCCAAGATTACAAACAGCTGCAACATGTCCAGAAAATTGACTTATGGAAAATGCATTTATTGTTAGGTGACCTGAATTATGGACTCTTGGAGCAATTTCATTGACTAACAAATTATCGTTTTGATCGATGAAATATTCAACACACATCGTACCAACATAATCTAATTTTTCTGAAATAAGTTTTGCATTACTCTGTGCTTTAACAAAAATTTCTTTATTTATATCTGCAGGAATTTTTGAATGATTTAAGATTTGGTCTTTATGAATATTTTCTATAGGCTCGTAAATATAAGTTTCACCATTTAGATATCTTGTTATTACAACTGATATCTCTTTTTTTAAATTCACCTTTTTTTCTAAGATATAATCAGCAGTAAAACACCAATTTTTTTTTACATCATCAAGAGAGTTTAAAACATATTGTCCATGTCCATCATAACCAAGTGTGTTTGATTTTAAAATTCCAGGTAATAAGTTTTTATTCTTTTCGACATCTCCAGCCTGTTTGATAAAGGCCCAGTCTGTAGTTTTAATACCTAAGTCATTGACAAAAGTTTTTTCTAATTGTCTGTTTTGAATAATCTTGTTAATTTCAGGTTTGGGTAAAACTTTTTTTTCTTTATCTATCTCTTTTAAAATATTTATCGGAATATTTTCAAATTCATAAGTTATGATATCTGCTTCGCTAATGAATTCTCTAATTTTATTTTTGTCATCATATTTTGAAAAAATAAATTTATCCGAATAGTTTTGCGCTGGACCATTTTCATCGTCTGATATTACTATAGTCTTTATATTAAGTGTTTTTGCAGCCTGGCATAACAATGAACCAAGTTGACCTGAACCAATGATTCCTAGGACGCTTATTGACATTTTGTTAAGGTTTTTTTTTAATAGATTTAGTTTGTAAACGTTTCCATTTTTCCAAATTTGATTTAATTTTTTCATCAAAATTTCCAATAATTGAAGCTGCGAGTAAACCAGCATTCATTGATCCGTTTATAGCCATTGTTGCTACTGGACAACCTCGTGGCATTTGCACTATTGATAATAAGCTGTCTAAACCCTTCAATTTTTTTGACTCAATCGGAACTCCAATAACTGGCAAGGAAGATAAAGACGCTACCATGCCAGGTAAATGTGCTGAACCTCCTGCTCCAGCTACAATAACACCAAAACCGTTTTTTGAGGCTGACTCTGCAAATTCAAACATTCTTTTTGGCGTTCTGTGCGCACTAACTATTGAAATTTGATATTTAATTTGGAGAGTTCTTAAAATTTTCGCACATTCTTTCATTATGGAATGATCTGATTGAGATCCCATAATAATTGCTACTTTATTATTCAGTTTATTACGCTTCACAGATTAATTTAACAATTATTGGTATAAAAACAATGGCCTAATTAGATTAAGCCACTGATTTTTTTAGGAGGAAAGATTATGCTCGAACTCTAAAATTTAGAAATTTTGGACTATTTTGAAGTTCGAATAGAGAGATTTTTTTGAATTTCTTATTAATGTTAGTTTTTAACCTGTTTTTTTTTAGTTGTTTAATTCTCATGATACCTTTTAGTTTATTTTTAACTCAATTAGTATTGCTGAATTTGCAAACTTGAGTTGAATATAGTTTATAACGAAAATTTAGGCAGATATTAGGCGTTTCTTAGCCAAATTTAAATTTTTGCAAAAAAATCTTTAGAAAGTTTTTTTATTGACCCACTTCGATCTACCACTGCTAGTTCCACTTCTGCACTAACAAGAACCTCTCCGCCTCTTTTAACCTCTTGAAGTAAGCTTAGTCTGACGTTGGTTTTTTTTAAAACAGCTGTTTCAACACTTAAATTATCTTCAAAAACTGCTGATTTTAGATATTTAATGTTACATTTTCTAACAACAAACATTATATCGTGTTCGTTCATAAGTTGAGTTAAAGTAAGGCCAAATTTTTCGTGTATTAGCTCCGTTCTAGCTCTCTCGATATACTGAAGATATCTAGAGTAAAATACTCTTCCAAAGTCAACGTCTTCAACAAAAACTTTCAATTCATAAATGTGGCTTTTAGACATAATTCCAATCATAGTGCTAAAGTTTATCTTATTCAATAAAGTTTCAATTTCTTTTTTTGGTCCAAATTATGCCAAGCAAAGCACAGACTCTTTCTTTAAATTTTAATCATGAAAATACTATCTACTTTTATGTTGTTGCTTATGTTGACTAATTGTGCTGGAAGTAACATGGCCAAAGTAAAATTTGGCAAAAGATGTACAGCTGCCGATGAGAATGGTTTAAAAGAAAGCTCGTATGTTTGGTTCATTTCAAAAGAAGCACTTAAATCATTTGATAAGAGAATCAATAAATCTAATTGTTCAGATATTTAATTTCCTTTTAAATTTAATTGTCTGTGCTAATAAGGGGTATGCGAATACCCCTTATTCTGTGTACATTATTTTCATTAAGTATTAGTTTAAATGCTATGGAAAAAAAACCCTATCATCATATTTATAAAGACGGAAAATTATATGCTTTTAGAAACCTTGAGGGAGGTCCAAAAAGGGATCCTAATTTTAAATGGGATTGGAAAGTTTTTAGGGAGGAAAAAAAGAAACTTAAGATTGATTATCCACCTGAACATGTAATTGATAAAAAAATAGTTTTAAAAAATCTTGAAAAATATAAATCTGACTCATATGTGATGTGGCTTGATCACGCGAGCTTTATAATTAAACTTGGAAACACTACAATTATTACTGATCCGGTTTTCGAAAAAAATTATGGACCTATGATATTTGGACCCAAGAAATACATAGAATCTCCATTAACCCTTAAAGAACTTCCGAAAATAGATTTATTTTTGCTGACACATAATCATTATGATCACATGAGTATTCGTACGATAAAAAACTTTCCTTATAAGAATACTAAAGTTCTTGTGCCTCTTAAGCTTGGAAAATATTTCACAAAAAATGGATATAAAAAAGATACTGTTAAAGAAATGGATTGGTTTGATAAAATTAAGATTAATGACGAAATCTCAGTAACACTGCTTCCAAGTCAACATTGGTCCAAACGATGGATCTGGGGAGATGGAAATACAAATAGATCACTTTGGGGGAGCTTTTTAATTGAATACAAAGATAAAAAAATCTTTTTTGCTTGTGATACTGGACCAGCACCATTTTATAAGGAATTAGGAAAAAAATTTGGTCCTATCGATTTGGGTTTTGGAAATTTAGGCGCTTATAATTTCTATCCACTGGTTCCAGTTAAGGATAAATCTACAGCTCATGCAAATCCTGAAGAACTTTTATCTTTAATGAAAGACTTAGAGGTAAAAAAAGTTATAGGAATGCATTGGGGAACAGCAATATTAAGTTTAGAGCCGATCTGGGAACCTCCCGTAAGGTTTAAAGAAAATGCTGAAAAGTTCGGCTATAAAAAAGACGAAGCAATTATATTTAAAATTGGTGAGATTAAAAAATTAGAAAACCTTATCAACTAACTTTTTTTTATTTCTTTCTCTATCAAGCAGTTTAGTTAGCGAGTCAACCATAAGATCTGAGGCTTTAAAAATTTCAGTCGGCTTAAATTCATGAGAATTATGTTTTTCCGGATTTGATTTATCCTCGATTACTATTCCTTCGTCGGGTGAATTATTCTTTATATAAATTAAAATTAGCCAATCATCTTCTGCCGTGTCATCCCATTTAATAAATATTTCACCAGTTTCAAATCTTCTATCAACGACTCTCATGATGCTTAAATATTTTGGAATATATCTTTTGTTAATTTGAAAACATAAGCTATGAGCAGATCTATAAAAACTTTCCAAAGCATACTCAATTTTCTCACGTTCTTTATTATAAATCCTTTCTTTTTCTAATAACGTTTCTTTATTGTCTGTATCTTCAATTTTAATACCTAGTTGAGCAACTCTTTCTCTGATTGCTTCATTGACTTTCTGTTCTCTTAAAGATCTATACTTTTCTTTAATTTTATCTATACGTTGTTGAACTTCCTCGTAAGACTCTCTTTGTTGGCTTAATACATATTTTTCTAAATTCTTTATCTCTAATGCCTCTCTTTTTCTAAATTGCTCTATCTTTTTTTCTAAAGCAATTTGTTCTAAAAATTTTCTTTGTTTTTCTGCTCTCTCTTTTCTAAGCTCGGCTTGTTCTAGTCTAATAAACTTTTGTAATTCTATTTTTCTCTCACGGCCTAATTTTTCCTCTTCTCTTAATTCCAGAGCTTTGGCTTTAATTGCAAATTCCTCTTGTTGTTTAAAGCGTTTTTGTGCTTCAATTTTTTCTTTGCGCATCGCTTGAATTTTTAATTTTTTTTGTTTTTCTCTTTCTTCTTGAATAATTTTTTTTAAGTTTGAAATACGATTTGACATCCCTAAGAAAAAATTTTGTAAAGATTTATCTATATTAAAATTAAATCTTAAAATTGTCTTTAATTTATCAATTAAACTTAAAATACTAGATATAACTGCTCGAGTTTTTTTAGTTTTCCTTTTTATTTGCGATCTTGTTTTTATCTCTAATTTTTTTTTAATATAAGATTTTTTTCTTCTTCTAAAGATTATTTTTCTTTTTTTTTTATATTTGTTTCTTGAAAAAATTTTTTTAGTTTTTTTCCTATTTTTTCGAAATTTATTTCTTTTAGGTTTTTGATATTTTTTGATAGGTTTTTTCTTCTTTTTTTTCATACCTGTTATTAATTAAATAACAGTTTTTATGAATATATATAGTCTCTTGTTCTATGAGCAGACTGAAAGTTCTTGACAATTTGTAATTGAAAAACAACAAGATCACGGTATCTAAAGGCAGCAGCGCAACTTGCTAAATAATATTCCCACATTTTTACAAATTTTTCATCAAACAGATCTTTCACCATATTTTTTTTATTTAAAAACCTCTCTAACCAACTCTCTAAAGTCTTGTCATAATGTCGGATTAGGGTTTCTGTATCAGCAACAATTAATCCTGTTTTTTCTATAGGCGTGATAATTTGGCTAAATGAAGGACAAATCCCTCCAGGAAAAATATATTTATTTATAAACTTATTTGGAGGCGATGGTTTATCAACTACACCAATTGTATGTAGTAAAAAAAGTCCATCCTCTTTAAGTAAATGGTTCATTGACTTAAAAAACGTGTTATAAAACTTTTTACCAACATGTTCGAACATTCCAACCGAATAGATTCTATCATATTGGCCTTTGACTTCTCTATAATCAACCAATTCAAATGTTACTTGATTATCTAAACCGAGTTCTTTTGCTTTTTCTTTACAATATCGGATTTGATTTTTGCTTAAAGAAATACCAGTTACTTCACAATTTTTTTGTTTAGCAATTTCGAGAGCCATTCCTCCCCAGCCACATCCTACTTCTAAAACTTTTTGTCCTTCTTTTATATCAAGTTTTTTTACGATATGATCAATCTTATTTTGTTGAGCTTCTTCAAGAGTCTTGGTGCTATCTTTCCAGTAAGCACATGAGTAAAGTCTATGTGTTGTATCTAAGAAAATATCATAGAGTTTTTCTCCTTTTGCTCCACCAATATCATAATGGTGTTCAATATTTTTACGAGATTTTCCTGGTAAATTAAAATTAGTTAAATATCTGTACACTTGATAGATTTTTTTTGTAATTAGACTTGCAGTTGAAACTTCATTTCTACCAAGATTTTTTATTAAGCCCATTAAAAAATCTTTTAAAGAAGCATTTTCAATAATTATTTCATTTCGCATATAAGCCTCCGGAAATTCAAGTTCAGGATCAATTAATAATTTCCACTTAAGATTTTCTTTTAATAGCTGAAGAGTGATAGGTTTTTCTTTTCTTGGATTACCACAAATATATTTTTGACCTTTGGCATCTATAAGTATAATCCCACCTTCTTTGTAAATTTTTGAAAATAATCTTGCTAATATCATAATTATGCTGCCTTACTTTTTTCTAAAGAAAATTTTAATACATTTAGTTTATCCATTAACTCTTTTAGTTTCTTCTGGCTTAATAAAGTTAAAGGAGGTAAAATGTTCTTATAATTTTGATCTTTAGTCGAGTGAAAACTATGCAATGCTGATATCAAATTATATTGATCAAATGTTTCCCTTACAGCAATTAATTGTTCGTTCTTAGATGGATTTTTTTTGGCTTCAAAATCATCGAAAACTTGTCTTGCGAGTGAATGTGTAACGTTTGTTACTGCAGAGATGCAGCCAGAACAACCAAGTTTTAAACCTTTAAGCAACTTAGCCTCGGAGCCCGGGAACATCAAAAAGTTTTTTAACTTTAATGTTTCAAACAAATTATAGCTAGAGTCTTTGCATCCAATTATATTTTCTGGGAAAGATTTTACTAAAGATTTAACCGCATCTACAGAGAACTTATAACCACTAAGTTTTTCAAAGTTATAAAGAATAATTTTTATTTTTGGTACTGATTTGATTATTCTTGAATAAAATTCTAAGACACCTTGATCTGTGTTTCCCTTATAATAAGCTGGAGGCATTATTAAAAAATCTTTAAAATCATATTCCATAGCATATTTGATTAAATCTATATTTTCTATTAATGAGTTATTACCGGTTCCTAAAAAAAATTGCTTTCTCATTTTATGGTTTGCAATTTTTGATATAAATTCTTTTTTTTCATTTACTGAGATAAGCTGACTTTGTCCTGTAGAGCCAAAAAAAAATACACCATGTAATCCGCTTTTAATTGCTTTAACAGCGTGATCAATTGTTAAATCAATATTTAAAGTTTTATCCTCATTAAGAATACTTAAACTAGCAGCGTAAACACCTTTTTTAATCATAATCTTACCTAAATTATTTTATCTAAGTTATATTAATAAAATTTAAAATGAAAGTTTTAGTAATACAACCAAAAATCGGTATGGGAGATATGGTCATTTATCTTCCATATATTCATGCGATTGCAAAAAAATTTCAAACATCCGTATCAATTTTGGTAAAAGAAAATTCCAGAGCAAAAGATCTTTTAATTGACGATAATCAAATAGAGGAAATTATCACTTTAGATAGAACAAGTGTAAATAACGGGTCTCATGATGGTATCAGTGGTTTTTTTAAACTTATAAAAGAATTAAAAAAAAGAAAATTTGACCAAGTTTTTATTTTTAGTAGTTCGTTGAGATATTTCTTAATTTCAAAAGTTGCTGGTATTAAAAAAATATCACAATACCCTTTATTTCGTAAAAAAGATAATATTGTTACTTCCGCAAAAATCTTTACAGAAAATGAGTTAGGATCAATTGTTTCTACACAACCAAAATTATGCTTAGATAAAAGAAGATTTGAAAATTTAAAAAATAAATTTACGAGTGACTTTAAACATATATGTGTAGGTATTTCTGCTAGTGGGCATACTAAAAGATGGTCTATAGATAACTATATCAATCTTTGTGAAAAGATTGATAATAAAATACCATCAAAATTTTATATTGCAGCAGGAAAAAATGATAAAGAATTAGTAGCCAAAATTTTGAATTCAAAAATTAGTGAAAAATGTATTTCTTTTGAAAATTTAAAAATCAGTGAAGCTATGCCCATTATAAGAAATTGTAATTTATATATCGGTAACGATACTGGTTGGCTTCACATTTCGTCAGCACTAAACGTAAAGTGTTTGGCATTATTTATGGATAGTCCTGTTCAAGCTTATGGTAAATATTCTGAAAATATTGAGTTTATTTTACCTGAGGGTGAAAGTGAAGAAACAACTACACATAATACCTTAGGAGCAAAAAATATTTCTTTCGATAAAGTTTTAAAAAAATCTATTGATTTATTAATTAACTAAAATCACTTTTTATAATTTTTTCTTTCGCCTCATTTACTAATTGACTCAATCTAGAACTGTCTACATTGCGGTTCATATCAGGGTGAATTTTTTTTTGTAATTGATTAGCTGCTTTTAAAACTTCTTCTTTACTCGCTCCTTTTTTTAAACCTAATAACTTATAGGCTTCTTCTGATGTAAGACTTGACGACCCTGGAGTTTGTCCAAATTGCCCTTGTGAAAACCTCCCAGCATTATTTTTCATGAATTGGATTAATCTCCATAATTGATACATTTGTAGAGCAGTAAATCCTTTGATCTTAAGTCCAGAGAGCAAGATCAACCACATTGGAAGACTAAAGATGAATTTACCACCAATTGTGAATAGCACAGCTAGAATCAATGATATATAAATTGCAATTTTTTTTATAGTTGTAGCTATCTTTTTTGAACTAGCCCTAGCGAACCAATTTAGAAAAAGGTAGATTACGACGAAAATGATAATTCCCAACAAAAACAAATTCATATAATTTCCTTATATGAATATACCAAAACTTAAAAAAATAAAGACTACGAAAAATTATCACGGGATTCCACTAGAAGATGATTATTCATGGGTTGATCAACCTAATATCCTTGAAGTTTTAAAGGACCCAAAAAAGTTAAATACTGAGGTCAAGGATTACATAGAAGCTAACAACAAAATAACCGAAAACTTCTTCACAGACATTAAAGAATTACAGAAAAATTTATTCAACGAAATTAAAGGAAAAATTAAATTAGATGATACTGGATTAAAATATAAAGATAAAAAATATTATTATTGGTCAAAAACAGAAGCTAAGGGTAATTACGGCAAGAGAATGAGGCAACTAATTGATGGATCTAAATCTGAGGAGGTTTTTTTTGATGGTGATTTTGAAAAACAGAAATCTGGTTCAGAGTATTTTGGAGTTGGGACTGTGAGTACTTCTTATTGTGATAATTTTATTGCTTATTCTCTAGATTTAAAAGGCTCCGAATATTACACAATATATTTGAGAGATCTTAGAACAGGAAAAAATGAAAAAGATGTAATTGAAAATACAAGCGGAAGCGTCACCTGGGCTTTAGATAATAAAAGCTTTTTCTACTCAAAATTAGATAAATATCATAGACCAAGACAAATATTTAAACATGTCCTTGGAACATCTACTGATCAAGATCAACTAATATTTGAGGAAAAAGATGAAACTTTTACTTGTGGTATTGGCATTACTTCTGATGAAAAATATTTCATTATTGGCACTTCCGATCATGTAACAACTGAAGAATATTTTTTTCCTACTGACGCTAAAGAAATCAAACCCAAACTTTTTCAAAAAAGAAAAAATGACGTTCGTTATTCAATAGACTCTTGGCAAGGATATTTTTATATTCATACAAATGAGGAAGCTAGGGATTATAAGGTACTCAGATGTAAGAACAATCACATAGAAAAATTAGAAGTTTTTATCCCTGCAAAAAAAGAAACTGTTATTGGAGGGTTTGAATTTTTAGACGAATATATCCTTAGATCAGAAAAGTCTGATGCTATCCCAAAACTTTTTGTAAGAAGTATAAAAACTAATAAAGAAGAAGAAATTAAGATTTCAGATGAACCAATAGGCGTCCCTAGTGTTTCTTTAATGCAAAAAGATACAAATACTACATTGATAAGAGTTGGTTGGGAGAGTATGGCAACTCCAGGACAAGTTTATGAGTATGACATCGTCTCAAAGCAAAAAAAATTAGTAAAACAAACAGAAGTTCCATCCGGGCATGACTCCAGTAAGTATGTTGTTGAAAGAATAAAAGCTGAGTCTCATGACGGTCAAATGATACCTATAAGTTTGGTTAGATTGAAAACAGCAAAACAGGATGGAAAATCAAAAATTCTTTTATATGCCTACGGGGCGTACAAACATAGTATATCTCCATCTTTTAGTGCCTCAAGATTTTGTTTAATTGATAGAGGAATTACTTTTGCGATAGCTCATGTAAGAGGTGGAGGAGATTTAGGAGATATACATCATGAAAAAGGCAAAAAAAAATTTAAGAAAAATACCTTTTTAGATTACATAGCTTGCGCAAATCATCTTATAGAGCAAAGATACACATATAAAGGTGGAATTTGTTTTTACGGTGGATCTGCTGGAGGTCTTACTGGCGGAGCTGTAGCTAATATGGCACCAGATTTATTTTTTGGAATGCTTTTATTAGTTCCATTTGTAGACACAATGACAACTATGTTAAATGAGAAATTACCATTAACACCAGGCGAATGGGAGATGTGGGGAAACCCGATAAAAAGTAAGGAGTACTTTGAGTATATCTTATCTTATGCGCCTTATAACAATCTTAGTAAAAAAGACTACCCGCCGATGCTAATTACAACTTCTCTGTTTGACAATAGAGTCCTTTACTCTGAGCCAGTTAAATATATTGCAAAACTTAGAGAGACAAAAACTGATAATAATATTCAATTATTAAAATGCAAAATGGAAGCAGCTGGTCATGGAGGAATGTCTGGCCGCGACAATGCGATTACAGAACTAGCAGAAGAATATTCTTTTATTTTAAAATCTGCAAAAATTTTAAAATAACAATATTGAAAAAATAAAAATAATTCCCATATCTAAATTGTCGGTTGCCAAATGGGGCTGACATTAACCTTGCTAACAAAGGAGGACATATGACAAGTAAGGATCTATCGATCTTTAATTCACTTAGGCCCTTTAGCATTGGATTCGATGACATGTTTGATCAGTTCGAGTCTATGTTAGGGAATGGCAGTCTTGGTGTACAAACCAATTATCCGCCATACAACATTCGAAAAGCAGGCAAAGATAAGTATGCTATTGAAGTAGCAGTTGCGGGCTTTAACAAAGATGATGTTGAAGTTGAATATGAAGATAATCTTTTAACTGTAAAAACAAAAAACATTAAAAGAACTGAAGAAAAAGAAGGTGATGAAGTTATTCATCGAGGAATATCGCAAAGATCTTTTGCTAGATCATTTACAATTGCAGATGATGTAAAAGTGAATGGTGCAGAGCTAAAACATGGCTTACTGACTATTTCTTGTGAAAAAATTATCCCTGAAATAAAGAAAAAAAGACTTATTGAAATTAAATAAGTTTACCTTACTTGCGGAGTATGTACTCCGCAGGTAATTAAAAGCAATTTTTACTACTAAAACCAACCACAATATTACTTGAGTTTATCTCAAACTTACGCTCACACTTAATTTTATATTTTTCAGTTATATAGATGTAATTTCTATTTCTTGTTTTTAAAAATTCAACTTTATCAGGTTGACCATAAAAACTTTTAAGATCTTCTTCGGGTTTATTTAACCATTTGCTTAATTTCTGCTCTTCTTTAGTAGTCTTATCTTCAATTTTCTTTGAAACGGTTTGGCAACCAATTAATGAAATTAAAAATAATGTGTATAAAATCGTAAAATAAAATTTTTTCATTCTTATCCTTATTTTATAACGAAAAGTTATAAACAGATATATTTACTCTTGGTTGAATCAAGATAGATATGAAGGATTTAGTTAAGATTTTAGCGATTATATAGAGTAATAAACTTTTAACGGAGGCTTTATTTTATGATGGATAAATATTTTGAGTATAGAAAACATAAAACAAATTTTAAAACTGAGGTAATAGCTGGTGTAACTACTTTTCTTACAATGGCATACATTATGTTTTTAAATCCCTTTATCTTATCTGGCGAATTTGCCGGAACAGAAAAAGGTTTTTTTGATTTTGGAGCAGTATTTACTGCAACAATATTAGCTACAGCGCTTGCGTGTTTCATCATGGCATTTTACGGAAAAACCTGGCCTATAGGTTTGGCACCAGGTATGGGTATAAATGCATTTGTTGCATACGGAGTAGTTGCAGGAATGGGTTACACGCCACAAGCAGCATTGGGTGCTGTATTGGTTGCTGGAATTATTTTCTTAGCTATATCACTCACACCTTTAAGAGCGTGGTTGATTAATTCGATTCCAAGGAGTTTAAAACTAGGAATTGGTGCTGGGATAGGATTATTTTTAGCTATTATTGGTTTAGAAATTATGGGAGTAGTAGGAGACCATCCAGTCACGCTAGTTACTTTAGGTGACATTAAGAATCCTTTAGTGCTTCTTGGTTGTTTAACTTTTGTCTTTATGATTGTTTTAGAAAAAATGAAGATAAGAGGAAACATTATAATTGGTATCCTTTTATTTAGTATAATAGCTTGGGCTACTGGTTTAGCAAAATTTAATGGTGTTGTTGGTTCTATTCCGCCAATGACTTACTTATTTGATTTTGATCTTAAAGCAGCGCTCACTGCGGGTATGGCTTCAATAGTTTTTACTTTATTGTTTATAGACTTTTTCGATACAGCAGGAACATTAACATCTGTTGCTAACGTAGCAGGTAAAGTTGATAAAAAAGGTAAAGTGCAAGACATCAACAAAGCCATGTTATCTGACAGTGTGGGAACAGTAGCTGGAGCAATGATGGGGACAACAACTGTAACTAGTTATGTTGAGTCAGGCGCGGGAGTAAAAGCCGGAGGCAGAACTGGAATGACTTCGCTTGTAATAGGAGTTTTATTCCTAGCTTGTTTATTTTTTTCGCCGCTCGCTACAAGTTTACCAAAAGAAATAGATGGTGCAGCGTTGTTATACGTAGCAATATTATTCGTAAGAAATATCACTGATATTGAGTGGGATGATATAGCTGAGTCAGGCCCTGCGGTAGTTGCGATGATAACAATGCCATTAACGTATAGTATCAGTAACGGTATCGCTCTAGCATTTATTTCATATGCATTAATTCAAATATTTACAGGAAAATTCGGAAAAACTTCTCCAGCTATTTGGGTAATTGCAGTATTTAGCGTAATTAGTTTTTACGTAGCCTAAAAATTTTAGGGCCAGTTAATTCTGGCCCTTAATTCTTTTGATGTTTCTTAATTAAATCCTGAACTTTTATTTCTTCATAATGCTCGAATGGTTGTACAATCCATGGGTTACTATCTAATCTTTGAGCGCAAAAATCAGGTTCGAAAGTTGAGTCTTTTTTTTTCCAGAGCACAGCAGTTTTAATCTCTTTTATTTTGTCTTTGAGGGGTGGATATTTTTTTAACCAATCAATACTTTTATTTAGCGTTACCCCTGTATCAGATAAGTCATCACATAAAAGAATGTTGCCTTTCATGTCTTGAACAGTAGAGCTCATTTCTCTTGAGAAAACTAAATCCCCTTGTTGATCCTCTGTGCCCTCTCCAGAATATGACTCTACAGCAAGATAAGCACATTTTAATTTAAAAACTCGGCTTAAGACATCAGTAATTGGAAGGCCACCTCTCGCAATACCAATAAGCAAGTTAGGTTTAAAACCACTTTCATGAATTTGTATTGCTAATTTTTCAACGATTAGATTATACTCTTTCCAATCAATGATAAGTTTATCTGCCATGAAAAAAGTTAGTTTATTTTAAAGGAGTTGTAAATGAAAGGATACGTAGTTTGTGTTTATAAAAGTATAAGTAATGAGGAAAAGTTAAAAGAATACGCTGTTAAAGCTAGAGCAGCAGTTGAAAAATATAAGGGGAAATTTTTAATTAGAGGCGGAAGATCTACATCTAATGAGGGCGATAAATCTCCAAGAACAGTTGTAATTGAGTTTCCATCTTATGATGAAGCTAATAACTTTTACAATTCAAAAGAGTATCAAGATGCACATTCTATTCTTGAGGGATATGCAGAACGTCAACATCAAACGATTGAGGGTGCTTAATATTGGATTGGTTCATCGTCAATAC
>CACGGB010000001.1 GCA_902572475.1 uncultured Pelagibacteraceae bacterium | reverse complement strand
ATTTATGGTTTATGAGAGAGAAGAAAGTTTATCTCTTGAGGAAGGTTACGGTATTCAATTAGGAGCTAATGGAGTTAAAATTTTAAATCAAATAAACTTTAACAAAATAAATAATGAAAAAATATTTCATCCAAAAATAATTAATTTTTATAACATCCAAAACGAGAAAATATGTGATTTAAATTTATCCAAGTTCAACAGCGCTGAAGCAAAATATACAACTCTTCAAAGATCAACTTTGATCGAATTTTTAAAAGAGGATATTTACACACAACACTTAAGATTTGGAAAAAAAATTAAAGAAGTTTCTGAACTTAAAGATAAAGTTTTAATAAAATTTGATGACAATACGAATGATCTTGTAGATTTTGTTATTGCTGCTGACGGAATATTTTCTAATACTAGGTCTTTTTTTGAAAAGAAAAAAATAGAGCCAAAGTTTAAGAAAGCTGTGGCAGTAAGAGTAATATTAAATTCAAGATCTGATTTAAATATTATTGAGGATAATATTAGTCTCATGTTAGGCAGTAACAGTCATATTGTTATTTATCCGATTAATAAAAAAAAAGAGTTAAATATGGTTTGCATAATCAGATGTAAAAAATACGAACCCGATAATATTAAACAGCTAGTTCAAGAAATTATTTTAAAACAAAACTCTAAATTAAAAACCATTTTTGACAATGAAATAAAAACATGGCCATTATATTTTTCTCCTAAGATTATTCCTTCTACTAACAAAAAAGTATTTTATATAGGAGACGCTTTTAATGGATTTTTACCAACTCTTGCGCAAGGTGCTGGACAATCTATAGAAAGTGCCTTTGAAATATTTAATTTATTAAAAAATGATAAGCTTGATAAAGATAATGATTATTTTGAAGTTAGATCAAAAAGGGCAAAAATTATAAGAAGTAGATCAAACTTTAATTTCTTCACATTCCATTTTTCAAACTCAATCATGCAAAAAGTAAGAAATATATTTCTTAAGTTTTTAGTAAAGCGTAAATTTTTCGTAAAAAGATATTTAGGTAAAGTTTATAAAAATTAGGCTTTAGTTTCGGAAATAAATTTTTGTCTTAAGCTATCAATCAAAACAGTAGATCCATTTATATTGCAATGCCAATAAGTCCAACCATTATAGCTTTCAGCACCCATAATTGTTGCTGCCACTTTGTGAATAGAACCTTCAGACTCTTTATATTTAATGCTTCCATCAGCCATGATTTTTGCATTAATCTTCATTTTTGGATCAAATAGGGTAGTGCCAGGTTTTAATATTCCTAGTTCTACAAGAGAGCCAAAAGGAATTCTTGGTTTTGATTTGTTGTTTTCTATAGTATCTAAATATTCATCCTTAATTACCTTAGTTTTTTTTATTCGCTCACTAGCAGCTTTAAAATATTTTTTGTCTCTTTCTATTCCAAAATATTTTCTACCTAATTTTTTAGCAACCACTGCTGTTGTTCCAGTTCCTAAAAAAGGATCAAAGATGGAATCGCCTTTATTTGTGGTAGCCAAAATAATTCTATGTAAAAGAGCCTCTGGTTTTTGAGTAGAATGAATTTTTTTACCATTTTTCTTAAGCCTCTCTTTTCCGTTACAAATAGGTAATTTCCAGTCTGATCTCATCTGCAAGTCATCGTTTAAGCATTTTAGCGATTGATAATTAAACGTATATTTTGATTTCTTATTTTTTGAAGCCCAAATAAGAGTTTCATGTGCATTGGTAAATCGTGTACCTCTAAAATTTGGCATAGGATTATTCTTTCTCCAAATGACATCATTAAGCAGCCAGTAATCTAAATTTTGTAAGTGATAACCTAGACGAAAAATATTATGATAAGATCCTATTACCCAAATACTGCCATTATCTTTTAAAATTCTTTTACATTCATTAAGCCAAGTAATGCAGAATTCATCGTAATGTTTGAAACTATTAAATTGATCCCACTTATCATTTACACCATTCACTTTGCTTGCATCAGGCCGAGTTAATTTTTCACCAATCTGCATATTGTAGGGAGGGTCAGCGAAAACTAAATCAAAGGACTTATTAGGAATTTTTTTTATTTCCTTTAAGCAATCTCCATTAACAATTTGATTGGAAAATTTTAACATTTTTGAATTCAACCCTAAATTGAATTTGGGGTCAAACTATTTTAAAAAAAAATGAGACTTCTTGTGCTTGAGATTCCTAACTCGACAATATCTTGTGTACTGGTTTAAAACTTTTTCTGTGATGCGCAGTCACCCCAAATTTTTTTAAACCTTCCAAATGCGCTTTGGTACCGTATCCGAAATTCCTTTCCCAGGAATAATTAGAAAATTTTTCAGATAATTTTATCATTAATTTATCTCTATAAACTTTTGCAATAATAGAAGCAGCGCTTATAGCTTTTACTTTTTCATCTCCATTTATGATTGTTTTATATTTTTTAATACCTTCTGGTGCAAAATTTCCGTCAATTAAAGTTATGTCTGGTTTTATTGTAAGTTGATTAAGTGCTCTTTTCATTGAAAGAAGTGAAGCTTGTAAAATATTTAATTTAAGAATTTCCTCAACAGAAGCGATCCCGATAGCAAAATAAGAATTTTGTTTAACGTGTTCTGAAATTTTCTCTCTTTTATTAAATGAAATTTTTTTTGAGTCTTTTAAAAGTCTAAGATTTATACCTTTTTTGAGTACAACAGCTGCTGAAACAACAGGTCCAGCTAGGCATCCTCTTCCAACTTCATCAACACCTGCTGTAATTAACCTTTTCAATTAAATATTAAGTTTAGATTTTTTATCTCTTATCATTTTTAAATCTATCCAAGACAATTTTTTTTGTGCCGGTTGCCTCATTAAAAACGCCGGGTGAAATGTGATTAAAACAAAAGTTTTGCAGTTTCCAAATTTTTTTTCTATCCATTTACCTCTCATTTTCGATATCACTATATCTTTTCCTATAAGCGCATTCATTGCAGTGCTACCTAAGAGAACTAAAATTTTTGGATTAATTATTTCAATATGTTTTGTGATAAAAGGTAGATATCTCTTGATTTCTTCATCAGTTGGTCTTCGGTTTTCAGGTGGTCGGTAATTTACAATATTAGATATATAGACTTTTTTTCTATCTAAACTTATTGATGCTAGCATTTTATCTAATAAAATTCCTGCCCTTCCCACAAAAGGTAAGCCCTCTTCATCTTCATTAGCACCAGGAGCTTCACCTATGAGCATGATCCGTGATTTTGGATTACCATCACAAAATACAACATTTTTTGCAGTTTTTTTTAAATTACAATTTTTTAAATTAATAATTGATTTTTTTAAAGACTCTAAGTTTTTAGTTTTATCCTCTGATAATCCATAATTGTCTTTTTTATATCTATTGATTGACTTATTATTGTAAATTAAATTGTAATTAATAAAATTGTAATATTTAATAAGTTTTATAGAGCTATTTTTTTTTAACATTTATGTCTATTTTAAAAAGATATTTAAAGATTACAGATCTCACTATATTTGTCATTGTTTTTATTTTTTTTTCCACACCGGAAGCTAGAAGCCTAGATAAATATAATAAAGCCAATAACATTGCTGGTTATTTTTCAGGAATTGTACTTCTGAATGAAAGTAAATATAGTGAGTCATATAAATACCTTAAATCATTGGATGGACTTGAAAAAATACATTCTACCTTTTCTTTAAAATATTTATATTCCTTGATCAATTCCGGAAATTTCAAAGAAGCATATAATTTTTCGAGAAAATTGGAGAAAAAAAACAAAAAAAGTTTAGAAAGCGATCTTGTAATTGGTATTTATTATTTAAAAAACTCTAATTTTGAAATATCCAAAAAATATTTCGCAAGTGCTATAAATAGAAAATCTAGATCGATGTTAGATAGCTATATGGCTAGCACTCTTTTTCTTTGGTCAAACTTGAATAGCGAAACACCAGAAGTCTCTATATCAAATCTTGATAAGTTAGATGATAGATTTGAAAATTTAAAAAGAATTCAGAATGTTTTTTTAAATTGTTTTTACAAAACTTCAAACACAGAAATTTTATTTAAAGATTTATTAATCGATCAAAAAACTGATTTTTCTAGGTATAATTATTTTTATGCAAAATACCTAAGCAGTATTGGAAAAATTGAAAAGGCAAAGAAAATTATAAAAGAGTCATTAACCAAATATCCAAGAAATTTATTACTCAATCAATACTTAGCTGATTTAGAAAATTCAAAAAATAGTTTTAATTTTAGTTGTGAGAATGAAAAAGATGTAGTTGCAGAGTTAATGTACATAACTGCTAATGCTTTATCATCTCAATCAATTTATCCTTCATCTAATTTTTACTTAAATTTGACAAAATATTTGAATAAAGATTTTCATGCTTACGATACTTTGCTGGCAGAAAATTTGTATAAAATTAATGACTTTAAAAACGCAAAAAAAATTTATGAAAAATTAACTTACCATGGAGATGCTTTAAGCTGGTATTCAAATAAACAAATTTCAAGAATTTTAATAAAAGAGGAAAAAAAAACAGATGCTCTTAATATTTTAAAAGACTCATATAACAAACTTACTAATAAAGGTATTTATGAAACTTTTGATTATGCAGAATTTTTAAAAAATAATGAAGAATTCGAAAAATCAATTATTTATTACTCTCAAATTTTAAATAATATCGATAGCAAGCACCCCCTTTACCCAGATGTGACTGACGGAAGAGGAGTTGCTTATGAGAGAATAGGTAAATGGGATAAAGCCGAAAAAGATCTTTTAGCATCACTTGAGGCAAGCCCAGATCAAGCTTACGTAATCAATTATCTCGCTTATTCTTGGATTGAGCAAGGTATAAAAATCGAAAAATCTCTTGAAATGTTAGAGAAAGCAAACAATTTAAGATCAAACGATCCATATATTATAGACTCACTTGGTTGGGCTTTATTCAAATTGAAAAGATTTAAAGAGTCTAAAGATTACCTTCAACTAGCAGTAAAACTAATGCCCGCTGACCCTATAGTTAACGATCATTACGGTGACGTTCTTTGGAAAAACGGAAAAGAAATACAAGCCCGATATTATTGGAGCTACGTTCTAGGTCTTGAGGAAGCCGAAAAAGATTTAAAAGATTTGGTGCAACAAAAATTAATAAAAGGCCTTTGAAATGGCTCTCAAATCTTTTGCGAAAATTAATCTAAGTTTGAATGTAAATAAAAAAACAAAAAATGGTTTGCACGAAATTCAATCAATTTACTGCTTAGTAAACAAATTTGATACGATTTATATAAAAAAAAACCAAGATAAAAACTACGATAATGTATCTTTTACCGGAACTTATTCAAAATATATTGATCGCTCAAAAAATTCTGTTAAATCGATTCTGGATATACTGAGAAATAACAAATTAATCTCTAATTATTACAATATAAAAATAAACAAAAGAATCCCAGTCTTTGGAGGCTTAGGAGGCGGAACTAGCAATGCGGTGGCGATATTTCAGCATTTAATTAAAAAAAAGATAAAAAAAGATTTACTTCAAAAAATTTCATCTAATATTGGATCAGACTTTTTTCTCTTTTTTTACAACCGAGGATTTTTAAAAGATCTATCCACTGTCACAAAATTAAACCAAAATTATCAATTAAATTTTTTGCTGATTTATCCAAAGATAAAATGTTCTACAAAGAAAATTTATTCAAAAGTAAAAATATATTCCAAAAAAGATAGAGTTAAAATTGAAAGCTTAAAATCAAAGAAAAAATTTATAGACCATATAATAAAATCTAATAATGATTTACAATCCATTGTTGAAAAAGAACACCCAATTATTCAAAAGTTACTCTTGGATATTAACAAAACTAAGGGGTGTTTTTTATCAAGAATGTCAGGATCTGGTTCGGTTTGTTATGGTTTATTTAATAACAATCGAAGTTCAAAAGCCGCACTTAAAAAGTTAAGAAAAAAATACCCTAAATTTTCATTTTCAATCGCGAAAACTATTTAATTTTATTTAATTATGATATACCAGTCATCATAAATGGGGCATAGCCAAGCGGTAAGGCAGCGGTTTTTGATACCGCCATCCTAGGTTCGAATCCTAGTGCCCCAGCCAATGATTTATGCTCAGTTTAAGTTTAAACTTCATCGAAAAAATTAAAAGTACTTTTTTTCCATTCTATAAAAATAAAGAATTAAGATTTATTTTTAAAAAATTGGAAGACGGATATTTTGAAGACAAAACAGTTGTCAGATTTGTAGGTGGCTGTGTGAGAAAATATCTTTCAAAGGAAAAGATAGATGATATTGATGCAGCAACTATTCTTACAACAGAACAAATCAAGGAAAAATTGAAAAACACCAATCTAAAAATAATTGATACAAGTATTAAACATGGAACAGTTACTATATTGTCAGATACTAAAAAGATTGAGCTCACAACACTTCGAAAAGACCTTAAAACCGACGGAAGGCACGCAGAAATTGAATACACAGATGACTGGCATTTAGACTCCGAGAGAAGAGATTTTACCATAAACGCAATTTATATGGATATAAATGGTAAAATTTTTGATCCTCAAAATGGAACAGTTGATCTAAAAAATAAGAATGTGAAGTTTATAGGCGATCCACAAAAAAGGATTGAAGAAGATTATTTAAGAATAATAAGATTTATAAGATTCAAAGTTATGTATGATATCCAAGTTGAAAAAACTACAATCGAAGCTATTAAGCATAATTTAATTGGAATTAAAAAAATTTCTAAAGAAAGAATACTAGACGAGCTACTTAAGATTTTGGAACTCGAAAGTTTTTTAAAAATAAATGAAAGCGACCATTTAAAAGAAATCTTTTTAATGATTTTCCCTGAGTTTTTATATCTAAACAGATTAGAAAGATTAAAGAAAATATGTAAATATTCAAATATAAACAAAGATCTTTTACTAGCAGTTTTGCTTATTGATGATAAAAATAATGACGAATACTTTTCACATAAGTACAATGTTTCAAGCAAGATTAAAGAGACTTTAAAGAAATTATCTAGCAATCTAATTGAAGTCAAAAAAAACAAGAATTTTTTTGATAAAGATTTAATTAGAAATATTTATTTTTACGGCAAAGAACATTTAATAAATTTAAATATAATTAATTTTACAATTAACTCTAAAATTAAGATAGATGAGTTTTCAAAAACTTTAAATTTAGTATTAAAATCTAATATTCCAAAGCTTCATGTAAATGGTGAATATCTAAAAAAAAATGGTATGAAAGAAGGGGAGTCTTTAGGAAAAGTTTTAAAAAAAATTGAGAGTGAGTGGGCAAATAATAATTTTGAGATATCTAATGAGAGAATTAAAGATTTAATTAAAATTTATTCTCTGTAGATTTTAAATATATTCAACTTTTAATATTTCAAAATTTCTTTCACCAGAAGGAGTATTTACGCTTATCATTTCACCCTCATTCTTACCAATCAAAGCTTTTCCTATCGGACTTTTAAAAAAAATTAAGTTTTTCTTTATATCCGCCTCATCTTGACCTACGATTCTATAAGTAATATTTTTATTATTATCTAAATCTTGAACTTTTACTGTTGAACCAAAAATAACTTTTCCATTATTATCAATTTTTGTTACATCAATAACATTAGCTCTTGCTATCAGATCATTAATCGCAATTACTCGACTTTCAATCAAAGCCTGTTGTTCTTTTGCGGCATGGTATTCAGCATTTTCTTTCAAGTCACCATGAGATCTTGCTTCAGCAATTGCTTCAACAATTTTTGGTCTTTGAACATTTTTTAAGTCTTCTAATTCGTTTTTTAAATTTTGAAGACCATTTAAAGTTATAGGTTCTTTTTCCATAATTATTTCCACTTAGCTTCAGGTGGTAGAGACATTAAAATTGAGTCTACGTTTCCTCCTGAATTTAAACCAAACTTAGTTCCTCTATCATATAAAAGATTAAACTCAATGTATCTTCCACGTTTAATAAATTGATTTTCTTTTTCTTTTTTTGTCCAATTTGTCTTCTTTTTACGATTAATAATTTGTTTAGAGATATCTATAAAAGTTAAACCAAGCTCTCTTACAAATTTAAAATTTTTATACCAGTCTTTTATTTCATAATCAAAAAAAATGCCTCCTATTCCCCTAGCTTCTTTTCTATGGGGTAAGTAAAAATATTCATCACACCATTTTTTATATTTCTTATAATTTTTTTTATTTTGTTTACAAATTTTTTTTAATTGATCATGTATAATTTTTTTCTCTTTATTATCATTAAAACTTGGTGTTGCATCCATTCCACCACCAAACCATTCTTTTGAAGTAACAATAAATCTCGTATTAAAGTGAAGAGCAGGCATTTTTGGATTTCTCATGTGAGCAACGACTGATACACCAGATGCCCAATACTTACCATTTTTTCCAGCTCCCAAGATATTTTTTCTAAATTGTTTCGGAAAAATTCCTGAAACTGTAGATTTGTTAACTCCAACTTTATCAAATATTTTTCCTCCTGATAAAATATATGATGTGCCTCCACCTTCCTTTCTATTTTTTTTGTTCCAATCTCTCCTTTTAAACTTAAATTTACTACCTTCTAATATTTCAAATTCTTTACAGATTTGACTTTGTAAATATGAAAACCAACTATCTGTAATTTTTTTTCTAAAATCAGATTTATTCATTTAAAATTATTATAATAAATTATTTTGTCTCAATGCTTCAGAGGCAATGATTGCGACACTCATCCCTATATTTAGTGATCTAGTTTTTTTGTTCATTGGAATTTTTACTTTATTTTTTATAGTTTTATGTAAGTTTTCTGGTACACCTGAGCTTTCTCTTCCAAATAAAAGCATATCATTTTTTTTGAATTTAAAATCATGATATAATTGTTTAGCCTTCGTTGTCATCAGAATTATTCTAGATTTTTTATGTTTTTCTAAAAAGGTTTCGTAGTCATTATATCTAGAAATCCTACTTAAACCCATATAATCCATAACCACTCTTTTAAATCTCTTATCACTTAGATTAAACCCACACGGCTCGATAATGTGAACACTCAAGTTTAAACACGCACTTAATCTTATAATTGCAGCTGTATTTTGAGGGATATCAGGTTTATAGAGAACTATGTGCATTAATTGAGCTTAATTTATGTGTCATTCTGACCCTAGAATTTTTTATGATATGGTTTTATTTAATAATTACATTATAAGCACTTACATAAATGAGCAAAGAAGAAAAAAAAGTTAATAGAAGAGATTTTTTATTTACTGCGAGTTATACAGTTGGTGCTGTTGGAATAGGTGCGGTTATCTGGCCAATGATCGATCAAATGAACCCAGATAAAGCTCAACAAGCCTTAGCAACTACAGAAGTGGATATAAGCAGCGTTGAACCAGGTAAATCAATTACTGTATTATGGAGAGGGAAACCAGTTTTTTTAAAAAGAAGGACTCCAGAGGAAATTGCTGAGGCTAGAGCAGTCAACTTGGACGATTTGCCCGATCCCCAAAAAGATGAGGAGAGAGTAAAAGAAGGTAAAGATGAATGGTTAGTGATGCTAGGAGTCTGTACTCATCTCGGATGTGTTCCTTTAAAAGATAAAGGGGATTACAACGGATGGTTCTGTCCTTGTCACGGTTCTCATTATGATGTTTCGGGGAGAATTAGAAAAGGTCCAGCACCTACTAACATGGAAATACCAAAATTTGAATTTGTTGATAATAATACAATTAAAATAGGATAAAAAAAAATGAGCGAGCACGAATACACACCAAAGTCCAAAGCAGGTAAATGGTTCAATGATAGACTACCTTTACTAACTCTTGGAGCACACCTTACAGATTATCCTACTCCAAAAAACCTAAACTATTGGTGGACCTTTGGAGGAATTTTAACTTTTTGTTTAATTACACAAATAGTTACTGGAATAGTTTTGGCTATGCATTATGTAGCACATGCAGATTTAGCTTTTGCAAGTGTAGAACATATAATGAGAGACGTAAATTATGGTTGGTTAATCAGATATATTCACAGTAATGGTGCATCCATGTTTTTTTTAGCAGTTTACATCCACATTTTTAGATCTTTATTTTACGGTTCTTACAAATCACCTAGAGAAGTGATTTGGATTATAGGTCTGTTAATTTATTTATTAATGATGGCAGCAGCTTTTATGGGTTATGTATTGCCTTGGGGTCAAATGAGTTTTTGGGGAGCAACAGTAATAACAAATTTATTTAGCGCAATTCCATTAGTTGGAGATAGTATCACTACTTGGTTATGGGGCGCCTATTCAGTTGATAATCCAACTTTAAACAGATTTTTTAGCTTACATTATTTAATCCCATTTTTAATTTTAGGTTTAGTAGTTTTACATATTTGGGCTTTACATGTTCCAGGTAATAACAACCCTGTAGGAATTGACATAAAGAAACCATCTAAAGATACAGTTCCTTTTCATCCTTATATAACAATTAAGGATGCTTTTGCTCTTTTAGTTTTTATGATTATTTTTGCAGGTTTCGTGTTCTTTACGCCTAATGTATTAGGACATTCGGACAATTATATTCCAGCCAATCCCTTAGTAACTCCTGCTCACATTGTTCCAGAGTGGTATCTGTTACCGTTTTATGCAATTTTAAGATCTGTGCCAGATAAATTAGGTGGTGTAATTTTAATGTTCAGTGCAATTTTTATTTTATTTGTTTTACCTTGGTTAGACACATCAAAAGTTAGATCAGCTGTTTTTAGACCTATCTATAGACAATTTTTCTGGATATTAGTAATAGACGTTTTAATGCTTGGTTACGTTGGCGCGATGCCAGCTGAAGGAATTTATTTAGTATTAGCCAGAGTAGGCACTATATATTACTTTCTACATTTTATAGTAGTCATGCCTGTTGTAGGTTATTTAGAGAAAACCGATCCGATTCCTATGAGTATCTCTGAGCCAGTGTTAACTGGGGGCGCAGAACCATCTGTAGCTAGGAAGGTTAATGATAAAATCTAGTTTAAGATTTGTTTTTTTAACCTTTTTAATTTACATCTCATTTAAACCTTTAAATAGCGCCGAAATGGTCGACCCAATTAAAGTGAATTGGAGCTTTAAAGGTTTAACAGGAACTTTTGATAGAGCATCTTTGCAAAGAGGTTTTCAAGTTTATAAAGAAGTTTGTGCTTCTTGCCACTCAATGCAATACCTCAGTTACAGAAATCTAGGAGAACCTGGTGGTCCCGAATTTTCAGAACAAGAGGTAAAAGCCATAGCAGCTAGTTTTGAGATAGAAGATGGGCCAGACTCTCAAGGTGAAATGTTTACTAGACCTGGCAGACCATCAGATAAATTCAAGAGCCCATACCCAAATGTACAAGCAGCAACAGCTGCAAACGGTGGAGCTTACCCACCTGATATGTCAGTTTTAGTCAAAGCAAGAAAAGGTGGAGCAAACTATATTTATTCAGTCCTAGTTGGTTATGAAGATCCACCACCAGGCTTAGACCTAGATGACGGTGTTTATTACAATAAATATATGGTTGGAAATAAAATTAAAATGCCCAATAATTTAATGGACGGTCTAGTCGAATATGCTGATGGAACTGAATCCACAGTTGACCAAATGGCAAAAGATGTAACAACTTTTCTAGCATGGGCGGCAGAACCTGAACTTGAGGAAAGACACAAAACTGGAGTAAAGGTAATTATTTATTTGGTACTTTTGACAATCTTAGTTTACCTAAGTATGAAGAAAATATGGTCAAGGGTTGACACGGAAGTATAAAACATCTCCATCTTTCACAATATAATCTTTACCCTCGATTCTTAATTTACCATTTTCCTTACATTTTTCAGCACTACCAAACTTTATAAAATCTTCACATGAAACCGCCTCAGCTCTGATAAAATTTTTTTCAAAGTCTGTATGAATCACACTCGCAGCTTTTGGCGCAGGTGTATTTTTCCTAACAGTCCAAGCTCTACTTTCTTCCGGTCCAGAAGTAAAAAAAGTTTCCAATTCTAATAAATCATAACCTTCTTTGATAAGTTTATTAAGACCAGTTTTATTCAACCCTATATCTTGCATAAAAATTTCTTTTTCATTTTTATCTAAGCCAGAAAGTTGATCTTCAATGTCTGCACAAATGTAAATAATTTTTTCATTAGGATATTTATTTTTTATCTGCTCAGTATGAGCATTACCTTTAGCTAAATTTTCCTCGTCGACATTACAAACAATAATTTTTGGTTTTATACTCAGCAATCCTAAATTAGATAGAAATTTCTCCTCTTCTATATTTTTAATTTGTATCTCTTCACCCCTTGAAAGAATTGAAAATTTATCTTCTAAAATTGATATTTCTTTTTCATTTAGTAATTTCTTTTTTCCTTTTTCTAACTTTTTTTGAATGATATCCAAATCTGAGAGAATTATTTCAGTCTTAATTGTTTCCAAGTCATCTGTGGGATTAATATTTGAATTTACATGTGTTATCTTTTCGGATTCAAAGCATCTAACCAAATGTATAATGGAGTCCACTTCTCTTATATGAGATAAAAATTTATTACCTAAACCCTCTCCCTTCGAAGCTCCTTTGACTAAACCAGCAATATCAACAAAAGTTATGTTAGTATAAATTTTTTTTTTTGATTTCGATAGTTCAGTTAATTTATCAAGTCTTTCATCGATTACATCGACCACGCCTACATTTGGATCTATTGTACAAAAAGGAAAATTGGCTGCTTCAGCATTTTTAGATGCTGTAAGAGCATTGAATAAAGTTGACTTACCAACGTTTGGTAGCCCAACTATTCCACATTTAAATCCCATTCAAATTTTGATTAACTTTACTTGAAAATAAATCTATTTTTTTATCAATTAATGTCGGTATTTGTTTAACAATATTTTCTGTAATTTCTTTAATTTTTTCTTCTTCATCCTCTTTAAAATCATCTAAAACATGATTATTAACTCTTTTTTTTTGTTTTGGATGACCAATTCCAATTCTCACCCTTGAATAGTCTTTTCCAATAAATTTATCAATCGACTCTATTCCATTGTGACCAGCACTACTTCCACCAAATTTTGCTTTTACTTTACCAAAATCTATATCCATATCGTCATGAAAAACTATTACGTCTTTGGCATCTATTTTAAAATAATCGATTAATTCTTTAATAGCCGTCCCAGAATTATTCATAAACGTAAGAGGTTTTATGGCGTAAATTTTTTTTTCATCAATGTTGCCAGTAGTGAGAAGGCCTTTAAATTTTGGTTTTTGTTTTGAAAGTTTAAAATGTAAGTTAATAGCGTCAATTATTTTGAAACCTATATTATGTCTTGTGTTTGTATAATTTGAACCTGGGTTTCCCAATCCAACGAGTAAAAGCATATTAATTATTTTTTATCAGCAGGTTTTTTTTCAGCAGGTTTTTTTTCTTCAGGCTTTTTATCTGAAGCTCCATCTTTACTTTTTTCATCCTTCTTGGCTGCATCACCTTCTTTTGCTGCTTCGGCACCTTCTGTCGATGCTTCTCCTTCCGCTCCTTCTACTGCTGTTTCTTCGGCTGGTTTTTCTGGTTCTTTAATTACGGTAGGAGCTGCTACAGTAGCTACTACGAAATCACGATCTGTTATTGTCGGAATGACACTCTTTGGAAGCTTTACAGAAGAAATTTTTATACTTGTACCTATGTCTGTTCCAGCTAAGTCAACTATAATTTCATCTGGTATAGTTTCAGCTGGACATTTTAATTCAACCTTTCTTCTGACAATATTTAAAACTCCGCCTCTTTTTAAACCTGGTGAGTCAGGATGATTTATAAATTTTACCGGGATTTCCAAAATTATTTTTTTACCTGAAACTATTCTCATAAAATCTATATGTATCGGTTCTTCAGAAACTACATTGAAAGCAACATCTCTCGGTATTACTTTTTCTTTTTTTCCATCTATGTCTAGTTCCAAAACTTTAGATAAAAAAGTATCAGAGTTAATAATCATAGAAATTTCTTTTTTGTTTACTGATATATTTTGATTTGGATCTTTACCCCCGTATAATATCGCAGGTATAGATCCACTCTCTCTTAATTTATTGTTTGAGCCGGTTGAAGTGTTGTCTCTTTTTGTTGCTTTTAAGTAACTCATAATTTTATTGGAAAAGGTATATAACCTATGATCTTAATCAAAACAAGTATTAATTAAACAAATCTGAAACTGAATTTGAATTAGCGATCCTTTTAATTGCTTCTGACATTAATGAAGAAACAGATAAAACCTCAATTTTGTTGTTATTATTAATTTTTTTTGAATTATCAATTGTATCAGTCACAATTAATTTTTTAATTTTAGAACTTTGAATTTTTTTTGCCGCATCTCCACTCAAAACCCCATGAGAAATAAAAACATAAACCTCATTAGCTCCATTTTTCTTTAGTGCATTCACAGCATTTACTATTGTGCCTCCACTATCAATTATATCATCAACTATTATACAAGTTTTATTTTTTACATTTCCCAAGATATTCATAACTTCAGATTTTCCTGGTGCGGGTCTTCTTTTGTCAATGATAGCAAGATCAGCTTTAATTCTATTTGCTAAATCTCTTGTTCTAGCAACTCCACCAACATCTGGTGAAACACAAATTAATTTTTTGTTAGAGAGTTTTTTTTTTATATATTTTGCAAATAAAGGTGCTGTGTATAAATTATCTACCGGCATATCAAAAAAACCTTGGATTTGACCAGCATGTAAATCAACAGTTACAACTCTTGTTGCTCCAGCATTAGTGATTAGATTAGCCATTACTTTTGCTGAGATCGAAGTCCTTGGTGCAACCTTTCTATCTTGTCTTGCGTAACCAAAATAAGGGATAACAGCAGTAATTGTTTTAGCTGAAGATCTTTTTAGTGCATCTATAACTAACAACAGCTCCATAACATTGTCATTAGCAGGATGAGATGTAGATTGAATTACGAAAACACTATTACCTCTGATGTTTTCATTAATTTCAATATAAATCTCTCCATCTGCGAATCTTCTTATATTTGTATTAATTAATTTAAGCTTTAAATTTTTGGCAATACTCTTACTGAGTTTTAAGTTACTTGTTCCAGATAAGATTTTCATGAAATAAGTTTATGTATACAATTATTTAAGATTATTTTCAAATTAATTAAATTAAACTTATAGAAGAAAGGCATCTACCGTAATCCCTTTCCATTAATTGAGAAGACCTCCTATAGCTATAAAAATTCTTTTTTTCCACATAAGTATCATGATCCACGTGGTCGACTTTCACATTTAGTTCAGAAAGCTTATCTTCTATAAATTTTCTAAGATTAAATAATTTTTTTCCATTTTTTTTATCTGAAAAGTAGAGAATATTTTTTTTAGACTTTTTAATAAATTTTTTATAAAAAAGAAAATCTACCTCATAGCTTTTTTTGCCTATACAAGGACCAATGCTAGCATAAAGTTTGTTTTTTGAATTAAGTTTTTTAATTTTTTTAATTGTATTCTTTATTATACCCTTGAAAGCTCCTTTCCATCCAGCATGAATGCATCCTATGATTTTACTTTTTTTATCATAAATCAAAATAGGGGCACAGTCCGCAGTTACTACACATAATGCGATACCTTTTAATTTCGTTATCATTGCATCTGAATAAATTATTTTTCTACGATTATTTTTTTTTATTTCTATAACTTTTTTGCTATGTGTTTGATACATCAAAATCAATCTATCCTTTCTTACGTTCATTTTTTTTGATACGAAATTTAGATTTTTTAAAATGTTTCTTTTACTGTCTCCAGACCCTCTTCCGCAATTTAACCCTGCATAAATACCTTTTGAGAAACCGCCTTTTCTTGAAAAAAAGCAGTGATTTATTTCATTAAATTTTTTCAATTTATTTGAACGAAACATTAATTAAATCCAAAAATTTTTTTGTCTTTATTATTGTAAGCTAAAATTACTTTAAACAAATTTCCCATTGATTTAGAACTTAACAATCGTTTTAACCTTAGGTATAAATTAGATTGATCACTAAAATTCATTTTTTTTGAAATTATTTGGGCTCTTTGAATAATGCCCATGTTTTCTAAAAATTCTTTTTGCGTGATAGTCTTTTTTACTTTTAGATGATTTTTCTCAAAAAATTCTTTTAAAAGAGAAAAATTAACATGTGAAGTTATATCAGCTTTCCCTAAGTTATCCAAAATATCATTTTTTTTATGATTAATAACTGATTGTAAAGTATTTTGATTGTTTGGCTTTATATATCCGTAATCAATCATTAAGAAAAACCCTTCAGATCTTGAAATTATTTTTATAATATTTTCAAGTATTTTCATACCCGATTTGGGAAATTCAATAAACCTCAAATTTTTTAATGTTTTAAATGACTCAATTATTTTGATGTCCGTTTTGGAAGCTTTCACAAATTTTTCTTTTATCTTTAAATTTTTTTCTAAAGTATAATATTTTTCTACCAAAGAATTATTTTTTCTTTTAAATTGTTTGATTGGTATTGCATCAAAAAATTCGTTAGCAAAAAATATTACAGGACCTTTTTTTATTTCATTAAAATTTGAAATCCATTTCACTTTATTATTGTTAATATTGTTCTTTTGTTTTTTTTTTAAAACATTGCTTATTTCATATAAATAAATATTTATTGCATTATTAAATTCTGGAAATCTTTTAAAAACATCTATTAAAACTTTTGTTAAACTTCCATCACCAGGACCTAGTTCAATTAATTTTAGATTTTTTGGTTTACCGATAGCCTCCCAAGTAGAGATTACCCAAATAGCTATCATTTCTGAAAAAAGTCTAGAAATATTTGGTGCAGTTATATAATCGCCACGTCTTCCAAAAGGCTGTTTTGAGTTATAGTATCCAATTTTCTTATCATATAAAACATTTTTAAAAAATTCGTCAACTGGTAGGGTTTGAGAATCTTTAAAAAATTTTAAATTAGATTTCATTTTTTTTTCTCAAAAAATTAAATATTATAAAACCAAATAAAATCATTATTAAGCTTAATAAAGTTCCCATACTTAATGTATTAAAAAGATATCCAATATGGCTATCTGGTTCTCTAAAAAACTCTGAGAACACTCTAAAAACGCCATAACAAATTAAAAAAACATAAGAACAAGTTCCAGTTATGTAATTATTTTTATTGATCAGTATTCTTAAAATTACAAATAATATCAATCCCTCCAACAATGCTTCATATAACTGTGATGGATGTCTTGGCATCATATCTATACTTGGGAAAATAACACTCCAAGGAACATTACTAATTTTACCAACTAACTCACCATTAATAAAATTTGCAATACGTCCCAAAAAAATACCTATTGGAGATACACAAGCAATTATATCTAATAAAAATAGAGTTGATAAATTTTTCTTAATAGAGAATAAATATGTTCCTAACACGATTCCTATCAAAGCCCCATGAAAGGACATCCCTCCTTCCCAAATTTTAAAAATATCAATTGGATTAGAAATAAAGTACCCAGGATTGTAAAAAATTACATAGCCCAATCTTCCTCCAATAATTATAGAAAAAATTAAATATGTAATTAGGTCGTCAAAATCTCTAGAATTAAATTTTTCACTTTTTACTGAAAATCTATTTTCTATAAGTTGCCTTCCGTACCACCAGCCAAATAAAATTCCAAAAATATAAGCTAACGAGTACCATCTAATAGCTATAAATCCAAAATCAATGAGTACTGGGTCTAAACTGTGAGTAAACATGATACTTTATATCATATTTGAAATTATTAAGCCTATCAAATAAGATAAGATATGAGCAATTCAGAGAAAATTTTAAAAACAATATCTAATTTATTAGAAAACGGCATTTTGACTTCAAAAGATTTACAAAAAGAAATTTCAACTGATTTAAAATTTCAAAAAGATAAAATAATCAATAAACTTCAGCTTGTTTCAAGAGAGGAATTTGAAGTACTTAAAAAAATTGTACAAAAACAAGACAAGATAATAAAAAAACTAGAAAATAAAAAAACTAATAAGGCAAAGAAATCTTAACTGACAAACCTTTCATTTTACTTTTACCCATCTGAATATTACCACCATGAGAATTAATTACATCCTCAACAATCGCCAGACCCAAGCCGACCCCAGATTTATTTAAACTTCTACTTTTATCTAGTCTAAAAAATGGTTTAAAAACATTTTTATACTGATCTTCAGGGATGCCTGGCCCATCATCTTCAATTAAAACAATGACACGATTATTACTTTTTTGAACTTTGACATTAACACTTTTGCCATAAGTCAAGCCATTTTGTATTACATTTTGAAAAGATCTTTTTAGAGCGCTTGGTCGTCCTTTAAAATTAATATCATTTTCACATTCTATTCGAAGATTTTTATTATTAATCAAATTTTTTATTTCATTGAACAAGCTAGTCAGATCAATTTGATCAGTATTTTCCATTACCTGATTTTTTGCAAACTGAAGATAATCATTTAACATTTTTTCCATTTCATCTATATCTTTTGACATTTTTTCCGTTAGGTCTTTTTGTTTTATCATTGCTAGTTGAAGCTTAAGTCGAGTTAATGGGGTTCTTAAATCATGACTTATACCTGATAGCATTTCTGATCTTTGATTTAAATGTCGATTTATTCTCTTAGCCATTCTGTCAAATTCATAAGCAGCTTTTCTAATTTCTTGAGACCCTGATGGACTAAAGTCGTTTACGTAGTCTCCTTTTCCGAATCTTTCAGCTGCTTTAGCTAACCTTACTAAAGGTTTTGTTTGATTTTTTAAAAATATTAAAGCGATAATTATTAAAACAACCGAAGGTAAAGTTGTCCATAAAACAAATAATCTAACTGATGAAGTTGAAACCATTTCTTTTGGAACCAAAAATTCAATAATTTCATTTTCAGATCTTATTTTAATTTCTACTGCATTTTTAAATTTTGAAGTGCTAAACCAGTAATTATTATTTCCAAAAGTTGATTTTAGCTCTCGTCTCAATGACCTGTCCATTGGACTAAATCTTCTTTCACCAGTTGAATTTGGAAAATTTTCTTTAACTATACCTATCTCAAAGTCAAAATTATTTTTGTAACTATCTGTCAAAAAATCCAAGTTTTTTTTATCATTTTGATAAACATCTTGAACAGCCTTAAGTTGTGCAACTAAGGATCTGGTAATGTTTTTATTAGCTTTAATCCATATACTGTCATAAAAAACGATTGTTATGATTAGTTGTAATAATATTGTTGGAGCCGCAACAATTATCAAAGCTCTATAAAATAATCTTTTTGGTAAAATAACTTTTAAAAATTTATTAAATCCAGAGAACATAACCTGATCCTCTTATTGTTTGTAAATATTTAGGTTTTTTTGGACTCTTTTCAATTTTTTGTCTTAATCTTGTAATCATTACATCAACTGATCTTTCTTGATTAATACCTGAAATTCTTCCCATATCCTCTCTAGAAAATGTTTTTCCTGGATTAGCCAACATCTCTAAAAGAACTTTTTTTTCTGTAGGATTAATTCTCTTAGGAACTCCGTCTAAATTAATTATCATTTTATTTAAATCTATTTCTGCGGATCCAATAAAATGTTTTATATTTAAATCTATTTTATTTTTAGATTTTATGATATTTTTTATTCTAAGTAACAACTCTTTTGGTTCAAACGGCTTTCCTATATAATCATCAGCACCTAGTTCAAGACCTAAAATTCTATTTTCAACCTCACTTTTAGCAGTAAGGAGTATGATAGGTATATTTAAACTCTTTTTAATTTCTTTTGTAAGGTCGTAACCACTCTGACCGGGCATCATTACATCTAAGATAATAATATCAAATTTAAAGTAATTAATTTTGGTTTTTGCTTCATCCGCATTTTCTGCTGTTGATACAAAATAACTATTAGCAGATAAGTAATCTTTTAATAAAGATCTAATTCGATCATCATCATCAACAACTAAGATATGTAAATTATTATTTTCCATTTATAATTTTTTTTAATACATTTTTAAATTTTATTACAGAGTCAGAACTCGAGTTTTTGAGAGCGTTAAAAATTCTTTTTTTTTGAGAATTATAAACCTCTTCAAAGAAAATTTTTCCCTCTTTATCTAAAAACAAATTTTTTTTTCTTGTATCTTCTTCATCTTGAATTTGTTTAATCATTTTCGATTTTAATAAATCTCTTAAAACTCTATTCAAACTTTGCTTTGTAATTTTTAATCTAAATATTAATTCTCCTAAATTTATTCCTGGATTTTGCTCTATTAGATTTAAAGCCCGCAAGTGAGCAGGCCCAAAAAATTTCTTTGATAAAATTTCCTTCGGATCAGAGAAGCTTTCTCTATAAGCATAATAGAGAAGCTGTATAAACTCTTTAATTTGTTCATCTTTGAGATAAAGTAAATCTTTCATAATGGTAAGTTATATTGACTTATCCTAAATAGGAATATACTTTTTTAAAAATAAAAAATCTATATATTTACATCAAATGGAAAGTATACCTTACGACAAGAGATCAGGAAAAATTTGGTTCAACGGTAATACCGTCGACTGGAAGGATGCAAATATCCACATTTTGAATCATGGTCTGCATTACGCTAGTTGCGTTTTTGAAGGAGAAAGAGTTTACGATGGAGAAATATTTAGGTTAGAAGAGCACACTGAAAGACTTTTTTATTCAGCAAAAAGAATGGGAATAAAAGTTCCTTACTCTCAAAAAGAAATTAATGACGCCTGTAAAAATATTATTAATGTTCAAAAAGTCAAAAATGGGTATGTCAGACCTTTAATTTGGAGAGGAAGTGAAATGATGGCTATCTCTGCACAAAAAAATAAAATTCATGTTGCTATTGCCACTTGGGAATGGGGATCTTATTTTGATCCAAAACTAAAACTAAACGGGATTAAATTAAATATTTCAAGCTGGAGGAGACCTGCTCCTAATACAATTCCTTGGGATACTAAAGCTGCAGGGTTGTACATGATATGTACATTATCTAAACATGAGGCAGAGGCGCAAGGATTTACAGACTCCTTGATGCTTGATCATGATGGAAATATTGCTGAGGCAACGGGGGCGAATGTATTTTTTAAAAGTGAGTCCGGAGAATTACATACTCCAATTCCAGATTCTTTCTTAGATGGAATTACAAGGCGTGAAGTAATAAAAATTGCCAAAGCAAAAGGAATAAAAGTAGTTGAAAGAAAAATAAAACCTGAAGAAATGAAAAATTTTGTAGGTTGTTTTTTAACAGGAACTGCTGCAGAGGTTACTCCAGTTTCACAAATAAATGATTACGAATTTAAAGTGTGTAATGTTATTTCAGATTTAAATGACTCCTACCAAAGTCTTGTAAGAAAAGATACTGCCGCTTAGCCTTTTTCAGCAATTATTAAAACAGACCAAGCTAGCTTTCTAAATATTCTAAATTTAAAAAAATATTGATCCAAGTCTTTAAGAATTTTAAAAAATTTAGAGTTTTTTGGATTTTTGTAAAAAGGAAAAAAAACGAGTGTAAAAAAACCGTAGTATTTAATTTCCATTTTAGAAAATTTTCTATTTATGTTATCAAAATCTTCTTTTAGAAGTGGATGTTCGTCTTTAGATCTTGAACTAGGAGTAAGGTACCTATAAAAATTAATAAAGGGATTCGTGCCTAATGGTTCAATAAATAATAACCTTCCACCTGGTTTTAATACCCTAGATATTTCAATTAAACATTGATTTATCTGTAGGTGATGTAAAATTCCAGTGCCGTAAACTAGATCAAATTCATTGTCACCGAATTTTGTTTTTTCACAATTATCTACTATTAATTCCAAATTGTTTTTATGACTTCCAATATTACTGCGAGCCTTTTCAATTGAAACATCAGAAATATCAATACCTACAATTTTTTTTGGTTCAAACTCAATTACCTTTTTTAAAGAGCTTCCAGTACCACAACCATAGTCAAGAATTTTAGCATTTTTCGAAAAAATTTTTAATTTAGTAAAAAAATCCTCTGTTAAATTGTATAGAGCTTTATAAAAAATATTTTCAAATCTACCTTTAGGCTTTGATTGTAGATCATTGTGAAAAATTTTTTCTCTTATATTTTTTTCAGTTAGACTCATTTTTAGTTTTTTGTATCTTCATTAATTGCGTGATCAATTCCCTTTCTTATATAATCATAACCAGTGTACAGTGTGAGAAAAGATGATAGCCACAAGAGTATAATTCCGACTGTTTGAGCATTATAATCTTGGAAATTAAAGATTTTGTTTCCACTTTCACCTGTCAAGAGTATTGCAATTGAAGTCATTTGAATAAATGTTTTTAATTTTGACAAACTAGTTACTTGCATCGTTATTTTTCCCTTTGCCAAAAATTCCCTTAAACCAGATATAAGAATTTCTCTGGTTAGTATTATAATTGCTGCTATTACCTCATAATTTTTAATTGTTCCATTCATCACAAGTAAAATTAAGGCTGCTGCAACTAAGATCTTGTCTGCTATTGGATCTAAAAGTTCTCCAAGTTTTGACTCCTCTTTAAATAACCTTGCTAACAAGCCATCTAAATAATCAGTAAAACTTGCTAAAACAAATAAAAAGAAAGGTATTAAATCCCCAAACAAACCTGGAATAAAAAAAGTGAAAACAAATATTGGTACAATGATTATTCGACCAATGGTTAAAATATTTGGTATTTTTAATATCATTTATTCGTGGAAATAATCATATATTTTCTTTGCAATATTGTCTTCTATTCCATCGACTGATTTTAAATCATCAAAACTTGCTGATTCTACTGCTCGTGCAGACCCAAAATGATTAAGTAATGCTCTTTTTCTTTGTTTTCCTATTCCTTGAATTTGGTCTAGTAAAGACTTACTAAGGTTTTTCTTTCTTTTAGCTCTATGAGTGCTAATTGCAAATCTGTGAGCTTCATCCCTTAGTCTTTGAATAAAAAATAATAGTGGATCATTTTTTTGTAAAATATGCTCTTTATTTTTGTAATAGATTTTTTCCTCCCCAGCATTTCTTCTTTTACCTTTGGCTACTGCTAAAATTGGTAAATCATGTAATCCTAGTTCATTAAGAACCTCTCTAGATACAGAATATTGTCCTTTTCCACCGTCAATTATTATTAAATCTGGCAGTGACAAAGAACCAGATTTTTCTTTGATAGCTTTAGAAAATCTTCTAAATAAAACTTCTTTCATCATACCATAGTCATCATTTTTTACTTTTTCATCTTTAATATTGAATTTCCTGTATCTTTTCTTAACAAAACCTTCATTACTGAAACAAATTAATGATCCGACAGAGTCAGTTCCCTGAATGTGGCTATTATCATAAACTTCTATCAATTCTATATTGTTATTTATATTAAATTTAGATGCTAATTCTTCGATGAGATTATTGTTAGTATCAGATTGTACGAGTTTTTGTTTTAAAGATTGTTTTGCATTTTTCTCTGCAAGACTAGAAATACTTATCTCATTTTTACTTTTTGCTAGCTTAATAATAATATCTTTTTCGTCCTTCTCAGAGAATGTTTTTTCAATAAGCTTTTTATCTTTGACTTCACAGTTAGTTAAAATCAGCCTAGGAATAGTTTTGTTTTCATAAAATTGAGATATAAAAGAACTTATTATATCTTCTACACTGTCATCTGGATCATGTTTTGGATAGAAAGCCTGATTACCCCAGTTTTGTTTTGACCTGAAAAAAAACACTTGTACACATGTTTTTCCTGTCTCTTTATATATACTGACAACATCAGCTTCTGTTAAATTTGTTTGATTTATTTTTTGAGAGGTTTGTATTTGAGTTAATGCTTTTATTCTATCTCTAGCTATTGCTGCTTTCTCATAATCCAATTGTTTACTAGCTTTTTCCATTTCTTTGGATAAATTTTTCTGAATTCTCCTAGATTTACCCGAAATAAAATCAATAGCGTCTGCAACTGTTGACTCGTATTCTTTTTCATTTATGTGTCCAACACAAGGAGCAGAGCATCTTTTAATTTGGTATAATATACATGGTCTCTCTCTATTTTTGAAAACAGTGTCATCACAGACTCTCAATAGAAAAATTTTTTGTAAAATTTTTATTGTCCAATTAGCAGAACCAATTGATGCGAATGGACCAAAATAATATCCTGTTTTTGATTTTTTTCCTCTTAACTTTGTAAGTTGTGGCCACTTATCTTTATTACCAATGTAAATATAAGGAAAAGATTTGTCATCTCGCAAAAGTATGTTGTATCGAGGTTTATGTTTTTTTATTAAATTTGCTTCCAATAGTAGAGCCTCACTTTCATTACTTGTAGTAGTAGTTTCAAGATTATGCGTAAGTGAAAGCATTCTCTCAGTTCTAATAGGAAGATTAGACTCAGTGACATAACTCTTGAGCCTATTTGGGATATTTTTAGCTTTTCCAATATATAGAATTTCACCGGTGGAACTAATCATTTTGTAAACACCGGGGTTTTTTGGTATTAGCGGTATTTTTTCTTTTATTACTTTTTTTCCTGACTCTAAACTATTAATCATACTTTTGATTTTGATACCTCAATGCCAACAGATTTGGTTTTCTTTAAGATATCTAACTTTTCTATCTTAAGATTAATTTTTTTTACAAGTTTATTTCTAAATATCATATTAAAAATATTTTCTGCTAAGTCTTCAAGTAACTCGTGATGTTTCAGAAAAGCAATTTTCTCAATTTTACTAACAATCTCCTCATAATTAAGTATTGAATTCAAATCTTTGTTATTTGGTGTCACATATGGGTTTGTCAAAATTTCAATATTAAATTTTACTCTTTGTCTCTCTTTTTTTTCAAAATTGTGTATTCCTACAGAAATATTTAAGATTAGATCTTTTATAATTACTTTTCTTTTATATTTAAATTTTTCTTTTTTCTTAAATTTAATTATTTTCATTCTTTTGTATTAATAATATCTGGTGTTTGCCATGCTAATCTTTGCCCGCTATCAACATTAATTATCTCTCCTGTTATATTTTTATTATCAATAAGAAACTTTACTCCATTACATATGTTTTCTAAATCTACTTTTTTTTTTAAGAGCGTGGATTTCCATTGTTTATTGAAATGCCTTTCAGATTGTCTTTTGTTTTTCAATGTTGGTCCGGGTGAAATACCATTCACTCTTATGTTGGGCGCTAATTTCATAGCTGATGTTTTTGTAAAAGTTGCCAACGAAGATTTACTTAAAGTGTAAGAGAAAAAAAAAGGGGTTAATTTTTCAACTCTTTGATCAATAATATTAATGATACATCCCTCTTTGTTTTTAATAAGTCTTTTAAAATTTTGCGTCATGATTGCTGGTGCTTTTAAATTGACATTCATATGTTTTGTAAAAGATTTTTCAGAAAAATTTTCAAGATTATCGTTTTCAAAAATAGATGCATTATTAATTAAACAATCTAATCCTTTTAGAGTTTTATAAGCTTTTTTTATTAAAGTTTCTGTTTGTTTAAGATTATTTAAATCAGCTTTAAATAAGTATGCTTCAGCCCCAAGTACCTCAAGTTCTTTTTTTAATTTTAAAGCGCTACTTTTAGATTTGTTAAAGTGAATACCTATTTTTGTTTCAAAGCTAACTAAACTTTTAGCGATTGCAGACCCTATTCTAGTAGCTCCACCAGTGATGATTATTTTTTTGGCTTCCATTTTTTTATCGCTTTTCTTGGTTTTGTGCCAGGCATACCCATAGTCGATCTTCCTTTTGGATAAACTTTACTTTTCAAATTATATTGTGATATTTTAGGATTCAAAGTTATTTCAAGTTCACTAGCTTCTAATTTTCTCATTTCATCTCTTAGTTTAGCAGCCTCTTCAAATTCTAAATTAGATGCAGCTTCCTTCATTTTTCTGTTTAAAGCTTTAAGATGTTTTTTTAAGTTTCCACCAACGTTTGAGCCTTCACTGATTTTTACGTAATCTTTTTCATAAACAGACTCTAAAATATCACTTATCTCTTTTTTTACTGACTCAGCAGTTATTCCATTTTTCTTATTATATTTTAATTGTTTATCTCTCCTTCTGTCTGTTTCCTTAATTGCATTTTCAATGCTCTTCGTGACTTTATCAGCATATAAAATTACTTTACCATCAACATTTCGCGCTGCTCTTCCAATTGTTTGAATTAAAGAAGTTTCAGATCTTAAAAATCCCTCTTTATCAGCATCTAAAATTGCTACTAAAGCACATTCGGGAATATCTAATCCCTCTCTCAACAAATTAATTCCCACAAGAATATCAAACACCCCCATTCTCAAATCTCTTATGATCTCAATTCTTTCAAGAGTATCAATGTCAGAGTGCATATATCTTACTTTAAGACCATTTTCGTGAAGGTATTCAGTAAGATCTTCAGCCATTTTTTTTGTCAAAGTTGTAGCAAGAACTCTATATCCTTTTTTTACAATCTCTTTTGCCTCGTGCATAAGATCATCAACTTGAGTTTTGGCTGGCCTTATTTCAACCGGTGGGTCTATTAAACCCGTTGGCCTAATGATTTGGTCAATATATTTATTGCTTGTTTGTTTTAGTTCCCAAGGTCCCGGGGTAGCAGAAACAAAAACAGTTTGTGTTCTCATTAAATCCCACTCTTCAAATTTCAAAGGTCTATTATCCATACATGAAGGTAGTCTAAATCCGTATTCGGCTAACGTACTTTTTCTTGTACGGTCACCTTTATACATTCCATTTAATTGTGGGACTGTTACGTGGCTTTCGTCTACAAATATAATTGCATTATCTGGAAAATACTCAAATAGGGTAGGAGGAGGTTCACCAGCTTTTCTTCCTGATAAAAATCTTGAATAATTTTCTATCCCTGCACAAGTTCCGGTAGCTTCAATCATTTCTAGATCAAACTTAGTTCGTTCTCTTAATCTTTGTTCCTCTAAAAGTTTATTATTTTCTCTATGTTTTTTTAAAGTCTCAGTTAACTCAGATTTAATTTGCCTGATTGCTTGCTCGATAGTAGGCTTAGGAGTTATATAATGACTATTAGCATAAATTTTAATTATTGAGTAATCATTTGTCTTATCTCCAGTAAGTGGGTCAAATTCCTCAATTTTTTCCAATTTATTTAAATTAAAACTTATTCTCCAAGCTCTATCTTCTAAGTGTGATGGAAAAATCTCTAAATTTTCTCCTCTTACCCTAAAAGTCCCCCTAAAAAAATTTTGATCATTTCTTTTGTACTGTAAGTTTATAAACGCTCTAATTAAATCGTCTCGCTCGTACTCATAATTTTTCTTTAAAGTAATAGTCATTTTCGAGTATGCCTCCACAGAACCTAAACCATAAATACATGATACACTCGCGACAATAATCACATCATCTCTTTCCAACAAAGATCTCGTTGCCGAATGTCTCATACGATCAATTTGCTCATTTATTGAGGCCTCTTTTTCAATATAAGTATCAGACCTCGGAACGTATGCTTCTGGAGTATAGTAATCGTAATATGATACAAAATATTCTACAGCATTATCAGGAAAAAAACTTTTAAACTCCCCGTACAATTGAGCAGCTAAAGTTTTATTTGGTGCTAGAATTAGAGCTGGTCTATTAGCCTTTTCAATAACTTTTGCCATTGTAAACGTTTTACCTGATCCCGTGACCCCTAAAAGCACTTGTTCTTGTTTGTTATCTTTTAAGTTTTTTAATATTTGCTTTATGGCTTCTGGTTGGTCACCGCTAGGTTGAAAATCACTTTTGATTTTAAAGTTAATACCTCCCTCTAACTTCTTAATTTTTTTTGAGTTATTAACTTCTAGATCAGCTAATTTTTCTTGATAAGTATTTTGCATTTTGTGTTAATAATAAATTAATTATATTATAAATTTCAATGAGCATAGTTTCCAATAGTTTAAAACGTATAAAACCGTCGCCTACAATAGCGGTTACCTCAAAAGCAAGGGAAATGAGAGCTGCTGGGAAGGATGTTATAGGTTTAGGGGCTGGAGAGCCTGATTTTGATACCCCAGATAACATTAAAGAAGCAGCAATAGAAGCGATTAGAAAAGGGGATACAAAATATACTGCGGTGGATGGAACTCCAGCTCTAAAAAAAGCTATCCAAGCAAAATTTTCAAGAGAAAATGATTTATCATACGAGCTTGATCAAATTTCAGTTGGAACTGGTGGAAAGCAAGTCTTATACAATGCTTTTATGGCAACAATAAATAAAGGTGACGAGGTAATTATTCCAGCCCCTTATTGGGTTTCTTACCCTGATATTGTATTATTAGCTGGGGGAAAACCCAAAATAATAAAGTGTGATGAAAAAAATAATTTTAAATTAACACCAGAAAAATTAACAAAAGCAGTTTCAAAGAAAACAAAGTGGATAATTATAAACTCGCCATCTAACCCTACAGGTTCTGGTTATACAAAAGATGAGATAATAGCTTTATCGAAGATTTTATTAAAATATAAAAATTTATATATTTTAAGTGATGATATTTACGAACATATTACTTATGACGGTTTTAAATTTTTTACAATTGCGCAAATTGAAAAATTAAAAAGCAGAACTCTAACCATGAATGGGGTGAGTAAATCTTACTCGATGACTGGCTGGAGAATAGGGTATGCTGCAGGTCCAAAAGAAATAATTAAAGCGATGGCTAAAATACAATCTCAATCAACTAGCAATCCTACATCCATAAGTCAAGCAGCTGCAGTCGAGGCCTTAAACGGAACACAAGACTTTATTTCAGAAAGATCAAATTCTTTTAAAGAAAGAAGAAATTTTGTTGTTGATAGTTTAAATAACATAAAAGGTATAAGCTGTTTAAGTCCTGAAGGAGCTTTTTATGTTTTTCCAAACTGTAAAAAATTACTAAACAAAAAAACAAAACTTAAAACTGATAAAGATTTTGTGGAAAAACTGTTAGAAAAAGCTGAGGTGGCTGTGGTTCAAGGTTCTGCCTTTGGTTTAGACGGTTACTTTAGGATTTCTTACGCTACTTCAATGGAAAATTTGAAAAAAGCAATGAAAAGAATTAAAACTTTTTGTGATAGCCTCAATTAGACTCAGAAAGATATTTTTCAGCTTCAAGTGCTGACATACAACCCATTCCAGCAGCGGTAACAGCTTGTCTAAAAATTTTATCCTTTACATCTCCTGCAGCAAAAACTCCTGGAATATTCGTTTCAGTAGAGTCAGGTTTTGTAATTAAATAACCCTCTTTGTCCATTTTAAGTTGATCTTTAAATAAAGAGGTTGCTGGATCATGACCTATAGCAATAAATAAACCATCAACTTTAAGATCTTTAACTTTATTATCTTTTACATTTTTAATTTTTAATGCATTAACAGTTTTCGGTTCTTTAGTGCCAATAACATCTTCAACCACTGTATCCCAAATAATTTCTATTTTCTCATTCGATTTTAATTTTGCTTGAAGCATTTTTTCTGCCCTAAGTTCGTTTCTCCTATGTATTAAATAAACCTTCGAAGCAAATTTAGTGAGGAACATTGCTTCCTCAACAGCAGCGTTTCCTCCACCAACTACAGCTACTTCTTTTTCTTTAAAGAAAAATCCGTCACAAGTAGCACATGCTGAAACACCAAATCCTCTAAACTCTTGCTCAGATTTTAGATTTAGCCATCTTGCTTGTGCTCCTGTTGAAATTATAAAACTATCTGCAGTGTAAACCTGACCACTATCACCTGTTGCTGTAAAAGGTTTTTTTGTTAAGTCTACTTTACTTATGTGATCTTGTATCATCTCTGTTCCCACGGCTTCTGCTTGGCCTTTCATTTCATCCATAAGCCATGGTCCTTGAATCACCTTTGAGTACCCAGGGTAATTCTCCACATCTGTAGTTGTAGTTAATTGTCCTCCAGGTTGAGAACCATGAACAAGTATAGGTTTAAGCATAGCTCTAGCCGCATAAATAGCTGCTGTATATCCAGCAGGACCGGATCCAAGAATTAACACTTTTGTATGTTTTGTTGATTTATTATTCATTCAGTAAAGGTATATAATAACTAATGTTAGAATTAAAAGCACTTCTTTTAACGCAAGGTATGCACGGCATGGTCAGTCAAGTAGAGGGATTAGCTAAAGCTTTGGGTCTAAGTTATAAACACCAGAAAATTGAATTAAAATCTTTTTGGAATTTTATTCCGCCAAAAATTAGCCCAATATCAGAAAAATTGGTAAAAAATAAATTCGTATGTGATTGTAAAGTTATTATATCTTGTGGAAGAAAAAGCGTGATACCGTCAATAGCTTTAAAAAAAAGATTAGGTAATCAAATTTTCAATATTCATATTCAAGATCCTAAAGTTTCTTTTGAACACTTTGATCTTATAATAAGCCCAGAACACGATAATTTAAAAGGAGAAAATATAATAAATACAACAGGAGCTATTCACTATTTAAATAAAAAAGAAATTAACGATAACTCAAAATATCTTGGGATTGAGAAAGATAAGAGAAGAGAACTGGTTGCATTTATAATTGGAGGACCGAATAAATATTACAAATATTCAGAAAAACAAATTCATGAACTTTTTAACAAGGTTAAGACTTTATTTACTCCAGATAAATTTAAAATTATTGTTGTTCCTTCTTACAGAACCCCTGAAAATATTTTAAAAATAGCATTTAACACCTTTAGTATTAATCATCACGTGGTAAAAAGTATTGATAAAAAAGCTTATCTTTCTGCATTAGCGATTTCAAATTATATAATTGTAACATGCGACTCCACGTCAATGATTTCAGAAGCTGCAATGACTGGAAAACCTGTTTATATTGCCATGATGAAGTCTTTTAAGCCAACTGGAAGATTTAAAAAATTTTATTCACAATTGAAAGATTTAGGTATAACAAGAGAGTTAGAAGATAGAGTTGAAAGTTGGAGTTACAATAGTTTAAACGAAGTAAATAGAATTGCTCCAGTTGTAAAAGCAAAAATGAAAAAAAATGGAATTATTTAAATCTTTAGAAAGTAGAACAAAATTATATAGTGACCCTTTCAAACATTTTGAAATCAATAAACCGTTAACACAAAATGCAATTGACGAAATATGTAATGCAGAAATAGCTGATCCAAGAAAACAAAATTTAAAATATGACGGTACTAGAGCTCTTGATGGTGGGGAAGGGGCCTTCAGAGCCGGAATTAAAGATGGCGGCAAAGCAAAAAAACTCAGATGTTATATTACCAAAGAAAACTCTACACAATTTCCAAATTTAACAAAATTTATTGAAGAATTAAGATCACCTGAAGTTTATAAAAAAATTGGATCATTAATTGGAAAAAATTTAAGCAATTCTTTCGTAAGATTAGAGGTGATTTGCGATCGAGAAGGATTTTGGCTTAAACCTCATTGTGATATTGAAGAAAAATTAATGTCTTCAATAGTTTTTGTAAATTTATACAATGAATCGGAAAATCTAGGAACGGATTTTTATGATACAAAATTAAATAAAGTTAAAACAGTTCCTTATAGACATAATTATGGATACTTCTTTACAAGTGGACCAAATACTTGGCATGGAATGGAAAAAAAAGAGATTAAAAAAGAAAGAAGATGTATCCAAATAAACTACGTAACTTTCGAGACTGACTGGAAAGTAAAAAGCTAGATATCTTGCAAAGAAGTTACATTAATATCTTTCAATTTTAGAGATTTTATTCCTTCCAGACAAACTTTAGCCGTGGACATATTAGTGCAGTAAGGAACCTTGTTAGCTAAAGTAGCTCTTCTTAAAGCCACAGCATCACTCAACTGTGCCTCACTGTTTCCTCCTCCAGTGTTTATAACCAAAGCTATTTTTTTAGCATTCAAAACATCTACAATATGTGGGGAACCCTGATTAACTTTGTTTATTTTTTTACATTTAATGCCATGCTGGTTTATGTAATCAGCGGTACCGCCAGTTCCACAAAGTTTAAAATCTAACTTAACTAATTGTTTTGCTAATTGCACACCTTCTTTTTTATGACTATTTTTCAAAGAGATAAAAGCTAAACCTTTTTTAGGAAGGGAGTTTGAGGCCGCGATTTGACTTTTAGCAAAAGCCATACCAAAATTTTTATCAAAACCCATAACTTCACCTGTTGATTTCATCTCTGGTCCAAGTAAAAGATCGCTGTTCGGAAATTTATTGAATGGAAAGACCGCCTCTTTTACTGCAAACATATCTTTCGTTTTACTTTTTAAATTGAACTTTGATAATTTTTCCCCTGCCATTACTCTTGAGGCTATCTTAGCAAGAGGTAAATTTTTCGCTTTTGAGACAAACGGGACAGTCCTACTAGCTCTTGGATTGACCTCTATCACATAAATCTCATCTTTTTTAATTGCATATTGAACATTCATGAAACCTTTAACTTTAAGAGCTAAAGCTAATTTTTTCGTTTGATTTTCAATTTCTTTTATTAAATAGGGTTTTATTGATACTGGAGGCAGACTACACGCAGAGTCACCTGAGTGTATGCCAGCTTCTTCAATGTGCTGCATAATGCCGGCCACAAAAACATTTTTACCATCTGATATTGCATCAACGTCAACTTCCATTGCATTATCAATAAACTTATCAATTAAGATTGGATTTTTTTCAGCAACTTTAAATGCTTCTTTTACAAAGTTTTTAAGTTGGCTTTTTTCATGAACAATTTCCATTGCTCTTCCACCTAATACGTAAGATGGTCTTACCATTAAAGGCAAACCAATCTTATCCGCAATTTTTATTGCTTGAGAAAAAGTTCTAGCTATACCACTTTCAGCTTGTTTTAAATTTAATTTATTTAAAAGATTTCTAAATCTATCTCTATCTTCAGCAAGATCAATTGATGAATATTGTGTTCCTAAAATCGGAAGTTTATTTTCATGTAAAAATTTTGCAAGTTTAATTGGAGTTTGTCCTCCGAATTGAGTAATAACACCTTTTACATTACCTTTTGATTTTTCTCTTTTTATAATATTGAAAACATATTCATCTATTAAAGGTTCGAAATATAGTCTGTCACTTGTATCGTAATCTGTAGATACAGTTTCTGGGTTACAATTGACCATGATTGTTTCATATTTAGCTTCCTTAAGAGCAAAGCTAGCTTGGCAACAACAATAATCAAATTCTATTCCCTGACCAATTCTATTAGGACCCCCACCTAGAATTATAATTTTATCTCTATCAGAGGGATCAGCCTCACATTCTGAATAAGAGGAGAAACTTCTTTGATATGTAGAATACATATATGGAGTGAAAGATTTAAATTCTGCAGCACAAGTATCGACTTTTTTATAAACTGGTAAAATTTTTAAAGCAGTTCTTTTCTTTCTAATTAAAGATTCTGAAGTATTAGTAAGCTCAGATAATTTTTTGTCAGAAAACCCTATAGACTTAACATAATTAAATTCATTGAAACTTTTAGGAAGACCTTTTTTCTTAATTTTAATTTCATTATCTATAATTTCTTTTATTTGATTCAAAAACCAAGGATCAATTTTTGAAAGTTTGTTTATATCATTTAAATTTATTTTTTTTCTTATGGCCTCTCCAACAAGTAAAATCTTATTCGGAATATTTTCTTTAAGTTTTTTTTTAATTTGTTTTATATTTAAATTAAATATTTGATCTAATCCTGAGAAACCAGTTTCAAGAGAAACCAAGGCCTTTTGAAGAGACTCTTTAAAATTTCTACCAATAGCCATTGCTTCTCCCACCGATTTCATTGACGTTCCTAAAACTGCAGCTGAAGATGAGAATTTTTCAAAAGTAAATCTTGGGATTTTAGTGACTACATAGTCTATTGTGGGCTCAAAAGATGCAGGTGTAATTTTCGTAATTTCATTTTTTAATTCGTCTAAGGTGTAACCTACAGCTAACTTTGCTGCTACTTTTGCTATTGGAAAACCTGTGGCTTTTGAGGCTAGCGCTGATGATCTTGAAACCCTAGGGTTCATCTCGATAATTACCATTCTTCCATTTTTTGGATTTATTGCAAATTGAACATTTGATCCTCCAGTTTCTACACCAATTTTTCTTAAGCAAGCTATAGAGGCGTTCCTCATAACTTGATACTCTTTGTCGGTCAAAGTTAGTGCTGGAGCTATAGTTACAGAGTCTCCAGTATGAATTCCCATGGGATCTAAATTTTCTATTGAGCAAATGATAATGCAATTATCATTTTTATCTCTGACAACCTCCATCTCAAATTCTTTCCAACCTTCTAAACACTCTTCAACTAAGACTTGACTAACAGGTGACTCATGAAGCCCATTTTTTATTATCCTAAAAAAATCTTTTTTATTTTTTGCGATACCACCTCCTAAACCTCCTAGAGTAAAAGCCGGTCTTATAATAGCCGGTAGTCCAATTTGTTTTAATACCTTTGAAGATTGGTTGAAGTTATTTACTATTTTTGATTTGGGAAGATCTAAACCAATCTCTATCATATTTTTTCTGAACTTTTTTCTATCCTCTGCATTGGATATAGCTTTTGAGTTAGCGCCTATAAGTTCAATTTTGTATTTTTTAAGTATCCCTTTTTTTTCAGCCTCCATTGCTAAATTTAAAGCAGTTTGACCACCCATGGTTGGCAAGATCGCATCAGGTTTTTCTTTGATAAGAATTTTTTCGAGAACTTCTATTGTAATTGGCTCTATATAAGTTTTATCAGCAACATTTGGATCCGTCATAATGGTAGCTGGGTTTGAATTAATGAGAATTACTTTGAACCCCTCATCTTTTAAAGCTTTACAAGCTTGAGTGCCCGAATAATCAAATTCGCAAGCCTGACCAATAATTATTGGTCCCGCACCAACAACTAAAATTTTTTTAATATCTTTTCTTTTTGGCATTTTTTTTCATACTCTTTACAAATTTATCAAATAAATAAACGCTATCTTGAGGGCCAGGGTTGGACTCTGGGTGATATTGAACTGAGAAAACAGGTTTATTTTTTAACTCGATACCCTCAATACTGTTGTCAAACAAAGACTCGTGAGTAACTCTTATATTTTTAGGTAAACCTTTTTTAACAACTTCAAACCCGTGATTCTGGCTTGTAATTTCAACATTGCCTTCAATTAAATTTTTGACTGGATGGTTAGCACCTCTATGGCCTAACTTCATTTTTTCTGTCTTAGCACCAAGTGCCAAAGCAAGTATTTGATGACCTAAACAGATACCAAATAGTGGCAGATTTTTTTTGATTAACTCTTGTATTATCGGTATTGCATATTTTCCAGTTGCAGCAGGATCCCCTGGACCATTTGATAAAAATATTCCATGAGGTTTAAGTTTTAGAATATCTTTTGCACCTGTCTTACAAGGCACGATTGTAACTTTACAATTAAAATCTGAGAAATATCTTAATATATTTTTCTTAATCCCATAGTCTATAGCAACTACGTGCAATATTTTTTTTTTATTTTTTAAATATCCATTTTCTTTTTTCCAAGTTTTATAATCTTTCCATAAATAATTTTTCTTTGTCGATACTATTTTTGCTAAATCTAAGTTTTTAAGACCGCTCCATTTATTTGTAATTTTGATAAGTTTTTTTATATTTAATTTGTTTTTATTGTAAAAAGATATCGTCCCCTTAGGAGCACCGCTATCTCTAATAAAATTTGTTAAATTTCTAGTATCAATGCCAGTTATCCCAACTATCTTATTCTTCTTTAACCATTGATCTAAATGTTTTAAAGATCTGTAATTTGATGGACTTGTTATTTCAGTATTTATTATTACACCCTTAGTCCAAACCTTATCTGACTCGTGGTCTTCTTTATTAGTTCCAACATTCCCTACATGAGGAAAAGTAAAATTAATTATCTGATCAGCATACGAAGGGTCAGAAATTATTTCTTGGTAGCCAGTAATTGAGGTATTAAAACATACTTCTCCGGTAGCTGTACCTCTATAACCTAAGCCTATTCCTTTAAAAAATTGTCCGTTTTGAAGAATTAAAATAGCGGTGGAATCGATCTTATTAAGATTTTTTTTTGAGTTTATATTTTGACCAATCTTCTTCAAATACAACTCATAAGTTAAAGTAAAAAACTTATAAACATGATTTTGGGCAACATATGAAATAGAAACAAAATCGTCAAGAAAGTTCTTTTTATTTTGTATTAGAATTGTGATTAAAATAAAAATGAAATGTCCCTAAAAAAACAAATAGATGATAAGCTAAACCAAGCCTTAAAAGCCAAAGATAAAAATACTTATCCAACTTTAAGACTAATTGTTTCAGCTATTAAAGACGCTGAAATCGCTGGCCGCTCAAAAGGCCAAAAGGAAATTAAAGACAGTGACATTATCTCACTGCTTAAAAAAATGATAAAACAAAGAAACGAGTCTTGCGAGGTATATCAAAAAGCTGGAAGAAAGGAGCTCTTAGAAAATGAAAAAAAAGAAATAGAGGTCATAAATGTTTTTTTACCAAAACAACTTAGTGACGAGGAAACAAAAAAAATATGCCAAGATACAATTAAATCTGTCGGGGCTTCATCAATGAAGGATATGGGCAAAATCATGGGAGTTCTTAAATCAAAACATGCAGACAATTTAGATTTTTCAAAAGTAAGTTCCATTTTAAAAGGATTGTTAAATTGATAATGAAATATCCTAAAGAGTACTTAGATGAAATTAAATTACGACTAAAAGTATCCCAAGTTGTTGGAAAAACCGTTCAACTTAAAAAAAGAGGGAAAGAATTTATAGGTTTATCTCCTTTCAAAAATGAAAAGACCCCATCCTTTACCGTTAATGATGAGAAAGAATTTTATCATTGCTTTAGTACGGGAGAGCACGGGAATATATTTGATTTTTTGATGAAGACAAAATCTGTTGGATTTGGAGAAGCTGTTAAAACTTTAGCCGCAGAGGCTGGAATGCAACCTTATAGATTTTCGAATTTTGATAAAAAAAAAGATTTAAGATTTCAAAATTACAAAAATATTCATAAGGATTATTCTGATTATTTTCACAAACAGTTATCTGTTGCAAATAATCGAGAGGCATTAGATTATCTCAACAAAAGAGGACTAAAAAAAGAAATTATTGAAGAATTTCAGCTAGGGTATGTTCCTTGGAAGAACAATTTTTATAATGACTTATCAAAAAAATATTCTGAGGAAGAAATTTCCTTAACAGGTCTTTATTATAAAAGTGATAAAACTGGAGAATTTATCGATAGATTTAATTCTCGTATAATTTTTCCTGTGAATAATATAGCAGGTGACACAATAGCTTTTGGTGGAAGAATTATCAGGGATGGAAAATTAGCTAAATACATTAATTCGCCTGAAACAGAATTTTATAAAAAAGGAAATATAATTTTTAATCTTGATAAGGCAAAAAACCTAAGGTCAAAAACCGATAATGTTTTGATTGTTGAGGGTTATATGGATGTAGTTAGTGTTTATGCATCTGGTATCAAAAATGTGATAGCAAACTCTGGAACTGCTTTTACTGAGAGTCAAATAAATCTGGTTTGGAAATTTTTTTCAAACCCAGTTATTTGCTTAGATGGAGATGAAAGCGGCCAAAAAGCTGCTTTAAGAATTGCAGAAAGATTATTTTCATTAATAAATGAAAGCAACAAAATTTACTTTACTATAATGCCTGATAGCAAAGATCCAGACGATTACATTAAAGAAAACGGTAAAGAAAGCTTTCTGAATCTAATAAACCAGAAACAAATAATACAATCTTTTATTTGGAATTATCAACTTGGAAAGATCAATCAGAATAATCCATACGAAATATCTAAATTTGAAAAGGATATAAAAAAATTGGCACTTTCTATTCAAGATGAAACATTAAAAAAATATGTTCTCGAGGATTTTCTTGAAAAGTTAAGACAGTTAACTCCAAATCAAACTTTAAACAAGAATTATAAATACTTTCCATTTAGCCAAAAAAAAGATTATAAAATTTTGAAAGAGACAAAAATTCTACATCAAAAAAATGAAAACTTATCTAAAATCCAAATAATTGAGTTTTCAATACTATATATAATTTTGAATTTCTTTGATATTGCTTCAGAAAAATTAGAGGAACTTTCAAATATAGAATTTCTTGATGAAAAAAATGAAAGCTTAAGAAGTTTTATTATAAATTCTTTAATCGAAGGTAATAATAAAGATTTTATTTACGAAAAAGTTAAAAAAAAGGGATATGATCAGATCGTAAATGAAATCAATGAAAATTCGACAATTCAAATAGTTACAAAAAGCAAAACTAATCAAGATATTTTAGAATTGCTTAGTGAACTTATCAAAGACCACAAAGACCAAAATAATTTAAAAAAAATAGAATCTCTAGAGCAAAAATTAATCAACAACTTAGACGAAAACTCATATTCCGAACTAATTAAGCTTAAAAGCCAAATAAATAGGGATTAAAAAAGTATAGATTTTTGTCTCTTAGTCATTATATATAAACTTCAATTTTCTATGGCTGAAAAACTTATTACAAAATCATTCGAGAGACTTTTAGACAAAGGTAAGCATAGAGGTTTTGTGACTTATGAAGAACTAGGGAAGTCATTAGGAAAAAGAAGTGGTACTCATGAGAACCTAGAAAGAGCTTTCATCATTTTAGTTGACGAAAAAATTACGTTAGTTGAAAAGAAATCACAATTCCAATCAAATAAGAAGAAAGAAACTCCAGCCTCATCTGAAGAAAAGTCCTCTGATAAAAGTGATGACCCAATAAGAATGTATCTAAGAGAAATGGGAGGCGTAGAATTACTTTCAAGAGAAGGTGAAATAGCTATAGCTAAAAGAATAGAAGCCGGAAAAGATGTTATGATTAATGCACTAACTCAAAGTCCTCTCGTTGGTAAAAAAATCAAAGAATGGAAAGACCAAATTGAAAATCAACAACTTTTAGTTAGAGATATAATTGATATTGACTCTACTTATGAAGACTTCGAGGCTTCTAGTGAAGACGATGAGCTCAAAATTAATAAAAATGCGAAAACTAAGAATACAAAAGATAAAGATAATGAAGTTAAAAAAGAAGAGGAAAACACTTCCAATGACGAAGATGAATTTAATATTTCACTTGCTAAGATGGAAGAAGAAATTAAACCAAAAATCATTAATATTTTAGATTCATTAGATAAAAATTATTCAAAACTTCAAAAGTACCAAATAGAGAAATTAAATTGTTTACTTGATTCAAAAGAGCTATCGGTATCTAAAAATAAGAATTTTAAAAGAATTCAAGAAGTGCTAGTTGATAATTTTAAAAATTTACAACTTGCCCCCCATGTAGTGGAAGAATTGGTACAGTCTCATTACAAAGAAAATAAGAAAATCGTTTCATTAGAGGGAGTTCTTTTAAGACTTGCGATGGATAATAAAATTTCGAGAGATGAATTTTTAAAGTATTATTTAGGGAATGAAATAAATCCTAAGTTTGAGTCTTTTCTTAAAGAGAATCAAACCTGGAAAGCATTCTTTAAAAAATATAAAAAAGATTTTACAGAAATAAAAGATCGATTAGTCGAATTTAGTAAAAAAATAGGTCTATCGGTTGGAGAATTTAAAAAGCTAGTTAATAGAATTCAAAAAGGAGAGAGAGAGTCAAGAATAGCTAAAAAAGAGATGGTTGAGGCGAACCTGAGGCTAGTTATATCAATTGCAAAAAAATATACTAATAGAGGATTGCAATTTCTAGATCTGATCCAAGAGGGTAACATTGGTTTAATGAAAGCAGTAGATAAATTTGAATACAGAAGAGGTTATAAATTTTCTACCTATGCAACATGGTGGATTAGACAGGCAATCACTCGTTCAATAGCAGATCAAGCTAGAACTATAAGAATTCCTGTTCATATGATCGAAACAATAAATAAAATTGTTAGAACTCAAAGGCAGATCATGAGTGAATTTGGAAGAGAACCTACACCAGAGGAACTTTCAAAAAAATTGGCAATGCCATTAGAAAAAGTACGTAAAGTATTAAAAATTGCTAAAGAACCTGTTTCACTTGAGACACCTGTTGGTGACGAAGAGGATAGCAGTTTAGGTGATTTTATTGAGGATAAAAATGCATTACAACCACTTGATACAGCCATACAATCGAATCTAAGTGAGTCAACTACAAAAATTTTAGCATCTTTAACCCCACGAGAAGAAAGAGTTCTGAGAATGAGATTTGGTATTGGTATGAATACTGATCATACTTTAGAGGAAGTAGGACTGCAATTTTCTGTTACAAGAGAACGAATTAGACAAATCGAGGCAAAAGCTCTTAGAAAACTTAAACATCCAAGCAGATCAAAACAATTAAAAAGTTTCCTAGAAAAATAATTATTTGTGATATAAAAGAAACAAAGTGCTAATGAGGGCCTGTAGCTCAGTTGGTTAGAGCAGTACACTCATAATGTATTGGTCCCAGGTTCGAGTCCTGGCGGGCCCACCAATAATCTAATTTTTTACAAACTCTTCTAATTTATTTATTAAAATATTTATATCGTTGTTGTTTGAACTAAGAATTGATGAAAATTCCTCTTTTTGTGTCCTTGCTAAACTTAAACCTTCAACAATTAAATCTCTAATTAAAGGTTTTTCAGGATTTTTTGTATAAATTCTCCAATCAATTTTTATTTTTGGGCTTCCGTCTTTTGGAATAACTTCTGAACTTATAATTGTATAATTTGAGCTTTTTTTATCAGAACTCACTACCTCAAATATACTTGTAGAATAATCACTCAATCTTGATGTTAGACTCTTTAAAAAATATTTTTCAAAAACACTTTGATAGTTTTTAATCTCTTGTTTTTCAAATGTTTTTCTTAATTCTCCAAGTGTATATAGAGCCAGCGCATTAATATCTACATTTTCTAAAGCAATTTCTTCAATAAATTGTTCTTTTTCCTCCTTAGTTAAATTTTTATCTGCTAATTTACTCATTGCTTCATTCACAAGTTCCGTCACGAATTCTTTTGGGTTTGAACTATAAGAATGTAAATAAGAATTACTTAAGAATAATAAAAAAAAAGAAATTGATAAAATTCTTAACTTTTTCATTAATATTTTTTATTTATCTAAATTTCCCCAATCATCATCACTAGAAGTAGTATTTTTTACCTTATTTTCTCTATCTTGAAGATAAATACTTTTAAACGATGAGTATAGGTCGATTGAGTTTTTTTCTAAACTTTCAAAATTTGTTAAATTTTCAGACCGAAAATTTACAGCAGTAGTGCCTTTAACTGAATAGTAATCTAAATGATTTCCTGAAATACCCAAAAGTTCTTTGTCTCTAATTGTAACTTGGGCAAATGGATCAATAAAACTATCTGCAAGTAGACCTATAGAATCTCTTAAAGTAGTTGGTCCTAGAATAGGAAGTACGTAGTAACATCCTTGACCAATTCCGTAACTACCTAAAGTTTGTCCCACATCCTCTTTTGTAGGTTTCAAACCAATTTTTTCAGCTGGATTCAAAAATCCTAAAATTCCGACTGTAGAGTTGATAAATACACTCCCTATAGAGTGGCCAAATTCTCTGAAATTTCCTTGCAAGATTGAATTTGGTATTGATAAGAGATTTGAGATATTAGATGTAAAATTACTTGTACCAGTTTTTAAAGGTTGAGGTAATCGACTGTATCCTTTTGCGATAGGTTCGAATATTTTTTCATCGAAAACCAAATTAAATTTAAAAACTGACCTACTTACAGTTTCAAAGCATTCCTCAGTAGCTTTTGAATAAGAGGAACTTAAAAAAAAGAGCGTTGAAGCGCAAATTATGGAAACAATTTTTTTTTGCATATATTTAAGCTATATATATAATTTTTTCATATATGCTATAGTAAACTTTATAAAAATAGCTCTTAAATTTGTTCTAAATTTGATAATATTTTTATAATATATGAGGAAATTATTAGAATTATCTCCAAACTTTTCAAAAAAAACTCGAAAATCAAGTAGTATAAAATTTATTATAATTCACTATACTGGAATGCAATCAGAAATTGCATCTATTCAAAGACTTAAAAATAAAAAAGCGAAAGTTAGTTGCCACTATTTGATCAATAGGAAAGGGAAGATCATACAAATGGTGCCTGAAAATAAAACAGCTTGGCATGCAGGTATTTCACGATGGAAAACTTATCGAAATTTAAATATTAACTCAATTGGCATCGAGTTAGTAAACAAAGGGCATAGATTTGGCTACGAAAAGTTTAATGATTTACAAATAAACAAATTAGTAGCTTTGTGTAAGAATATAAGAAAGAAATATAATATTAAAAAAAATAATATTTTGGGCCATTCAGATATTGCGCCATTAAGAAAAATTGATCCAGGTGAAAAATTTCCTTGGAAAAAACTAAGCGAATATAATTTAGGCTCTTGGTATAAAAATTTTAGAAATGATCTTAAACAAACTAAAACAGTAAAGATTAGAAATTTATTTTTTAAAAATTTATTTAAAATTGGTTATAGGTATTATAGTGTAAAAGTGCCTAAAAAAAGTGATAGATTTATCATTAGAGCGTTTCAAAGAAGGTATACACCTAAAAATGTCACTGGAAAATTGAATCAAAAAATCCTTTTAATAAGCGATTTTTTAGCTAAGTCACAGTAATTAGCTTGAATTATTAAGTTTTTTTTATTAAAAGCATATCGCCAGATAATTGGATTATCGCTATTAATTAATTTAATAGAGGAAAGTCCGGGCTCCATTAAGACACAGTGCCAGTTAATGACTGGCGAAGGTGACTTTAGGGATAGTGCCACAGAAAATAAACCGCCTTATCAAGGCAAGGGTGAAACGGTGAGGTAAGAGCTCACCGGTTTTTTGGTAACAAAAAACGCATGGCAAACCCCACTGGGAGCAAGGTTAAATAGAGAGGACATTGCGTTAATACGCTAAAAACAGTCTTAAGTTAGTCCTCTGGGTTAACCGCTTGAGCTTAAGTGTGAATTTAAGCCTAGAGAAATGATATCTTCAATGACAGAACCCGGCTTATAGATTATCTGGCTTTAAATCTAATAAAATTGTTCTACTTTTGTACCGATTGTGAAATTATAAACTTATTGACTATTTCATAAAAACCCATACTATCCCAAATAATCCCATAATGGAGGGTAGTTTGAAAATTATAACAAAAAAAGAATTTATAAGTAAAAATGTTTTTATCAAGTTTCGAAAACAAAATAGACAAGAAAGGTCGTGTATCTGTGCCAGCAACATTTAGATCACATTTAAATACCTTAGGATATAACGGTTTTATAAGTTATCCTTCATTCAATCATTCAGCTCTTGAGGCTTGTTCTCAAGATAGAATTGAAAAACTATCAAACACGATAGACTCACTTAATCCTTTTGAGGAAAAAAGAGATTACTTTGCAACTTCTGTATTGTCAGAAAGTGAAAATTTACAATTTGATCCCGAGGGTAGAGTTTCAATATCTCAAAAACTTTTAAATCATGCAAAAATTAAAAATAATGTTTTATTTGTAGGATTAGGAAAAACATTTCAAATTTGGGAACCTGGAAACTTTGATAAATTTAAAGTTTTTGCGAGAAAAAAAGCTTTTCAAAATAGATCAAACCTAAAATGGGACATTAAATAGAAAGGAGAGTTGTAATGAGTATAAATGTTGGGGGAGGAGAACTGAGAGAACTAAAACCTAGAATTTTAGTTATAGGAGTTGGTGGCGCTGGCGGTAATGCAATAAATGCTATGATAGAAGCTGGTATGCAAGGTGTAGAGTTTGTAGCTGTAAATACTGATGCACAGGATCTTAAAATGAGTAAGGCAGATGCAAAAATACAAATAGGAATGAATTTAACAAAAGGTCTTGGTGCCGGTGCCAAACATGATATTGGTCAAGCAGCTGCAGATGAGTCAATCAATGAAATCGTAAACTATATTCAAGGTAGCAACATGGTTTTTATAGCTTCAGGCATGGGAGGGGGAACTGGGACTGGAGCATCGCACGTAATTGCTAAAGCAGCGAGAGAAATGAATATATTAACTGTTGGTGTAACGACATTACCTTTTGCATATGAAGGTCCAAAACGAATGAGAAGAGCTACCTCAGGTCTTGAAGAATTAAAAAGACATTTGGATACTACGATTGTTGTTCCTAATCAAAATCTTTTTAAAATAGCTAATGAGTCTACTGGCTTTGAAGAGTCTTTTAGTTTATCCAACGATGTGCTGAAACATGGTGTACAGAGTATTACAGATCTTATGGTAAGACCTGGAATGATAAATTTAGACTTTGCAGACGTTGAAACTGTAATGAGTTCTAGCGGGAAAGCAATGATGGGAACAGGTGAAGCAGAGGGAGAAAATAGAGCCATGGCTGCTACAGAATTAGCTTTGAACAATCCGCTTATCGATGAATATACTTTACAAGGCGCAAAAGGTTTACTTGTAAACATTACAGGTGGTAGTGATATCAAACTTTTCGAAGTAGATGCAGCAGTTAACAAGATAAGAGCCGAAGTTGATCCCGAAGCTGAATTAATATTTGGTGCGATAAAAGATGAAAATATGAACGGGAAAATTAGAGTCTCTATTGTAGCAACCTCTTTAAAAGGAGCTACAATCACTCCAGATCCTAAACCAGTTTTAAATGTGGTAAGTGGATCTAATGGCAGAAACAGTAATTATTCAGACAATTTATTTTCTAGAACAAATATTGACCAAAATATAGTTAATTCTATTGATGGAGCTAATGCTTTAAAACTAGATGAGAGTTATGAGATAAAAAGCAACGAAGAACAAAACGCTTTAATAGATAGTTTTGAGATCAATGAGGAAAATAGCACCTCTGAAGCAACATTATCTCAAAAACGCTTGAACGAGGAAATTCCAGCCGGAGTTTCCATTGAAAGCGCATCTTATATGGAAAATAATTCAGATACTAAAATTGATGAAATGGAATTAGCAGATAATAATCAAATCTACAACACAAGAGAAGAGGAAAGTACTCCAATGCTCTTCTCAGATGAGCAAAGTCAAGAGAATTCAGGGTCAGAAAACTTTGACCAAAACGAGGAGACCCAGCAGCTTTTTGATCAAGAAACCGATGAAGACGAAGACTTTGAGATACCTGCTTTTTTAAGAAGACAAAAATTTTAATGATTAAAACAAAAATTAATGAAATCTCAAACACCATCACTGGAATTTTCCCATTTTCCAGTGATGTTGAGTGAAGTCATAAAAGTTTTAACTCCGTCAAGAGGAGGCTTTTTTGTGGATTGCACTTTTGGAGGTGGAGGATATTCAAGTGAATTTCTTAAATTTTCTAAAACAAAAGTAGTAGGAATAGATAGAGATCCTTCAGTAATTTTAATTGCGAGAAAAATAGAAAAAAAATTTGAAAAACGATTTAAGTTTTATCAATCAAAATTTAGTCAGATAGATCAAATCATTAATCATAAAGTTGATACGATCGTTTTCGATCTTGGCATTTCATCAATTCAACTTAATAATATGAATAGAGGTTTTTCATTTAAGTCAAATAAAAAATTGGATATGACGATGGGTTTATCTGATTTATCTGCAGAAAAAGTTGTAAATAGTTTAAATGAAAATCAATTAAAATTAATAATAAAAATATTAGGTGAAGAAAAAGATGCCTCAAGAATTGCGAGAAATATCGTTAAAGCAAGATTAGAAAAAAGAATTACAAGGGTAGATGAATTAGTAAAAATAATTGAAAAAAGTAAAAAAAGAAATTTTTCATCAAAAATAAACCCAAGTACAAAAACTTTTCAAGCATTAAGAATTTTTGTGAATAAAGAGGTTTCCGAGCTCATATATGGAATAATTCAAGCTACAAAAATTTTGAAACCAGGAGGAAAAATCCTAGTTGTTAGTTTTCACTCAATTGAAGATAAAATAGTAAAATATTTTTTTACAAATTTTTCAAAAAATAAATCAAGGCCCTCTCGGTATCTTCCCGAAGATAGTAATGATAACACAGCTTTATTTGAAAAATATGCTAATAAAATAATAAAACCTACAAAAAGTGAAATAGAAAAAAATCACCCATCGAGATCAGCAAAACTAAGACATGCCACTAGAAGTCAAAATCAATTTATTTATCCATCTAATTTTATTAAAAAATTTACTAAATATTTAAATCTTGAGGCTATAAATGTTTAAGATTAAAATTTTAACGTCAATATTTATTTTTTCTATTTTGTTAATAGTAACCTCAATTATTAAAAACCAAACAAGAGAAACCGAAAAAAAAATACTTTATTTAGGTAAGATAATTAAAATAAAAGAAAAAGATTTAAATGAGTCACAACTAGATTTTTCTTACCTATCATCTCCAATGATAATTCATGATAAAATAAAATTAATAGATAATGAGAGATATGTGACAATGGAATACTCAAAAATTTTTTTGAGCATGTCTAGTTTCCTTGATTTACAAAATAGATTGGCAATTCAAAGAAATCAAAATGAAAATAAAAAAAAGTAAAAATTTCAATAAAGACCAAGGTAGTTTTTATTTTGAGGATTACATAGAAACAAACAGAATAAATAAGTATTTAAAAAAAAATAATTTATTCCAAGATAGAATTTATTTATTATTTTTTTTATTTATTTGCCTAATTTTAATATTTAGTATTAGAATTGTTCATGTTTCACTAAATAAAATTGAAATCTTTAATAATATTAACTCACCTCAAAAATTTTCGTTATTAAGAAGGGATATCGTCGATAGAAATGGAATATTGATTTCAAGAAATGTTAAATCATTTCATGCAGCAATCAACCCACGTTTAGTCACCAATAAAGAGAACCTTCTTATTAAATTGAGACTGAGTTTCCCTGAATTACAAATAGAAAAAATAAAAAAACAGATAAATAACGGTAAATATTTTTATTTAAAAAAAAGAATAAATCAAAAAGATAAAGAAAAACTATGGTCCCTTGGAGAAAAGGGGATAATTTTTGAACCTTTTCAATCAAGAGTTTATACACATGGAAATCTATTTAGTCATATTATTGGTCAGGTTGACTATGATAATTATGGAGTTTCAGGTATTGAAAAATTTTTTGATAAAGACCTGAAAAATAAAAAAATCATTGGCAAACCTTTGGAATTGACTCTTGATACAAATATTCAATTTTTAATTAAAAAAGAATTAGATAAAGCCTTAAAAACCTTTGAGGCAACTGGGGGCGGAGCTTTACTCATGAATGTAGAAAATGGAGAAATACTATCTTTAGTTTCTCTACCTGATTTTAATATAAATATTAGGGCTAATATTGAAGATAAAAAATATATTAACAAAATAACCAAAGGTGTTTATGAACTTGGCTCAATTTTTAAAACTTTTACTGTTGCGCTAGCGCTGGAAAATGATCTTGTTGATCCAAATTATGTACTCGAAAATATACCAAAATCAATTAAATGTTCTCGTTATAAGATTTCAGATATAAAAGAATTTCCAAAAAATTTATCAGTAGAAGATATATTAATTAGATCTTCGAATGTAGGAACTTTATTGCTAGCAAGAAAAATTGGTGAAGAAAAATTTAAAAAATTTGTCGAAGATACTAAATTATTAAAAAATCCAGACATTCAATTAGAGGAAGTTGGAAACCCTATTAAATTTAAATGGAATAAGTGCAAATTAGAGACCATTTCTTACGGACATGGAATTACAACAACCCCATTACAAGCAACGACTATTTACGCTTCAATATCAAATGGAGGTAAAATTATAAAACCCAACTTAATAAAAAAAAAAGACGAAGAGCAGGAAGATTATGGAAGAATAATCTCTAAAAAAACAAGCAATCAAATAAATAAAATTTTAAGAAAAGTTGTTACAGAAAAAGAAGGAACTGCTAAACTTGCTGATATTCATGGCTATTTTGTTGGTGGTAAAACCGGAACTTCACAAAATTATTCCAACAAAAATGAAAATTTGAATACTTTCATATCAATTTTCCCAACTCATGAACCTAAGTACGCTTTATTGGTAATGCTAGAAAACCCTCAAGTCGCAAAAGATTTAATATATGACTATAGGGGTACCAAAATAAAAGCTTTTAGAAACGAAGCAGGATGGAATTCAGTTTACGTTGCAGGCAAAATAATAAAAAGAATTGGACCAATTTTAGCCATAAAGAATGAAGACTTTAATGAAAATTATGTTGCTGCAAAAAATAATTAAAAATCTTCCAAAAGAAAAAAAAAAATTAAAGATTTACGGAATTTCAAATAATAGTAAAAAAATGAAGAAAGGATATGTGTTTTTTGCAATTAAAGGCAAAAACTTTAATGGTGAAAAATATATTGATGAAGCAATTAAAAAAGGTGCAGTAGCAATTGTTTGCGCTAATAACTGTAAATATAAACATAAAGAAATACCGGTCATAAAAACTGCAAATACCAGACATTTTTTGGGTAAAGTATGTTCCGATTTTTACAAATTGAAGCCAAAAAATATTATAGCAGTAACTGGGACCAACGGAAAAACTTCAGTAGCTGATTTATTCTTTCAAATTTTAAGATTAAATAATATACCAGTAGCATCTATAGGCACATTAGGTATTAAATACAAAAAAAAAATAATTAAAAATAATTTAACGTCCCCTGACACTATAGTCTTGCACGATGCTCTTCAAAAAATTAAAAAAAAAGATATAAACAACGTTATTATTGAAGCTTCAAGTCATGGCTTGTTTCAAAACAGAATTGATCATTTAGATATTAAAGCTGGTATATTTACAAATTTTAGTCAAGACCATCTTGATTATCATAAAACTATGCAATCTTATTTAAAAGCTAAAATGATTTTATTTAACAATATACTCAATAAAAGAAAAACAGTAATTTCTGACAGCTCAATAAAAGAATTTTCTAACTTAGAAAAAATATCAAAAAGAAAAAAACTTAATTTAATCGACATAAACCCTCTTATGAATAAATTACAAAAAGATAAAAAAGTTAATTTTTTAAATGAGTTTCAATTAAAGAATTTATCAATGGCAATTTCAGCAGCTAAATTATGTAATTTATCAGAAAAAAAAATTTTTAATATTTTAGATAAATTAAAAGACGTAAATGGTAGATTAGAGCATGTCAGGACTTTTCCAAACAATATCAGAGTATTCGTGGATTTTGCTCATACTCCTGATGCTCTTCATAAAACACTTTCTGCTCTAAAGTCTAGCTACGGAAACAATATTTCTTTGGTATTTGGATGTGGGGGTGATCGAGATTTTAAGAAAAGATCGTTAATGGCAAGGATAGCAGATAAAAATTGTAAAAAAATATTTATTACAGATGATAATCCGAGAAATGAAAGACCAGAAAAGATCAGGCAAGATGTTTTAAAATATATAAAAAATATCAACTGCTTTAACATCGCTAATAGAGCGATGGCAATAAGAACCTCAATACAAAATGCAAATCCAAATGAAATTATCTTAATCGCCGGAAAGGGTCATGAAGAAGAACAAATTTACAAGGATAAGATTATTAAAATTTCAGACAGGAGAATAGTCAAAAATCTAAAGGTTAATATTAAAACTCTTACAAATCAAAATCAAAAATTTTTGCAAAATAAAAAAATTTTAAAAAATATAATAAAAGCAAAAAAATTAAAAAATTTTCACGGACTAGCTATCGATTCAAGAGAAATTAAAAAAGATAATCTTTTTTTAACAATTAAAGGTAAAAATAATGATGGAACAAGTTTTATACCGAAAGCATTAAAAAAAGGAGCAAAATATATTATTACTAGTAAAAAAATAAAAAGATTCAAAAAAAAAACAATTAAAGTAAATAATGTAATCAATTTTTTAAATGCATTTGCTACAAAGAAGAGAGAATACTCATCAGCTAAGATTATTGCTATAACAGGAAGCGCTGGAAAAACTTCTTTGAAAAATCTTATCAAAGATTTACTTCAAAATTTTGGAAAAACACTACATTCTCCAAAATCATATAATAATCAATACGGTGTGCCCATAAGTTTATCTCTTTTAACACCAAACCATAGTTATGGTGTGTTTGAGGTTGGTATGAGTAAACCAGGTGAAATAAATTCCCTTACCAAACTTATCAAACCTAACATAGGAATCATAACAAATATCGGTGAAGCACATATTGAAAACTTTAAAAATATAAAAGGTATAGCTAGGGCTAAAGGAGAGATAATTAACAATATTCAAAAAAATGGCACAATAATTTTAAATCAAGATGACAAGTTTTTTCATTATTTAAAATCAAAAGCAAAATTGAAAAATTTAAATATAGTTACATTTGGAATGAGCAAAATGTCAGATATTCATCCAATTTCGATTAAAAAAAATTATAATAAAATAAAAATATTAATTAAAGTAAAAAAACAAATTTTTAATTTTGAAATAAAAAATATAAATATTTATAATGTTCTTTCCTCTCTAGCATTGTTAAGTGAGTTAAATTTAAACATACAAAAAATTATAAAAAAATTTAGAACATATGAGCCAGTTGAAGGTCGTGGAAAAATTCATACGATTAAAAGATATAACAAAAAATTTAAATTGATCGATGAAAGCTATAACTCAAATCCACTTTCTGTGAAAAACGCGATTAATAGTTTTAATAATATAAAAAAATTAAATTTTAAAAAATATTTGATTTTGGGTGATATGCTGGAATTAGGTAAAAAATCAGTATTTCTTCACAAAAATTTATCTAAAGTTATTAACAATTCAGATATTGATAAAGTTTTTATTAAAGGCGTTAAATCAATGAATACTTTTAAATGTTTAAGTATAAATAAAAGGGGCAATATTTTTCAACATGAAGAAGATGTAGATTTTACTTTAAATAATATTATATCTAATAATGATTACTTAATGATTAAAGGATCTAACGCAACTGGACTAAATAATTTTGCTAAAAAAATAATTAAAGGCAACTAATGTTATTTCACCTTTTTACATCTCTAATTGATCAATATTCTTTTTTAAATGTATTCAAATATTTAACTTTCAGGACTGGCCTGTCAGTAATCTCTTCTTTAATAATTGTTTTTTTAATTGGAGCACCCTTAATCAAAATGTTCTCTGATAAAATGATTACTGGTCCAATAAGGCAAGATGGACCCATAGATCATATTGTCAAGAAAACTGGAACACCTACAATGGGTGGAGTAATAATTATAATTGGTATAATTTCAAGTACCTTACTTTGGGCAGACTTAAAAAATGTTTATGTATGGACATTGATATTTGTTTCATTAAGTCTAGGAGGCTTAGGATTCCTTGATGATACTTTAAAAATTAAATACAAAAATTCAAGTGGATTAAAATCAAGATATAAATTTGCAGGTCAATTAATAATTGGAGCCTTAACTTTATTTATCTTGATTAAGTTTTCTAGCCATGAATATCTATACAATTTATATTTTCCTTTCTTCAAAAACCTTATTTTGCAAATGGGTTTATTTTTTATTCCATTTGGACTTTTTGTGATTATTGGAGCATCAAATGCTGTAAATTTAACAGATGGACTGGATGGTTTAGCAACTGTTCCAGTAATGTTAGTCGCCTTATCTTTTACATTAATTTCATACGTAGTGGGAAATACAATTTTTTCTGAATATCTTCAAATTCAATACATCCCAGAAGTTGGTGAACTTTCAATTTTTTGTGGATCGGTCGTTGGTTCATGCTTAGGTTTTCTTTGGTACAATGCTCCTCCAGCTAAGATTTTCATGGGCGATACTGGTTCTCTTTCTTTAGGAGGTTCTCTAGCTGCAATAGCTATAATTGTGAAGCACGAAATCGTGTTAGCAATCATAGGAGGATTATTTGTTTTAGAAACAGTCTCAGTAATTATACAAGTCGTATCTTTCAAGTTAACTGGTAAAAGAATATTCAAAATGGCTCCAATACACCACCATTTTGAAAAAAAGGGCTGGGCAGAGTCTACAATAGTAATTCGATTTTGGATAATTGCTATAATTTTAGCTCTAGTAGGACTAGCGACTTTAAAATTAAGGTAGTTAATGATCTCTGCTAAAAACTTTAAAAAACTATCTTTTCTAGTTTATGGTCTAGGTGCAACAGGTCAATCAATTGTTAATTTTTTTAAAAAAAATAAAATTAAAAATTATAAAGTTTGGGATGATAAAAATAAACATTTTTATAAAAAACTTAGGCCAAAAAATTTAGAAAAAGCTTTGTCAGAAACAGATTATATTGTTTTAAGTCCAGGTGTTAGTTTGAAAAAATCCAAAAAAAGAAAAGAGTTAAACAAATATAAAGAAAAAATTATTACTGATATTGATTTAATATTTTTACTCAAAAAGTCGTTCAAAAGTATAGTTGTTACAGGAACTAATGGGAAATCTACTACTTGTAAAATTTTAGAACATGTTTTAAAAAAAAATAAATATAAAACATTGCTAGGTGGAAATATAGGAACTCCAATTCTTAGTTTAAATGTAAAAAAGAATAATTTTTTAATAATAGAGGCCTCATCTTTTCAGCTGGCTCATTCAAAATTTATTAGCCCTGACTATGCAATTTTACTTAATATTAGTAACGATCACATTGAATGGCATGGAAATATAAGAAATTACATAAATTCAAAATTAAAAATATTTTCAAACCAGACAAAAAACCAATACAGTATTTTAAACTTAAATTTGAAAAAACATCTAAAGAAAAAATTAATTACAAAAGTAATTATTCCAAAAATGGAAGATTTTCAAAAATTAAAAGGAAAAATTAATAATCCTTACTTAACATCAGAAATAAATGATGAAAATATGATGTTTGTTTTATCTGTTTCTAAATTATTAAGAATTAAAGAGAAATCTTTTATAAAGTCATTAAAATCATTCATTGGATTACCGCATAGATATGAAATATTTTTAAAAAAGGGAAATTGCACTTTTATAAATGACTCAAAAGCTACTTCGTTTCAGGCATCTAAGTGCGCTTTGAAAAATGGAAAGAACATTTTTTGGATTGTAGGAGGACTTCCAAAAAAGAATGACAAATTCAAAATAAATAATGTAAGAAAAAATATTATAAGAAGCTATATAATTGGCAAAAATACAAATTTTTTTAAGAAACAGCTTAAAAATAAAGTGAGTTTTTTTATTTCAAAAAATATAAAGAACTCAATTATCAAAATCTTAAATGACATAAAATTGTTTAAAAGAAAAAAAAATACCATCCTATTAAGCCCAGCCTCAGCGTCTTTTGACCAATACTTAAACTTCGAGGAGAGAGGCAACTCATTTAAAAAATTATGTAAATATTATGCAAAAAAATATGTTTAAACTTAAAATTATAAATTATTGGAGGAATATTGATAAAAAAATTTTTTTTTGTTTTATAATACTTTTTCTCTTAGGATTATTTTTTTCTTTCTCTTCTACTTCATCATTAGCAGGTGAGAGATTGAATAAAGATTATTATTTTTTTTTCACAAAACATCTTCTTTTTACTTTTTTTGCTTTAATAATTATGATCAGTATTTCCTCAGTAAACACTTCCTTTTTAAAAAAAATTATTGTACCTATCTTTATATTTTCTTTTATTTTTCTTGCTTTGGTTCCTTTTATTGGAGTAGAGGTTAAAGGAGCCAAAAGGTGGTTAAATCTTTATTTTTTTAGACTTCAACCAATAGAAATACTCAAGCCTTTTTTTATTTTAGCTACAGTTAAGGTTTTGACTTTAGAAAAATTAAAAAATTCCCAAATAAAATATCTTTTTAGCTTTTTACTATTATTATCAGTTATAATTCTTTTAATTGATCAACCAGATTTAGGACAATCTATTTTGCTAGTATTAAGTTGGGGTGCGATTGTATTTATTTCTGGCGTAAGTTTGTTTTATATTATTAGTTTTTTTTCAATTTTTTTAATTTCATTCACCTCATTATTGTATTTTATGCCACAAAAATTTGGATATATAACAGATCGTCTTGTATCTTTTATTGATCCTAGTAAAGGAGATAAATTTCAATCCTCTTCAGCCTTGGACGCAATTAAACTTGGAGGATTAAAAGGCCAAGGTATGGGAGAAGGAATTTTAAAAGACAGTGTTCCAGAAGCTCACACAGATTATATAATCGCAATCATTTCTGAAGAATACGGTTCAATTATCTCAGTAATAATTATTCTAATTTTTTTGTACATATCTTTTAGAATAATAAAAAATTGTATTAACCAAGATGATCAACTTGTTAAATTTTCATTGTGTGGTCTTTCAACTTTATTAATATTTCAAACTTTTATTCATATTGGTGTAAATACCAATTTAATACCTACAACAGGCATGACATTACCTTTTTTAAGTTACGGCGGTTCTTCACTTATTGGAAGTGCAATACTAGCAGGTATAATTCTTAATTACACAAAAAACAAAACATATCTTTATGAATAACAAGATTAAGACAATTATTGCAGTTGGCGGAACCGGTGGTCACGTAATTCCTGGCTATAATTTAGCAAAACATTTAAACGAAAAAAATTTTAACGTTGATATTATTTCAGATAAAAGGGGGGAAAAATATATTATTAAAGAAAATTATTTTAAAGTTTTTATTTTACCTTCATCACCGATAAATACAAAAAATATACTAACTTTTTTAATTTCTTTAATATTGATTTTATATTCTATTTTTAAATCACTTTTTTTTTTAATTAAAAATAGACCAAAAATAATTTTTGGAATGGGTGGTTATGCGTCTTTCCCTATCTGTATTGCTGCAAGTATTTTAAGAATAAAATTTTTAATTTACGAAAATAACCTAATTATTGGTAAGGCTAATAAGTATTTATTGCCTTTCGCTGAAAAAATATTGATATCTAATAAGGAAATTGAGGGTATACACTACAAATATAAAAATAAAGTTACAGAAATAGGTAATATAATTAAAAAAGAAATAATTAATTTATCCAAAGGTCGCAAACAAAATCTTAAGCAAAAAATTAGCATTCTTATTCTTGGAGGTAGCCAAGCGGCAAAAATATTTGCAAATATTTTACCTGATGTTTTTAAGAACTGCTCTGATAAAGGTGTAGTTCTAAAAATTTATCAGCAATGTCTACCTGAGCAAAATGAAGAGTTAAAACAGTTCTACAAAAAAAATCATGTAGATTGTCATATTTTTAATTTTAGTGATAACGTCGCAGAATATTTTTCGAAAGCAAATTTAGCAATTACCAGATCAGGGTCATCAATGTTAGCAGAACTTACTAATGCTAATATCCCTTTTATTTCAGTACCACTGCCCTCGTCAGCAGACAATCATCAATTAAAAAATGCTATGTTCTATGAAAGAAAAAAATTTTGTTTTCTAATACAGGAAAAGGATTTGAAAGAGAAACTGATATCTCTTATCAGAGAAATATACAAAAATAACTCTATTTTGGATACAATTACAAAAAACCAAAGACAATATTCTGACAAAAATGTCTACAACAATATTGATCAGGTATTAAAAAATATAATTGATGAAAAAAATTAATTTAGGTCAAAAAGAAGTCATTCATTTTGTAGGTATCGGCGGTATAGGTATGAGTGGATTAGCTCAAATTATGAAAAATATGGGCTTTAGAATTCAGGGGAGCGATCAAAATAAAAATAAAAACACAACAAGCTGTATAAAAGCAGGTATCAAAGTATATATAGGTCATTCAAAAAAAAATGTAAAAAGTTCTACAATTTTAGTTAGATCTTCCGCAATAAAGAACAACAACTCTGAAATAAGATTTGCAAGAGAAAAAAAAATTCCAATCTATTCACGAGCAGAGGTGCTTGCTGATGTGGTTTCTCTTAAAAAAAATATTATTATAACTGGCTCACATGGAAAAACTACCACGACATCTTTAGTATCAAAAATTTTGTCTGATCAAAAACTTGATCCCACAATTATAAATGGAGGAGTAATAAATTCATTAAATAGTAATGCAAAATTAGGTAAAGGGGAGTGGGCTATTCTTGAAGCTGACGAGTCCGATGGAAGCTTTTTGAAATTACCAATTAATTATTCAATTGTTACAAATATAGATTATGAACATATCGATTTTTATAAAAATTATCAAAACTTAGAAAAATCTTTTATTAAATTTATTGAAAAAACACCTCCCACAGGAAAAGCAATAATTTGTATTGATAGTAAAAAAATTAAAAAAATATTTAGTAAAATTAAAAATAAAAACATACTCACATATGGTGAGGATAAAACAGCTAATTTTAAGATTTCTAATATCAGATACAAAGTTGATTATTCGAGTTTTGATTTAATTTATAAAGATTTAAAAAAAAACTATAAAAAGATTAAAAATATTCAATTAAAATTATTAGGAAAACATAACGTACTTAATGCAGCAGCAGCAGTAACTGTTTGTTTAAATTTAGGTGTGGATCAAAATATAATAAAAAAATCATTAAAAAAATTCTCTGGTGTCCAGAGAAGAATGACAAAGATTTTTACAAAAAATAAAAACGATTTTTATGACGACTATGCCCATCACCCTACAGAAATAAACTCAATTTTGGACAGTGTAAAAAATGTTTATAAAAATAGAAAAATTATATCTGTTTTCGAGCCTCACCGTTATTCTAGAATTTTATCTTTAAAAAAAGAATTTGCTGGATCTTTTGTCAAATCAGATATAGTTCTTCTATGCCCCTTGTACGCCGCTGGTGAAAAGAAAAATTCTAAATTTAAAACAATAGATTTTGCAAATTTAATATCAAAATTTTCAAAAACTCAAGTTGTTTTGATTAAAGATTTTAGTGAGATTGAAAAATATATGAAAAAAAATTTGATTAGTGATGAAATCATAATAGGAATGGGTGCTGGGTCAATATCAAAACACATGAGAGAATTAAAAAACAATTTATGAATTTAGTTTTGGAATTAAGTAAAAAGTTTAAAAAAAATATTTCTCATAATGTTGAATTATCTAATTACAGCTGGTTTAACCTAGGTGGACCAGCAGAACACTTATTTAAACCTTATAGTGAAGATCAATTAATCCAATTCTTAGAAATCAATAAGAAAAATAATCTTAATATAACTATTCTTGGGGCTGGCTCGAATACTCTTATAAGAGATAATGGCATTAAAGGAGTGGTAATAAAACTTGGATCTAATTTTTCAAAAATTAATTTAGCAAATAAAAATACTATTGAAGCTGGCGCAGCCACACCTGATCGCAAAATTGCTAATTTTGCAAAAGAAAATGGAATTGGAAACCTTGAATTTTTATCTTGTATACCAGGTTCAATAGGCGGGGCTGTAATTATGAACAGCGGTTGTTATGGAAATGATATTTCAAAAGTTCTAGACTCAATAAATGTAATTGACACTCATAGTTGTAAAGAAAAAGAGATAAAACGAAAAGATATAGATTTTTACTATAGAGGCACTAATTTACCTGATCATTTAATTATAACATCTGTCAAATTAAAAGGGGTGAACATAGATAAAGTCTTAATTGAAGAAAAACAAAGAAAATTTATCGAGGAAAAAAAATTATCTCAACCAAGTCAAATCAAAACATGTGGAAGTACATTTAAAAATCTTAGTAGCGAAAGAAAAGCATGGAAATTAATAAAAGACTCTGGGTGTGAAGAATTAAAAGAAGGTGATGCTTCAATCTCAAATAAACATTGTAATTTTTTTGTTAACAATGGAAATGCTAGCGCAACTGATATTGAAAAATTAATTAATAGAGTAAAAAAAAGAGTGGCAGAGAAAACTGGAGTTAATCTTGAATTAGAGATTAAAATTATAGGTGAATAAAAAAAAAAGAAAAAAAGTTCTAGTTGTTCTCGGTGGAACCTCAGGGGAAAGAGCAGTAAGCCTTGAAAGTGGAAAAGCTTGTGTCAAAGCTCTAAAAAAAAGAAATTATATTGTATCTACCTTCGATCCTAAGCATAAACATTTTAGTTTGATTAATAAAAAAAAAGTAGACATTATTTTTAATGCTTTACATGGTAAAGATGGAGAAGATGGGGTTGCACAAAGTTATTTTGAATATTTAAGGATTCCTTACACTCATTCGGGTGTTATAAGCTCATACAATTCCATGGATAAAGTAATTTCAAAGAAGATATTTATACAGAATAAGATTTCTACACCAAATTATTTTGTAATTCAAAAAGATCAGATAAAAACCTCAAGTCTTAAAGAAAATTTTTCAAAAAAAAAATTTTCCTTTCCGATAGTAATTAAACCTATAAATGAAGGATCAAGCTTAGGTGTTAAAATAGCAAAAAATTTTACAGAATTAAAAAAATTTACCAAATTTCTTTTCAAAAAATATAATCGATTAATGTTTGAACAATACATAGGTGGCCAAGAAGTCCAAGTTGCAATTATAAACAATAAACCTCTTGGAGCTATTGAACTTATTCCTAGTAGATCATTTTACGATTATAAAGCCAAATATACAAAATCTGCTAAAACTGAACATATTATGCCTGCAAGGATAAAAAAAAATAAATACAGTGAGGTTTTAAGACTAGCTTTAAAAGCACACCTAGCTTTGGACTGTAAAGGAGTGACGAGAACAGATTTTAAATTTTTTAAAAATAAATTTTATCTTTTAGAACTAAATACTCAGCCTGGAATGACCAGTCTTTCATTAGTTCCTGAAATCGCAAGTTATTCTGGACTTTTCTTCGAACATTTAGTTGAGAAAATTCTTTTAGATGCAAGCATTAATAGATGAAAAAACGTTTTTCAATTGCTTTATTTCTTTTATTACTTTTAAGCACTTATAAGATTCAAACCAATTTCAGTTTAATACCAAATTTATCTATTAAAAAAATTATTATAGAAAATAACCATATTGTTGATGAAAAAAACATAAAAAAAAATTTAGATTTTTTGTATGATACAAATCTTTTTTTACTAAATTCAAAAAAAATTAAGATAAAATTGAACGATATAGATTTTATTGAAAGTTTTGAAATTAAAAAAATCTATCCTAATAAGATTAAAATAAGGGTTTTCGAAAAGAAACCAATAGCTGTCTTGCAAAACAAGAAAATCAAATCTTTTTTTACTAGTAACGGAGGAACAGCAAATTTTAGTGATTTAAAAGAATTTAAAAATTTACCGGTAGTCTTTGGTGACAAAAAAAGTTTTGAAATTTTTTATAAAAATCTAATAGCAATTAATTTTCCAATAAACGAGATTAAAAAATTTTATTTATTTGAGTCAAAAAGATGGGATTTAGTCACAATAGAGAATCAAACTATAAAGTTGCCTATTAATAACTATAGTCAAAGCCTATTAAACTACTTAAATCTAAAAGATCAAGCAAATTTTCTACAATTTAAATCTTTTGATTATAGAATAAAAGATCAACTTATCTTAAAATAGATAATGTCAGTTCGAGAACCAATTTTATTTATCGAGGTAAATAATTCTGAGTTTATATTTATTGCCGGTGATTTAAATGAAAATAAAAATTTGGAATTAGTTCATACAATTAAAAAACCTATTCAAGGTATTAGTGATAAAAAGATTAGCGATCTTAAATTAGTAAGCGATATAATTAAAGAGAATGTTTATTTAATTGAACAAAAAATTAATTTCATTTTTAAAGAAGTTATTTTTGTTGCAGATTGTTTTGAAAGTTGTGCTATCAACTTTACAGGTTTTAAAAAACTCAATGGATCACAATTGAGTAAAGAAAACATTACATATATACTTAATCAACTAAAGTTAAAAATAAGTGAGGTTGAAAATCAAAAAAAAATTCTTCATATATTAAATTCAAAATATATTTTAGATAAAAAAGAAATAGATAATTTGCCAATAGGATTATTTGGTAATCTCTACAGCCAAGAACTGTCTTTTATTTTAATTGAGAACAATGATTATAAAAATTTAAATAAAGTGTTAGAAAACTGTAATTTAAGATTAAAAAGAGTAATATCAAAAAAATTTTTAGATGGTGTGAACATTATAAACAAAAATTTAAATCTTGAAACTTTTTTAAAAATTCAAATTAATGAGAATGATACTGAAATAATTTATTTTGAGAATTCAGCATTAAAATTAATTCAAAACTTTAAATTTGGATCAAATGTTATATTGAATGATATTTCAAAAGTTATTGGCTTAAATAGCCAAACAGTTAAAAAAATTCTGCTTAGTTTAAAGTTTTCAGACAAAGATTTAGACTCAGAGATTGTTGAAAAAGAATTTTTTGGAACTCAAAACTTTAGAAAAATAAGAAAAAAATTAATTTTTGATGTTGCGAAAGCAAGAATAGAAGAATTATCTGAAGTTATAATTTATAAGAATATTAATGTCATTAGTTTTTTAGAAAACAATTTATCTATTTTTTTAAAAATAAATGATCAATCTAATTTAAATTGTTTTCGTGAATACTATAAAAAAAATTTTTCAAAAAAAGATCAATTTAATCTTAAATTTACAAGTGACTTTTCTTTAAGTGACATTTACAACTCAGCTATTAGAATTGTTCATTATGGGTGGAAGAAAGAAGCACTTCCCATAGTTAAGAAGAAAAAGTCAGTAATATCAAGATTCTTTGACAAAATTTTTAATTAATTTTTGTTATTTTTAGAAACATTAGTTGTTTTAAGAGCTACGACAAAATTATGTATAAAACCTCCAATGTTAAGAATTTACCAAACTACTATAAGTACTCCAGTAAGTTTTGAGGGCGTCGGACTTCATTCAGGTGTACATACAAAAATCACTATTCTTCCTGCAGAAGGTGATCAAGGAATAGTTTTTAAAAGAGTAGATCTGAAAAAAAATAACCTAGTCAAGGCAAATTATGCAAACGTTTCATCTGCTAAATTATGTTCAACCTTGAAAAATGAAAAAGACGTTAAGGTTTCAACTGTAGAGCACTTACTTGCAGCTCTTTATATTGCTAACATTGATAATGCTATTATAGAAATTAATAATGAAGAAGTTCCAATTATGGATGGATCAGCTAAAAATTTTATAGATGCTTTAAATAAAACTGAAATAAAGACACTTAAAAATAAAATAAAATATCTGAAGATAATAAACAAGATTGAATTGATTGAAGATAAAAAAAAGATTTCAATAGAGCCGAATGAATCTGCTTTGGAGGTAGATTTTAAATTAAATTACGATAATAAAATTATTGGTAAGCAAAGAAATATAGTCAATTTCGAAACAGATGACTTAGAAGAAATTTATAACTCGAGAACTTTCTGTCTTTTTGAAGATATTGAAAAAATTAAAAAACTTGGATTAGCAAAAGGGGGTTCTTTGGATAATGCGATTGTTGTTGGAAATAATAAATTACTAAATAAGAACGGTTTGAGAAATGAAAAAGAATTTGTGAACCACAAAATTCTAGATCTAGCGGGAGATTTTGTTTTATCGGGATATAGAATTCTTGGTAAAGTAGTTTGTGAGCAAGGAGGACATCTTTTAACAAACTCATTTTTAAAAAAAATTTTCACTAGTAAGCAATCTTGTATCGAAATAGAAGTTAAAGAAGAAAAATTAATCGAAAAAACTCCTCAAAATCAATCAATCGGATTAGTAGTCAACGCTTAACGTTATTAAAAAATAATACTATTTTTTTTTTAATCTGATATTAATTTTATAATGTTGTTAAGATGTCTAATAATATTTTTGCTAATTTTAAATTCATGTGCAAAAAAAGAAGAGGCTACTTACAAACCAACAGATTTAATAGATCCTTATAAATCTTATAGAGAAGGCTTAAAAGCTTTTGAAGATAATGCCTATTTCCTTGCAAACAAAAAATTTTCTGAAGCTGAGTTAAATTTTGAAAATCCAGATTTAGCTGCAAAGTCAGCTATAATGTCTAGTTTTGCTTTGTACGGGATAAACTTTTATAGAGAAGCTGAAGAGAATCTTACAAGGTATTTAAAAACATATCCTGCGGATAAACATTTAATATATGCACACTACTTATTAGCAATTATTTATTTTGAACAAATAAGTGACGAAAAAAAAGATCTTGGACCCTTGTTAAAAGCTGATAGCAAAATTAATTTTTTCTTAAAAAATTTTCCCGAGTCAGAATATGCAATTGATTTAAGATTTAAAAAAGATTTAATTCAAAATCAATTATCTGCTAAAGAACTCTATATCGCAAAATACTATATTTCAGTTCAAAAATGGATACCAGCTATTAACAGACTAAAAAATATTTTAGAAAAATACGATAAAACAATTTTTGTAGAGGAGGCATTGCATCGGCTTGTCGAATTACACTATCATATCGGTTTGGAGAAAGAGGCAAAAAAATATGCAAGTATTCTTGGTTACAATTATAATTCTAGTGAATGGTTTCAAGAATCCTATAAGATATTAAACAAAAACTATGAAATTAAAGAAATAGGTAGCCTGGAAAAAGATAGTAGCTTGTTCGATAAAATCATAGAGTTAATTAAATAACATTAATGAAAGATAAATCTAAAATAATTGAAAACTTTAGATCAAAAATAAATGAACTAAAAGATCATAACAAATTTTATTTTAGCGATGATAATCCTAAAATTACAGACGCAAAATACGATGAATTAAAAAAAAATATTTTTGAACTAGAAAAAAAATATTCTTTTCTTAAAAAATTAAATTTAACAAAAAATCTAGTTGGCACTACACCAGCTAAAAAATTCAAAAAGATAAAACATTTAAAGCCTATGCTGTCTCTATCAAATGCTTTTAACAATGAAGACATGAATGATTTTTTAAAAAAGGTTAAAAATTTTTTAAATTATAAAGATATTAATATTGAATTATTTTCTGAGCCAAAAATAGACGGAATTTCTGCAACTTTAGTTTATGAAAAAGGTATTTTGAAAAGAGGTCTTTCCAGAGGAGATGGTTTAGTAGGTGAAGATATTTTAGAAAATCTAAAGACAATTTCTAAAATACCAAAAGAAATTAAAGATAAAGATGTACCAAATTTATTAGAAATTCGTTGTGAAATTTTTATAAGTAAAACCGATTTTCAGGCAATCAAAAATAATTTTGCTAATCCAAGAAACGCAGCTGGAGGATCTTTAAGGCAAAAAGATCCAAATGTAACTTCTAAAATTCCTCTGAAATATTTTGCTTATGGCTTTGGAGCAATAGAGCCAATGAAATTTTCAACACAACTTGAATTTTTAAAAAAAATTGATGGCTGGGGTTTTTCAACAAATCCGTTATCTACAAAATTAAAAGATTTAGCGCAGATCGAAAAACAACATAAAAAAATTGATAACCTAAGATCTACATTAGATTATGACATAGATGGCTTAGTATACAAAGTTAACGATTTGAAATTACAAAAAAGATTGGGAAACACTTCTAATGCTCCTAGATGGGCGATCGCTTACAAATTTTCAGCAGAAAAAGCCTCAACAAAAATTAGAAATATTACTATACAAGTTGGAAGAACAGGAGCTATTACGCCAGTTGCTAAAGTCGATCCAGTGAATGTGGGTGGAGTAGTTGTATCAAATGCAACATTACATAACGAGGATGAAATTAAAAGAAAAGACGTAAGAATAGGTGACACAATTTTAATTCAGAGAGCTGGAGATGTTATTCCCCAAGTTGTCTCTGTAGATCTTACAAATAGAAAAAAAGATAGTAAAAAATTTATCTTCCCTGATAAATGTTTATGTGGTTCACCTACAAAAAAAGAATTTAGCAAGACGCAAAAAAAAGAGGATGCTGTTAGAAGATGTGTAAAAGGTTATGAATGTAATTTTATAGCGAAAGAAAAACTAAAACACATAGTCTCTAAAGAAGCACTCAACATTGAAGGGCTAGGAAAAAAAGTCGTTGAACAGTTTTGGGATTTAAACTTGATTAGAGAACCATCTGACATATTTAAATTAGACTTTGATAAAATTAAAAATCTTGAGGGCTGGGGAGAGCTATCAATTAAAAATTTAAAGAGCGCAATATCAAAATCAAAAATCATAAGTTTAGAAAGACTTATTTATTCAATTGGGATAAGACACATCGGTCAAGAGAATGCAAAAGTTATTGCAGCTTTTTTTATTTCAATTAAGGAATTCTCACAACTATTTAAAAAAGATAAAATAGACAATATTCTTAAAAATTTAGCAGAGTTAGATGGTATCGGAGAGACACAAGTTGAATCAATCAAGAATTTTTTTTCAGACGTAACTAATACTAAAATTACTCGAAACTTGATTAATCAACTTTTGGTAAACAATTATTCAATTAAAAATAAAACGGGTAAATTTTCTAATAAGAGGCTAATGTTTACAGGAGGCTTTGAAAATATGAGCAGATCCGAAGCAAAATCTTTAGTAGAAAATAATGGAGGCAAAGTATTAGGCTCAATATCTAAAAAATTGGATATCTTAGTTGTAGGAAATTCGAAACCTACAAAAAGAAAATTAGATCAAGCTTATAAATTAAAAATAAAAATAATTTTTGAAAAAGAGTGGAATAAAATCTTAAATAGCTGAGCAAGCTTTTTTAAGTTCTAAAATTTCTTCTCTATTCATTGCATTCTTAAGATTGACAAATACTTTCCTGTGATAGTCGTTAATCCATCTTATCTCATTTTTATTTAATAAAGTTTTATCAATTAAATCTTTTTCTATTGGTGCAAGAGTAAGATTCTCAAAATAAGTTTTTCTTTTTGTTTTTTTGACGTAAATAAGATTTTCAATCCTTATTCCAAATTTGCCTTTTTCATAATAACCGGGTTCATTTGAAACCACCATCCCTGCTTTAAATTCGATCTTGTTATTTTTTGAGATCGCTTGCGGCCCCTCATGCACATTCATAAAATAGCCGACACCATGTCCAGTTCCATGTGCATAATCTAAACCTATTTGTTTTAGAAACTTCCTAGCATAAAGATCAATATTTGAACCAGTTGTTCCTTTTTTAATTTTAAAATCTGCAACAGCGATATGTCCTTTCAGCACTCTAGTAAAAATTTTTTTTATTCTTTTATCAAAGTTATCTAAAGATAATGTTCTAGTTACATCTGTAGTTCCGAATTCGTATTGCCCACCTGAGTCAATTAGATAAATATCTCCCTTTTTTAAGATTCTATTTGTTTTTTTATTTGGTTTATAGTGAATTATAGCTCCATTAGGTCCACTACTAGAAATTGTCGGAAAACTTAACGATTTAAATTTATTACTTTTTTTCCTAAACCCTAATAGTTTTTGAGATCCACTAATCTCAGTAATTTTTTTTTTACGAAAATTTTTTTTAAGCCAAAATAAATATTTTGTTAAAGCGATACCATCAATGATATGAACATTTTTAATATTTTGAATTTCATTTGTACTTTTAATAGCTTTCAAATTATAAATTGGATCTTCAAAAATAATTATTTGATTATTCTTCAAAATAATATTTTCTAAAAAAACAGAACACGTTTTATTATCTATTAAAAATTTTTTCTTTTTAATATTCGCAAGAATTTTATCAACATATCTAATATCAGTAAAATTGATTTGATTGAATTTCTTTTTAAAAGTTGAAGTTATTTTTTTTAAATCACAAAAAACTTGAACATTTTTATTTTTGTCGATTAAAATGTAACAATGTGGTATTGGAATATATTTTGAATCATTACCTCTAATATTGAGTACCCAAGCGCTATTCTCGCTCGCTGTAATAAATTGAAAATCAGCATTACATTTTTTTAATAAGTTAGCAATTTTTCTTATTTTAGATTTACGACTCAATCCTGAAGAGTGTTCCGGTAAGGTGTAAAACTGAGAAATATTTTCTTTGGTTTTTCTTTTCCAAATTTGGTCAATTAAATTATTTTTTAACGGTTTAAATTTATAATTCTTATTTTTAAAGAAGACGTTAAAAAACTGTTTGGTAAAAAGTTTTGGGTCAAATCCTATAGTTAATTTCTTATTTTTAAAAATATCAACAGGCATTTTATTTGGAAAAGTAATTATTTTAAATAAGTTTCCACTTTGTTTAACTGCCTGTAAAGTATATCTGCCATCTACAAATAAATAATTTTTATTTTTAAGAACAAGAGAAAAACCATAGGAGCCTGAAAAGTTGGAAATAAAATTTAGTCTGTCATTAAAGTCAGAAACATTCTCTTCAAAAAACTCATCATTTTTAGAAATAATATAGCCATCAATATTTTCTCTTTGAAAAGTATCTTTTAATTTATTTATTTTTTCCATTTAAGCATTTTATTTTTTCTATATCTATCCCAGCCTGGGCTTCTGTACTCTTCATCATATTCAATTGAGTCATCTTGATTAAAATCAAAATCATTAGTTTCTAAAATTCCAATTTCATTTTTTTTCCACACTTTCATCTGGTATTTCATTAATAAATCTTGAGGGAAGTGCGTCCATCCAGTCACCATGATAAGCTCTTTTCATAGCAAAAGACAAGTATGCTTCCTTTTTTGCTCTAGTAATACCTACATAGGCTAATCTTCTTTCTTCTTCTAAAGCAAAGTCTCCTTTCTCTTCTAAAGATTTTTGGTGAGGAAACAACCCCTCCTCCCATCCTGGAAGAAATACAACTTCAAACTCTAAACCTTTAGCAGCATGCATTGTCATAAGATTTATTTTAGCACCCTCCCACTCCTGGTCTATTGAGGTAGCTAATGCTACATGCTCAAGAAAACTTTGCAAATTATCATAGTCTTGCATGGCTCTAAGTAATTCTTTTAAATTTTCTAGTCTATTCTCATTTTCTAGATCCTTTTTATTTTTTAACATAGAAGAATATCCAGACTCATCTAATATTAACTTAAGCAAGTCATAGTGTTTCATTTTTGATGAGTCTTTTCGCCACTTATGAATCATATTAATAAGCTGACTTAGTGTTGTTTTAATTTTTGGTTTAAAATTTCCATTTTCAATAATTTTTATTATTGAGTCTTCTAGACATAATTTATTAGCTTTTCCAAATGAATAAATTTGATTTAGCGAGCTTTCTCCAACACCTCTTTTAGGTGATCCTATTACTCTTTCTAAAGCCAAATCATCGAATTTTTGATTTATAATTCTTAAATATGAAATTGCATCTTTTATTTCTGCTCTTTCATAAAATTTGATCCCCCCTAAAACTCGATAACCTATGCCTACTTGAAGAAATCGTTCCTCGAACTCTCTAGTTTGATAAATTGCTCTGACTAATATTGCAACATCATTTAAAGAATACTTTTTTTTTAATTTTATTCTCAATTATATCGCTTATACCTTGTGCTTCTTCTTTACCAGTTCTGTAGCAATTTAACTTTACCAATTCACCTTGATTCGCAGATGACCACAATTTTTTACCTACTCTGTTCGCATTATTTGAAATCAAAGTAGACGCGGTTTCTAGAATATTTTTAGTAGATCTATAGTTTTGTTCTAATTTAAAAACTTTACAATTTTTATATATTTTATCAAATGTTAAAAAATTTTTAATTTCTGCTCCTCTCCAGCTATAAATAGATTGATCATCATCACCTACACAACAAATATTTTGGTTATGGTTTACTAATAAATTTAACCATTTATTTTGAATAAAGTTAGTATCTTGAAACTCATCGACTAAAATATATTTAAAGGTATTATGATAAATTTCTTTAATATCTTTATTTTCTTCAAAAAGCTTAACACAAAATAAAATGAGATCTCCAAAATCAAATGCATTTAAATCTTTTGTTTTATCTTGATAAATTTTATAAACTTTTAAAATTGATTTAATTATAGAATTTGATCTCTCTAAATTCACGTCTTTAGGTAAAAGACCTTTATTCTTCCATTGATCAATATGGTACATAATTAACTGAGGAGAAAATTTTTTTGCATCTAAATCTTCAGCCTTAACAATATTTCTTATGAGCTTTTTCTGATCATCGGTATCTAAAATTGTAAAATTGCTTTTATATTCTAAAGCTTCAGCGTGTCTTCTTAAAAATTTAACACTTATCGAATGAAAAGTGCCTAGCCAAGGAATTGCGTTTGAACTTCCCTTTAGGTGACTCATTACTCTATTTTGCATCTCTTTTGCTGCTTTATTAGTAAAAGTCACACATAAAATTTGATTAGGAAAAGCTTTTTTTTTGATTGATAATATGAGTTAATCTTGTTGTAAGAACTCTCGTTTTACCTGAGCCCGCTCCGGCAACAATTAAATTTGGACCCTCTGTGCTATGGACAGCGTCTTTTTGTTCTTTGTTTAATGCACTTATTAATTTATCTATGTCATTCATAAGCTGAATTTTTCATTTATATACTACTTGAAAAAATAAAAAAAATGATAAATAAAATTTACAAAATAATTAACAACAAGTTTTCAAGATTTTTTAAATTTATTTTTTCTTTGAGATACCTTTTTGCAATTTTTTTTGTCGCAATAGTCTTGTTTTTAACAATTCCTAAGCTTTTTGATTATAAAAAAAAACAGCTTGTTATTTTTTCAAACCTAAGCAACAGCTATGGAATAGATATAGAAAAAATAGGAAGTATTAAATTTAAATCCTTTCCAACTCCTCACCTCCAGATAGATAATCTAACTGCAAATTATTTATCAGGTGAAACAAAGTTACAAGTAAAAAAATTATTAGTATTTCCCAAGTTAATCAGCATTTATAATTACGACAATTTCCAAGTAAGAAAAATAAAATTATTAAACAGTCTTATAAAAACTGACATTAAAAAAATAAATTTATTAAGTAAAAAAATCTTCGATACTGACCAAAAAAATATATTTTAAAGGTTTAAAAATTGAAATAACAGAATCTAAAAGTATTATTCTTGATTTTAACAATGTTAGCCTCTCAAACTATGGTTATTACAGAAATATTATAAAAGGAGAGATTTTTAACAAAAATTTTAAAATAAAGTTATTGGATAATTTAAGGAGTATAAATTTTATATTATTAGACACAGGAATATCAGCTACATTAAATTTATTAGATAACGATACGATTGCTTCTTATTCTGGAATTTTAAAAGGAAGTATTTTAAAATCAAATTATAAGATAGATTTTCTCTACGATTATGAGTCAATTAAGATTAGTAGCTTTTTTTTCAGAGATAAAAAATTATCGTTTGATAGTAATGGTAATATTGAATTATCACCTTTTTTTAAAATCAGTTTAGAGTCACAAATTAAAAAATTCGATAAAAAAATTTTAAACAATATTAGAATTAACAGAGTCTTGAATTACGAAAAATTAATAAAAAAATTAAATTTTGATAAAAAAATTACTTATAAATCAAACACATTCAGATCTGATGTAATTGATAATCTCGATATTGAATCTAAATTAGCATACGGAAGATTAAATATTTCAAAAAAATTAACAATTGCTGAAACCAATTTTGATTGTTCGAGTAACATTAACCTTTTAGAAGAATTTCCAGTGCTTGATTTTAGTTGCATTATAAATTCCACTGATAAAAAGAAATTTTTAAAAAAATTTGATGTGAGTTATAAGAAAAAAAATGAATCATTTTTCCTAGATATGAAAGGAAAATTAAATATTTTAAATAACAAAATAAGTTTTGATCATATTAGAATGAAAAATGGTTATATTGCTACAGAAGAGGATTTAAAGTATTTTAAATCCACTTTCGAGAGTATCTTATTTGATAATAGTTTTTTTAAAATATTTGATTTACCAAAAATAAAAAAATTTATTTTAGAAATATCCTAACTTATTTAGGTTTTGTCATTTTTATAGGACTCATAATTTTATCGTACTCTTTTTCATTAATAAGACCTGATTTAATAACTTCATGCCTAAGAGTAGTACCATTTTTATAAGCAGCTTTTGCAATGTTTGCAGCTTTGTCATATCCTATCTTTGGAGCAAGGGCTGTTACTAGCATTAAAGAATTATCTAAAAGATTTTTAATTCTTTTTTTATCAGCTTTAATTCCCTTAACACAATAAAGTGCAAAAGTTTTTGCTGAGTCACTCATAATTTCAATAGATTGTAAAATATTATGAATTATAAGAGGTTTAAAAACATTTAACTCAAAATGTCCGTGTGAACCAGCCATAGTAATACCGTTGTGGTTACCAATGACTTTTACACAAACCATTGTCACCGCTTCTGATTGGGTAGGATTTATTTTTCCAGGCATAATTGAAGAACCAGGTTCGTTAGATGGTAATATAAGTTCTCCATATCCTGCTCGAGGACCTGATCCAAGAAATCTAATATCGTTTGCAATTTTCATTAGACAAACAGCTGTTGTATTAAGCGTTCCAGAAAAATTTACAATTTCATCATGTGCAGCTAATGCTGCAAATTTATTGCTTGAAGGTTTGAAAGGAAGTTTTGTTATTTTGCATATTTCCTTAATGATTTTTTTATCAAAATTTTTACGAGTATTTAATCCTGTGCCTACTGCAGTACCTCCCTGTGCTAAGAAATAAATTTCTTTTAAAGCATTCTCAATTCTAACAATGCATTTCTTCAATTGAGAGTGATAACCTGAAAATTCTTGACCTAAAGTTAAAGGAGTCGCGTCTTGTAAATGAGTTCTTCCAACTTTTACAATTTTCTTGAAGTCATTTGTTTTCTTGGCCAACTCTCTCTCTAAAATCTTTAAAGATGGTAAAAGTTTTTCTTTTGCTTTTAAAGCTATCGCAATATGCATTGCAGTTGGAAATACATCATTTGTTGACTGGGATTTATTTACGTGATCATTTGGATGCACAGGTTTTTTGGTCCCCATTTTACCACCCATCATTTGAATAGCTCTATTCGCGATTACTTCATTCACATTCATATTTGTTTGAGTGCCAGACCCAGTCTGCCAAACTTTAAGAGGAAAGTGTTTATCATGTTTTCCTTTAATTACCTCTTCTGCTGCTTTAATTATGTACTTACTTATTCTGGGCTCCAAATCTTTATTTCTTGCGTTAACTATCGCAGCAGCTTTTTTAATTATTGCAATAGAGTGGATAACTAATGGTCTGACTAGAAAATCACCAATATTAAAATATTTATTTGACCTTTCCGTGGATGCGCCCCAAAACTTATCACCAGGTACTTTTATTTTTCCAATACTATCAAATTCAGTTCTGTATTTCATTATTGATTCTTTGATATAATACACTTTATTTAAAAAATAATAAATTAAAAGGATGATAAATGAGTAACTTTGAAAGAGTTAGAAAATTTATGAAAACTTTTGGCCAAGAAGTAAAGCAAAAAGCTGAATTTCCTAACGATAAAATCACAACACTTAGATATGATTTAATAAAAGAGGAACTTGAAGAATTAAGAATTGCGATGGAAAGAAAAGATATCAAAGAAGTTGCAGACGCTTTAACTGATATTTTGTATGTTACATACGGTGCAGGACATGCTTTTGGAATTAATTTAGATAAATGTTTTGAAGAAGTGCAAAGTTCTAATATGAGCAAATTAGGTGAGGATGGCCGGCCAATTTATAATGAAAAAGGCAAGGTTATGAAAGGACCAAATTATTTTAAACCTGATCTAAATAAATTTGTAGCATGATGGAAAACAATTACCATTGGATTCTATTAGGAATTGCTACCGGGATAGTTATTTATTTGATAGATAAATATATTTTTTAACTTAAAAAAAAAATGAAAGTTATCGACAATTTATTTGTCTACGGAACTCTTCAAAAGGGAAAACAGCACGAAAATTTTTTAAATAATTTAAATGGTAGCTGGAAAAAAGGCTACGTCTTTGGAGAACTTTTAAATATAAGTTCAGGTCCAAATTACGGCTATCCAGTTGTAAGATTAAATGCCAAAGGTTCAAAGATTTATGGAATGGTATTTCATTCAAAATATTTAGAAAGTCATATAAAGAAGATTGATGAGTTCGAAGGCGATAGTTATAAAAGAGTTATATCAAAAATAATATTAGAGGACGGTTCTCAAATAGAGTCATATTTGTACGAATTAAAATAAGTCTATTAGGGGCGTTCTGTTGCTAGGTGCCCCAAACCCCTTAATCAGCATTAAGAGTTTGCTGCAACTAATATTAATATAATTAATATAAATTCCATTTTTGATTCCTTTGTTGAGAACACTATACATCAAGGGGCGTTCTGTTGCCAGGTGCCCCAAACCCCGTAACTTAATTAACTAAGTTAATTAAGCTGCAAGTGCAAATTTTTGATTTGCATTTATAAATTAGCCCGTTACGTCGGAACCATCTCGTACGAAAGAACAGCCTTTAGACACCCGTCGATCCTAATTCACCCCCGTAAGTTGTAAATGGTGGAGGTGGTGGGTACTGCCCCCACGTCCGTGATGTTTATTACGAAATTCGTTTATCGTCATAGTTGGAAAACCAACGCTATTAATATAAAACTCTTTCAAAGAGATTCAATAATTAATTCTAAAATGAAACTTACAAAAGAACAAAAGCAAGAAATTGCAGATCAACAAGCACAAAAAAACTCAACAAAAAGAGTAACATCTCCTGAACTAGAAAAAATTCTTTATGAAGCCTTACCAGTTTTAGACCATGGATTTGTAAGAGTGGTAGACTATATGGGCGATGATAGCTCCATAGTTCAATCGGCAAGAGTATCATATGGAAAAGGCACTAAAAAAGTTTCAACAGATGAAGGTCTTATAAAATATTTGATGAGACATTGGCACTCAACTCCTTTTGAAATGTGTGAAATAAAATATCATGTGAAACTTCCAATTTTTATTGCACGACAGTGGATAAGACACAGAACTGCTAACGTTAATGAGTACTCAGCTAGATATTCAATTTTAGATAAAGAGTTTTATATTCCTGCAAAAGAGCAACTCTCAGCTCAATCAACTTCCAATCGTCAGGGTAGAGGAGACCTAATTTCAGGAGAGCAAGCCGATGAAGTTTTGAAAATTTTGAAAGACGACGCGACAAGGACTTATGACAACTATGAAAAAATGCTTAATGAAAGATACGATGGAACAACTATTAATGAAGGTAAAGCTGGTTTAGCAAGAGAACTTGCTAGAATGAACTTAACATTAAATTCTTATACTCAATGGTATTGGAAAACAGATCTGTTAAATTTATTAAACTTTTTATTTTTAAGAGCAGATAGTCATGCACAGTATGAAATAAGAGTTTACGCAGAAGCAATGCTCGATACAGTAAAAAAATGGGTTCCAATCACTCATGCGGCATTTTTAGATTACAGGGTAGGAGCCGTCCATGTTTCTGCTAAAGGTAAAAAAGTAATTCAACTTATGGCAAAAGGCGAGAAAGTTTCTCATGAAAGTTCAGGTTTATCAAAGAGAGAATGGAATGAATTAATGAATTCTTTTGGTTTTACTGAAAAGATTGTTTAATTTTTTCAGCAATAGCTTTAAGTAATTTTGAAATTTCATGATCTGGTTGAGCATAAGTTAAAGGTTCACCATTGTCAGCAGAAGACCTTAAATCTTCATTTAGAGGTAATTTACCTAGAAATTGTTTTTTAAATTCTTTAGCAGTTTTCTCAACACCACCTTCTCCAAAAATTTTATATTCTTTCCCATCATCGCCTTTGAAGAAGCTCATATTTTCAATAAGTCCTAATATTTTTACACCAGTTTTCTCGTACATTTGAATTCCTCGTTTTACATCTAACAAAGCAAGATCTTGAGGAGTAGAAACTATTATAGCTCCATCAATTTTTACTTCTTGAACAAAAGTTAATTGAGTATCTCCAGTCCCAGGAGGCATATCTATTATTATAATATCTCTATCTTTCCAAAGAACTTTTTGTGTCATTGTTTTAATTGCACTTATAACCATTGGGCCTCTCCACATCATTGGTGTTTGTTCATCAATAAGTAAGCCCATAGACATACATTGAGCCTCAAATTTCTCTAATGGAATTATTGATTTATTATCCTCACTTTTTGGTTTATCTTTTAAATTCAATAATTTAGGTAAAGAAGGCCCGTAGACATCTGCATCGAGTATCCCAATTTTAAAACCTAATTTTTGAAAAGCAAATGCAAGATTGACAGCTATGGTAGATTTACCAACTCCCCCTTTGGCACTTGACACAAGAACAGTATACTTTGTTCCTTTAAGTGGAGTTTTAACGAATTGTTTTGGTGGTGGTTTTTGGCTCATGTATCAATTTTATCAAATGTTTTAGACATTATAGCGCTCCTTCTTAACTTGTTTTTAAGAGAAAAGTCACTATATAAAGTGTCATGAGCTTTAAAGACAAGATTTTAAATAATCAATCACCATGGGGATCGCCTCCAGGGGGTGATGGAGGTAGAGGTTCTCCAGGTGGCAATGGATCAGGTAGTAGACAAGATCCACCTAGTATTGACGATGTAATTAAAAATTTCCAAAAAACAATTAATAAATTTTCTGGCGGTAAATCCGGAGGTTCAAGACCAATCGTAATTGGTTTAATAATAGTCGCATTACTTTACGTAGCAAGTGGTCTTTACAGAGTGTTACCTGATGAGCAAGGAGTTGTTTTAAGATTTGGTAAATATGTAAACACAACTCAACCAGGATTGCATTATCACTTTCCAACACCTTTTGAGAGAGTACTTACTCCAAAAGTTACTAAGGTAAATCGAGTTGATGTTGGTTTTAGACCAGCTAGTGATAGCGGAAGATCTTCAGGAGTTGGAAATGTTCCAGAAGAAAGCTTGATGTTAACTGGAGACGAGAATATTGTAGACATAAATTATTCAGTCTTTTGGGTTATAAAAGATGCGCAAAAGTTTTTATTCAATATACAAAGTCCTGTAGAAACAGTTAAAGCAGCTTCAGAAACGGCCATGAGAGAAGTTATAGCAAAAAACAAAATTCAAAATATCCTGACTGAAGGAAGGTCTAAAATTGAGGTAGAAGTTCAGGAGATAGCTCAGCTTATTTTAGATGAATATGGATCAGGAATTCAATTAACTCAAGTTCAAACACAACAAGCTGACCCACCAGAGCAAGTAATTGATGCTTTCAGAGATGTACAAGCTGCAAGAGCAGATAGGGAAAGATCAAAAAACGAAGCCGAAGCATATGCTAACGATGTTATACCAAGAGCACGAGGTGAAGCGGAACAAGTTTTACAACAAGCAGAAGCTTATAAAAAAGAAGTTGTAGCAAAAGCAGAAGGTGAGGCAAGCAGATTTTTAGCAATCTATAACGAGTATAAAAATGCTAAACAAGTTACACAAGAAAGAATGTATTTAGAAACAATGGAAAAAGTTTTAGCTGATATTGACAAAGTAATCATTGATAAAGAGTCTGGTTCAGGAGTTGTTCCTTATTTACCGCTACCAGAATTAAAAAAAGGGAGTAACAATTAATGAAAGCCGCTAAATTTATAGTCCCAGTTATAATATTAATTGGAGTAGTAATTTTTCAATCTTTATTCATTGTTCAAGAAATTAGCCAAGCAATTGTGCTTCAATTTGGTGATCCTAAGAAAATTGTTACTAAAGCGGGACTAAATTTCAAATTACCCTTTATACAAAACGTAGTGTACTTAGATAAAAGAATCTTAAACTTAGATAACGAACCTGAGGAAGTAATTGCAGCCGATCAAAAAAGATTAATCGTTGACGCGTTTGCAAGATTTAAAATCGTAGATCCTTTAAAATTTTATATTTCGGTTGGAAATGAAAGAGTTGCTAGATCTAGGTTGTCCACAATCATAAATTCTAGAATAAGAGGTGTATTAGGTACTCAGGAATTAGCTACTTTATTGTCTATAGACAGAGCAAAACAAATGCAAATAATTCAATCTCAAGTTAATGAAGAAGCTAAAAATTTTGGAATAAATATTGTTGATGTTAGAATTAAAAGAGCTGACCTTCCTCCAGCAAACAGTGAAGCCATCTATAAAAGAATGCAAACAGAAAGAGAGAGAGAAGCTAAAGAATTTAGAGCACAAGGTGCTGAGATTGCACAGAAAATAAGATCAACAGCAGATAAAGATGTAACTGTAATTTTAGCTCAAGCAAATAAAAAGTCTGAGATAATGAAAGGTGAGGGAGATGGTCAAAGAAACAAAATTTTTGCAGACGCTTTTGGAAGAGACCCACAATTTTTTGCTTTTTACAGAGCTATGCAAGCGTATGAAAAAGCTTTAATAGGTGGGGAAACTTCACTAGTTTTATCGCCAGACAGTGACTTCTTTAAGTTTTTTGGTAAGTCAATTAAACCAAACATTAAAAGATAAATTAAATTAATCATCGTGAACGAGTTTATTATCGCAATTGGCTTGATTTTTTTTGTGGAAGGGCTGTTTTTAGCCATTTTCCCGTCAAGAATTAAAAGCATATTAGAATTAATTAAAAATACTCCTGAAAATAAATTAAGATTTCTAGGAATTGTTTTTTTGATTATCGGTTTTTTAATAATTTGGTATATAAAAAGTTAGATGAAATTAGTAAGTAAAATATTATTTTTTTTAATCATAATTAATTTTTCTTTTGTACATTCAAAACCTGTTCCAGATTCTTTTGCAGATTTAGCAGATAAATTGATGCCTTCTGTAGTAAATATTTCTACTACTCAGACGGTAAGAACAACAACAAATCAATTTCCTTTTCAATTTCCTCCTGGTTCACCATTTGGTGAAATGTTCAAAGATTTTGAAAGGCCTACTGAAAGAAAAGCTTCATCTTTAGGATCAGGATTTATAATTGATAACAAGGGAACAGTTGTTACAAATAACCATGTAATTTCCGGAGCTGATGACATTTTAGTAAGAGTTGGAGATAAAGAATATAAAGCAAAAGTGATAGGCGCTGACCCATATATGGATATTGCAGTTTTAAAAATGGAAACTAAAGATCAATTCAAACCAGTAAGCTTTGGAGACTCTGACAAAGCTAGAGTTGGAGATTGGGCTGTTGCAATTGGTAATCCTTTTGGTTTAGGAGGAACTGTAACTGCAGGAATTATTTCAGCTAGAAACAGAGATATTAATCTCACAAGATATGATGACTTTATTCAAACTGATGCTTCAATCAATCAAGGTAACTCTGGCGGTCCTTTGTTTAATCTTAAGGGGGAGGTAATTGGTATTAACACAGCAATTATAGCACCAGGTCAGTCAGGCTCTATAGGAATTGGATTTGCAATTCCAGCTAACGCAGCTTCAAATGTGATTGATCAATTAATTAAATTTGGAGAAACAAAAAGAGGATGGTTAGGAGTAAGAATTCAAGAAGTAACAAAAGAAATAGCTGATGTAGAAAAATTAAAAAAACCACAAGGTGCTTTAGTTGCAAGTGTTGGAGAAAATAGTCCAGCAGATAAAGCAGGAATAAAAGCAGGCGATATAATTTTAAATTTTGATGGAAAAAAAATTGATACGATGAGAACTCTTCCTAAAGTAGTTGCATCTACAAAGGTAGGTAAAAGCGTAGAACTAAAAATTTGGAGAAATAAAAAATTAATTTCAAAAAGATTGACTCTTGGAAGACTAGAGTCGTCAGAAGAATTTAAAGAAAAGAAGACAAAAGTGGTAAATAAAGTTGAGGACATCCAAAAACTAAAAATAGCAGTTAGAGATGTTACTAATGAAGATATTGCTAAGAGAAATTTAAATAAAAAAACGTCAGGGGTTGTTGTAACTGAAATCTTCAGTAGAAGCCCATTAAACAATCTTGTCAATATAAACGATATTATAATCGAAGTTCAGAAAACTCCCGTGAAGTCATCATCAGATTTAAAGAGGTTGGTTGATAATATCTTTAAAAAAGGGGAAAAGACGTTACTGTTAACAGTAATCAATCAAAATAATCAAAGACGTTACCTTGGCGTTAAAATAAATTAGTCTTGTCTAAAAAGTTAATATTATTAGCAGGACCAACAGCGTCAGGAAAATCAAATTTAGCAATAAAATTAGCAAAAAAAATAAATGGTGAGATTATTAATGCAGATAGTATGCAAGTTTTTAAAGAGTTTACAATTTTATCTTCTCGACCAGGCACAGTTCAAATGCGTAAAGTTAAACATCATCTTTATGGAATTATTTCTGTAAAAAAACATTTTTCTGCAGGTGATTGGCTCAAACAAGCAAAAAAAAAAATTAAAATTTGTTTAAAAAAGAAAAAAGTTCCGATAATTGTTGGTGGAACTGGTTTATATTTTAATACTATTACTAAAGGTATAAGTAAAATTCCTAACATCGACAAAAAAACTAGAAATAAAGTGAGAAATTTGTACAAAAAACTTGGAATAAAAAGATTTTATAAGCAACTATTAAATCTTGATCCAAAAATTAAGTATAAAATAATTCAAACTGACCCTCAAAGATTGCAAAGAGCATATGAAGTAAAGTTAAAAACTAAAAAATCTTTATTTGATTGGTTTGCTAATACAAAATCGGATTTTTTAGATTTTGAAATCAAAAAAATTTTTATTGAACCTCCTAGGGAATTATTACTTAAAAAAATTTCTATTAGAACTGAACAGATGTTTAGGAATAAATGCATAAATGAGGTAAAGAAATTCAACAGGCTTAAGATAAATAAAAATTTGTCAGTTAATAAATTAATAGGTGTTCAAGAAATTAATGATTTTTTAAAGGGATCCATTTCTCTAGAGCAGTGCAAGGATCTCATCAATATAAAAACTAGACAATATGCAAAAAGACAAAATACATGGGCTAGAGGCCATATGAAGAATTGGAATAAGCTATATTCGAAAAATTTATCAAATCTTTTAGAAAAATCATTAAAAGTTGTAAGCTAAAACTTGACGCAATCCATTTCTAGGCTAGATTGTAAGAATGCCAAAATTATTGAGTGGAGCAGAAATTGTATTTAAAGCACTAGAGGACCAAAAAGTAGAATACATTTTTGGCTATCCCGGAGGTGCTGTATTGCCAATTTATGATGAATTAAAAAATCATAAATCTATAAAACATATTTTAGCAAGACACGAGCAAGGTGCTGGTCACTCTGCTGAGGGGTATGCGAGGTCAAGTGGTAAGCCAGGAGTTTTATTAGTTACTTCTGGACCCGGTGCTACTAACGCAGTAACAGCTTTAACTGATGCTTACATGGACTCAATACCTCTTGTTTGCATATCAGGACAAGTACCAACTCATTTAATAGGAACTGATGCATTTCAAGAATGTGATACAACTGGGATAACGCGACCTTGTACAAAACATAATTGGCTGGTGAAAGATGTAAATGATCTTTCAAGAATTTTACATTTAGCTTTTGAAGTAGCAACTACAGGAAGACCTGGACCAGTTTTAGTTGATATTCCAAAAGACATACAATTTAAAAAAGGTAAATACAAATTTTTTAAGAATACACTTAAAAAAAAGCTTAATGGTAAAACTACTCATAAAATATCTAATTCAGAGTTAGATAAATTTATTGATTTAATGAAAAAATCTTCGAAGCCTATTTTTTATACTGGAGGCGGAGTCATTAACTCCGGACCTGAAGCGAGTAAATATTTAAGAGAATTAATTTCATTAACTGGTTTTCCAATTACTTCAACTTTACAAGGACTTGGTGCTTATCCTGGTGACGATCCGCAATTTTTGGGTATGCTTGGTATGCACGGGACTTACGAAGCAAATAATGCGATGCATGATTGTGACTTAATGATAAATATTGGCGCAAGGTTTGATGATAGAATTACAGGGAAGGTAGATGAATTTTCACCTGGTTCAAAGAAAATACATGTCGATATTGATCCATCTTCTATTGGGAAAAATATTAAAGTTGATCTAGCAATTGTAAGTGATGTAACAGAACTTTTAAAATCATTGATCAAAAGATTTAAAGAAAAAAATAAAAACTTTGTTAACTCAAACAAGCAAAAAACATCAAAATGGTGGGAACAAATTGAAAAATGGAGAGAAAAAAAATCTTTAAATTTCATTAATAGCGAAAAAGTTATCAAGCCTCAGCATGCTGTACAAAGATTATATGAGTTAACCAAAAACCAAGATACTTTTATAACAACTGAGGTTGGGCAACATCAAATGTGGGCAGCTCAACATTATAAATTTAATAAACCTAACAGATGGATGACATCTGGAGGCCTTGGAACAATGGGATATGGACTTCCTGCTGCAATTGGAGTTCAAATAGCAAATCCTGGAAAATTAGTTGTTGATATTGCTGGCGAAGCATCTGTTTTAATGACAATGCAAGAAATGTCTACAGCAGTACAATACAGATTACCGATAAAAATATTTATTTTAAATAATGAATACATGGGAATGGTGAGACAGTGGCAAGAACTCTTGCATGAAAAGAATTATTCCGAAAGTTATACGGCTGCTTTGCCAGACTTTGTAAAACTCGCAGAGTCTTACGGGTGTATTGGTATCAGAGCTAAAACACCGAACGAATTAGACGAAAAAATTAAGGAAATGATTAATATCGATAAACCAGTGATATTTGATTGTGTTGTAGATAAAGCTGAAAATTGTTTTCCTATGATACCTTCAGGCAAACCACACAATCAAATGATTCTTGGCCCTGAAGAAGAAAAGGAAATTTCTGACGAAGGGAAAATTTTAGTTTAATGGCAAAGTCTAGATCTGCTTATAGTATTCCTGGTAAAATTGGAAAAATAGAGAGACATATTATTGTAGTATGGGTTGATAATGAAGCAGGTGTTCTTGCTAGGATTGCAGGACTCTTTTCTGGCAGGGGATACAATATTGAGTCTTTAGCAGTTGCTGAAGTTGATAAAAAAAAACATATTTCTAGAATTACAATTGTAACTGAGGGAACACCTCAAGTGATTGAACAAATAAATTTACAACTAAAAAAACTTGTTCCAGTCCATAAAGTTGCTGACTTTAGAAGAGGGGAAAAAGATATTTTGTTTAGAGAATTAGCTTTATTTAAAATTTTGGGAAATAAAAAAAAGATTGAAAAAGTTAAAAAAATTTGTAAAAAGTTTAATCCTGTGATCCTTGATAAAACGAATAATTCTGTTGTAATACAAGTAACTGCATTAAGAGCTGAGATTGATAAATTAGCACTTGATTTAAAAAGTTTAGGCCTTATAAGCACGTCTAGAACAGGCGCGGTTGCTATGACAAAAGGACAAAAAATATTTAATTAAATATGAAAACTTATTACGATAAAGATACTAATAAAGATCTTATTAAAAATAAAAAAGTAGCCATCTTTGGTTATGGAAGTCAAGGACATGCTCATGCATTGAATCTAAAGGATAGTGGAGTAAAGGAAGTTGTTGTAGCTTTAAGAGAGGGATCTACAAGCATTAAAAAAGCTGAGAGTGCTGGATTAAAAGTAATGTCTTTGTCAGATGCAGCTGCATGGGCTGATGTTGTTATGATGTTAACACCTGATGAACTTCAATCAGAAATTTATAAAAATCATATCGAACAAAGAATGAAAGAGGGAACAAGTTTAGCTTTTGCTCATGGATTAAATATTCATTTTGATCTAATTAATGCAAGAAAAGATCTTGACGTTTTTATGGTTGCTCCAAAAGGCCCGGGACATACTGTCAGGAGTGAATATCAAAAAGGTGGGGGAGTTCCTTGTTTAATGGCCGTTCATAAAGATAGTTCAGGAAAAGCAAAAGATTTAGCGTTATCGTACGCATCAGCTGTGGGAGGTGGTAAGGCCGGCATTATTGAAACAACTTTTAAAGATGAGTGTGAAACAGATTTATTTGGAGAACAAACTGTTTTATGTGGTGGTTTAGTTGAGTTAATTAAAAATGGTTTTGAAACTTTAACAGAAGCAGGTTACCCACCTGAAATGGCATATTTTGAAACTCTCCATGAAGTTAAGTTGATCGTAGATCTAATTTACGAAGGTGGAATTGCAAACATGAATTATTCAATTTCGAATACCGCAGAGTACGGGGAATACGTTTCAGGAAAAAGAATTGTAGACAACAAGACAAAAGACAAGATGAGAGAAGTTCTTAAAGATATTCAATCAGGAAAATTTACCAAGCAGTGGATGGACGAGCATAAATCAGGCCAAAAAAACTTCTTAAAAATGAGGCAAGATTTGGCTAAACACCCGATTGAGAAGGTTGGAAAAGAGCTTCGAGCGATGATGCCATGGATTGGTAAAAATAAACTAGTCGATAAAGATAAAAATTAACCCAATCTGAGTCTTTAGCACTATCTAGAGCTACATAATTATTTGCAAATTCTAGCTTTGATTGTAATATAAGGTGCTTTAAATTTTTACATTAATTTAGCTATGACAGATAAAAATAGAATTATAATTTTTGATACTACTATGCGTGATGGAGAACAGTCGCCAGGTGCATCAATGAGTTTAGAGGAGAAATTACAAATTTCACGAGTCTTTGATGAATTAGGAGTGGATGTTATTGAAGCTGGTTTTCCGATTGCATCTCCAGGTGATTTTGAGGCTGTAACTGAAATCAGTAAAACTTTAAAAAATTCTATACCAGCTGGATTAGCTAGGGCTACAAAAAAAGATATAGACGCTTGTCATCAAGCTTTAAGACATGCAAAAAATTTTAGAATTCATACTTTTATCTCAACAAGCCCTCTTCATATGAAACATAAATTAAATAAATCACCCGAGGAAGTTTTAGAGTCAATAAAAGAAAGTGTAACGTATGCTAGAAAATTTACCGACGATGTAGAATGGTCTTGCGAAGATGGAACGCGAACGGACATGGATTATATGTGTAAGACAGTTGAACTTGCAATCAAATGTGGCGCAAAAACAATTAACATTCCTGACACTGTTGGTTACACTGTACCTTCTGAATTTAAAAAGATTATTGAAACATTAATAAATAAAGTTCCAAATATAGATAAAGCGATTCTTTCTACACATTGTCATAATGATTTAGGATTAGCTGTTGCAAACTCCTTAGCAGGAGTAATGGCTGGAGCAAGACAAATAGAATGTACGATAAATGGAATAGGAGAAAGAGCAGGAAACGCTGCTCTTGAAGAAGTTGTAATGGCTATGAGAACAAGACATGATTTAATGCCTTACACAACTAATATAAATACAAAACTTTTAAGTAAAGCATCTAAAGTAGTTTCAAACGCTACTGGATTTCCTGTTCAATTTAATAAAGCAATAGTAGGAAAAAATGCTTTCGCACATGAATCAGGAATACACCAGGATGGAATGCTAAAAAATAGAAACACTTATGAAATTATGACACCAGAAAGTGTTGGAGTTAAAAAAACTTCTTTAGTAATGGGCAAACATTCAGGAAGACACGCTTTCAGAGATAAGTTATCAGATATGGGTTATGTAGATGTTACAGATGATATTATAAACACCGCTTTTGGAAAGTTTAAAATTTTAGCTGACAAGAAAAAACATATTTATGATGAAGATATTGCTGCACTTGTTGATGATAGTTTAGTTACAGAAGACAACGTTATAAAACTCAAATCACTAAAAGTATTTGCTGGAACAGGCGAACCTCAAAAGGCAGATATGACTTTAGAAATTTTTGGAGAAGTAAAAAGCGCTTCAGATACAGGAGATGGACCTGTTGATGCAATTTTTAAATGTATAAAGAAACTTTATGCACATGATGTAAAACTTCTTCTTTATAATGTGCATGCTGTTACCGAAGGAACTGATGCACAGGCTACAGTGAGTGTTAGAATAGAGGAAAAAGGTAAAACTACAGTTGGTCAAGCTGCTGATACCGATACATTAGTTGCCTCGGCAAATGCTTATTTAAGTGCACTAAACAAATTAATAATCAAAAGAAAAAAAACGGCGCCGGATGATGAAAATCTAAGCGCACAAATATAGAAAGGTAAATATGTTTAAAGGTTTAACAGGATTGTCCTCGTTTTGGTCACAAGACATGGCAATAGATTTGGGAACAGCAAACACTCTAGTTGTTTTAAAAGATCAAGGCGTGGTACTAAATGAACCTTCGGTTGTAGCTGTGATTGAGGACGCAGGTAAAAAATCAGTTCTTGCAGTGGGTGACGAAGCTAAAACGATGTTAGGACGAACACCAGGAAATATCTCAGCTATAAGACCTCTTAAAGATGGTGTGATAGCAGATTTCGTAGTGACAGAGGAGATGATCAAACACTTTATTAAAAAAGTTCATAAAAAAAATGCATTTGCCAATCCAAGAATATTAATATGCGTTCCAACTGGATCTACTCCAGTTGAAAGAAAAGCCATTCAGGACTCTGCATTAGCTGCTGGAGCAAGAAAAGTTCAACTGATCGAAGAACCAATTGCTGCAGCAATAGGAGCTGGCCTTCCAATTTCTGAGGCTACTGGTTCAATGGTTGTCGACATTGGAGGTGGAACTACCGAAATAGCCGTTATGTCTTTGGGTGGAGTAGTATATTCAAAATCTTTAAGAGTAGCTGGTGATGCTCTAGATCAATCAATTATTGCATATATGAGAAAAAGAATGAATTTAATGATTGGTGACTCAACTGCTGAGAAAATAAAAAAAGAAATAGGTACAGCTATTCCATCAACTAACAACACTTTTTTAATGAAAGGAAGGGATATTAGATCTGGAACACCAAAAGAGATAGAACTTACCGAAAAAGATGCTTGCGAAGCACTGATGCCAATTCTTAATCAAATCTTAGGTGGTATAAAAGAAGCTTTAGAAAATACTCCTCCTGAATTATCTGCAGATTTAATTGATATGGGTTTAGTTTTAACAGGTGGTGGAGCTTTATTAAAAAATATTGATAAATTAATTTCTCAAGATACTGGTTTGCCCGTAACTATAGCTGATGATCCTTTATCATGTGTTGCTATTGGAACAGGAAGAGCTTTAGAGAACGAAGAATTGTTTTCTACTATGTTATCTGAGTACTAATTTATTTTTAAAAAATAAATGTCAGTAAGTAGAGATGATTTTAGCATAGCTTTTCGTTCTGCTCTTCTTCAAAGAGGAGGAGCTCAAAAATTTTCAGTCCTCTCTCTAATTTTTTTAGCTTTAATAATTTTTTTCCTAGATGTTTATGGAGTAAAATTTACTAAACCTGTTAGAGGTTTTATTAATGACGTAGTTTATAGAGTAACTTTTTTAGCTTCTACACCTACTCGATTTTTTCCTCAAGCAAGTAAAGATCTTTCAAATTATTTTAATGTTATAGAAGAAAATAAAAGATTAAGAGCAGAAATTGAGAAATTTAAATCACTCGAATTGAACGTTGAGTTTTTACAAGATGAAAATAAAAATTTACAAAAAATTTTAGAAACTGAATATTTTAATAAAAATTTAAGCAATATTTTACTAGCTAAAGTTTTAGTTGATAAAAATAGTCCTTTTTTAAAGTCAATAGTAATCAATAAAGGAACCAGAGCAGGTGTTCTTAAAGGAATGCCAGTTACAAAGGATAATTATTTAATTGGTAGAGTTGTTGAGACAAATTATTTGTCATCTAGAGTTTTATTATTGAATGACTTAAATAGCAGAATACCTGTAACACTTGATGAGGGAACGCAAGCAATTCTATCTGGTAGCGGTACAACTAATCCAATTTTAGAATATTTACCTGAAGATTATGAAATCATTGAAGATTTAAATATTTTTGCATCTGGTAAAGATGGAATATTTACACCTGGAACACCTATAGGCAAAACTAATGACCAAGGAGATATAGAGTTATTTGTGGATCCAAATCAACTTTCCTTTGTGACAGTAAATTTAAATTTGCTAAAAAAGGAAGGCCTGTAATGGCTAAAACATCAATATTAAACAAGATCTACAATTCTGGCCCTCTTATTTTACTTTATTATCTTTGCATAAGTGAAGTTGATACAAATTTGGAAAATATTTTTGAAATCTTTACACTTAATTTTCAAATTATATTAATTTATTTCTGGGTTTTGAAGAGACCTGAGATCATGGCAAACGGACATATTTTTTTAGCTGGGCTGATTAATGATGTTGTCATGGGATTTCCATTAGGAATAAGCTCTCTATCTTATCTAATTATTATATTTGTTGGGACTTATGTGCGTAATAAAAGTGTAAATACCACTATAGCCTCTGATTGGTTTACTTTTTTTATGGCTATGATTTTTTCAAATATTTTGTTCTTTTCACTTTTAAATAATTTTTCAGATCTATCATTCACTTACTCAAAAATTGGATATAATATGTTTTTTACATTGTTTATGTTTCCAGTTTTTTGGTTTCTATTTAATATTTATCTAATGACATTTGTAGGAACACGAGATGCTTAGCCCAAGTTCTGGAAGTACAGTAATCAAATCAAAATTAATAAGTAGAAGAATGTTTTTACTAACAGCGGCCAAAGCTATTGTGATGTTTGGTATTGTAGGAAGACTCGTCTCGTTACAAATTAATGAGAGAACTAAGTATAAAACGCTCTCGGATAAAAATAGATTTAGAGAGTGGAAGTTAGCTCCTGAAAGAGGTGTAATTAAAGATTTTTATGATAAAGAAATAGCATCTAATGAACAAGTTTATCAAGTTCACTTGATTCCTGAAAATTCAAAAGATATTGAAAAATTATTTGTTAGATTAAAAACAATTTTAAATATCACAGATAAAAAACTTTTTTATTTGAAAAGAGTTATTGCTAAACAAAAACCTTGGGAACCAATTATTATCTCAGATAATGTAACTTGGTCAGAATTTTCTAGATTAAATTTATTTTTACATGAGTTAGATGGTGTAAAACCAGTAGTTTCGGTTGCTAGAATGTACCCCGATAATTCCTCTGCACATATATTAGGTTACGTGTCTCAAGTCAGTGCAAAAGATTTACAAACTAAGAAATATTTAAAAGATTTGCATGTACCAGGAATGAGCATAGGTAAAACTGGACTAGAGAGAAAATTAGATGAAGAAATTATAGGAAAAATTGGCTTCCAAAGGTACGAAGTAAACGCGTTTGGAAAAAGAATTAAACAAATTTTAATTAATGAAGGTCAATCAGGAAAAAGTTTTAAGACGACTTTAGATTTCGAAGTCCAAAAGTTTACTAGTGAGCTTTTAAAGGATAAGGCTGCAGCTGTTTGTGTTATGGACGTTTATAACGGAGATATTGTATCTATGGTATCTTCCCCAACATTTGAACCAAATGAATTTGTTCATGGCTTAAAAAAAAATTACTGGGATAGCTTAATTAAAAATGAAAAGAGACCTTTGACAAACAAAACACTTTCAGGATTGTATCCTCCAGGCTCAACAATTAAAACTCTGGTAGCATTGAGTGCTCTTGAAAATGGTATAATTAAACCTTTAGACACCTTCACTTGCAAAGGAAAAATTGAGCTTTATGGGGAAAAATTTCATTGTTGGGAAAAAGACGGACATGGAATAGTAAATCTTAGAAAAGGAATACAAAGATCTTGCGATGTTTATTTTTATGAAGTAGCAAGAAAACTTGGAGTAGACCGATTATCTGAAACTGCTAAAAGATTTGGCTTGGGTAAAAAAGTTTTAAATGGTTTTATCGAAGAGAAAGCAGGTGTAGTTCCTAATACAAAATGGAAAAAAAAATTTATAGGTCAAAATTGGTATTTGGGAGAGACTTTACATTCTGGAATAGGTCAAGGTTATTTTCAAAGCACACCATTACAACTTTGTTTAATGACCGCACAAATTGCTAATGGAGGTTTTGAGATAAAACCAAGAATAATTTTCGATGAAAAAAATAATAAATTAAGAGATTATATTAAATATAAAAATGAGAATCCTAATGATCCTTTACCAACAGATCTATTAGTTTCTAATTTTAATTTAAAACCATTATTTAAAAACCAAGAGCATATTAATTTAATTAAAGACGCAATGTTTTCTTCATCTAATGAACCTGGTGGAACTTCCTACAGGCATAGATTAGAAAACAAAAAGTTTACCTTTGCTGGCAAAACAGGTTCATCACAAATTAAAAGATTTACTGAAGCTCAGCGTGAGGCAGAAGTTAAACAAGAAAGCTTACCTTACAAAGATAGAGATCACGCGTTGTTTGTAGCCTTTGCTCCATATAATGATCCTAAGTATGCAATCAGCGTTTTAGTAGAACATGGAGGATCAGGTGGAAAAGCAGCCGCTCCTATAGCAAAAAAAGTTATAAAAAAAGTTCTCGAACGCCATGACTTAAGACAACGTATAAACAGCCTCACGGGAGAATCAGTTTAATGTATAGATCAAGATCAATTCAATCTTCACTCAGTTTAAAAGATAAAATTTTATCTATTGATTATATTTTAGTTTGTTCAATTTTTATACTTGGGTTGGTAAGCATTTTGGCAATGTATTCAACTGATGGAGGAGAATTTAAATATCATACTAATAGTCATATACTTAGGTTTTTTGTTTTCTTTGCAATGTTTTTAGTATTTTCCTTCATACAAATTAGATTTTGGCATAGTCAAAGTTATTTAATTTATATTTTAATTTTTTTATTATTGCTTGGAGTAAAATATTTTGGACTTACTTCTTCAGGTTCAAAGAGATGGTTAGATTTATATTTTATGAATCTCCAACCATCTGAGCTTATGAAAATTGGATTAATTTTATTCTTAGCTAAATACTATCATCGTACCTCAATAGAAAATCTGAATAGTTTAAAATATTTATTCTTACCAGTAGTTGTTTTAGTTGCACCTGTACTTTTAGTAGCTACACAACCAGATCTAGGAACTTCTATCTTAATTGCTGCTGGTGGTCTTACTGTAGCTTGGTTAGCAGGTGTGAGAGTAAAATTTTTCACTTTTTCTGGTTTGGCATTTCTTGCACTTTTGCCAATAGCAATCTCCTTTTTGAAACCTTACCAAAAGTCAAGGATATTAACTTTTCTTAATCCAGAAAAAGATCCTTTAGGAGCAGGATATCAGATTATACAGTCAAAAATTGCTATTGGATCTGGAGGTTTATTTGGTAAAGGTTTTTTACAGGGTTCACAAAGTTATTTAGATTATCTACCGGAAAAACATACTGATTTTATCTTCACACTTTTTTCAGAAGAGTTTGGTTTTTTTGGATCATTATTGATTTTGTTACTTTACGGAATTATAGTTTGGAGATTAGTTTTAATAGGAAATGTAACTCGAAGTGATTTTGGAAAATTATACTGTTATAGTTTTGCAACTGCTTTTTTCATATATGTAGTTGTAAATATGATGATGGTATTGGGTTTATTACCTATTGTAGGCTCTCCATTACCAATTATGTCGTACGGGGGATCATCTATGATGGCAATTATGTTTGGTTTAGGCGTGGCTATGTCTTGTAGAGTTTACAAAGATACCCCTGTAAATTAAACCTATTTTGGTCAAATTTGATTTTAATAAATACTTGTATATTATCTAAAGAGGTGATTAGTTTATGAAAAAATATATGTTTGGAGACAAAAAAAATAAACTCACAGATTCAGAAAGATCTTTAATTAGTGAGACAGTAAGCATCGAAGGAACAATAAATAGCTCGGGAGCTATTGATGTAGCTGGTTTAGTAAAAGGTCCAGTTTATTCAAAAGAGATTATAATTAGAGAGACTGGATCAATTACCGGAACAATTGAAGGTGAGCACGTTGAAATTCATGGCCACTTAGATGGCAAAGTTTCAGGTCAAGATATAGTCATAGGATCTACTGGCACAGTAAAAGGAGACATAGAGTTTGGTAACAATTTAAAAACTGAAAATGGCGCAGATATTGATGGCTATATAAAAAAAACTAATAAATCTAAATCTACTTTAACAGGTGACTTCTTATTTAAGAAAAAAGATAAAAAAGAACCTTCCGAGGCTGAAGACAGACCAGAAGTTGTAAACAAAGAAGTACTAGCCTAATCTACCGCACTACAATTATTGTTGATATTGAAATATAATTTCCTTATGGAAAATTATAAATGTAAGTCAGTTGGTATAATTGGTTCAGGAATTCAAGGAGTTTGTACTGGCCTTCAATTGATAAAAAAAGGTATTCCAGTAACAATATTTGATCGTCAAGACCCTTTATCTGCAGAATATAAACCTGCGTCTTATGGAAATGCCGGACATTTTTCACCTTACGCCGTTTTGCAATTTAATCGTCCAGATATTTTATATGATGTTCCAAAAATGCTCGTTAGTTCTTACGGTCCTCTAGCTTTGAAATGGAATTATATTCCAAAAATGTTTAATTGGTTTTTGAATTATTTTAAGAATTGCAATCAAAAATCAATGATGCATACAGCAAAATATATGCATCAAATTTTAAGTCTTTCAAATGACGCCTATGAAGAAATATTTCAAGAAATAGACACCAAAGGTTTAGTTGAAAAGAGAGGAATTATTTACGTTTGGACTAATAAAAACTTAAAAAGCAGAAACTTAGAGATAAAAGTTCGCAAAGAGCTTGGAATTGAACAGAAATTATTAACTCAGAAACAGGTCCTTGAACTAGAACCTAATTTAAAACCAGTTTTTGACGCGGGCGTAATATATGAGAGCGCTATGCATGCCAGAGATCCACACGGAATATTAAAAAGGATATTTAAACTTTATTTAGAAAGAGGAGGCAAATTTATTCAAACAAACATAAAAAGCATAGAACAACTGACTATAGATGAAACGGTTATCAAATCAGAAAATGAGGAATATAAATTTGAAAAAACAGTAATTGCATCAGGTGCCTTTTCAAAAAAACTTACAGATCAATTGGGAGAGAATATACCCTTAGATACCGAACGTGGATATCATGTGCATTTCAAAGATCAGGATAGACTTATTTCTAGACCAGTTATATTTTTGGATCGTGGCTTTGGTATGACACCAATGAATCAAGGCTTAAGAGCAGTTGGAACGGTAGAGTTAGGAGGTCTAGAAAATCCTCCATCGAAAAAAAGAATTGAATACGTGGTTAAATGTGCGAAAGAGCTTTTACCTCAACTTGGAAAACATGAGGATGAGTGGTTAGGTTTCCGACCCACTTTACCAGATTTTTTGCCTATTTTAGGCCCTTCATTAAAAAACAAAAATATAATATATGCTTTTGGCCATCAACATTTAGGCTGGACATTAGGCGCTATAACAGGCAAAATTATTTCTGGAATTGTTGCAGGAGAAAAAACTAATTTAGATTTATCTCCATACAGTTCAAAAAGATTTAACTAGGTTTTTATTGTCAAAAAATTATTTAGCTTATACCTTTCTTACTTTAGCAGCTTTATTTTGGTCAGGAAATTTTATTGTTGGAAAATTTGCAACTTTATTTGAAGTTCCACCGCTAACTCTAAATTTTTTAAGGTGGGTAATGGTATGGTTTTTATTAATACCCTTTACAATTAAAGAAATTATAGCAAAGAAAAACTATATTAAAAAAAACTTTCTTGTAATTGGTTTAATGGGAATATTATCAATCAGTACCTTCAATTCAGTTGTTTACTTTGCTTTAAACTTTACTCAAGTTATAAATGCAGTTCTAATGTTAGCTGCTATTCCTCCAATGATAATAATTTTTTCATCAATAATGAAAATTGAAAATACTAATTTATTTCAATTATCTGGATTACTCCTATCAATCTTTGGAGTTGGAACAATAATTTCAAACGCTGACATCCAAAAAATTATTTCTTTAAGTTTTAATAAAGGGGATATATGGATGCTAGTCTGTGTTTTAAGTTGGTCTTTATATTCAACTTTACTTAAAAAAAATAAATTTCAATTATCTCAATTTTCATTAATTCAAATTATGGTTACCGTAGGATTAGTATTTTTAGTTCCACAATTTTTTTATGAACAATCAATTGGATTAGATATAAAGACAAATAAAGCTTTCATTTTAATCTTAATTTATGTGGTTTTTTTTCCTGCGATTGCAGCTTATTATTGTTGGCAAAAAGCTATTGAGTTAATAGGTCCAAACAGATCTTCAATGTTTATTCAACTAATGCCACTTTTCAGTGCTTTAATGGCAATTGTAATTTTTAAAGAAAAATTTCAATTATTTCATTTTATTGGAGCAACTTTCATAATAACTGGTATTTATTTATCAAACAGGAAAACTCAATGATCCAAGTTGCAGTGTTAGATGATTATCAAAATGCTTTTAAACAAATAATAGATTTAAAAAAGTATAAAGATAAAATTAACTTTAAAGTTTTTAATGAACCATTCTTTAGTTCAAAAGAAACTATAGCTGCCCTAGAAGAATTTGAAGCAATATTTATAATGAGAGAGCGAACACCAATTACAAAAGAATTAATAGATGGTTTACCTAAGCTTAAATATATTTTTACCTCTGGAATGAGGAATAAAGCTATTGATTTTGAAGCTGCTAAAAAAAAAGGTATTCTAGTTTGTGGAACTGAAATCAATTCTAATCCTGCAGCTGAAATTACTTGGGCATTAATTCTAGGTCTTTTAAGAAATATGAAACAAGAAATTGACAATATGTTTCAGGGTTATTGGCAAACATCAATAGGTTTTGAATTAAAAGGAAAATTATTAGGCCTGATTGGTTTAGGGAAAATTGGATCTCAGGTGGCTAAAATTGGCAAAGCTTTTGGGATGGAAGTGTGCGCATGGAGTGAAAATTTAAATTTAAAACATGCAAATGATCTTGGAGTTTTACCAATGTCAAAAGAGGATTTATTAAAAAATTCAGATATTATTTCAATTCATGTTGTCTTTGGAGATAGATATAGAAATTTAATCACAAAAAAGGAACTCACGATGATGAAAAAAACTTCTTTTATCGTTAACACTTCAAGAGGACGTATAATAAATGAAGATGACTTAATTGAAGCACTAAAAGAAGAAACAATAGCTGGAGCAGGATTAGATGTATATGATAAAGAACCCCTACCTCAAGATCATAAATTGAGATTTCTTTCAAATGCTTTGCTCCTACCTCATATTGGATACGTTACCGCTGAAAATTACTCAAAGTTTTATGTTCAAATGGTCGAAAATTTGATCGCTTGTCTTAATAACAAGCCAATCAGAGTAATATCAAATTAGAGGATTCAACTTTAGGTTAATTGTTGATAAACTCATACTGGTCAAGTGATTTGTTTTTTTTTTATTTAAAAAAGCTATAAGGCCAATGAGGGAAATAATGAAAAAAATTCTAAGTTTAATCTCTTTATTTTTATTTTTGAACGCATGCGCCGAGTCCATGGCCTTATTAGGTCCTGCCTCTACATCAACTTTATCTGGCGGAAATTTAATCCAATCTGCTTCAAGCTCAGCTCTTAGTTATGGTGTTAAAAAAAAAACAGGTAAAAGCCCAATGGAGCATGTTGTAGCATATGTTGAAAAACACAATCCTGAAAGAAAAAAGTCTAAATGTGTAACTTTTTTAGAGTCAACAGAATCTGAACTTTGCGAAATCTTAAAAAAGAATATATCAAACACAAAAAATAAAATTATAAAACACAAAATTGTGAAATCTTCTAAAATAGAAGACTTAGCTAAAAATTCGGATATCCATAAAAGAAGGTAATTTGAATTTTAGCCCCACCAAAAAGATGGGGCTAATCAACTTTAAGCTGCTAAGGCTTGTTTAATGTCTGCAACAATATCGTCTGGGTGTTCTATACCTATAGATAATCTCACATAACCTGGTGTTACACCAGCAGCTAACATTTCTTGCTCAGTTAATTGACTATGAGTAGTTGTTGCTGGGTGAATTGCTAGACTTCTAGCATCACCAATGTTTGCTACGTGGTAAAGCATTTTTAAGTTATCAATAAACTTAGCTCCTGCTTCTTTTGTTCCTAGATCCATACCTATTAAAGATCCATAACCACCTTGCATATATTTTTTAGCTCTATCTCTAATTTCACCTTGATAATTAGTTGGATAGATAACCTTTTTAACTTTTTTGTGACCATCTAAGAAATTCACAACTTTCTCTGCATTGCTACAGTGTTGTTTCATTCTTAAAGCTACAGTTTCCAAACCTTGAATGATTTGAAAAGCATTGAATGGACTTAATGGAGCTCCTAAGTCTCTCAATAAAACCACTCTTGCTCTGATAACAAATGGGATATTAGCACCAGTTAATTGTGGAACTGCATCTGCCCAAACTGCACCATGATAACTTTGATCTGGTTCATTTAATAGAGGTTGTCTTTTTCTATCTTTTATCCAATCAAAATTTCCTCCATCTACAATTATTCCTCCAATTGAAGTACCATGACCACCGATATATTTTGTCAAAGAGTGCATTACAATTGCAGCTCCATGAGCTAAAGGTTTACATATTACTGGCGAAGCTGTGTTATCGATAATTAAAGGAATACCTTTTTTTCTACCAATATCAGAAACTTCTTTAATTGGAAAAACACGAAGATATGGATTTGGAAGAGTCTCACCATAGTAAGCTCTTGTTTTATCATCAGTTACTTTTTCGAAGTTTTTTGGATCTGCAGGATCTGCAAATCTAACTTCAATACCTTGTTGCCTTAAAGTATTTTTGAACAAGTTAACTGTACCTCCGTATAAATCAGTCGAAGCAACAATGTTATCCCCAGCTTGTGCTAAGTTTTGAATACACATTGCTGAAGCTGCTTGGCCTGATCCCACTGCACATGCTGCTACACCGCCTTCAAGCGCTGCAACTCTTTTTTCTAGCACATCTACAGTCGGGTTCATTATACGTGTGTAAATATTACCAAACTCTTTTAGACCAAATAAATTTGCAGCATGTTCTGCATTTTTAAATTGGTAAGAGGTTGTTTGGTAAATAGGAACTGCTACAGCTGTTGTAGTAGGATCAGCTCTATAATCACTACCATGTAAGCCTATAGTTTCCGGATGTTTAAAATCAGACATTGATTTTCCCCCTTACTGTTTCTCTTATTGTTTCGTTCATTTTTTCTCCGTCTTTCTGGAGAAGAATGAACGAAGTTTAATTCTGTTCATCTTCTCCTTTTTAGTACTTCGGCATATGCCAGGTGTACAATATGGTTCAAATACCCGGTTTAATTTCAGATTTTCCAAAAAAAAACCACCGACTAAAGCGGTGGTCTAAATGACTTATGCGCTTTAGCAGGATTTATAAAGCGCCCGCAAGTTGCCTTAACTCAGCGCTAAATAATTTATAGCAAGAAATTCAGGATTTTGTCAACTATGAATTAAATATTATTCCAGAACAATTTTGCAAGATTTATTCCAGATAATTCTTTATATGCAGCTAGTCCAGTAGGGCTAGTAACATTAATATCGCCAATTAATTTTTCTTGTACGAAATCTATCCCTGCAAAATATATCTTATTTTTAAAGAGTAATTTACCAATTACTTTACTTGCTTTAACCTCTTTTTTTGTAAGTTTAGTTAACTTAGCCAGAGCTCCCTTGCTCATGTTAGATAAAATACTCCCTTTTTTAGGCACTCTAGATATTGCGCCTACAATCTTTCCTTTAATAATGAATACTCTTTTATCTCCTTTAGAAACTCCAGGTAAAAATTTTTGAAAAAATACATGATTATGCGTTTTAATTAATTTTTTTATTTTATTAGCATTAAAAGTTTTTAATAGAATAACGTTATTTCCACTAAAACCATTAATAGGTTTGGCTACAACAGCTTTATATCTTTTAAAAAAATTCCTAATCTCATTAAGATTTTCACTGATTAGAGTAGGAGGCATATACCTCATAAAATTAATAGAAAAAAGCTTTTCAGAAACATTTCTTACTGCTGATGGATTATTGATTATTTTTACTTTTTTGGAAATATGGTTAAGCAAAAACGTTGAATATAAATAACGATTATCAAAAGGGGGATCATTTCTGATTAATATAACTTTAGATTTTTCTAAATTAAAATTTACAGTTCCTAGCAATGAGTAGAATTTCTTTTTATTTTCATTTATTTTTATATATTTACAAGAAGCTAAAACTTTTCCATTTAAAAAACTCAAATTTTCTGGTTCAAAATAATATATTTTGTAGCCTCTTTTTTGTGCTTCAGATGCTAAAAGAATAGTTGTATCAGTTTTGATATTTACTTTTTTAAGATCAGAACCCTGAATAGCTAAAATTTTCGTCATGATTAATTAAAAAATCTAATTTTTTTGTTTTATTATATTGTTCAATTAGCATTTCTGCTCTAGTTTTTTTATTACTAATAATTTCCTCTATATGTTTTAAATAAATTGTCTCGTTTTTCCCGCTTTTATTCAGCTCATTTCTTTTTTCTAAGCCTTTTTTTGACAAGTTTAAAAATATTTTTGCCCAATCAATTAATTTTTTATTTTTTAGCAAAGTGTTTAATCCTTGTTTTGGCGCGTTTAAATATGCAACCATTACCTCTTCTTTTTTCCAGTTTTTAATTATTTCATAAGTCTCATCTAAAGATCCATAAATTAATCCTGTAAAGAAAGAGGGACCGTTACAAATACAACCGAAATTACATGTATCTAAAGATCTAAACTCTATAACCTGTTTTAATCTTATCTCAGTAAAAATAGTACCTAAGTGATTTTCAAAATCTTCTAAAGTTGGTTTTTCTCCTTTTAAAAAACTTAAATTGCCATTTAAAAAATCCCTAAAAGTTTGACCATTTGGCGAGTAATATTTTTCATTTTTTTTTAGAAATAAAATTGGGTAATTGATTGCATGATCAATATATTTTTCAAAATTAACATTCTCAAAAGTGATTGGCATTATTCCACCTCTATTAGTTTCTTGCCAAACTTTTCCTCTATAAGATAAAAAACCTGAGAGTTTATTCTCATTAAAAGGAGAGTTTGCAAAAAGAGCAATAGTTAAGGGAGCTAAATAGTTACCGATTTTAAATTTTTTTTCAAAATCCTCTTCAGAAATATAATCATAATTAATCTGAATACCTGCAGTTTTGTACATCATATCTAAACTTAATTTGCCACCTTTTGGCATTTCAGATGTCATAATTGTGTAACGCTCTTTTGGACTTTTAGGGATATCAGCTAATTTATTAAATGGATCATATGCAATTGATGAAGTAGTAATATTTGTCGACTTAAAAACTTCTTTCAGTTCATTAAAATGAGAACTATTTTCTGAACAAACTGAATGTATATTTTTAAACGGCGCACCTGATAATTCATATTGAAACCCAGGTTCAGTCGTAATTTTTTGATTTTGTCTTTTTAACCCGATTAACTTATCTTTCTCAAATTGAGGTTCCCAACCTTTATCTTTTAAAATTTCAAATATTTTCTTAATTTGATCATAATTAATTCTTTTTAAATCTGTTTTATTAAAAAGAAATTTTTCATGCTCAACACCAATTCTAAGATCAGTATCTTTTTTTATCCCATCCTTAAAATATTGGATTAACTGAGTTTTATTTTCAATGAATGAATTTGATTTATTAGTCAAACGTTTTTAACTCTAATACATTTCCGTTTGGATCTTCAATAAAAAATGTATTTTGCTCAAATTCAGTACCCTCAAATCTAGTGTAAGGTTTGTCGATGTAGTTAATTTTATTAGCTTCAATATTTGCTTTAATTTTATTAAAAACATCTTTTTTTAAATGCACTCCAAAATGTGGAACTGGAACTTGGCCCATATCTACGTCGTGTCTTTCTCTTGGAAGCTTCATGGATGTTTGATGCAAGGTAAGTTCATTACCCCAAAAATCTATGTCGACCCATTTACCGTCTTCACGATTTCCAGTTTTGCATCCTAAAATATTGGTATAAAAAGCCTCCGCTTTTTTTAAATCTCCAGCTGGGATTGCCAAATGAAATGAGCTACTCATGCGCATTTATATATATTCTTCTTTAAATTTATCAAGTAGTCATTATATACATCTTATGAACGATTATTTAGAATCTATAAAAAAAAGAGATCCTGCGGCAAAATCTATACTTAGTATCATACTTACGTATCCAGGAGTTAAGGCAGTTTTCTTTCATCAAATATCAAACTTTTTTTACAAGGCTGGATTCGACTTAATAGCAAGAATTATTTCACAAACAATAAGATTTTTTACAGGTATTGAAATTCATCCTGGAGCAAAGATAGGTAAAAATTTATTTATTGATCATGGTATGGGTGTAGTAATTGGTGAAACTTCTGAAATTGGAGACAACGTTACTATTTATCACAATGTTACTTTAGGTGGGAGTTCTCCTAGCATAGATAGCGAAAGACAACGACATGAGAAAAGACATCCTACGATTGGTAATGATGTTGTGATCGGGTCTGGTGCACAAATAATCGGACCAATTAAAGTTGGTAACAATTCTAGAATAGCAGCTAACGCAGTTGTAGTAAAAGATGTTCCAGAAAACGCAACGATGGTCGGCATCCCTGCTAAAGCAGTCAAGTTGGAAAATAAAGGTAGCTTCAGACCTTATGGTGTAGACGATAAAGTAAAAGATGAGTAAAGATTGGGATCCAAATTTAACTCCAGAACAAAACTATGTTTTAAAACAAGAGGGAACAGAGTCTCCAGGTAGTAGTCCTTTAAATCAAGAAAAAAGAGAGGGTTCTTATCACTGTGTTGGGTGTGGAACAAAATTATTTGAGTCTACAACTAAATATGAGAGTGGTTCAGGCTGGCCTTCTTTTTTCGAATCTATTCCAGGGGTATTCGAAGAAAAAAAAGATATGCACATTGGTTACCCAAGAACTGAATATCATTGCAAAAAATGTGGAGGTCATCACGGTCATGTTTTCGATGATGGTCCAAAACCTACTGGAAAACGATATTGTAACAATGGTATATGTTTAGTCTTTAAACCAAAAGGCGAGTAGTTATACACAAACCAAATAAGTGTTTTAATACAACTTATCAAAAAATTATAATCTGACTTGTCATGTCCTCTAGACCAAGGCGACACAAGTTTGTAAGATTATCATTTCATCCACCATGAAGAAGCAAATTATTTCCCTACTGATAATCATATTCTCATTAACTTCACTTCATACTTACGCATTAGAAAAAAATTGGAAACCAGCTCAGGATGGAGATAAAATTATTTTAATAAGACACGCTAAAGCTCCTGGGGGCGGAGACCCAGAAGGATTTAAAATTGAAGATTGTAAAACTCAAAGAAATTTAGACATGATGGGAATTAATCAAGCCAAAAAAATTGGTAAACTTTTTAGAGAAAAAAAAGTTAAAATTGATAAAGTTTTATCAAGCCAGTGGTGTAGATGTAAAGATACCGCTAAATATGCTTTTGGCAATTTCAAAGAATTTTCTGCGTTAAATTCTACTTATACTCCGCCATACGACCAAAATGAAAAACAGCAGATTAAAGACTTAAAAAAATATGTAAATAATTGGAAAGGCAATGGAGGAAATCTAGTTTTAGTTACACATTATGTGATTATCTTGGCAATAACCGGAGAAACAACAAGATCCGGTGAACTCGTCATAACTGATAAAAATTTTAAAGTTCTATCTACAATTAATACTTTTTAAAAAAATATGAAATATCCAACTGCTGCTAAAATTAAATATTCAATAAATGTTTTGATTTTTAAAAGAGTGTTCTTATCCTGAAATTTGTTATTGATGAATAAAGTTAATCGAGAAAAAGCCAAGTGAACCAAAACGATACTTAGGGCTATACCAAGAAGGGCGTGGTAAAAACTAAAATTTTTAAGACCATAAAAGCAAGCTGCGATAAATGTGAACCAGGATATATTGGTTACAAATAAAGTAATTAAAATACCTGATCCTTTTTTAAAAATACTTTGAGATTTAATGAAAGTGTATGACCATAAAAGAGTGAATAAAAAACCTGCGTATTTAATTATCATGAGCCAATATTGTAATTGCGGTAAAGTTTAAAGGCAAATATAAACGTAATATGATCATTAAACTTGTGTTCGCTTTTGGGGCAGGATTTATAAGTTTTCTCACCCCTTGTGTACTTCCAATTATCCCAGGTTATATTTCATATATTACTGGAAAAGATTTAGGTGAAATAGATAAAGACAAATCAATAGTTTTGACTAAAACTATTCTTTTTTCACTAGGTTTCTCATTTGTTTTTATAACACTTGGAGCTGCTGCCTCTGCAATAGGAAACGTGCTTCTTTTCTTTTCAAATGAATTACGAATTGTTGCAGGATTAATTATTATTATTTTTTCATTACAAATGTTAGGTTTTTTAAATTTTTCTTTTTTAAATACTGAAAAAAGAATTCAAACTAATTCAAATTATAAAGATAATTATGCATTTCCTTTTATAGTTGGTGCGGCTTTTGCATTTGGTTGGACGCCTTGCATTGGTCCGGTTTTAGGATCTATAATCGCTTTGTCTGCTACTGAGGCTACAATTAGTAAAGGAATTTTATTATTATCATTTTACTCTTTAGGATTAGCTATACCATTTATATTATCTGGATACTATATGAGTAGATTTTTAAATTCTAAAAAAGGTTTTGGAAAATATTATGGAACTATTACAAAATCTGGCGGAGCCATTCTTTTAATTACTGGCATCTTGATTACTACAAATTATATTCAAGTTATAAGTTATTATATTTTGACGACCTTTCCAATTCTCGCTAAAGTTGGTTAATGAGCGAAATAACAGTCTTAGGAATTTTTGTTGCTGACATAAGTTTTTCTGGACCTAAAATCCCATCAATAGGTGAAACTATTTTGGGAAAAAAATATAATGTAGGTCCAGGAGGAAAAGGTTGCAATCAAGCCATAGCAATTGCAAGACTTGGCGGAAATACTAACTTTATAAGTAAAATTGGTAAAGATGCATACGGAGAGTTAGCTCTTAAAACTCTTGAAAAAAATAAAATTTCTACAGAAAATATAATTCAAGATGGCAATCAACAAACTGGCGTAGCAGGAATTTTAGTTGATCAAAATACTGGAAAAAATGCAATCAATGTAATTGTAGGCGCCCCAAGTTCTTTGCGAATAAGTGAAATTGAAAAACAAATTAATTTAATAAAAAGATCAAAAATTTTTTTAACTCAATTAGAGGTTCCTAAAGACGTAACCTTACATTGTTTGAAAACTGCTAAAGAAAATGGATGCATTACTATTTTAAATCCTGCACCAGCATCTGAAATTTCAAAAGAGTTTTTTAATAATATCGATTTTTTTACGCCTAATGAAACCGAGGCCGAATTTTATACTGGAATAAAGATTACTTGCGAGAAAGAGGCTAAGGAGGCAGCGGATAAAATTTTAAATTTAGGAATTAAAAAAATAATAATTACGCTAGGAGAAAAAGGGCTCTTTTATTCTGATGGAAAAGAAGAAATTTATTTAAAAGCAAGTGCAGTAAAAGCTATTGATACTACTGGCGCAGGAGATGCTTTTAATGGGGGCTTAGCTTTTGGGTTATCTAAAGAAAAACCAATAAAAGAGTGTTTAGAATTAGCAAATAAAGTTGCTGGAATATCTACAACTAAACTTGGAGCAGGGGATGCGATGCCTTTTATCCAAGATATTAAATAATTTTACTCAGGCCTGAAAATTAAACAAAGACCATTATTACAAAATCTTTTACCACTTTTAGTTGGTCCATCGTTAAAGACATGTCCATGATGTGCACCGCATTTAGCACAATGATATTCTGTTCTTTTCATTCCAAATTTATAATCTATCTTAGTTTTAAAGGCTCCAGGTAAAGCCTCTGAAAATGATGGCCAACCAGTGCCACTGTCGAATTTACTAGTAGAAGCAAAAAGTTTATTTCCACAGTTTGCGCAATGATAAAAACCCTTTCTACTTTCTCTAAGTAAATCACTAGAAAAGGGTCTTTCAGTGCCCTCGTTAAACATTATTTCTTTTTGTTTTTTTGTAAGGTTTTTATTGATAATTTTTTTTGTATTAGCAAATAGTGAGTTAAATGAAAAAATAAAAGATGAAAAAATTGTTAAGCTTAAATATTTTAAAAAATTTCTCCTCATTCTCCTTTTAAAATTTTATCTAATTCACCGTTTCTGTTCGCTTCCTGAAGTTTATCATTACCACCAATGTAATGATCCCCTATGAAAATTTGAGGAATAGTTCTTACGCCATTGGTTCTTTGTAACATTTCTTTTGCATTAGCTGGATCTGCCCAAATATCTATTTCCTCTATCTCAACATTTTTTGTTTTTAGTAATGCTTTAGCTGCTGCACAAAATGAGCAAGGATTGCCAGTATACATTGTGACTTTTTTCATAATTAATATATATCAGTTAATTTAATTTTTTCTCTAAGTTTTTTTCTACCTAACTGAAACTTTTTCCTGTGTTTAATGCTAGTATTGTGTACTCTTTTCCTCCACAAACGGAAGGAGCCTGGTTTTAAATTTTTCCGCATTATTTTAATGACTTGTGACTCATTCTTTCCAGTTTTTTCTTTTATCTCTTCAAAAGTAATTCTATCTGCCCAAGCAGCCCAAATAATCCAATTATCATCCTTTTCTTTAGGCTCAGGGTTTTTAACTCTTGTTTGAGGGATAAAACTTTTTTTCTTCATAAATTTATATATAGTGACTAATCAAATGTTTCCAACAGACTATATAATATTTTTACAAATCATTTTATTTTTATTTATTTCTCCAGGTCCGCCTAGGGTTGTTATAGTTTCACACACATTGAATTATGGATTAAATAGATCTGTTTGGACTGCTTTGGGAGATATATCTGCAAATACTATCCAAGCAATTTTAGTAGTTTTTTTAATTGGTTCTTTTTTAAGCGATAACCCACAAGTCCTTTACTATTTAAAATGGGCAGGGATATTTTATATAATTTATTTAGCCTATGACACCTTTACTTCAAAAATTCGAAGTTTTAATTCTAAAAATCAAAATTTAAAATCACCACTATCATTTTATAAAGATGGATTATTAGTTGCTGGCTTAAGTCCTAAAGCTCTTTTATTTTTTGGAACAATTTTTCCCACTTTTATTAATTTCGGATCAAATATTATTTCACAGTTTTTAATACTATTAATTACATACGTGGTTTTAGATTTTCTAACGTTAATGATTTATGGATTAGCAGCTGAAAAAATTTCTGTATGGTTGAGAAGCAAACCAAAGCTATTAAATACAATTTCTGCGTGTGTTCTTTTAATTTTAGCAGTTTACATTGCTGCGACACAGAATTTTTAATCAATTCTAACTGTTGTCAAAATCTCTATTTCTTGTTTTAATTATTTAATTTTAATTAATTAATTAATAACAAGAAGGGAAATAATGAATAAAATAGCAAAACTATTTGTTACATTTATTTCAGCAATAACTTTAGCACTTGTTTCTTTTACTTCTTCTTTTGCAAAAGTAGAAGGTGAATACATTGTGTTAGGTTCTGCAATATCTCTTACAGGTAAATACTCTTCAAATGGTGTTCATACTCAAAATGGTTATAACATGGCCGTTGACAGAATTAACAAAATGGGTGGAGTAGAAGTACAAGGTAAGAAATATAAGTTTGAGATCATTTACTATGATGATGAGTCAAACCCAAAAAGAGCCGCTCAGTTAGCTGAAAGACTAATTAAACAAGATGGCGTTCATTACATGCTTGGACCATACAGTTCAGGTTTAACGAAAGCCATTGCACCAGTAACCGAGAAATATAAAATTCCTATGGTTGAAGCGAATGGTGCATCTAGATCTTTATTTACTAAAGGATACAAATATTTGTTCGCGGTGTTATCACCAGCTAACCAATACCTTGAAGTAGCTATCGATTTAGCGGTAGAAAAAAACGGTGGTAAAGGAGTAAAAATTGCTCAAGCATTTGAACAAGATGCTTTCTCACAAGACGTGAGACTTGGTATTTTAGATGCAGCGAAAAGAACTGGATCTGAGATCATCATCGATGACAAACTACCAAAAGAACTTAACGATATGGCAGCTACATTGGCTAAAGTAAAAGCTGTTAAGCCAGATGTACTTGTTGTATCAGGTCACACAAAAGGCGCATTAACTGCAATCAGACAAATTTCTGAAATGAAAGTTGATGTTCCTATGTTAGCGATGACACACTGTGATGCTGCAAAACTTTCTAAACAACATGGAAAGAAATCAGAATTCGCATTGTGTGCTTCTCAGTGGCACAAAAATTTATCTTACAAAGATAAATTCTTTGGCTCTGGTAAGAAATACGCTAAAGACTTCCAAAAAGAATTTGGATATGACCCGCCATATCAATCAGCAGAGTCTTCTGCAGCATTGTTAGTGTTTAAAGATGCGTTCGAAAGAGCAAATTCTTTTGACAGAGATGCAGTTAGAGATGCGCTAGTTGATACAGAAATGCAAACTTTCTATGGAAACATTAAATTTGGACCTGGTGGCCAAAACGTTGCTAAGCCAATGATCTTGTTCCAAGTAAGATGTAAAGGCGATGATTGTGAGAATAGAGTAGTAGCTCCAACAAAATGGGCTTCTGATAAGTTCTATCATCCAATCCCGAAATGGTCTGAAAGAAGCTAATAACTTCTGAATAATTTGAAAAGCCCCTAGTTTTCTAGGGGCTTTTCTTTTATAAGTTTTAAAATTTTATGGACTTTCTTATTTTTAAAGCTCCAATGTTAATGGTCCAGGCATCACTGGATGGTATTCTTTTAGGTATATTATTTGCGTTAATAGCATACGGCATGGCACTTCAGTGGGGTGTGATGAATATAATTAACATTGCACAAGGTGATTTAGTTATTCTTGGGGGCTATATCGCCTACACTATTTATCTTTGGGGAATTCATCCTGCTTGGGGAGTTATTATTTCTCCAATTATAATGTTTTTTGTGGGATGGGGACTTTATAAACTTGTAATTAATAAAGTTGTGGACCGAGATTTATTTATTTCTATTTTAGCCACTTTTGGTATTGCTATCGTATTCCAACAACTAATGAATTTTATTTTTGGTGCAGACGTAGTTGTGGCACAGTCTGAATACGGAACAACAATGTTATTTGATAATTCAGTAACTTTACCAAATTCAAAAATATTCTCAGCTTTTATAAGTGTTTTATATGCAGTAGCTTTGGTTATTTATATGAAAAAATCCAGACTTGGAAGAGCTATAAGAGCCACAGCACAAAATGCTAGAGCTGCAAAAATTTTAGGTGTAGATACGGAAAAAGTTTATGCTGCAACGTTTGGAATTAATGCTGCGTTATGTGGGATTGCGGGTGCTTTAATTTCAATCACTCTAACACTTCACCCTTATGTAGGGCTTCCATATACAGTTAGATCTTTCATGATAGTTATTGTTGCAGGTCTTGGAAACTTACCAGCAGTAGCAGTTTCAGGGATGGGGTTAGGGCTTTTTGAGGAATTTGCTGATTATATTTTAGGGACAGAATTTAGAATTGGGGCAGTATTCTTACTACTAGTCTTAATATTAGTTTACAGAAGATTTAAACTTTCAAGAAAAAGGGAATATTTAAAATAAATGGAAAAACTAAAACAAAAAGATTTAATTTTATATTCTGGCTTAATCATTTTAGGTTTAGCCGCGCCTTATTTATTTTCTGCTTTTAAAGTTCAGCTTACATATCTTTGTGTTTTGATCGTTCTAGCAATGACATGGAATTTACAAGGCGGAGAGATGGGCTATAACACATTTGGAAATATTCTTTTTTATGGTCTAGGAATGTATTTAACCGCCTCAGTTCAGGTTGGTATGTTTTTTCCATTAGCAGAATGGACAGAGAGTGGTGGAGAAAAAACATTCGTACATACTACTGCGCAATATTTTCAAGGAATAGGTGTCGGATTATTAGTAGCAGCTATTATTCCAACTATTATAGCAGGTGCGATAGGTTACGCTATATTAGGTTTGAGAGGCCACTACTTTGCTATTTGCACATTAGGTTTAGGAATCGCTGCAGGTGAGATAGCAGGAGGTATAGAAATTATTGGAGCTGGTCAAGGTTTTACTACACCACCTTTTCCTGCTGAAATTGTTGACGCTGAAGCTAGAGGAAAGTTTTTCTACTTTTTAAGTTTTGCATTATTAGTCGGAACATTTGTTTTTGTTAAATATATTTATGGTTCTAGATTTAGATTAATTTTAAATGCAATAAGAGATAATGAAGATAAAGCAGAGGCAATGGGTATTCAAACTATGAAATATAAAATTGTAGGTTGGATGTGTTCTGCATTCTTCTGTGGTCTTGCAGGTGGAATTATGGGCGGACTAATTGGGTATATAGACTCAACTGATGTTGCTTTTGACGGAAGAGAAATGGGAGTATTCATGGTTCTTATGGCAATTCTTGGCGGTAAAGGAACTTTGTGGGGCCCAGTAATTGGAGCAACTTTATTCCATTTCTTTAAAGAAGGTCTTTGGACTTTAATATTAGGTTGGCAGTATGTGGCGTTAGGAGTTTTAATCGTAGTAATCGTAGTTTATTTCCCAGAGGGATTAATGGGTTGGTTGAGAGAAAAATACCCTGAAAGATTTGGTGAAGTGATAGATGAAAAAGATCGTAAAGCACAGGTGGAATTAAAATGAGTATATTACAAGTTAAAAATGTAAGTAAATCTTTCGGCGGCGTTCAAGCTAACGTAGATATTTCTGTTTCGGTAGAACAGGGATCTATCGTTGGTTTAATTGGACCTAATGGTTCAGGTAAAACTACTTTATTTAATTCTATTGTTGGAACTCATCCGATTGATAAAGGATCAATAGTTTTTGATAATACAGAAGTTTCTGAAATGCCTGTGCCAGCAGTCGCTAAACTTGGTTTGTTAAGAACCTTTCAACAAACAAGAATTTATTCAAAACTTAACTGTGTAGAGAATATGCTAATAAGTCACAAAGCTAGTGACTCAGGATTTATTTTTGCAAAAGTACCTGTTGAACTTACTGAGAAAGCAGAAAATATTTTAAACTTTGTAGGTCTTTATCAAAAAAGAAATTTAAGAGCAGGGGATTTATCATTTGGACAACAGAAATTACTAGAATTAGCAATGGCTTTAATGAATGAGCCTAAAATGCTCTTATTAGACGAGCCTACAGCTGGAATAAATCCAACTTTAATTAACGGTATTATAGATAGACTGATTAAAATAAATAAAGATTATGGAATTACTTTATTAGTCATAGAGCACAATATGAAAGTCATTATGAGTTTAGCACAAAAAATTTTCTGTTTAGCCCACGGTAAAATGCTAGCAGAGGGTTCTCCAGATCAAATTAAGAATGATAAGCGAGTTGTTGACGCTTATTTAGGAGCGCAGTAATGGCAAATCAATATGATGTTTTAGGTAAAGCACCTGGTTTAGAAGATTTAAATAAATTATCTCCTAACGATGTTCATCTAACCATTAGAGGCTTAAATGCTGGCTACGGAAAAATGGAGATACTACATAATTTTGACTTAACAGTCAGTAAGGCTCAATCGTTATGTTTAATAGGGCCTAACGGCGCAGGAAAATCTACAATTCTTCACTCAATATATGGTTTCACAAATATTTTTGATGGAAAAATTGAATTAGAAGGAAATGAAATTACGACATTAACTCCTGCTCAGAAACTTAGTAAAGTAGGCATAGCTTATATCTTACAAGATAATTCAGTATTTCCTGATATGACGGTTGAGGAAAACCTTTTAATGGGTGGATACATTAAAGATAAACAAGACGAAGCTTATGAGGAAGCTGAGAGAATTTTTCAAAAATATGAGAGATTAAGAAATAGAAGAAATCAACCAGCAAAAGTTTTATCAGGTGGTGAAAGAAGATTATTGGAAATTTCAAGAGCGTTAGTTATGAAGCCATCAGTTTTATTAGTAGATGAACCATCAATAGGTTTGGAACCAAAATATATTAATATGGTTTTTGAAATTTTAGAGGATCTTCAAAAAGCAGAGAAGAAAACAATAATACTTGTAGAACAAAATGCAAAAAAAGGTTTAGAGTTCGCAGATATAGGTTACGTTTTAGTATCTGGTCAGACAGCTATTGCAGGTAAAGGGGATGATCTTTTAAAAAATCCAGACGTAGGAAGATTATTCCTTGGTGGATGATTAACTCGCAAGCTTTCTTTACAGGTTTAAAATCTTTAAAAGGTGCAAGAAGTCCTGCCTTACCTTTGGCGGCGTGCTTTGTTGCTTTAGGAGCTTTACTAAAAGATGCTGGATTTAACATTCAACAAAGTGCAGCCTCAAGTTTTTTTACATACGCATTACCCGGACAACTAGTAATGGCAGAGTCATTATTATTAGGTGCATCTATCGTAAATATTTTTTTAGCAGTTTGGTTAGTCAATTTTAGACTTTATCCAATGACAGTTTCTTTATTCCCTTTACTTGAGCATAAATCGCAACCTAAATGGAAATATTATTTATCTTGTCATTTTCTTGCAGTTTCGTCGTGGTTAATAGCCAAAGACTCATATAAAAAGATTAATGCAAAATATCGAATAGATTTTTGGATAGGTATTGGTACTGGGACTTGGTTAACAGCTGTATTTATGACAGTTATTGGGTATCTAGCAGCAGATCTTTTAAATAAAGAAATGTTAATTGGATTAGCAATAGTAAATCCAATTTATTTTTTTTGCATGATGATAGGTGCTATGAAAAACATAGCTATATCTATTGCGGTAATTTTAGGAACAACTTTAGGACCAGTAATTTATTTATTTTCTACTGAGTGGTCATTATTATTTGCTGGATTAATAGCAGGGACTATTGCTTATTTATTGGGAGAAAAAGATGGCAAGTAGTCAAATTATAATTTTTGCAATTATAGCAACTTCAATTGCTACATATATATCTAGATTCATGGGAGCAGTTACCTCACAAAAAGTTAGTGTGAAATCAAAAATTTTTAAATGGTTTAATTGTGTTGCTTACTCAACTTTGGCTGCATTACTTGGAAGAATGATAATATTTCCTGCTGGAGTTTTAGCTGAGTCAGCGCTGACAATAAGACTGATAGTATTCTTCACTTGTATTGCTATATTTATAATATCTAAAAAAAATTTAGTAATTCCTACTATTGCTTCAGCAATTTTATTAAGTTTTTTGACTAACATTTGATTTGTGGTAAAATTAAAAATGGAACCAATATTAGCAATTTTTATTGTTTTATGGATCATGGGCACTATTAGTTAAATGAGTTTTTCGATTTCAGATCATAATAATTCTAAAAGAGTTCGTGTAATTAAGTTAAATGAAAGCGACCTTGATAGATTGATTTTTCCTTTTAAAAAACATTCAATTTTATCTTTAGAATATAAGCCATTTTCTAGATTTAGTTTGGCAAAAAGCCTAGATGAGGTATTTCAAAATAAACTTAGTAAAACTTTAAGTGAAATTCTTAATGATCGAAAAACTGGGACTGCCATCGTTGAACCTGATATTAAAAATAAGAAATTTGATAAAGATTTTTTAGTCAAGCTTTCAACAGGACTCGCTTATTTAGTTGGCAATCCAAACTTTGACTCTATGTCAGGGAAATATTACGCAAGATTTTATGTAAAACACCAAGACACCAGCGACTCTTATTTAAGGAAGGCATATACAAATTTAGATCTACATACTGACGGAACTTATGTAAAAGAGAAAACTGATTGGTTAATAATGACAAAAATGGAAGAACAGAACGTAAGTGGAGGTGAAAGCGTTATTTTACATTTAGATGATTGGGAACATTTGGAGGATTTAAGCAAAGATCCTGTTGGACAAGAAGATTTTGTTTGGGGATCACCTAAAAGTAAAAATGTTGATTATAAAGTAGAGCATCCCGTATTTTCAAAAGATAAAAATGGTAAACCTACCATCTCTTACATTGATCAATTTCCTGAACCCAAAAATATGAAACAAGGCTTATTTTTACAAAAATTATCAGACGCTTTAGAACAAAGTAAAAATAAAATAAGCTTTCCACTACCTGTTGGATCGACAATTTTCTCTAATAACTATTTTTGGTTGCATGGAAGAAAAGCTTTTAAAGAGCATTCTGGGTTATCTAGAGAATTGCTTAGAATAAGAGGAACTTTTTTTCATTAATACTTAGTTGACTCTCGACAAGTTATTTATTTTAATATGAATAATTAATAAACACAGGGGGAAATAATGTTTAATAAGTTCAAAAAACTTATCAGCCTAGTTTTTGCTACTGTCCTTTTAACATCAGTTTCAAACACTTCTTTCGCGACTGACAAATTACATTTTGTAATTGGTGGTGGTGCCGGTGGTGGTTGGGACGGAACTGCTAGAGGAACAGGTGAAGCTTTAACTAAAGCTGGTTTTTTAAATAGTGCATCATTTGAAAATATGTCAGGTGGTGGTGGAGGAAAAGCTTTATCATACATGATAAATACTAAACCTTCAGATACGATTTTAGTTCAATCTACTCCATTAGTTCTTAGATCAATAACTAGACACTCTGGTTATGTTGACAAGAAAAATGCAGCTAAGGTTACATCTTATAAAGATGTTGTGCCAATAGCTGGTGTTATTGGTGATTATGGTGCAATCGTTGCTGCAAAAAATTCACCATATAACTCTTGGAAAGATGTAGTTGCTGCTTACAAAGCAAATCCTAAGTCAGTAAAAATGGCTGGTGGATCTGTTAGAGGAAGCATGGACCATCTAATTGGTGCTTTAGCGTTTAAAGAGGCTGGTGCTAATCCAAATGATGTTGTTTACATTCCTTATGATGCAGGTGGAAAAGCTTTAGCTGGACTTTTATCAGGTGAAACTCAAATTCTTTCAACTGGTTTAGGAGAAGTAATGGGTGCTAGAGATCAAGTTAAAATTCTTGGTATTACAGCTCCAAAAAGAGTTGCTGATGCTCCGGATGTTCCAACATTAAAAGAGCAAGGTACTAATGCTATCTTCGTAAATTGGAGAGGTTTCTTTGGCCCTCCAGGTATGAGTGATGGTGAGAGAAAAAAAATTGCTAAAATGTTAGGCGATGTTCAAAAAACACCTGAATGGGAAGCAGTAAGAAAAAGAAATGCATGGGTTAATATTTACAACCCAGACAAAAAATTCGTTAAATTTTTAGAAAAACAAACAGTTGAAATGACTGGATTGTTAAAAAATTTAGGCGTAATTAAATAAATAGTTAAGGAAAGAGCAGTGAAAATTAGTCCATCAAAGATTATTTCACTGCTCTTTTTTATTTTTTCAGGATTTTATCTTTACACAGCGCATCAAATTCAAGTCTTTGCTTTTGATGAAAATGCAGCATTCAACGCAAAAACGTTTCCAATTTACTTAGGCTATGCAGGTTTAATATTTTCTGCACTTTACGTTCTTTTGCCAGAAACAAGACCTTCAAATGTAGACTTAACAGTTCTAGATTATAAAAAAACAATCACGTTGGTTATACTTATGATTTTGTATGGACTAACAATTTTAAGAGTAGGATATTTTCTATCAACTTCAATTTTTTTAGTTTTATCTTACATTATTTTGGGTGAGAGGAAGTGGTTATGGATATTTCTTTTATCATTTCCTTTTGTAGCAATATTTATGTATCTCCTTCATGGACTATTAAATATTTATCTTCGTGATCCATTTTTACAATATATAGGAATTATGGGATGATCGAAGGTATACTCATTGGATTAGAAACAGCTTTTTCAATTAAAAATTTAATGATGGTTATGATTGGTTGTTTCGCTGGAACAATAATTGGAATGCTTCCGGGTCTAGGACCAATGACTGCAATAGCATTAATGATACCTATTACTTATGGCTTTGAACCGTCAACAGGCTTGATTTTAATGGCAGGCGTTTATTATGGTGCAGTTTTTGGTGGATCTACATCATCAATTTTAATTAATGCACCAGGGATACCTGGGACAGTAGCAACTTCATTTGATGGATATCCAATGGCACAACAAGGAAAAGCTGGAAAGGCGTTAGCAATTGCTGCATATAGTTCTTTTGCAGGCGGAACAATTGCTGCAATATTTCTTTTAATTGCAGCACCAAGTTTATCCAAAGTAAGTTTAGCTTTTAGATCACCAGATTATTTTGGTTTAATGATATTAGGTTTGACAGCTGTATCTGCTTTTTCAGCCAAAGGACATTTTTTAAAAGCAATGATGATGGTTGTTTTAGGTTTAATGCTAGCAAGTGTGGGTCAGGATACACTTTCTGACATACCTAGATTTACTTTTCAAAATATGAACCTATCAGACGGAATAAGCTTTGTTTTAGTAGTTATGGCAACATTTGCAATGAGTGAAGCTTTAACGATAATATTTAAAGCTAACGATCCAACAAGAGTAGCTAAACAAATTTCTTTGTCTCAACTAGGTTCAATTAAATTAGATAAAGAAGAAACAAAAAAAATGGTAACAACTATTCCAAGATCATCAGTTTTAGGTTTTATAATTGGAGTTTTGCCAGGCGCTGGATCAACGATAGCATCTTTTTTAGCCTATGGAATGGAAAGAAATTTCGTTAACGACGAAGAAAAGCAAAAATTCGGAAAAGGAAGTATAAATGGATTGGCTGCTCCAGAAACAGCTAACAATGCAGCATGTTCGGGTTCCTTTGTACCGTTGCTAACTTTAGGTATACCAGGCAGTGGTACAACAGCAGTTATGCTTGGGGCTTTACTTGGATTTGGTATTCAACCAGGACCACGATTATATCAAACAAATCCTGAAATTTTTTGGTCAGTGATAATGTCAATGTATATAGGTATGGTAATCCTATTAATTTTAAACCTTCCGTTGATCCCGTATATTGCAAGGGTTTTAGCTACACCGAGAACTTTTTTAATTCCATTAATCCTATTTTTTTCAGTGACAGGTATATACCTTATGTCTTTTAATAATTTTGACATTTACATGATGATCGGGATAGCAGTAATTGCAACGATACTGAGATTATATGATTTTCCAATGCCACCATTAATTTTAGCCTTTGTTTTAGGAGGTCTAATGGAGGAAAATCTAAGGAGATCTTTACTTATTAGCGATGGCTCATGGTCGTTTTTGTGGGATAGACCATTAACTCTAGTGATAATGGCAACAATCGTTTTGATAGTTTTTTGGCAAATTTACACAAGTTTTATTAAAAAAAACTAATAGTGTGACATTTTTACAATAAAAAAAAGCTCCATTTTATTGGCTTTTTAAAGGATTGTTGAAATTTCATCAATTCTAGGAAAATAAAGACTCCCACAGAACTGTTCTATTTGTTACAAGCGATTGTTAACATTAATAAGGAAAATAGTACTATGAAAAAAATTATAACAATTGCATTTGCAATATTTTTCTCATTTTCAAACTTTGCCAACGCTGAAATGAAATACGGTATATCTGGTGCATTAACAATGATTGATGCGTCGGGTTCTGAAACTGAAGGCGGAGAGAAAAACTCTGGAAGCGCAGAAAATATAACTGTCATTCCATCAGTTTTCTTCGAGTATGGCTCAGGTAACTTATCTGTTGGTCTTGACTACATTCCATTAGATGCAGACGTGAGTTCTAAAACTAAAACTAGAACAGACACGGAAACATCTGTAACTGGAACTGCTACAGAGACTACTACGAGTAGAAGTCAAAAAGCTCAAGCTGAATTAACTGATCACATCACACTTTACGCTAACTACAACTTAGGAAGTTATTTCGTAAAAGGTGGAATTGCTCAGGTAACTCTAAATACTACTGAAAGCTTAGCTACAGGTTCTACATACGGTAACGTAGATATTAATGGATATTTAATTGGAATAGGGACAGAGAGTGGAAATTCAAGATTTGAACTTGTCTACACAGATTATGAAGATATTTCTATAACTTCAGGTGTGGCGAGAACAGATGTTTCAACTAATAACAAGATTGAAGCAGATCTAGATACTCTTGCGTTAAAATATTCTTACGTATTTTAATTTTAAATTAAAAGAATTAAACCCACTTACTTAATTGTAAGTGGGTTTTTTTTATAACCTGACATATTTTTTTTCTCTATCTACAGCCCATTCTTTAGTACCATTAGCTACAATAAATAAAAACCCACCAGCTAATCCGATATTTTTTAAAAATGATATAAATTGAGCCTGGTCGGAAAAGTCAAAATGAAAAATAAATGCAGTAGCTAAACAGAAAATTGCTAGAATCCCTGCTGCAATTCTCGCTTGATAACCTACGATTACAAGAACAGGTAAAATTATTTCAATTGCAATTGCAGGAAAAATTAGAAAACCAGGTACCCCAAAACTTTCCATCCAGCCTATTGATCCATCTAAATTAAAAATTTTATTAAAGGCAGATATTAAAAATAAAGCCGAAATAAAAATTCTTCCAATCAAGTCAAAAACATTTGCCATACCAAAAAACTAGATTGATTAAGGATTAAAGTCAAAAAAAAGATAGTTTAAATCAGGTTTTTTTTAAAAATCTTAATATTATAGGCACTATGAATAATATCATTAATAATCGAATGATATGATGAAAAGAGACAAACTCAGGATCTAGATTAAAGAAAATTGCTATCACTGCAACTTCATAAATTCCTCCAGGACAATATGATAACAACAAAGTAAAGAAGTTTTTATCAATTACAAGTCCCGCAACGACTGCTGCTGCGATGCCTAGCACTACTAATAAAAAAGTCGCTACAAAACTATGTAAAGCATTTTTTCCTATTTCACTGAATGTCTTGTCAGCAAATCTACACCCCACCGAAGAACCTAAAATTAATAGACAGTAATTAATAATATCAGGAGATATTTGATAACTTGCAACTTCTGTGATTTGCAAAAAACCACTTGCTACTAAAGTTCCAGTCAATAAAGCTGCTGGAACTTTCATCTTTTCGAAAAACAAAATTAAAATTACTGACAATATAATTAAAATTATTAAGTGAGATAAATTTTGATTTGTAATTACTTTTTCAGAAATATTTACGCTATCTACATCGTAAAAACTATTCACAATAAATGGAAAAACTGTGATTATAATAATTAATCTTATTAGATGAGACGTAGCTACTTGGCTTAGATCAGTTTTTGCATCTTCAGCCAATATCATCAGTGGGCCTAATGCACCTGGTGCAGCTGAAAAAATAGAAGTTTTTTTCTCATATTTTGAAAATCTTTCTAAATATTTTGAAACGATTAGAACACTTAAAATTATGTAAATTAACATAATAAAAGAGGTCCAAATCCAATCTTGCATTTGATTGAATAAATCTTTGTCTATGTAGTTACCAATATAAAGACCAAGAATTATTAATATCGAGGATAACACCAACCTTGGCATTTTAGTTTTAAGACCCATTAATGAAGCTAAGGAAGTTATAAGCATTGGCCCCAAAAACCAGGCTAAAGGTATATTAAAATATTCAGCTATTAAAGCACTTGGTATTGATATTATGATGACAGATATAAACGGTATTGAAAATATCTGTTTAAAATTTTCTTTATTAAAAGGAATAGCTTGGTTATTCTGCATCATTCATGATTTTAGGATTTATAGGAACTGGTAAAATTTCATCGTCAATTATTTTTGGTATTTTTAAATCAAAGCTAAAAATAAAGAGAATTTATATATCTTCGAGAAATAGAAACATAGCTAAAAAACTATCTAAAAGTTATGGAAAAGTAAAAGTATTAAACAATAATCAAGAAATAATAGACAAATCCTCAGTAGTTTTATTGGGTGTCACACCTAATGTGGGTTATAAAATATTACCTAAATTAAAATTTTCAAAAAATAAAAAAATAATAAGTCTTATTTCGACAATTAATTTGGATAAACTTAAAAAAATTACTAAAAATAAAAATATCGCTAGAGCCACACCTTTACCTCCAATCGAAATTAAAAAAGGACCAATTATTGTTTGTCCACCAAGTAAATTTGCAAAAAATATTTTCAAACATTTAGGGCAAGTTTTAGAAGTAAGAAATGAAAAACTAAGTTATAAGTTTTGGTCGACAGCTTCTTTAATGGCAGCATACTATGAGATACTAAATACGAGTTCTACATGGTTAATAAAAAAAGGCATTAACAAAAAGCTGGCTGATAAGTACGTAGCTGAATTATTTCTCGCGTTAAGTCAGGATGCTTTAAATAAATCATCTCAAGGATTTAAAAAACTCGTGGCGGACTCACAGACCCCAAAAGGCCTAAATATGCAGGTTCTTAATGAATTGAAAAAAGGAAAATTCTTTACTAAGTTCACCAAAGCTCTTGAAAATGTAAATAAAAGAGTAAGTAAGTAAATCATGGAATATTTTATACAACAATTGGTTAACGGGATTACTTTAGGTTCAATTTATGGACTTATCGCAATCGGTTACACCATGGTCTATGGAATAATTGGAATGATTAATTTTGCTCATGGAGATATTTTTATGATTGGAGCTTTTGTAGCTTTAATATCATTTATTATCTTTGGTTTAACAGGAGTGGCATTACCAATTATTTTACTCTTAGTTTTACTAATAGCTATGCTTTTTACTGCTTGCTATGGATGGACAGTGGAAAAACTTGCTTATAAGCCTTTACGAGGTTCTTTCAGATTAGCTCCGCTTATTTCTGCTTTAGGTATGTCAATTGTATTACAAAACTATGTTCAAGTTTCTCAAGGTGCAAGAGTAAAACCAATGCAGCCATTATTTTCAGGGGGATTAGAATTTTTTAAGAATTCGGAATTTATTGTTACTGTAAGTTATCTCCAAATTTTTATTGTTGTACTAACAATTATTTTAATGGGAATATTTACATATTTAATCACAAAAACTGATTTAGGAAGAGCACAAAGAGCGTGTGAACAAGATAGAACAATGACTGCTTTACTCGGAATTAATGTTGATAGAACTATTTCAATTACTTTCATAATCGGATCTTCATTGGCATCAGTAGCAGGAATGATGTTTGTGCTTTATTATGGAGTAATTGATTTTTACATCGGATTTTTAGCTGGTATCAAAGCTTTTACTGCAGCAGTTTTAGGAGGAATAGGATCGTTGCCTGGAGCAATGTTAGGCGGCTTGTTAATCGGACTTATAGAAACCTTCTGGGCTGGATATGTTTCACTTGAATATAAAGATGTTGCAGCTTTCAGTGTTTTAATTGTAGTTTTGATTTTCTTTCCAACTGGATTTCTTGGAAAACCTGACATCGAGAAAGTTTAATGGAAAAGAAAGATATCATTCAGTCATTTAAAGACAGTTTGTTTACAGGCTTAATTGCCTTAGCTTTGTTTGGTCCAATAGTAGGTTTAAGAACTGTATCAAAAGGTGAAGGGCTATTCATAACTCCACAATGGGGAGTAGTTTTTTTACTTGTTGGATTATGTATTCTAGGAAGATTTTTAATTAATATTAATTCTGCAAGAAGAACAGAATTTAAAATTTTTTCAACACTATCATCAAAGTTTTCCAGTATTACCGAGGATAAAGCTAAACATTTTGCAATTACAGGAATTTTGTTTGCAGTAGTATTTCCATTTCTACCGTTTACTGACAGGTACTTTATGGATGTAGCAATAATGATTTTAACTTACATCATGTTAGGATGGGGCTTGAATATTGTAGTCGGTTTAGCAGGTCTTCTTGATTTAGGTTATGTAGCTTTTTATGCAGTCGGCGCTTATTCTTACGCACTAATTGCAACTACGTTCGGTTGGTCTTTTTGGATTTGTTTACCTTTGGCTGGAGTATTTGCAGCTTTTTTTGGAATTTTACTTGGTTTTCCAGTTTTAAGATTAAGAGGAGATTATCTTGCAATTGTTACTTTAGGATTTGGGGAAATTATAAGAATTATTTTGATCAATTGGTATGAGGTAACTAATGGACCTGACGGAATAACAGGCATACCGCGACCATCTTTTTTTGGATTACCTTTTAAAAGATCTCCAGATGAGGGGGAAACAAGTTTTCATTTGTTTTTCAATCTTGAATATTCAACAATGCATCGAATAATATTTCTATACTACTTAATTTTAGTATTAGCCTTAATAACGAATTACTTCACGCTAAAGATAAGAAAACTTCCTGTCGGTAGAGCATGGGAAGCTTTAAGAGAGGATGAGATCGCTTGTAAATCTTTAGGAGTAAATCCTACGAATACAAAACTAACTGCTTTTGCAATTGGAGCTATGTTTGGTGGTTTCGCTGGTTCATTTTTTGCAACGCGACAAGCATTTATAAGTCCAGAAAGTTTCACATTTATTGAGTCTGCAATTATTGTTGCGATTGTTGTACTTGGCGGCATGGGCTCACAAACTGGAGTCGTTCTTGCATCAATTTTCTTAATTGGAATAACAGAAATGTTTAGGGATTTAGAACAATTTAGAATGATCGCTTTTGGTGGAGCGATGGTTTTAATTATGGTGTTTAAACCAAAGGGAATATTAGCAAACAGGAAGCCAACTATTCTCATGCACGGAGATAAGAAATGAGCAATTTATTATCAGTAGAAAATTTAACAATGAAGTTCGGTGGCTTGACCGCAATTGATGATTTAAGTTTTGATGCAAAAAATAATCAAATTACCTCTATCATTGGACCTAACGGTGCAGGAAAAACTACTGTATTCAATTGTCTAACAGGATTTTATAAGCCTACTAATGGTCAAATGTTTTTACACAAAGAGGATAGCAAAATTTCATTAAGAAAATATACAGATTTTAAAATTGCTTATGTAGCTAAGGTGGCTAGAACTTTTCAAAATATTAGATTATTCCCAGCAATGTCAGTTCTTGAAAATTTGTTAGTCGCTCAACATAATGAATTAATGGTAGCTTCTGGTTACTCTTTATTTGGTTTACTTAATCTTAAAAGCTATAGAGATAAAGAACAGCTAGCAGTTGATAAAGCGAAGTACTGGTTAGATATTATTGGTTTAACTCATAGAGCAGATGACAATGCAGGTGATCTACCTTACGGGGATCAAAGAAAATTAGAAATTGTTCGTGCAATGTGTATTGAACCAAGGTTATTGTGTTTAGATGAACCAGCCGCAGGGTTAAATCCAAAAGAGTCAGCTGAACTAAATAAACTTTTAAAATTTATTAAAACAGAAAAACAAACAGGAATTTTATTAATTGAACATGATATGAGTGTGGTAATGGGTATTTCTGACCATGTTGTTGTTTTGAATTATGGTAAAAAAATCTTTGAAGGAACAGCCGAACAAACTAAAAATAGCAAAGAGGTTATCGAAGCTTACCTTGGAGTAGATGAATAATGCTTAAGATTTCTAATGTTGAAACTTTTTATGGAAAAATTCAAGCTCTTAGAGGTGTTGACCTTGATGTAAATGACGGTGAAATTGTCTCTTTAATTGGCTCTAATGGAGCAGGTAAATCAACTTTACTTATGACTATAAGTGGAGTGAATAAAGCTAGAAAAGGAAATATAGTTTTCAATGGTGAAAATATTGAGAACAAAGCCCCTCATAAAATAGTTGATATGGGTATTTGCCAAGTTCCAGAAGGAAGAAGAATATTTTCAAGATTGACTGTAGAAGAAAATTTAAGATTAGGAGCTCATGCTAACGAAAAAGGAAAGCACTTTGAAAATGATATTAAGGAAGTTTACGATTTATTTCCTGTATTAAGTGATAGAAAAACGCAAAGAGGTGGAACACTTTCTGGAGGAGAACAGCAAATGCTGGCGATAGGAAGAGCATTAATGAGTAAACCCAAAGTACTTTTATTAGATGAACCTTCACTCGGAATAGCACCTAAACTAGTAAATCAAATTTTTATTTCAATAAAAAATATTAATAAAGAAAAAAATGTTACTATTTTTTTAGTTGAGCAAAATGCAAAAAAGGCTTTGGAGCTTGCTGATAGAGCATATGTTTTAGTAAACGGGAAGGTGACCATAAAGGGTCCCGGTCAAGAGTTACTCAAAAATAAAGATATACAAGCTGCTTATCTCGAAGGTGGGGCAAAAAATTAACTTTTTTTCATATTTACAATATTGGAATTAAGGTGTTCAATATCGATAATTAATTAATTAACAACAAAGGGAAATAATATGTTAAGAACGTTCAATAAACTTCTTTCATTAATTGCCGGAATATTAATGCTTGCAACAGTTTCAGCTAAAGCTGACGTTGTTGTTGCTTCTGCTGGACCTATGTCTGGTCAGTACGCTTCATTTGGTGCTCAGTTAAAAGCTGGTGCTGAAATGTGGTTAAAGCACGTTAATAAAAAAGGTGGAATTAATGGCGAGAAAGTTAAATTAGAAATCGGAGATGATGCTTGTGATCCTAAACAAGCTGTTGCTGTAGCCAACAAATTTGCTGGTCAAGGTGTAGCTTATGTTGCAGGTCACTTTTGCTCCGGTTCTTCAATTCCAGCTTCTGCGGTTTACAACGAAGAAGGAATTATACAAGTTTCACCAGCTTCAACAAATCCAGCGTTAACGGATAAAGGTGGTAAATATACTTTTAGAGTTTGTGGTCGAGATGATCAGCAAGGTGAAGTTGCTGGTAAATTTTTAGCTGATAACTATAAAGGTAAAAAAGTTGCTATCCTTCACGACAAAACTGCTTACGGAAAAGGTTTAGCAGATGCGACGAGAAAAAATATGAAGAAAGCTGGCCTTAAAGAAGCTATGTACGAAGCTTACACAGCAGGTGAGAAAGATTACTCTGCTTTAGTTTCGAAACTAAAATCTAATAACATCGATGCAGTTTATCTTGGTGGTTACCACACAGAAGGTGGTTTGATCGTAAGACAAATGAGAGACCAAGGTATGAAAACTAAATTAATCAGTGGTGACGCTTTAGTTACAGCTGAATATTGGGATATTACTGGTGATGCAGGTGAAGGTACGTTAATGACTTTCTCTCCAGATCCAAGAAATAATCCTGCAGCTGCAGATGTTGTAAAAGAATTTAAAGCTGCTGGTATTGAGCCAGAAGGTTATGTTCTTTACTCATACGCTGCTTTACAAGTATTTGAACAAGCTGCTAACCAAGCTGGATCAAACGACCCTGCTAAGGTTCTTAAAGTAATGAGAAAAGGTAAGTTTGATACTGTAATTGGTTCACTAAGCTTTGATAAAAAAGGTGACGTGAGCTTACCAGGTTACGTATTTTATGAGTGGAGCAAAGGTAATTACAAAGAACTGTAATTCAATTGCTTAACTAATTTAAAAGGGGGCTTAGGCCCCCTTTTTTATTTATAGAAAGGAATTTATGGAAATAACTTACGAAGAATTTAAAAAAGTAATAATTAAAGTTGGTACTATCTTAGAAGCAAAAGTAAATGAAAAAGCAAGAAAACCCTCATTAGTAGTTAAGGTAGATTTTGGAAAAGAAATAGGGATTAAGCAATCCTCAGCTCAGATCACTCACTATTACACTCCTGAAAATTTAGTAGGAAAACAAGTAATTGGGGTTTGTAATTTTCCGATAAAAAATATAGCTGGCGTTACATCAGAAGTTTTAGTGCTTGGAGCTATTGAAAAAGACGGAAAAGTTGTCCTAGTGCACCCATCTCAGAAAACTGATAATGGTTTAGATATTGCGTAATGAGTTCTGAAACATTTAATTGGAGCTGTAAACACACTTGGTCTAGAAGTGCAAAAAATACATTTTGGTGTTTACTTGGTTGCTCTATTGGTGATTTTGGAACTATTTTATTTTTTCAATTAACAAAAATTCCTTTTCCTGTTTTAGCAATTATGGTTTTAGCGATAATTAATGGGATTATTACAAGCATTATTTTAGAAACGATTATCTTATTAAGGCAAAATTTTTCTTTAAAATTAGCTTTTAAAACAGCTGTTGGAATGAGTTTAATCTCAATGGTAAGTATGGAAATTGCTATGAATGCTACAGACTATTTTCTCACTGGAGGAGCTGTTTTAACTTGGTGGGTTGTGCCAATAATGTTAGCTGTTGGATTTGTTACCCCTTGGCCATATAATTATTGGAGACTCAAAAAATTCAACGAAGCTTGCCATTAAGTAATTTTGTTTAAGATTTTATCCTTAAAAACAAAATGATGAACAATTACCGCAAGTATATGCAGACTTACAAGTGCTAATAATAAGTAATTAGCGTAAATGTGAACTTGGTAATAAGCATCAGCTAAAACAAAATTATCTTTTTCAAATCCATATTTAAAAAATATAAAATTAAGCGTTTCTCCCATATAAAGTTTCTTAAGAATTCCAGAGATAGTTATAGTAAAAATACTTAAATAAAGTAAGAAATGATTAGCCTTACCAATAAAGACTTGGCCTTTAAAAAAACTTCTAGTTTCAGATGGACTTTTGTTAAAAAATTTCCAAATTAATCTAAACAAAGTAAGATAGAAAACGGTTATTCCTACTAGGATATGTATATTTTCAAGTTCAATTCTTTCATCAGAAAATTCAAGCCCTACTAAATAAAATCCAAAAGGAACTTGGGCTATTAAGACAATAAATGTAATCCAGTGGAACAATTTGGCCAATAGGCCATATTCATTTTGACTGTTAAAAATTCTCATTATTAATTATAATTAAACATGTCATTTAAAAGCACCACATCTAAATTCATTATATTTACAGTAGTATTATTCTTTGTTTTTTATATCTTTAATTTTGTCACAGATAAAAAAGACGCTTTAGCCAATATTAACAATAAACAAATTGTTGAAGTCTTTAAGACACCCTCATGCGGATGTTGCTATGGGTATGTCTTATTTTTAGAAGAGGAAAAATTTAAAGTAAAACAAACAGATATGAGAAGCCTTCATACAATAAAACAAAAATATAATATCCCAGTAGAAATGCAGTCTTGTCATACTACAATTATGGGTAAATACTTTATTGAAGGACATGTCCCGATTGAAGCAGTCAATAAATTATTAAAAGAGCAACCAGATATTGATGGTATAGCTTTACCTGGGATGCCTATCGGCACACCAGGAATGCCAGGTGATAAAGATGAGCCCTTTGTTATTTATCAACTTAAAGATGGGAAATCTTCAGTATTCATGACAATATAAATTTTATGATACAAAAGATAAAAATAATAAAAACACTTATTATTATTTTTTCTTTAACCCTTTCTTTTTCTGCTAATGCTCAAACTGTAGAAGAAATTATTAAAGGTAGAAAAGCAATGTTTAGTGAAAACTATCAAAATGCTAAAAAAATATCTATATTACTGAAATCTAAAAGAATTGAGGAGGCTAAACCTTTAATGAAAAAAATTTCAGATAATTATATAAAATTATTAGATTATTTTCCTGAAAATACAAAAGAGGGATTTAAAACAGAAGCACTACCGAGCATTTGGGAAAATAAAAATGAATTCAATGCTTTGATGAAAAAAGCATCAGATGATATGATAAAACTTGCCAAAGCTATTGAGACTGCTGAAGATTTAAGAGCAGCACAGAAGGAATTAATGTGGAGTAATTGTTCGGCTTGTCATAGTAAGTTTAGAGCGCCTCATTAAATTAAAATGCAACTATTTCCATTAATATTATTCGGTATTGCAACCGCGTTTTCTCCTGGTCCAAATAATATTATGACATCTTATACGGCTTTTAATTTTGGTTTTAGAAAAGCCATTCCCACTATGCTTGGAGTAATTATCGGATGGACGCTTTTAATTATTCTTTTGCAACTTACATCTGGAGCTATTTTTCAAAAGTATGCATTTATTCAAACTGCAATAAAAATATTAGGATCAATCTACCTGTTATATATGGCATACAAATTATCTTTTGCAGGACAAACAAAAGATAAAAAAATTGATCCAAAGCCAGTAACTTTTTTAAATACTTTTTGGTTTCAATTCGTAAATCCCAAAAGCATTATTGTTGGATTAACTTCAATTTCTTTATTTATTGATACACAAAATAACTATTTAAGAGACTCGATTGTTTTAACATTTGTATGGTTTTTGATGGCTGTTGGAAGTCAAACAGCCTGGTGTTTAATGGGTAAATACATGAGAAAATTCGCCACAAGTGATAAATTTATTAAGAATTTTAATTATACAATGTCTTTTTTACTTATCGTTTGTGTGATTTTGTTCTATGTATAGCGCATGAAATTTAATAGTAAAAATTCCTTTAAATCATTAGATAATATTTCATCATCAGGTAAAGAATATAAAATTTTCAATTTAAAAATAGCCGAAAAGAATGGTTTAGACGGAATTTCAAAATTACCAAAATCTCTCAAAGTTTTATTAGAAAATTTACTTAGATACGAAGACGATATAACTGTAGATAGAAAACAGATTTTGGCAATTAAAGAATGGTTAAAAAATAAAAAATCTAATACTGAAATAGCTTACAGACCAGCTAGAGTTTTAATGCAGGACTACACAGGAATCCCAGCAGTAGCGGATTTAGCTGCTATGAGAGATGCTGTAAAAGATAAAAATAAAGATCCAGAAAAAATAAATCCCTTATCAACTGTAGACTTAGTAATCGATCATTCAGTAATGGTTGACGAATATGCTTCAGGGAAATCATTTGATAAAAATGTAGAAAGGGAATTTTCTAGAAACGGAGAGCGTTATTCTTTCTTAAAATGGGGTCAACAAGCTTTTGATAATTTTAGAGTAGTACCACCAGGAACAGGTATTTGTCACCAAGTAAACTTAGAATATTTATCCAAAGTTGTTTGGTCATCTAAAAGCGGGAATGATTTATATGCTTATCCAGATACTTTAGTTGGAACAGACAGCCACACTACAATGGTTAACGGGTTATCCGTATTAGGTTGGGGAGTTGGTGGTATTGAAGCTGAAGCTGCGATGTTAGGACAACCAATTTCAATGTTAATTCCAGAAGTGGTTGGAGTTGAAATTAAAGGTAAACTCAAAGAGGGCACAACTGCAACTGATTTAGTTTTAACAATTGTGGAAATGTTAAGAAAAAAAGGTGTTGTAGGAAAATTTGTAGAATTTTATGGAGAAGGACTAAAAAATTTAACTTTAGCTGATAGAGCAACTATTGCTAACATGGCTCCTGAATATGGAGCGACGTGTGGCTTCTTCCCTGTTGATGATGAGTCACTTAAATATTTAAAATTATCTGGACGAGATAGTGCAACAATTGCTTTGGTAGAAAAATATTCTAAAGAACAAGGGCTATGGGCAAGTAATGATGTAGAGTTTACTGATACAGTATCTCTAGATGTAAGCACAGTTGTAACAAGTATCTCTGGACCTAAAAGACCTCAAGATAAAGTTTTACTAACTGAGGCAGCAAGTTCGTTCGCTAAAGTTTATAAAGAAAACGCTAAAAGATCTAAAGTTGTAGAGTCTGATGTTGCAGGAGCAGATTTTAAATTAAAAGATGGGGATATTGTTATTGCAGCAATTACCTCATGTACTAATACATCAAATCCAAGCGTTTTAATTGGAGCTGGACTTCTTGCCAAAAAAGCTTATGAGAGAGGATTAAAAGTAAAACCGTGGGTCAAAACTTCTTTAGCGCCAGGATCACAAGTTGTTACTGACTACTTAGAAAAAGCTGGCTTAAATAAATATTTAGATGAATTAGGTTTTAATCTTGTAGGATACGGCTGCACTACATGCATTGGAAATTCAGGGCCATTAAATAAAAATATATCAGATGCAATCAACGAAAAAGATTTATATGCGGTTTCAGTTTTATCTGGGAACAGGAACTTTGAGGGTAGAATAAATCCTGATGTAAAAGCGAATTATCTAGCTTCGCCTCCTCTAGTTGTTGCTTATGCTTTAGCTGGGAATATGAATTTTGATTTATATAAATCTTCTCTTGGGAAAGATAAAGCTGGCAAAGATGTTTTCTTAAAAGATATTTGGCCGAGCAATAAAGAAATTGAGGATATTATGCTTACCTCTTTAAATGCTGAAATGTTTAAAAAAAGATATTCTAACGTTTCAGAAGGACCAAAAGAATGGAGAGAGATCGATACAGTTGACAGTGATATTTATAACTGGGAACAAAACTCAACATATGTAAAAAGACCACCTTTTTTTGATAATCTTCCTGATAAACCTGAGGGATTTAAGGCAATTAATGATGCTAGAATACTTTTGTTATTAGGAGACACAGTAACTACGGATCATATTTCACCAGCAGGAAGCATCAAGAAAGATAGTCCAACGGGGGATTATTTTATGGAACATCAAATCCAACAAAAAGACTTCAACTCTTATGGAGCCAGAAGAGGAAACCATGAAGTAATGATGAGAGGAACTTTTGGAAATATTAAAATTAGAAATGAAATGGCACCTGGAACAGAGGGTGGATTTACTACTCTACAGCCTGATGGCAAGGTTATGAGTGTTTATGAAGCTGCAATGGAATATAAAAAAAGAAATAATGATTTAGTTGTCATTGCTGGTAAAGAATACGGGACAGGATCCTCGAGAGACTGGGCAGCTAAAGGAACAAAGCTACTAGGTATTAAAGCTGTATTAGCTGAGAGTTTTGAAAGAATTCATAGATCAAATTTAGTAGGTATGGGTGTTTTGCCACTACAATTTAAAGAAGGTTTTGATAGAAAAAAATTAAAAATAACAGGAGCTGAACTCATTACAATAGTTGATATTGAAAAAGGAATTAAACCAAGAGCAGAGGTAGCTTGCGAAATAAAATATAAAGATGGCACAATTAAAAAGATACAAGCTTTGAGTAGAATAGATACTGAAAATGAAATAGAATATTATAAAAACGGAGGAATTCTTCAGTATGTTTTACGTAACATGCTCAATTAATGAGAAATATCACGGTAAAAGTTCATCCATCTAAAGCGAATTTAAAAAAGAAGGACCAACTAGCATGGAAAATTGCAGAAATTTCATCTGACAAAGCAAAATTAAATAAAGATGCAATTGAGATGGTCATTAATAGAATTATTGACAATGCATCGGTTGCAATAGCGTCTTACAATAGGAAGCCCGTTGTTTCTTCAAGACAAATGGCTTTAGCACACCCCAGAAAGAATGGAGCAAACGTTTTTGGATTAAATCCTAAAGTAAAAGTTGACTGTGAATGGGCTGCTTGGGCGAATGGTACTGCAGTAAGAGAACTTGATTATCATGACACTTTTTTAGCAGCAGATTATAGCCACCCTGGAGATAACATACCCGCAATTTTAGCAGTTGCTCAACAAAAAGGATGCAATGGATTAGATCTTATTAGAGGAATTTTAACTGGTTATGAAGTTCAAGTTAATTTAGTAAAAGGGATTTGTTTACACGAACATAAAATTGATCATATAGCACATTTAGGACCAAGTGTTGCAGCAGGTTTAGGAAGTTTATTAAAATTAAATACAGAAACAATCTATCAGTCAGTTCAACAAGCTCTACATACAACTATTTCAACTAGACAATCAAGAAAAGGAGAAATTTCAAGTTGGAAAGCTTTTGCTCCTGCACATGCTGGTAAGTTAGCAATCGAGGCAGTTGATAGATGTATGAGAGGCGAGGGTGCTCCTAGTCCAATATATGAGGGTGAGGATAGTGTTATAGCTTATGTTCTATCAGGCCCTGGAAAAAAATATATTGTTCCTTTACCAAAAGTTAATGAGCCAAAAAAAGCAATATTAGAAACTTACACCAAAGAGCATTCTGCTGAGTATCAGTCACAGGCATTAATTGATTTAGCAAGAAGTTTAAATAAGAAAATTAAAAATTTAAATAACATAAAAAAAATTACAATAGAAACAAGTCATCATACACATTATGTAATTGGAACTGGCGCTAACGATCCTCAAAAAATGGATCCTTATGCAAGTAGAGAAACTTTAGATCACTCTATAATGTATATATTTGCTGTAGCTTTAGAGGATGGAGCTTGGCATCACGTAAAGTCGTACACACCACAAAGAGCTAGACGAAAAAGCACAGTTCAACTTTGGCGGAAAATAGTAACCAAAGAGAATAAGAAATGGACAAAAAAATATCATAACAGGGATCCTAAAAAAAAATGTTTTGGTGGAAAAGTTATTGTCAAAATGAAAAATGGTTCTACAATATCAGAAGAGATCAATGTTGCAGATGCTCACCCAGCTGGCAAACGACCATTCGGAAGAAAAGAATATATTAATAAATTTAAAGTTCTAACAGATAATATTATTTCAAAAAAAGAGTCACAAAGATTTTTAAAATGCGTTCAAAATTTAAGAAAATTAAAACCTAAAGATTTAAAAGGATTGAATGTTGAAATTTTACCTAAAATGAGAAAAAGAATTAAAAACGGTAAAAGTATTTTTTAATCATTTGATTTTCTTTGCTAAATCATTAGCACTTAACCATGCATTTTCAACTTTAGGACCGATAAACCAATCAGCGCACAATCCTAACCTTAACTTTTTATTCCAATAACTCTTTAAAGGCGAACCATTTAAATTATAAGAATATTTCCATCCGTGTGTTCTTTTGAAAATAATTTTATTTTTTTTGTAGCCTGTAAAGTTTAAAAATTTTGATATTAAAGTATTTTCTACTTTTTTACTTTTTTTATAATGATTTATATTCTTTCTAGCCCATCCAATTGAGGATTGTAATGTCCAAAGTGAATTTGAAGAGTTAAATCTGTTTTTACTGTTTTCAAAAGCTGCCCATGTTAAAATGTCATCATTGAATTTTATACTACTCACAGGAACAGTTTTTTGATTTTTAAAAGCCAACATTGTTGTAATGTTAGGCTCCATATTTATCTTTAAATTTGATATTTTTTTTTCAAGATATTTACCTGCGATTTTTTTTGTTTGAGGAAAAGGACAAGTTAAAATTATAGACTTAGCTTGTATATTTTCACCATTATCAAGTCTTATTTCCCAAAAATATTTATTATTTAAGATAGTTTTGACTGAAGATTGAAAACTTTTTTTTATTTTTTTGGTATAAAATTTAGAAATAAAATTGTTGCCTTTCTTACCAATAAACTTTTCTGAAATTTCCTTTTTTTCAAATGTAAAATCTAAATGATTGCCAGTCCAAATTTTTGCTTCTTTTTTTTTACAAAGAGTTTTTATAAACTTTAAAAATTCTTTAGATTTTGGAGAAATATATTGAACCCCATGGTCAAAACTTAAATTTTGTTTAAATCTTTTATTTGATGCACGTCCGCCCGGACCTCTTGCTTTATCAAGAATATGTACCGAGTACTTTTTTGAAAGATGGTGAGCTATTGTAGAGCCAGATATACCTGACCCTATAACACAAAAATCTAACATTATAAGAATAAAAATTTATATTTTTCATTAATTGATAGAACTTCGTAACTTACAAGTCCGCCAATTATTAATTGTATAGAAATAACTAAAATTACAAATAATCCTAAATATCCAAGCCACATATGTTTTTTGATATAGTCAGCAAAATAACTTGCAAGAGTTGCGATCAAAAATACTGATAATAACAGACCTATTACCATTAAATGAAAATTACCTTTTGAGGCGGCAACTACTGCAATAGTGTTGTCGAAACTTAGTGTAAGATCAGCAATTAAAACTTGATAAACCCCAACGCTAAAACTTTTAGTTTCAGCTGATTTTACTTGAGGAGTTTTAATTTTATTTTTACCAAAGAAGTCTTGTCTTAAATTATTTATTACCCATAAAAGCAAAACCCCGCCTAGAATCTTTATCCAGGCAAATTCAAACAGATAATTAGCTCCTGATGCAAAAATAATTCTAAACAAGAATGCTGCAGCAACACCCCATGCTATAATTTTTCTTCTATTATCTGTTGCAAATCCTGCAGCGATTAAACCTATTATGATCGCGTTATCCGCAGCCATAACAATATCTATAAGGATTATTTGTACTGAGATAATTACTTGCTCTAACATTCGAGAATCAATGTATATAAGGTTATTAAGATATATTAAAGAATAAAATGGAACTGTTCAAAAGCTCATCAAAATTTTCAAAAAAACAAATAATTTTGTTGTCCATACCGGTTTTTTTTTCAAACATGGCCATTCCATTAGTAGGAATGGTTGATACAGGCTTGATGGGAAATCTAAGTGAAACCAAGTATTTAGCTGCAACAAGTATAGCTACATCAGTTATGACAATGATTGTTTGGAGTTTTGGTTTTTTAAGAATGGGTACCGTTGGCATAGTTGCACAAGCTTATGGAAGAAGTGATTATAGAGAGATAGTAAAAACGATCTTAAGAAATATAGCACTTGCTTTAATTGCAGCATTTATAATAATTATTTTTTTCCCAGCTTTAAAAATTGCGATAAGTTATTTTTTCTCACCCTCTGATGAAACAGAAGTATTAATAAAAACTTATTTAAATGTAAGAATTTTTTCAATTCCTGCAGAATTAATTATTTATGTTCTAGTGGGTTTTTATCTAGGCATACAAAAAACAAAAATTTCAAGTTTTTTAATAATTGTTCTATCAAGTTTGAATATTATTTTTAGCTCTCTTCTAGTTTTAACATATGATTTAAAAGTTTTTGGTGTAGCTCTAGGAACTTTAATTTCGAGTTATATAACCTTAATTATTTTCACGATATTTACCTATAATTATATTATTCAAAAATTCAAAGTAATTCCTAAATTTGAAAATTTAGTAGTAAGGTCTAAATTACTCAAACTTTTAAATATAAATTTAGATATTTTTATAAGAACTTTATTTCTCACATTTGCTTTTCTATGGGTAACTTATCTTGGTTCAAAAATTGGAGAAGACTATTTAGCAGTTAATACAATATTAATGCAATTTATAATTTTATCATCATTCTTCTTAGATGCTTATGCATTTTCGACTGAAGGAATTGTAGGTTTCGCTGTAGGGAGAAGAAATCGAAAATCTTTTTTAGAGGTTGTAAAAAATTCTATTCAGGTAAGCTTTATCACCGCAATAATTATTTCTTTTATTTATTTAATATTTTTTAAAGAAATAATTTATATAATTACTGATATTGAAATTTTAAGATTTATTTCTTTTCAACATGTCTTATGGGTAATTATAATTCCACCGATTGCGTGTTTTTGTTATCAATTAGATGGAATATTTATCGGAGCGTCCCAAACAAAAGAAATTAGAAATGCAATGATAATATCTGTTTTAGGTTATATTGGAGCATCAATCCTTCTTACAAAATATCTAGATAATCATGGTATTTGGTTATCTCTTTTATTATTTATGATATTTAGGTCCCTGACTTTACAATATTATTTTAAAAATATTTTGAAAAAATTCTAAATGCAATTTTTATATAAAATACCAGGTTATATTCTACTCTTATTTGGCGGATTTTGTTTAAGCTGGGGAGGATTTATAATTAGATCTTTTGAAGAGGCAAGTATCTGGCAAATATTATTTCTAAGATCATTTTTTTTCCTTTTAGCTTTAATAGCTTTTCTTTTGGTAACTTATAAAAAAAATACCTTTAATATTATTAAAGAATCTGGCCTTCCAGGATTATTAGGAGGTTTTGTTTTATCATTTAGCTTTGTTGCTTTTGTAGTTGCGATGAGCAATACAACAGTAGCAAATGTCGTTTTTATTATAAGCACCCAAACTATGTTTCTGGCAATATTCGGCTACTTTTATTTAAAAGAAAAAGTTTCTTTAATCGGTTTAATATCAATCTTTCTTGCGATGAGCGGTATTATTATAATGGTTGGTGACTCTATTTCAGGCGGATCACTATTCGGAAATGTAGTGGCATTAGCAATCCCAATAAATTTTGCGATTTTAGTAATGATAATTAGAAAAAATACTAAAGTTGATATGGTTCCAGCAATTTTTTATTCTGGAATATTCAGTTTGATTTACGGTTTTTTCTTAGCAGAGTCATTTGAATTCACTAAACACGATCTTTGGATGGGTTTTCTTCTTGGAGTTCCACAATTAGCAGTTAGCTTTATTTGTATAACAATTGGATCAAGAACAGTTGAATCAGCAACAGTAGGACTTTTAATGTTGATGGAAACTTTATGTGCGCCTCTTTGGGTATGGTTATTTTTAAATGAAATTCCTCCAATTAGTGTATTTATAGGCGGTGCAGTCATAATTTCGGCAATAATATTGAAGAGTTTTGATAAAAAACATAGCAAGACTTGAATAATTTGCATTTGACTTTTTACTGTATTTAGAGGAGAGTCCCCAGCGTAACGGGAGAGACCATTTAGGCGCCGAAGGAGCAACCACCCCGGAAACTCTCAGGCAAAAGGACCGTTACTGTAATAACTCTGGAAAGCAGGCGAAAGCCTCACCGAAGGATTAAATCTCTCAGGTACATAGACAGATGGGGTTAGATAAGAGTTATTATGGAAGTACAAAAAACAGCTTTATATAATTATCATAAAAACTTAGGAGCAAAATTTGTTCCGTTCGCTGGCTATGAAATGCCTATCCAATATAAAGATGGTATTGTAAAGGAACATATTTCTACAAGAACACACGCTGGATTTTTTGATGTGTCACATATGGGACAATTTTTTTTAGAAGGGGATGAAACATTAATAGTTTCTTTAGAAAAAATTATTCCAGCAGATTTAAAAAATTTGAAAGTTAACCATTCAAAATATTCTTTTTTACTTAATAACGAAGGTGGAATAATTGATGATTTAATTATAACAAGAACAGAAAAAGGTTTTTGTATCATTTTAAATGCAGCTTGTAAGGAAAACGATATTAAGCAAATTTCACAATTTTTAAATAAAGATCATAAACATCTTTTAAACAATGATTTATCTTTAATAGCATTACAAGGTCCCAAATCTGTAGAGATTTTAGAAAAGTTAATCCCAGGTGTCGCTAATTTAAAATTTATGACAGGAAGTAATTTTGAGTATGAGGGTGAAAAACTTTATGTAACAAGATCTGGATACACTGGTGAAGATGGTTTTGAAATCTCAATTTCTAATACAAAAGTTGAAAAACTAATCGATTACTTAATTTCAAATGAAGTTAAACCTATAGGTTTAGGAGCTAGAGATACATTAAGATTAGAGGCAGGTCTGTGTTTATATGGTCATGATTTAAACGAAAAAATAAATCCGGTAGAGGCTAATTTAAAATGGGCTATAGCAAAAAAAAGAAAAGAAGTTGGTGGATTTAATGGCTGGGAAAAAATAAAAAATTTATTAGCTAACGGTAGTGAAAAAATTAGAGTTGGTATAAAGCCAGATGGAAAAGTTATAGCAAGAGAAAATACCAAAATCTTTTCATCAGATAATAATGAAATAGGATTCGTAACAAGCGGTACTTTTGGCCCAAGTGTAAACGCTCCAGTTGCAATGGGATATGTTAAATCTGAATTTTCTGAAATAGGTACATCTATTCAGCTTGAAGTAAGGGGAAAAAAATATGGGGGTAAAATTTCCGAACTTCCATTTTATAAAAAAAGTTATGTTAAATAAGGAGAAACAAATATGAGCGAAAAAAAATTTTCTAAAAAACACGAATGGGTCTCATTGGATGGAGATGTTGCTACAGTTGGAATAACTAAGCATGCAACAGAAATGCTCGGTGATATTGTTTTTGTAGAGGTTCCTGATGCAGGAAAAGCTGTAGAAAAAGAAGGTCAAGCAGCTGTTGTAGAGTCTACTAAAGCTGCGAGTGATGTTTACTCTCCCATTTCTGGGGAAATTACTGAGGGAAATAAAGCTATTGCTGATGACCCCGGTAGCGTAAATTCAGACCCTGAAGGTGCAAGTTGGTTTTTTAAGTTAAAGATAAAGGATAAAGGTGAGTATGACTCGCTTATGTCAAAAGACGAATATGATAAGTTTTGTAAGGAGAACCCAAGTTAAATGATTGACGATAATTCAAAAGAATTTATTAAAAGACACATTGGTCCCTCTGAGGAAGATCAATCTAAAATGTTGCAATACGTTGGATATAAGACGCTAGAGGATCTAATGAGCAATACTGTGCCAGAAAAAATCTTATTAAAAGATGATCTAAAAGTTGATCAGCCAATGTCAGAAAATGATGCTTTAAAAAAATTAAAATCTATATCCAAAAAAAATAAAATCTTTAAAAATTTTATTGGAATGGGATACTATAATTCTATTACACCTAACGTAATTCTTAGAAATATTTTAGAAAATCCAGGATGGTACACGTCTTATACACCTTATCAGCCAGAAGTGGCACAAGGTCGTCTTGAAATGCTTTTAAATTTTCAACAATCAATTATTGACTTAACAGGCATGGATATAGCTAATGCTTCTTTATTGGATGAAGCAACAGCAACAGCAGAAGCAGTAGGTTTAAGCCAGAGATTAGATAAGACTAATTCAAAAAAAATATTTATCTCAAGCAATTGCAATCCTCAAACAATTGATCTCATAAAAACAAGAACAAATCCTTTTGGTTTAGAATTGATCATTGGTGATGAAAAAAAAGAACTTACGAAAATTAACGAAGATATTATTTGCGGAGTTTTATCATATCCTGGAACTTTAGGTGAGATAAACGATCCTAGTGAAAGTATTAGTCAAATACACAAAAAAAATGGAAAAGCTATTTTGGTTTGCGATTTATTAGCTTTAGCTAGATTGAAAACTCCAGCAGAACTTGGAGCAGACATTGCTGTCGGAAGCGCTCAAAGATTTGGTATTCCAATGGGATACGGTGGACCTCACGCAGCATTTTTTGCAACTAAAGAGGAATTTAAAAGATCAATGCCGGGGAGAATTATAGGCGTTTCAAAAGATAGACACGGAAAAAAAGCTTACAGGCTCTCTTTACAAACTAGAGAGCAACATATCAGAAGAGACAAAGCGACAAGCAATATTTGCACTGCTCAAGCATTGCTAGCTATCATTTCTGCTGCCTTTGCGATTTATCATGGACCTGAAGGAATACTTAAAATAGCGAATAGAACTTCGAAATTAGCTAAAATTTTTGCTGATAACATTAAAACAGGTGGTTACAAGATTTTATCAGATCATTTCTTTGATACCGTTACAATTAAGACCAATGAAAAAACAAGCTCTATTTATGAAGCTGCATTAAAAGAGAATATAAACCTTAGAAAAGTCGATAAAGAGCATTTATCAGTTGCTTTTGATGAAGCAAAAAAACTTGATGATGTTAATTTACTTTTAAAGTTATTTGGGGTTTCTAAAATTATAAAACAAGATGTAAAGGTTGAACTAGATAATCTTCCAAAAAATCTTTTAAGAACTTCAAAATACTTAACCCATCCAGTTTTTAACAAATACCATTCTGAAACTGAGATGCTAAGATATCTAAAGAAACTAGAAGATTGTGATATTGCGCTCAATAGATCAATGATTGCTTTAGGATCTTGTACAATGAAGCTCAATGCAACAGCGGAATTAATACCTATTACCTGGAAAGAGTTTTCACTTCCACATCCATTTGTTCCTACAAATCAAATGGAAGGCTATAAAATTCTTTTTAATGATCTAATAAATGACCTAAAAGAAATTACTGGATATGATGCAGTTTCTTTACAACCAAACTCTGGAGCTCAAGGAGAGTACGCAGGTTTAATGACTATAAGAAAATTCCATAAAAACAATAAACAAGAAAATCGTAACGTCTGTCTAATTCCGGACTCGGCTCATGGAACTAATCCAGCAAGTGCCCAAATGTGTGGGATGAAAGTAGTTGTAGTCAATTGTGATGACGATGGAAACGTTGATATAGACGATCTTAAAAATAAAGCTGAAAAACACTCAAAAGATTTAGCTGCTTTAATGGTAACTTATCCATCTACGCATGGAGTATTCGAGGAAAAGATTATGGATATTTGTGAAGTTATTCATAAGCACGGCGGACAAGTCTATATGGATGGAGCAAATTTAAATGCACTTGTAGGTGTTGCAAAGCCAGGGAAATTTGGACCAGACGTTTGTCATATTAATTTACATAAAACATTTTGTATACCTCACGGTGGAGGCGGACCAGGAATGGGCCCAATCGCTTGTGCTAAGCATCTAGCTGATTTTTTACCAACACACGAAATTATCAAAGAGGCAGGCCCTAAGAATGGAATGGGTGCTGTATCAGCTGCACCTTGGGGTAGTTCAAGTATACTTCCAATATCTTGGATGTATATAAAGATGATGGGAGCTGAAGGATTGAAAAAAGCCTCGCAAGTTTCAATTTTAAATGCAAATTATATTTCAAAAAAATTATCCAAAGATTACAAAGTTCTTTACACTGGTAAAAATGGAAATGTTGCACATGAATGCATAATTGATATACGACCAATTAAAGCAAGTTCAGGTATCTCTGAGGAGGATTTAGCAAAAAGACTGATTGACTTTGGCTACCATGCTCCAACAATGTCATGGCCTGTTGCTGGCACAATTATGATTGAGCCAACTGAAAGTGAAAATTTGGAGGAGATTGATAAATTTTGTAATGCACTTATAAAAATTAAAAAAGAAATTAATTTAGTGGAGTCATCAAAGTTTGACAAAATAGATAACCCACTGAAAAATGCACCTCATACTTATGTCGAATTAGCTTCCAGTGAGTGGAAACATGCTTACTCAAGGGAGGAGGCAGCTTTTCCAACTGAGTATGTAAAAAATAATAAATATTGGGCACCAGTTGCTAGAGTAGATAACGTTTTCGGAGATAGAAATTTAGTATGTTCATGTCCTTCAATGGATGAATATAAAGATGAAGCTGCTTAATCTTTTTTAATGAAAATTGCTGTTATCGGCTCAGGTATCTCAGGATTATCTTCCGCATATTTTCTCTCAAAAAAATATAAAGTTGATTTATACGAAAAAGATGATCACTTTGGAGGTCATTCTTTCACTTATGAGATTAAAGAAGATGATAAGATTATTCCAGTAGATCTGGGCTTTATTGTTTTTAATGAGGTTACTTATCCAAATTTAGTAAATTTTTTTAATGAATTAAAAGTCCCTTATGAAAAAAGCGACATGTCATTTTCTGTATCTATTAAGAATAGCAATGTTGAATATAGCGGAAGTGGTTTAGGAGGTATTTTTGCCAATAAATTAAATTTTTTTAATTTCAAATTTTTATATATGATTAGAGAGATAATCTCATTTTATAGAACTGCCCCAAAATTACTTGAAAGTGAAATTAAAGAAGAAACTTTAGGAAATTTTCTTAATAAAAAAAAATTGTCAAAATACTTCATCGAGTATCACTTAATTCCCATGGTTGCCGCTATTTGGTCAATGCCATTTAATAAAGCAAAAGAAATGCCATTAAAATTTTTTTTAAATTTTTTTACTAATCATGGTTTATTTAAATTCAAAAATAGACCGCAATGGTACACAGTTTCAAATAGAAGTAGAGCCTATGTAAAAAAAGTAACAGATAAAATTAGTGGGGAAATTTTTAAAAATTATAAAGTGGATAAGTTAATTAGAAGTGATGACAATATCAGGCTAAATATTGGCAATGAATATGTTGACTATGATCAAGTAGTACTAGCTTCTCATGCTGACCAAAGTTTAAGAATGATAGAAAAACCAACGGATCAAGAAAAAAATATATTGGAAAAATTTAATTACGTGAAGAACGAGGCTTATTTACATACTGATAAGAGATTAATGCCTCAAAAAAAAAGGGCCTGGTCTAGTTGGAATTCTGTTTCAGATGGAGAAAAGACATGCATTACCTATTGGTTAAATAAATTACAAAATTTAGAAACATCTAAAGACTATTTTTTAACTTTAAACCCTATTTATAAAATTAACGAAAATTCTGTTATAAAAAAAGTTTATTTTACCCACCCATATTTAGACTCAAAGAATACTGCGCTTCAAAAAGATCTAAAATTAATACAAGGAAAAAAAAGAACCTGGTTTTGTGGAAGTTATTTTGGTTACGGATTTCACGAAGATGGATTAAAATCGTCTATAGATTTGATAAATAACTTTAAAATTTGATGAACTCCTGCATTTATAACGGTGAAGTAACTCATACAAGATTTAAACCTGTAAGACATTTTTTAAAATATAAAACTTTTTCGTTATTAATTGATTTAGATGAAATCACTCAATTAGACAGTTCAATAAATATTTTCTCTCATAATAAATTTAACATTTTCAGCTTTTATGACAAAGATCATGGAGAACGCGACGGAAGCGATTTAAAAGAATGGGTGCTTAAAAACATTAGTAAACTCAATATAAAAGGTGAAATTAATAAAGTAAAAATACTTTGTTATCCAAGAATTTTTGGTTATGTGTTCAACCCTTTAAGTATTTTTTACTGCTATGAGGGTAATAAATTGAAAGCAATTTTTTACGAAGTAAAAAATACTTTTAATGAGCAGCACACATATATTTTTAAAATTAAAGATGAAGAAGAAATAATTCAAAAATGCAAAAAAAAATTTTACGTTTCGCCATTTATGGATATGGAAACTTACTATAATTTTAAATTACTTAACCCCAATGATAAACTCTCAGTTTTTATAAAACAAACAGACTCGATAGGAACAGTTTTAACAGCTACCCAAACAGGAGAGAGAAAAGAATTCAACTCAAAACAACTCATCTCTAACTTTTTTAAGTATCCGTTAATGACAATTAAAATTATTGGTTCGATACATTATGAAGCATTACTTTTATGGAAAAAAGGGGCAATATACAGGGGAAGAAATACTAAATTAAAAAATAACTTAAGTTACGAGGAATATTAATGAGTTTAATAAAAATATCAGAAAGATTCGTATTAAATAAATTGAAAAAAATCTCACAAGGAAATCTTAAGCTTATAAATTATGATGGAAAAGTTTTTCATTTTGGTGACTTAGAGAGCAAATTATCTTCAGATATCAAAATTAATAAACCCAATTTTTACCTAAACGTCATAATGGGTGGAAGCTCAGCTTTAGGAGAAGCTCATATGAAAAAAGATTTTTATACCTCAAATTTAACAAATTTAATTGAACTTACAGCGAGAAATATCAATACAATATATTCTTTTTCAGGAAGTTTAAAATTACAAAAAATCAAAAATTTTCTTAAAAAAATATTTGCATCAAATACAAAATCTAAAAGTAAAAAATATATTTCAAAACATTATGATTTAGGAAATGAATTTTTTTCGTCATGGCTTGATAAATCTCTCACTTATTCCAGCGCTGTCTATAAAAATGAAAAAGATGATTTAGAAATAGCTCAAAGAAATAAATTTCAAGAGCTTATAAATTTAATGAATATAAAAGATGGAAACAAGGTTTTAGAGATAGGGTGTGGATGGGGAGGATTTGCTGAATTCTTAGCTAAAAATTATGATGTGAGTGTAGACTGTATTACAATTTCTAAAAATCAATATGAGTTTACTAAAAAGAAGATTTTCAACTCAGGACTAAACAATAAAGTTAATGTTAAATTTTTAGATTACAGAGATCTCAAGGAAAAATATGATCACGTAGCTTCAATAGAAATGATAGAAGCTGTTGGTGAAAAATATATGGACCAATATTTTCGTACAATTAAAAATGTTCTTAATTACGGGGGAAATGCTGCAATTCAAGGCATTGTGATAAAAGATGACTTATTTGAAAGATATAGAGCGAATGAGGATTTTATTCAAAAATATATATTTCCAGGTGGATTTTTACCTTCAATTAAATTTATAGAGAATATAATTAAAAAGAATGACCTTAAACTAGAAAAAATTAATACCTACTCTGACGATTATGCTAAAACTTTAGCAACTTGGAGAAAAAATTTTTTAGGCGCTTGGGAAAAAATTACACCACTTGGTTTTGATGAATATTTCAAGCGTATGTGGGAATTTTACTTATCTTATTGTGAAGGCGGTTTTAAGTCTAGAAACATTAACTTGATTCAATTCTCCATGTCTAATAGATATTCGTCATGAAAAAATTAATATTTCTATTTTTACTAATTTTAACAACAGGATGTGCAAATAAAATGAAACCGACAGATTTTAAAGATCAAAAACCAAGACTAGTTATCGAAAATTATTTATCTGGTAATGTCAAAGCCTGGGGGGTATTACAAAATAGATCTGGAAAAGTTACACGACAATTTAAAGCTGATTTAAACGGAAAATGGGATGGTTCTCAATTAATTTTAGACGAAGTTTTTGATTGGAATGATGGGGAAAGACAAACTCGTCAATGGACTATTAAAAAAATTGATGAACATAACTATGAGGGAACAGCCTCTGATGTAGTTGGAACAGCTAAAGGATATTCATATGGTCCAGCTTTTAAATTCGAATATGTATTGCTGGTACCGGTTAAAGGCAAAAATATTAAAATTACTTTTGATGATTGGATTTTTATGCAGGATGATCGCGTGGCAATAAATAGAGCGACAATGACTAAGTTTGGAATAAAAGTTGCAGAATTAACTGTAATGTTTATTAAAGATTAACGCTTTACTAGTTTATCTACTAAAAATAAATAGAGTCTATAAGGTAATATTCTTAAAAATTTTAAAATTAAAGTTAATCCTTTTGGGAAATGAATTTCAAAAGTATTTCCTTTCACCAAGCCATTATAAATTTTGTCTGCGGCGTATTCAGGAGTTTTTAAAAATGGCATAGGAAATTCATTTTTATCAGTCAAAGGAGTTTTAATGAAACCTGGTGATACAACTGAGACTCTCACTCCAAATTTTTTAAAATCAAAGTAAATACTTTCGCTAAAATTAGTTAAAGCAGCTTTTGAAGGACCATAACCACTTGAATTTGGCAGACCTCTGTAACCTGCAATTGAGGAAACTATCGAAATGTGTCCAGATTTCTTATTTTTAAAATAATCTTCAACAACTTTTACACAATCAATAACACCTAAAAAATTAACATTAATTACATTTTTAATTTTATCTGGATCTATACTTTGTTCGTCTTTTGGTTCATAAGTACCACTGGAGAATAAACAAATGTCAATGTCTCCAAAGACGTTTAAAATTTCATTAAATACATTATTAATTTGAGACCGGTTAGTTACATCCAAGGGAAATGAACTTATGTTTTTATGTTTAGCTAGATCATCCAAAAGCTCTTTTCTTCTTGCTGATACAGCAACTTTCCATCCCTCGTTAGCAAATTTTTCTGCTACTGCTTTTCCAATCCCACTACTTGCACCTGTAATCCATATTTTTTTCTGATTTTCAGACATAAATTAGTTATACCTTAATTTATGACTAAGAATAAATATTTATCTCTTACATTCATTCTTTTAATAACATTTTTAGCATCTGGAATTGGTGGATTTGCTACTGCTACTTTTAAAGAGCCTTGGTATTCTCAGATAATTCTGCCAAGCTTTAATCCTCCAAGCTGGGTGTTTGGACCTGTATGGACAACTTTATATATCTTAATGTCAGTAGCGATTTGGCGTATTTGGATAAATTATTATGATAATAAAATTTTAAATTTATATTTTTTACACCTCTTTTTTAACATGATTTGGAGTATTATTTTTTTTGGTTTTCATCAAATAGGATTAGCATTATTAGATTTAGTTATTATTCTCATATTTATAGTCCTCCTAATGAAAATTTATTATTTGAAGGATAAGATTAGTTTTTCTCTAATGGTGCCTTACTTTTTATGGAGCGCTTATGCTTTAGTTTTAAATTTTAATATTTTTATTTTAAACTAAATTAAGCTATATACATGCATGAACTACAAAAAAACTTTTAATTTTTTAAAGTCTTTACCTGCAAAATTAAATTCATTTTACAAAAAAAAATCAAAATCTGGTATTAAAGTAAACAACAAATCGAAAAATAAAAAAGATTTTGATCCGGTGACTAATTTTGATAAATCTTTTGAAAAATATATCAGATCGTTAATTTTAAAAAAATTCCCTAACGACTCTATCATTGGAGAAGAGTTTGATGATAAAAAGTCTGATAATCATTTTCAATGGTCAATCGACCCAATAGATGGCACAAGAGCTTTTGTAATTGGAGCGCCGACATGGTCCAACCTAATAGGCCTTTCTTTTAACGAAAAATCAAAAGTTGGTTTAGCAAATTTCCCAGAATTAAATAAATTTTATATAAATGATCAAAAAAAATCCTATATTTTTAAAAATAATAAAAAAAAAATTATTAAATCCTCTAATAATAGTAATTTAAAAACAATTAAAATTATTGGAAACTTTCATGGAACCTTAAGTTATGAAAGACAAAGAAAAGTTATAAAAAAATTTGGATGGTCATTTAGGTTAGCCGGGTTTGATGCTTTAAATTATTGTTTATTAGCTGAAGGAACAGTAGATGCTGTAATAGAAGCTAACTTAAAGCCTTATGATATTTTACCTTTAATACCCATTATTAAAAACTCAGGTGCAATTGTAACTAACTGGAAAAACGAACCCGCAGAAATAGGAGGAAATATAATTGCTTCATCTAATAAAGCTTTACATAATAAGATTCTAAGATTACTAAAACCTTTTACGAAAAAATGATTAATTTATTTATAAATAGAGTTTTTAGAGCTATCAAAATAGATATAGATCTTTACGAAGAAGTTGAAAAAGATAAAAAAGCAACTTTTCAAGCAGGAATAGTAGTTGTGTTATCAAGTCTTGCCGCCGGGGTTGGATCTTTACATTTGGGAGCTTCAAATTTTTTAATTGCTCCTGCGCTATCTCTTCTAAGCTGGTATGTATGGGCTTATATAATTTATTTTGTTGGCGTAAAACTTTTTGGGGATATTAAAACTAAAAGTGATCACGGTGAACTTTTAAGAACAATTGGGTTTTCAAGCGCACCAGGATTAATTAGAGTCTTTGGTGTCACACCAGAATTAATGACAGTGACATTCATTGGTTCAGCGTTTTGGATGCTAGCTTGTATGGTTGTTGCAGTTAAATCTGCGTTAGACTACGATAGCCTTTGGAAAGCTTTTGGAGTTGTTGTAGTTTCTTGGTTAGTTCAAGCATTCTTTTTATTTTTAATAATTGTTTTATTCAAAGGATTTTAAAGAGGAAAAATTCTTTTTGAAAGGTTACAACTGTTACAAATTTTGTAGCTATGCATAATTAAGTTTTGTTTTACACTTACATCTTCTTTTCTGCATTCTTCGCAAACATTGTCTGTAGTCTCTTTGTTATTGTCTATGACAATATGATCATCGTTTTTCATGAAATTTAATATATCATTAAAATATGAAAAAATATTTATTTATAATTTTTATTTTTTTAATAAGCACGTCTGCCCAATCAAAAAATTTTAAAAAAGTATATTTTGCTGGAGGATGCTTTTGGTGCATGGAGGAGTCTTTCGATGGAGTTGAAGGTGTTTTGTCAACAATTTCAGGTTATTCAGGTGGGCACTTAAAAAATCCTACTTACCATGATGTTATTTATAAAGATACAGGCCATGTAGAAGCCTTAGAAATAACTTATGATCCAAACAAAGTAAATTTTGAAAAATTACTAAGCATTTTTTGGAGAAATATAGATCCCTTCGACTCAGAAGGTCAATTTTGTGACAAAGGGAAGAGCTATAGATCAGTTATTTTTTATCAAACTCAACTAGAAAAAGAATTTATTGATAAATCCTTTAAAAATTTAGAAAAAAAATTTAGTAAAAAAATTGTCACTTTAGTATGGAAATTTGAAGAATTTTATCAAGCTGAAGATTATCACCAAGATTATTATGAAAAAAATTTTATTCGTTATCTAATGTATAAAAAGGCGTGTAAAAGAGAAGATACCTTGAAAAAAATATGGAATTAAAAAAAATAATCATAGCAGTTTTTTTTGTAAGTGTGTTTAATTCAGCAAACGCAGAAATGATAAAGCCAGCTGAAAATTTATCCGCTTATGATGTTATAAAAATACAATTAGATGCTCTAAAAAATAATGACGAAAAAGATAATGGCATAAAACAAACATGGATATTCGCTCATCCTGATAATAAAAAAATGACTGGTCCATATCATAGATTTAGAATTATGCTTTATGATGTTCATTACAGAATACTTTTAAACCATTTTTCACATAAGATAGATTTAATTATGAATACAGAAAATAAATTTGTTTATGGAGTAAAAGTTTTGAACAATGAGAAACAACAGTTTTTTTATGAATGGCATGTAAGTAGAGGTAATGAAGAAAGTTGTAATAATTGCTGGTTTACTACAGCTGTTTCAATGCCGATTGATCAAGGAAATTCAATTTGAAAAGACCACCGTTTGCAATACGATATCTAATTATCGGTGCTATATTGGTTGTACCACCAATACTTAGCACTCATTACGGTACAATTTATTTAGGAAAAGATAACGGGGTTCTTTTAGGATTTTGCGTTGGAATAGTTAGTGTATCTTTTGCATGCTGGAAACTTTTTATTGATGGTTGGAGGGATGACGAAGACTAATGAAATTCGAAATCTCGAGAAATGGAGCCTTAAAACAGCTCGATACTTTCATAAACAGTGAATTAGCAAATTATAGTTTCAAAAGAAATTTTGATTTAGGGCCAACAAATAAATCAAATGTATCTTGTTTATCACCTTATATTTCTCATAGATTAATCACTGAGTATGAAGTCGCAAAGACAGTTTTATCAAAATTTCCATATCAAAGAGTTGAAAAATATATCCAAGAAATATTCTGGAGAGTTTATTGGAAAGGTTGGTTAGAACTTAGACCTCAAGTTTGGACTGACTTTATAGAAGATTTAAAAGGATTGAAGGAAGATGACAATTATAAAAAAGCAATCAATGGTGAAACTCAAATTGAATGTTTTAATGATTGGGTAAAAGAGCTTAAAGAAAGTAATTATTTGCATAATCATACAAGAATGTGGTTTGCTAGCATTTGGATATTTACTTTAAATCTACCTTGGCAAAAAGGAGCAGAATTCTTTATGAAAAATTTATTTGATGGTGATGCCGCGTCAAACACATTGAGTTGGAGATGGGTTGCTGGACTTCAAACTAAAGGAAAGCATTACGTTGCTCAATCTTGGAATATAAGCAAGTTTACTAATAATAAATACAAGAATATTAAATTAAATGAAAACGCTTTACCTTTAACAGACAAAAGAGAATATAAATTAAGTCCACTTAATTTTATTATAGAGGATAATTCTAATGAAGATTTATTAGTTTTTGAAAACGAATTAAATTTAGAAAATAAAAATCTTAAAAAATACAAAAATATTTACTTAGTTTTATTAAGTAATAAGGCTCGAAAGATAAATCTCGAACGAAAGGTATTAGATTATAAGTCAAAAATAATTGATGACCAAAAAAAAAGATTTAAAGATTTGCAAATCATAGATGAATTAAAATTTCAAACTCTAACAGATGAAATTAAATCTTTTGATGTCGTTCACCCAAGTATTGGAGAAAATTATTCATATTTAAATATTATGAGAAAAAAGCAAAATTTAGTATTAAACTTTATTTTGAGCGAGGAAGATAAATTTTCTTGGCAATTTTCTAATAAAGGATATTTTAATTTTAAAAATAACATTCCTAAAATTTTAACTAGTTTTAATTTACAATAACTTATTTAGAAGAACACTTTTTCGAACAATATTTTACCTTATCCCAATTAAGTCTCCATTTTTTTCTCCAAGAAAAAGGTTTATTACAAACCGGGCAAGTTTTTTTTGGCAAATTAGCTTTTTTCATCATTTAGTTGATGTTTATTTTTTATAAAAAGAAAATAAGCTGCAATCTCATAGAAAATATTTAATATGAAAAATAAAGGTTTAATCTTAAATATTTTATATAAAAAATTATATTTAGGAACGTTTTTCCAAATTATTAAAAAAGATTCTGCTCCGTCAATTACTTTACCATCTTTAATAACATGCATTCTTCTTAAAAGTTCTTTATAAGATTTGGAAGTAATTTTCCGAGCTTCTTCATTATTAGTTACATCTATCCACTCAATACTGTTATCACTGTGTTTTTTGTAATGATTGATTTCGGCTCTACAAATATTACATGAATTGTTAAAAAAAACTTTAACCATTAGTATTTTCTTTTATAAAATTATTGGCAGCTTTGAATATTCTTGTTTTTCTCTCTTTATTCATTTTTTCAGAAACTCTAACCATCATTGCAAGTCGAGGATTTTTTAAGAAGAATTTCTTATGTCTATCTATAAACTTCCAATACAATCCGTCCATTACATCACACCATGGACCTTTTTTAAAATGCATCATCTTTAAAAAATAACTTGAACCGCAAATATAAGGTTTAGTAGCAAAAATCCCACCATCACTAAATAATCCCATTCCATATACATTCGGTGCCATTACCCAGTCTGATGAATCTACAAACATTTCCATAAACCATTTGTAAACTTGTTTAGGATTTATCTCACATAGATTCATTATGTTTGCCAATATCATTAGCCTTTCAATATGATGTGACCAGCCGTAGTTTTTAGCATTATTGATTGCATGATCTAACGGATCTAAACCAGTATTTCCGTCATACCAAGATTTTTTCATTTTTCTTTTATGATTAAAAAAATTAGTGTTATCCAATCGTTGATCGTAGTTTTGGTAAATTCCTCTCATAAATTCTCTCCAACCTATAATTTGTCTAATATAACCTTCTAAGGAATTCATAGGTACTTTATTTTCAATCTTTCTTAACTTTTCTATTATCTCTTCTGGGGCTATTAAACCCAAGTTTATAAGTGGACTTAGCGCGCTATGAAAAACAGTATTTGATTTATCTGTCACTGTATCCTCATAATCTCCAAAAAGCTTTATTCTCTCTTTTAAAAACTCATCAAGCCATTTAATTGCGTCTTTTCGAGTTGTTGGAAACCAAAATTTATCAGTAGTCCCTGGATGATCTTTAAAATTAGAATTTATAAATTTTTTAAGAGTAATAGTTTCCTTTGTCTCTTTTACCTTAGAAATTACAGGAACTTGAATATTATTGGGAAGTTTTTTTCTATTTTCTTCATCGAAACTCCATTTATTTCCTTTTGGAGTTCCATTTTTATTCATCAATAAATTCATTTTTGTTCTTACAATTTTATAAAAATTCGCCATGAAAGGCCTTTTATTTTTAGAAAGGTAATCTTTAAATTCCTGTCTCTCCATTAAAAACATTGGAGATCTCACTTGGTTAATCTTAAGTGAATTTTTTTTTCCTAAATTTAATATTCTTTTTTCAAAAAATTTATCTTCGATTTCAAAAAACGTAATTTCTTTTATCTTTTTCTCTTTAATAGTCTTTTCTAACTTTTTTTCGTAGGATAATTTAAAATCTTTATTTACATCTTTATATATTAAATTAAAATTTTTTGATTTAAGCTCTTCTTTAAATGATCTCATTGAAGACAAAAATAACAGTATTTTCAGTTTGTGATGTTTTTCAAAGGTGCATAGACCATAGTCTTCTGCCATAAAAAAAGTATGGTCTTTATAATCAGAGAGATATTTTGGGTTAAAAAGTTGATTTCCTAAAATTATAAAAAGCTTCATAAGTAATAAAATACATATTTTATTTAGATATTACACGCGTCATTATTTGCATGTAAATAACCATTAATAATGTTATTTTTAATTATGAAAAAAGTAATTTTAGGAGCAACCGGATCAATTGGTTCTTCTTTAGCAAAAAAGTTAACTGACAGCGGTGAAGAGGTGCACTTGGTTGGCAGAGACGAAAATAGCTTATCAAAGTTAGCAAAGAATTTAAATTCTACATTTACAGTTTGTGATGTTTTAGAGGAGAATTTTTCTGAAAAAATACTGAATGATTTGAAAGATGAGCCAATAAATGGATTAGCTTTTTGTGTGGGATCAATTGATTTGAAACCATTAAAGCTAACAAAAAAAAGTGACTTTATGCAATCATTCAATTTAAATCTTATTTCTGCAACAGAAGTAATTAAAGCCTTAGCAGACAATTTAAAAAAAAATAAAGGTTCAGTTGTTTTATTTTCAACGGTAGCTGTAAAACAAGGCTTTCCAAACCATGCAATAGTTTCATCAGCAAAAGGTGCTATAGAAGGCTTGACTTTAGCTTTAGCTGCTGAGTTTGCCCCAAATGTAAGAGTTAACTGTATTGCACCAAGTTTGACAAACTCAAAAATTTCAAATTTTTTACTCAAAAATGAAAAAGTTGCTGAAGGTATAGCTAAAATGCACCCCATGAAAAGAATAGGTGAAGGTGGAGACTCCGCATCAGTTGCAAAATTTTTGCTTACAGACGAAAGTTCTTGGATAACAGGTCAAATTTTAGGTGTAGACGGAGGAAGATCATCTGTCGCATAACAAATTTTTTTTTAAGCGCTATATAAACTCTATGAAGAAAATAATCATTACACTACTTTTGATAACTTTTAGCTCTTCTAGCTTTGCAGCCGGAAGTGATAGTAGCAGCTCATCTAGTGATGCAAGCAAATTATCACTTTATGACGAAGCTGTAAGCTTAGTAAAAAAAGCAGGCAAGTTAGAAAAGAAAGAAAAAAATGATAAAGCAAAAAAGCTTTACTCAAAAGCATTTAGCAAATTTGAAAAGGCATATTCAAAAGATAAGAATAATCCTGATATTTTAAATTATCTTGGATACACATCTAGAAAGACAGGAAATTTTAAAGAAGCAGAAAAATTTTATTTAAAAGGTCTCAACATTAAACCAAATCATAACGGAATTAATGAATATCTTGGTGAGCTCTACGTGCAAACTAACAGAATTGATAAAGCAAATGAGAGACTAGCAGTTCTAAAGAATTGTGGTTGTAAAGAGTACAGTGAACTTGAGTTAATAATTAAAACTCGAGGTGTAAAAGTTTATTAAGATAAGTCCACAGCAAATTTTTTCAATTTTTCAATAGGTATTAACTCTAGAGTTTTCATATTTGTTTTTTTCAAATAAATAGGGCAAGCTACATCCTCCTCTAATGCTCTAGCGTACCAAGTAGCACAGACGCACCAACTATCTCCTTCTTTAAGTCCTGGAAAGCCAAATTCTGGATGAGGTGTAATTAAGTCATTTCCTGCTTGTTTAGACCAAATTAAAAACTTATCTGAAACCTTTGCGCAGACTGTATGAAAACCTTTGTCATTTTTATCTGTGTTACAACAACCATCTCTAAACCAACCAGTGACCGGATCATTAGAGCAAAGCTCCAAAGGTTCTCCAAACACATTTTTTTGTATTTTGTCACTCATCTGGAAAACACATTAGCTATTTTGTTGTCAATTTCTAAATTAAATGAGAAAGATCTTCTTTCACCACTTGACTTGAATGGATAAGCAGTGTGCATAAGATAATTTGGAAATAAAATCACATCTCCAACTTTTGGTTGGTGATTGTGAATACTATCACTTAAAAACATTTTATTTCCATTTATAAAATCAATAGTTCCATCTATTTTTGTTTTTTTTATATTGTTTGAATAGAATTTAGGTATTTTTAAATATCCTACACCAGAAATGTGTCCGTCATGATAATGTACGGGGTTATATTCATTATTAAATTGTCTTACAACCCAAAAATTTTTTATTGAAACTTTTTTTATTGTTTTACCTAGACAATGTTTTATATATTTTTTAACTTCTTTAGTGATAGTTTTTTCTAAATTTTTTTTAACAAAAGTTTTAGGTAATTGAAATTCTTGCTTTACTTGCCCAACCAATTTTTTCGAGTAGTTTAATTTTTTCATCAATGTCTTTTTCTTGATTATTAAATCAACTTCTTTATTAATTGTTTTAATTAAATTTGGGGAAAATTTTAATTTCGCAATTTTTGGACCAAAAGGACTAAGTATTTTCATTTTATAATTTTGTAGGGTTAGGTTGACCTTTATATACTTTTTCAGGATCAAACTTTTTTTCTTTTTCTTTGAATTCTAATTCTATTTGTTCTGAATTTTTTATTTTTCCAAGTGGAATTGATCTATAAAAACAAGATTTATATCCAACATGACAGCTAGCTCCATTTCCGATATCAACTGACATCCATAAAGCATCCTGATCATCATCAATTCTTAATTCTTTTACTTTTTGGATAAATCCACTAGTTTTTCCCTTGTGCCATAAAGCTTTTCTAGACCTGCTCCAATAGTGAGCCTCTTTAGTTTCAATTGTTTTTTTTAATGCCTCTTCATTCATATAACCGTGCATTAAAAGATCTCCAGAACCACTATCTGTTGTAGTCACAGGAATAAGCCCATCATTATCAAATTTTGGAGATAGAAATTTTCCTTCTTCTACCTCAAAAATACTTTCTCTCTTTTTAAACATGAGCGTAAAATAATGAAAAAAAGACAAAATAGCAATTTGCATTAATGAAATATGTCCTATAAAACCAACATTCAATGAAACTAGTAAAAGACATAGATAAAAGCTCATCAAAAAAGCCAGAGGTTTCTGATAAACAGGCTGAAGAGGCTTTTAAAATTATACTTAAATGGATAGGAGAAGATCCTAATAGGGAAGGTCTTCTAGAGACACCAAAGAGAGTAGTAAAAGCCTTCAAAGAATACTTCAAAGGTTACCATCAAGATGCGCATGCTGACTTATCTAAAACTTTTGGAGATGTTGAAGGTTACGACGACATGGTAGTTGAGAAAAATATTACTTTAGAAAGTCATTGTGAGCACCACATGGCTCCAATCATAGGAGTTGCACATGTCGCTTATATTCCAAATAAAAAAGTAGTGGGATTAAGTAAATTAGCGAGAACCGTTGAGATTTTTTCTAAGAGACTTCAAACTCAGGAAAGACTTACAATGCAAATTGCAAAAACATTAATGGAGTCATTGGACGCGAAAGGAGTAGCAGTTACAATTAATGCAGCCCACCAATGCATGACTATGAGAGGTGTTAAAAAAGAAAAAGCAACGACAGTTACAAATTACTTTTTAGGTTCTTTTAGAGAAGACTTAAGTATTCAAAATAGATATCTAGGATATATTAAGAAATAAATGTCTCAAAAATTTAAAGCCGTAATAATAGATAATCAAAACGAAAAATTTACAAGAGAAATAAAAGAAATCGATACAAGCCATCTTAAAGATGGAAATGTTTTAGTAAAAGTAGATTTTTCAAGTCTAAATTATAAAGATGCATTAATTTTAAATAATGGAGGAAAGATTGTTAGAAAATTTCCTTTTGTACCAGGTATAGATTTTTCAGGTACTGTTGTTGAAAGTGAAGATAATAAATTTAAAAAAGATGATAAGGTAATTTTAACTGGATTTAGAGTAGGAGAAGCTTTTTATGGTGGTTTTTCTCAATACGCAAAAGTTGACGCCAATTTTTTAATAAAAATTCCAAAAAGTTTAGATACTCATAAATCTATGATGTTAGGTACAGCAGGTTTTACAGCTCTTCTATGTTCTTTTGCAGTAAAAGCTAAAGAGGAATTATTGTTAGGTGAAAAAGTAAAAGATGTTTTGGTAACTGGTGCTACAGGTGGCGTTGGAAGTATAGCCGTAATGATCTTATCTAAAATGGGATATGATGTTCACGCTGTAACAGGAAAAAAAGATAAAAATGACTATTTAAAAAGTTTAGGTGCAAAAAATATTATTGAGAGAAAAGAATTTGAGGGAGAAAGTAAGCTTCTCGAAAAAGGAATTTGGGATGGTGTTGTTGATACTGTAGGCGGTGCTGCTTTAACAAAAATATTTGCACAAACAAAACCTGGTGGGATTGTTGCGGCTTGCGGAAATGCTGGAGGAATAAAAATAAACACAAATGTGATGCCTTTTATAATAAGGGGGGTTAAATTATGGGGTATCGATTCGTCTGGTTCCTCAATAAAAAGGAGAGAGTTTGTTTGGGGTGAAGCAGCCAAATTAATTGATTTTTCTAAAGTACAATCTTTTACTAAAGAGCTCTCGTTTACTGAACTTTTAGATACTTACCCTAAGCTTTTAAAAGGTGAGTTTTCTGGAAGAGCTATAGTAAATCCTAACAAATAAACTATAATAAATTCAGTATGGATTGGGATAAACTTAAAATTTTTCACACTGTTGCTGAAGCTTCAAGTTTTACAAAGGCATCTACGATATTAAATTTAAGCCAATCAGCAATAAGTCGCCAAATACAAGGCTTAGAGAGTGATTTGAAAGTTCAGCTATTCGAACGTCATGCGAGAGGATTAGTTCTTACAGAAAATGGTGAGTACCTTTTTAAATCAGCTCATGAAATTATTTCAAAACTTAAAGATGTTGAGTCAAATCTAAGTGGTCAAAAAGATAAGATAAACGGAAAATTAGTTGTGACCACCGTCGTAAGTTTTGGAACTACATGGTTAACTCCTAGAATTAAAGAATTTATGGATCTTAACCCTGGTATTGAAATAGAATTGATATTTGATGATAGAGAACTTGATTTAGCCACTCGTGAAGCCGATGTAGCTATCAGGATGAGAAGACCTAAACAACTTAATTTAATTCAAAAAAAATTTGTGGATTTTAATTATCATATTTACGGTTCAAACGATTATTTGGAAAAAAATGGTTACCCAAAAACACTTAAAGATCTAGATAAGCATAAGTTTATAACTTATGGCAAGGGTGCTCCGTCACCTGTTTATAATCCTGATTGGGTATTAAAAGTCGGTGCAAAAGAAGGTAAAAAAAGAAGATCTTTAATGAAGGTAAATAGTGTTTATGGCTTATTACTAGCAGTTCAAAGCGGAGTTGGTCTTGCCGCTTTACCAGATTACATTACTCACAATATTAATGGCATAACAAGAGTTTTACCTGATGAACCTGGTAAGCCAACGGAAACTCATTTTGTTTATCCATCATCGTTAAAAAATAACGCGAGACTTGTAGCTTTTAGAAACTTTTTATTTAGTAAAGTTAACGAATGGAAATTTTAATCTCTTTTATAGTACCTTTCATAATACTACTTACAGTTGTAGTATTTATCCACGAATATGGCCATTATTACTATGCCAAGAAGTATGGTGTAGGAGTTACAGACTTTTCTATTGGATTTGGTAAAGAAATATTTGGGTTTAACGACAAATCTGGAACAAGATGGAAATTCTGTGCAATTCCTCTGGGTGGGTACGTAAAATTTTTTGGCGATAGAAATGTTTTTAGCCAAGCAGAGCAAGTAGAGCTATTAAAAAAATATAATAAAGAAGATCAAGAAAAATTATTTGTAGTTAAACCTTTATATCAAAGATCTATTATTGTAGCAGCTGGTCCATTTGCAAATTTTTTATTAGCAATATTTATTTTTGCATTCATTTATATGTTTGCTGGAAAAGATTTTACCCCTGCTCAAATACAGGAAGTTCAAATAGAAAGTCCTGCAGAAGAGGCAGGAATTAAGTCAGGCGATATTATTAAATCGATTAATGGCAAAGATGTAAACAGTATTATGGAAGTTTCCGCTTTCATTAATTCCTCTACATCAGAGATAATTGATATCGGCATATTAAGAAATGACAGTGAAATTACATTTTCTGTAAAACCTGAAGTAACTAAAGGCGAGGATTCTTTGGGTAATAAAGCAAATAAAAAGATTATCGGTATAAAAATAGCTCCTTTAAATGATGAGATTAATAGAGAAAGATTAGGCCCAGCAACTGCTTTGCTTTACGCTTTTAAAGAGACTTGGTTTGTAATTGATGCTTCATGGAATTTTATCATTTCAATGTTTAAAGGCACGGGAGACACCACTCAACTGGGCGGTCCTATAAAAATAGCGAAAATCACTGGTCAGGTTGCAAAACTTGGTTTTATAGCTTTTCTAAGCATTATGGCTTACATTTCAATAAGTTTGGGGTTTATTAATTTGTTGCCTATTCCTATGTTGGATGGAGGACATTTAATGTTTTATGCTTTTGAAAAGGTTTTAGGGAGACCTCTTACACAAAGAACCCAAGAGGGATTTTTTCGAATCGGTCTTTTTTTACTACTTTCTTTAATGTTTTTTACAACTTTTAACGATTTAAGAGATTTAGGCTTATTTTAAGCCATTTTTTTATTCAAAAAAGTCAATAAATTCAACGATTTTTGACCACACAATATATTGTGTTGATATTTACGTGAAACACCAAAAAAATGTTGATTTTATTAGATTTTTATAGAGATTAGATAATAACTAAGGGGCATAAATGAATAAAAAACAACTAGTAGCAAAAATATCGTCCACACTGGGTCAAAGCAAAGCTGATGCTGAGAGAACCTTTGATTCAATAACGACTATAATTTTAGATGCTTTAAAGAATGACGATACTGTAAAAATAGCTGGTTTTGGTACTTATAAAGTAGCAAAAAGAAAAGCTAGGGTAGGAAGAAATCCTCGTACAGGAGAGTCTATTCAAATTGCTGCGTCACAAAAAGTTAAGTTTTTACCAGCTAAAAGCTTAAAAGAAATGTTTAATAGATAAACGTTTTATTTAGCCCTTATTTGAAGATCTCAAATAAGGGCTAACTACTTGCAAAAAATGCATAGCTCAAATTAAGACAATTCAATTCTTTTTCAATAGTTAAAACCCTATAACGCTCGCTTAACAAGGGAGTTAGTTATGAAAAAATACTTAGGATACTTTTTAGCAGGTACAGCCATTTACTTTGGCTTTGCAGGTCTTGGATATGCTGAGACTACAGTGTCTGCAGAAGTACAATACATTTTTAATACCCTATTATTTTTAATGTCAGGTTTCTTGGTCATGTGGATGGCCGCAGGTTTCGCAATGTTAGAGTCAGGATTAGTAACATCAAAATCTGTATCTGCAATCTGTGCTAAAAATATAGGTTTATATTCAATCGCCGGAGTAATGTTCTGGTTGGTTGGTTACAATTTAGCTTACGGTATACCAGAAGGCGGATATATAGGTTCATTTACACCATGGAGTGACAATTCATCATTAGAGACAGGATATTCTGATGGTTCTGATTGGTTCTTCCAAATGGTTTTCTGTGCAACTACAATGTCAATCGTATCTGGTACATTAGCTGAAAGAATTAAGATCTGGCCATTTTTCTTATTTGCCGCAATTTTAACTGGTATAATATATCCAATTTCAATGGGTTGGCAGTGGGGTGGCGGATGGTTATCGGTAGCTGGATTCTCAGACTTTGCTGGTTCAACTTTAGTACATGCTGCTGGAGGAGCTGCGGCTCTTGCAGGTGCAATCGTATTAGGTGCTAGAAGTGGCAGATTCTCAGGAAAAGGTGAGGCAAAACCGATGGCACCATTTGCTGCATCATCAATTCCGTTAGCAACATTAGGAGTATTTATACTTTGGTTAGGTTGGTTCGGATTTAATGGTGGATCTCAGTTAGCTTCTGGAACGCTAGAAGACGTTTCAGCAGTAGCAACAATTTATATCAATACGAACTTAGCTGCAGGTGGTGGTGTATTAGCTGCTGCAACAGTATCAAGAGTTATCGGTGGAAAAACTGACGTTGTAATGATGCTAAACGGCGCAATTGCTGGATTAGTAGGTATTACCGCAGAACCATTAACACCAAGTCCGTTAGCTGCAATCTTCATTGGAGCAATAGCAGGAGTATTAATGTACTTCTCAACAAAACTATTGTTCAAAATGAAAATTGATGACGTAGTTGGAGCCATCCCAGCACACTTAGTAGCTGGAGTATGGGGTACATTAGCAGTGCCATTAACAAATGGAGATGTTACTTTCGGAGCACAATTCCTAGGAACTATCTCAGTTGTGGTATTCGTATTCATAGTCTCGTTTATTGTTTTCCAAATTATCAAAAGCACAATTGGATTAAGAATAAGCAAGGAAGCTGAAAGACTAGGAACTGACAAAGCAGAAGTTGGTGTAATAGCTTACGGTATAAGAGACTAATAAAATATTCCCTCCCTCGTTAGTTGGGAAAAATTATAAGGCCTGGTTCGGTTCCCCCGTCCAGGCCTTATTTATTTTACAAAGCTCATATGCATTAAATTCATGCTTCGAAACCCTTAAATTTGATATCAAAGCTTCAAAAAAAGGGGGGAAACATGAAAAAATTAACTTTCATTTTATTAGGTTGTATTTCTGCTTTACTAATAAGCTCTCAAAGCTTTGCAGAAACAACTATGTCTCAAGAGGGACAATATATTTTTAACTCACTAGGATTTTACATAGGAGGAGTATTAGTAGCTTTCATGGCAGCAGGATTCTGTATGCTTGAGAGCGGATTGGTGACTACAAAAAGTGTGTCGACAATTGCCGCGAAAAATATAGGTAAATTCGCAATATGCTCACTGGTATTCTTTTTAGTAGGTTATAATTTAGCTTACGGAGTGCCAGAAGGTGGTTACGTAGGCTCATTTACTATCTGGACAGACTCATCTGATGCTTCAACAGGCTATTCAGGTTATTCTGACTGGTTCTTTCAAACTATGTTTGTATGTGCAACAGCTTCAATAGTATCTGGAGCAGTAGCAGAAAGAATTAAGATTTGGCCATTCTTTATTTTTGCAGCAGTTATGGCAGGAGTTATCTATCCTATTTCTATGGGTTGGCAATGGGGAGGAGGCTGGTTAGCTAGTGGGGGCTTCTCAGATTTTGCTGGATCAACTTTAGTTCATGGATGTGGAGGAGCAGCAGCGCTCGCTGGAGTTATTGTCTTAGGTGCTAGAGAAGGAAGATTTGGTAGAAGAGGTGAAAAAAAATCTATGCAACCTTTTGCTGCCTCAAGTATTCCTTTAGTAACTTTAGGAACATTTCTTCTATGGTTTGGTTGGTTCGGATTTAATGGATTCAGCCAGTTAGCTATGGGGACGTTTGACGATGTAAATGCAATTTCTAAAATTGCAGTTAATACTCATTTGGCTGGAGCTGCAGGAACCTTTACTGGAGCGGCAATTACAAGATTGATCGGTGGTAAAACTGATATTGTTATGATGCTTAATGGTGCTTTAGCAGGACTAGTTGCTATTACAGCAGAGCCTTTAACGCCTGGTCCTATAACAGCTATGTTCATAGGTTCAGTTGGTGCAATTATAATGTACTTTGGAACAAAAATGTTAGAAAGTTATGGTTTAGATGACGTAGTTGGAGCTATTCCGGTACACATGTTTGCTGGTATATTTGGAACACTTGTGGTTCCTTTAACTAATCCAGACACATCTTTTGGAACTCAATTTATAGGCACAGCATCTGTGTGTATATTTAGCTTTGCGTTATCTTGGGCAACTTTTACCGCTCTCAAATCAACAATTGGTTTAAGAATTAGTAAAGCTGCAGAAAAATTAGGAACTGATAAAGCTGAAGTTGGTGTATCAGCATATTCTATAAGAGATTAGTCAGTTTTAATTAAAGGCCTGAGAAATCAGGCCTTTAATTTAGCTTATTTTCTTCCCAAATTTTTTCCCAATCAACATTCGGTGACAACCCAAATATAGAATTAACATTTGTAAAATGCACTGCAAGTGACGGAATAGGCGAAATACATAGTTCTTTTTCATATATTTCATGCAATGGTTTTTCAAAAGGAGCATGTTCCTTTTTACACATACTTAAATATTTATCCCAATATTTCTCAACCATCTTTTTGCTTGTCAAAAAAGTACAGAGAGTTTCATTAACTTTTCTCCAATGATAATCCTGACCTAAAAAATTTTGAGTAGGTTCAGTTTTTGTGTATAAATATGGATAATCTGAGGGACAAATGATTATTTCTTTATTAAACTGTGATGCAATACGCTCATAAGTCAAGATCATTTCACCGATAGAATTTTTTTGGTGAATATAATCATCCTCAACAAAATAAATTAAATCTTCGGAATTCTTAGATTCCTCTAGAGATTGATTTATATTTGCCATATTAGAAATCTGGTTATAAGAAACTTTGTCTCCTCGCTCATTAACTTCATGAATTTCTTTTTCAAATTTTGAAACATCTAAATTTATTAGTTTATAATCAATGTTGTACTTTTTAAAAATAGTATCAATTTTTAGTAAATTTTCCCTAGAAGAGTTATGATCTACTACTTTATAACTAATTCTTATTTTTTTTAGCATAGGGTTATAATTTACAGAATTAATTATTGATATGATTGTTCTTAAAGTATACTCAATTTTTTCCCTTTCAAATAGTCTCGCTTTATTTTGAGTAAGCATGTTAACGTTTGAGCAAGTTCTTATAATAATATCTAATGCTTTCACTGGTCTTGTAATTTTGACTTTACCTAGAGGAAGGTTAATTGAATTTTGTCCAATATCACTTATTTGTTCGTTTATTTTTTTATTTAATGTAACTATTTCAAATTGATTTTGATCAATAATTTCGTAACCTAACTTTCTACAAATTTTAATAAAGATTTTTTTAAAAAAACCAGCTTTTTTAAAATTTTTAATATTTTTCATACTAGTAAAATATATATAATAGTTTAATTATTTGATCTATGAGTATTAAATCTTCACAGAAATTAGTCGAGGAAGCTAATGAAATGATTGAGACCTTAAGTGCAAGCGAAGTCAAAAAACTTGCCGAAAAAAAGGAAATAACATTAGTTGATGTAAGAGATATTAGGGAACTTTGGAGAGAGGGGACTATAGAAAATTCAATACATATACCAAGAGGAATGTTAGAGTTTTGGTTAGATCCAAATAGCACCTATTATCAAGAAAATAAAATTAAAGATTTAAAAAAGATGGTTTTCTTCTGCGCTCTTGGTTTTCGTTCTGCACTAGCGACTAAGGCTTTAGTTGATATGGGTTTTAAAAATGTAGCTAATGCAAGTGGTGGATTTGATGCTTTAAAAAACGCTGGATTAAAAGTAGTTGCTAAAGAAAAAAAATAATTTATTTACTAGCTTCCTTTAAAACGAACTCAATTCTATCTTGGCCCCAAAAAATTTTATTATTTGAAACAAAAGTAGGAGCACCAAAAATACCTTTTTCATATGCCTCACTAGTTCGCTTCTTAAGACTTTCTTTTATTGAAGATGAAGTGGCCCTTAAAGCAAATGTCTTAGGATTTACACTAAGATTTTTTAATACTTTTTGAATAATATTATCATCGTTCATATTTAGCCCGTCTTGCCAGATAGCATCGAAAATACTATCAATATAATAACTTTTATAATTATCTTCCTCTGCAACAAACACTCCACGCATCAAATTCAAACTCCTAATTGGGAAATAAGAATTAAATTTAAACTTTATATTATTTCTTTCAGCTACTAATTTACAGTCCCTGATCATATGTTTAGCTTTTGCAGGTATGAAAGCAGGTGCCTTTATCCCATGAAGATTATGTAATCCACCTAACAGAATGGGTTTGTATCTGACTTTTAATGAGGCTTTGTGCTCAATTTTTCTAATTTCTTTATGTGCGAGAAAAGAATATGGACTTATAAAGTCAAAATAAAAATCAAACGGCTTAATCATTAAAACTGATCTTTTTGGCAAATAAAATTCTTATAAACCAATAAAAAATTAATCCAATAGGTCCTGTGAAATAAGTTAATATTAAGGAGGGTATAGTAACAATTTTAGGAATAAAATATCTCCTTGCGTCTCTAACTACCCAAGCGCCCGCAAATAAACTTATTGAAAGAAAATGAAGCCAGAAAATTAATAATAATGTTTCATTAGCAAACATCGAATATAAGCCATCTAGCCCACTATAAAGTTCAAATCCATCAAAAAGATTATTTCCTAAATAAAGACTATAAGACAAATAGGAATAAGCGATACCTAGAAGTAAAGGAGCAATTATTGATTGTACAAAAAAATTGGTTAAACCGTGGTTCGGTACAATAATTAATAACAGCCAAAATGGAATTACTCCCCAGTTAGCTATTAAATAAATAGTTTCAGAATTTATTAACGCTAATAGATCATTTATCATTCAAAATAATATAGTATATTAAAGAAATGAATCCCACATCTAATAAAAGTGATTTTGAAGACTTGACGACTAATTTAAAAGACCTTGCTTACTCTTATTTAGAAAAGTACAGCCCATCAAAGCAACAATTGAAAGTATATCTATTGAAGAAATATTTAACTAAAATTAAGGGGAGTAAATCAAAAAAAGAAGTTACCTCAATAATTGATAAGATTATTTTAAATTTAGAAAGTAATAAATTTTTGAATGATGAAATGTACTCTGACTCAAAAGCTAGAATGTTCTTAAGAAGAGGCTATTCTTTAAATAAAATAAATCAATCTTTAAGAAACAAGGGTATCGAAGATAAGTTTGTAAGGCAAAGTATAGAAAAAATAAAAGAAGATCAAATTGAACCAGATTTTGTATCTGCATTAAAACTTTGTAAAAGGAGAAGAATCGGACCTATTAGACCAGAAAGTAACAGAGAATTATTTTATAAAAAGGATATGGGTATATTAGCGAGAGGAGGATTTAGTTTTGATTTATCTAAGAGAGTTTTGGAACTTGAAACTGAAGAGTTTAATAAATTAATCAAGCTTATCTGATTTTCTTTTTTTTTCCTCCTCAACTAAAACATCAAGTTTTCTTTTTAAAGCATTTCTTACTAAAATAAAAAATAAAATTCCAAAAATAGAAACTGATAGAATAATAATAAGAATAGTTTTAATCATTTAAATTTTCAGCACGTTTTATTAAAAGGCTTGGGTTTCTATAATCTTCTTTTCCATATAAAAAAGGCTTATCATCAAGAGTTTTTATTATAGCGCCTGCATTTTGTGCTACCGCATGCCCAGCAGCATAATCCCACTCGTTTGCTCTCTCTTTTGCAGCGTAAATATCATATTCGCCAGTCGCTATAACACAAAATTTATACGAACTTGCCATTTTCACAATAGAAGTAACGTTATGTTGTTTTAATTTATTTAAAATCATATCAGATGGTTTAAATACACTTGATAATGCAACCACTTTACCTTTAGGCTGTTTTTTTTTGCAGCTTATTTTTTTTGTTTTGTTTTCTTCCATTAAATAACTTTCTCCTTGCGCATATGAAAAAAAAAGTCTATTTTTTTTTGGCACCCCAACTAAGCCCACGACTGGTACTGAATTAATTACTAAAGCTGCATTTAAAGTATATTCGTCTTTACCAGCAATATATTCTTTAGTTCCATCTATTGGATCAATTAACCAAAATATTTTAGATTTATTTTTTACTTTTAAGTCAACTGTTTCCTCTGAAATTATTGGAATGTTTGGAGTTAATTCAGAAATTTTTTTTGATATAATTTCATTAACTTTTAAATCACCATTACTTACTGGAGACTTATCTTCTTTAATTGTAATCTTTAAACCTTCATTATAAAGTTTTATCGACTCTTTGCCGGCGTTATTAAAAGTATCAATTAAACCTTCAGCTATTTTTTTCAAGTTCTCTTTATTCATCCTGAACTTTTTCTAACCTTACATTTTCAATATTTATTACTTTTTTTCCAAAATTTTCAAAATTTACAGTTACTTTATTGCCTATTATGGACTGCACTTGTCCTAAACCCCAATTCTTATTTGCAGGGTTTTTTACATAATCACCTGGTTCAAAATCAATAAGCATTATGGAAAATAAATTATAAATATATTATACACTTTAAATTATGAATTCCCTAGGAATTAATAAACCAAAAAAAGAAACTAAAATAGTTGTAGCCATGTCAGGTGGAGTAGACTCATCTGTTGTTGCAGCCTTGATGAAACAAGAAGGTTATGATGTTACAGGAATTACTCTTAAACTTTACGATGATATAAAACAGTCCAAAGAAGGTAGGCAGTGTTGTGCAGGACAAGATATAATGGATGCCAAAAGAGTTTCAGAAAAAATAAATATCAATCACGAAATTTTGTATTATCAAAAAAAGTTCAAATCAGAGGTAATCGACTCATTTATTGATAGTTACACAGCAGGTGAAACACCTATCCCATGTGTTCAATGCAATCAAACAGTTAAATTTAGAGATCTATTTAAATACGCAAAAGATTTAAAAGCAGACGCATTAATAACAGGACATTATGTTTCAAGAGTTCAAAAAAATGGCCGTGCAAGTATGTATAGAGCTAAAGATTACAATAGAGATCAAAGCTATTTTTTATTTAGTACAACACAAGAGCAGCTAGATTATTTAAGATTTCCTTTAGGTGAAATTGATAAATCTGAAACACGATCTATTGCAAAAAAATTAAATTTAAATGTAGCAGATAAGCCAGATAGTCAAGATATATGCTTTGTTCCAAATGGAGACTACAGTTCTGTAATAAAAAAATTTAGACCTGAGTCATTTAAGAGAGGAAAAATAGTTGATTTGAAAGGAAATCAAATTGGTGAGCATGAAGGAATTATTAATTATACAATAGGACAAAGAAAAGGGATAAAAATTTCAAGTGATAAACCATTATATGTAGTAAATATAAATGCAAAAAATAATACTGTTATTGTAGGGCGTAAAGAAAATTTAGAAATTAAAGAAATTCAACTTAGAGAATTAAATATTCTAGCAGATAAAAAAGAATTCAGTGAAATAATAAATATAAAAGTAAGATCAACTGGAAGATTACTTAAAGCAAAAATTAATCTTTTCAATGAACATGCAAAGGTAGAAATTCTAGATAAAGAAACTGGAATTTCGCCTGGCCAAGCTTGTGTTTTTTACTCTAAAGATTCTTATGGGGATAAAGTTCTCGGGGGTGGTTGGATAAACAGGACTTTAAACAATAATTTATCCACTTAATTAACAACCAGTTTTAAGACACGCATTAAGTGATTACAATATTTTTTACTATATGTTCTAATGAAATTAATTAAGAGGCAACTCTTAACTGGCCATTTAAGGAAAAACCGAGAGGTTCAAGCTTAAAGGGCAGAAAGGTGAACCTAGTAGCGCTAGAATAGTTCATCGGGATGGCTTGGCGGTAGCGCCTACAACGACGAGCCAAAACTACTAAATTTCTGGGCGAAAGCCTAGAAATTTACGTGGTTCTCTTCCAAAAAAATCTAGATAATAAATAAAAAAATACTACACCAACAAAATAATTCCATTCAAGCGCATGCTTGAAATGCGTATTTCCTTTGGTGACGAGTATTGGCAAACTTAGAATCGCAATAACTATTAATATTGAAACAAGAAAAGCTTTTATGAATAAGATTTTTTTATTAATTAATTTATCTAATTTATTCTTAAGTTTGTAAAAATGATAAATGAGCAATCCTTGAGCTATAAGTTCAAAAATTATAAATAACAATAAAATAACTCTTCTAAAAAGCTTATAAATTTGAATATCAAACTTTATTCCTAGAAAAATAGAATGAATAGCTAGAAATATTGCTGATAAAATTCCAAATTTTTTAAAGTTAAAATTTATGTCTGAAGAATTAAATTTATTTACTAAATTATTATTTTCTCTCCAATAATAATATAATAAAACCGCTGTTAATATCATAGAAGGTTTAAAAATTAGATATTGTGGGAATGTTCTTGAGGCTCTGCTTATAGACAAACTCCCATCAAGATATGGAATTGAAAAAGCCGACCTTCCAACTTGATCAACTGTGAATATCGTACCTTCTAAAAATTGGTAATTTTGAGATATTATTAAACAAAGATTTATAGCTAATAATGGAATTAAAAATATCCAAATACTCAATTTTCTAATTTGAGTTATTTCTAGCATAAAATATTAAAAGATTATTTCTTCTTATTTCTTTTTCTAGCTCTTCTTTTTTTTGATCCGATTTTTCTTCTACCTCGGTGCTTTTTTGGATAACCCATATTTTTGCCTCCTTTTTTATATCTTAATTAGTAAAGTTCTATATAAAAGTCAGATATACTTATTTTATGAAAAAGTCTATAAGCACATTCTTAAAACACCCTACAAAAGATAATACTAATAGATCTGCAAATCCTCCTGTAACTAGAGCCTCAACTATTTTATTTAATTCAATACAAGAAATGTATCAACATGAATTGAAAATAAAGAAACATAAAAAAATATCACACTATACTTATGGAAGATATGGAAGCACGACAACAATAGAGCTCGAAAATATTTTAAAAGAATTAGAACAAGCTTATCACGTATTTTTAACTGGAACAGGTTTCGGAGGGATAGCTTTAGCATTAATGTCTCTCTGCAGACCAGGAGATGAAATTTTAGTTTCTGACAATGTTTATGGTCCTACAAAGGAAATTTCACAAGAATTACTCAAAGAGTTTGATGTAAGTGCTAAATTTTATAATCCAGAATCTTTTGAAGACCTAAAGAATAAAATTTCAAGAAAAACAAAAATGATTTTAGTAGAAAATCCAGGAAGTAATACTTTTGAATTTCAAGATTTGTCAAAAATCACTCAGATAGCAAAAAGAAAAAAAATTTTTACTTTATTGGATAATACCTGGGGAACACCACTTTATCTTAAGCCTTTAAAATTAGGCTTTGATATGTCTTTTTGCTCTGCAACAAAATATTTTTCAGGCCATTCTGATGCTATGGGTGGTTCCCTAGCAGTAAATAAGAAAGTTTTCAAAAAGATTATGTTTTTTTATAAATTATCTGGTTACAGAATGTCAGCTGATGAGGCTTATTTAATAATTCGAGGTTTAAGAACTTTAGATACACGATTAAAGCAACATAGTGAAAATACAAAAGCCGTTATTAACTTTTTGAAAAAACAAAAAAAAATAAAAGAAATTCTTTATCCTCACAATCCTTCTACTAAAAATTATAAACTATGGAAAAAATATTATTCTGGTGCAACTGGTTTGCTTTCAATCGTTATAAAAAGCAAAAAAAAATCTTCTGTGATAAAATTTGTTAATTCTTTAGAATTATTCGGCATAGGATATAGTTGGGGAGGTTTTGAAAGCTTAGCTATACTTCAAGAATTAAAAAATAATAAAAAAGATGAATATTTAAAAGGACGTCAATTTTACCGATTTAATAAAGATGAATTTATAGTAAGACTACATATTGGTTTAGAAGATCCAAAAGACTTAATTAACGATCTAAAAAAGGGTTTAAAAAGAATAAAGTAATGAAAAATTTTTTTCCAAATAAAACCGCATTATACGCTTTAATAGCTGCATGCTTTGTCGTTTGTGCAACTATGGGAGTTAGACAAACATTTGGTCTTTACTCAAGTGAATTTGAAACAGCTGGAGGAACATCCAGTACAGAATTTGGATTAGCGATTGCAGTTCACGCAATCTTTTGGGGAATATTTACTCCGATTTTTGGAAGAATTTCTGACAGGCTAGGTGGCTACGTTGTAATTGTTCCTGCTTTAATTTTCTACTCGATATCAATGCTATTAATGGGAAATAACTTTATTTCAGGAATGTGGTTACAAATTAATTTAGGTTTATTAGTGGGTCTAGGCTTAGCAGGTGCAGCAGGGACTATTCTTACCCCAATGATTTCAAAACATTTTCCAAATGAAAATAGAAGTAAAGCAGCCGGCTTTGTAACAGCTTGTGGAGGTTTAGGAATGTTTATTTTTCCAATACTGGCAAATATTTTTAAAAATATCTCTTCTTGGCAAATGTCTTTTATTATTTTTTCAATTATTTTATTTCTTATGTGCATCCCTGCGTTTTTTGTTAAACTTCCTAAAAACCAAGTGTCAAATCTTAACACCAATATTGACAATCGAAGCTTAAAAGAAGTTTTAAAGGAGTCATTCGCACATAATGGATTTAGATTATTAGTTTTAGGTTTTTTTGTTTGCGGTTTTCAAATTACTTTAATAGCTACTCATGTTCCTAGATATGTTCAAGATAAAGGGCTAGCAGATTGGACAGGAATGGCAATTTTAGCATTAATTGGTTTTTTTAATATTATTGGAACTTTAATAATGGGTTATTTAGGAGACAAGTATAGTAAAAAGGTACTTTTAAGTGGTCTTTATTTTTTAAGAGGGATAACATTAATATTATTTATTTTTTTACCTGCATCAAATTTGTCAGCTGTATTATTTGGTACGACTTTTGGATTATTATGGCTCGCCACCGTACCAGCTACTAACGGTATCGTTGCTCAAATTTTTGGAACAAAAAATTTAACTCTTCTTTTTGGTATAGTATTTCTAAATCATCAATTCGGATCATTTCTGGGTGCATATCTTGGAGGTTACTTTTATGATCAATTTGGAAGTTTTGATTATGCCTGGTATTTAGCAATAGTTTTATCATTTGTAGCTACAGCACTTCATCTTCCTATAGACGAAAAGCCTTTAGCAACTGTGGATAAAACTATCTAAGGTTGTAATTTGAGTCCTTAAGTGAATCAAAAGTGAATCAAAAGGTGAACATTTAAAACACTCAACTAAAAAGTGTGGATAATTTTTTGTTCAAATACCTTATAATTACGTAATAGGTTTCAAAATAACAAAAGGAGTAAAATGTTTTCAAAAGAATTAGGTTTAAAACTAGATAAATTCCACTTACTTAAGCATCCATTTTATCAAATATATTGGAACGAAGGAAAATTAACTAGAGAGATTATTAAAGACTACGCAGAACAGTATTATCAACACGTTAAAGCTTTCCCTAGATATATAAGTGCTACTCACTCTATATGTGAAGACATAGAGAAGAGAAGAATTCTTTTAGAAAATTTGCAGGATGAAGAAAACAAAGACGGAGATCATCCTAAGTTGTGGAAAAATTTTGCAAAAGCATTAGGAGCTGATGAAAACGAAATAGAGAATGTAAAACTTGATTGGTTTACTAAGGACATGATCGAAAATTTCTTTTCTCAAGCAAGAAAATCATATGCAGAGGGACTTGCTTCACTATATACTTATGAGAGACAAATACCTGAGATCGCTGAAACAAAAATACAAGGTTTGAAAAAATTCTATGGAGTAAGCTCCAACGAAGGATTAGAATTTTTTGAAGCACATAAATCGGCAGATGTTATACATAGAGCTGAGTGTGAAAAGCTATTAGATGGACTATCAAAAGAAGAACAAGCAAAAGCTGAAACAGCATCTTTGTTAACAGCTAGATATCTTTGGAACTTTTTGAGTGGGATGACATCTAAGCATAAGCTTCAAACTATCGCTGCCTAGAATATAAAAATTATTTAAGCTAATAATCCTTAATATGCGATTATTAAAGATAATATTTATCTATTCATTGTTAATTATTTATTCTCTGGAGTTTTTATTATTCTTCACCCTTCCTGAAGAACAAAAGACTATGATTAAAATAAAGGAAGAAAGAATTAAAAAGGCAAAAGAATTAAACAGGGAAATCGATTTAAGATCACCAGATCAGTTTTATATTGACGAAAAAAAAAATAATAAAGATCTTGATCCTAAATTTTTATACTCAAAGACCTTTAGTTCATTTAAAGTTTTTAGAGAAGCAAAAAAAAATAATAAAATTATACCTTTCAGAGGACCAATAAATAAAAAATCTATTTCATGTGCAGAAGACTTAAAGTATAGGATTGTTAGTAATGATAAATATGGTTTTAAAAACTCAAACGAAATCTACAATAAAAAAATAAACTCTTTTCTTTTAGGAGACTCTTATGCGGAAGGATTATGCGTAGTGGGTAAAGAGGATATCGCGGGAAATTTAATAGAAAAGAAAATTAATACAGTTAACTTAGGAGTGACTGATACTGGTCCGCTTGTTTCTCTAGGCATTTTAAAAGAATTTGGGCAATACTTCAAACCACAAAATGTGATTTATTTATATTTTGAAGGAAATGATTTAGATGATCTAAATTTCGAAAAGAATGAGGAATACTTATTAAATTATTTAGAAAATAATTATTCAAAAAATTATTTAAATAGATATGAAGAGATAAAAAATTTTTTAGCTAGGGCTAAAACAGAAAGTGAAAGTCGAATTTCAAAAAAAAATTATTCAGAAGATTTACAAAGCATGGAAACAAATTTTTTTGATAATTTAAAGAATCATTTAAAAGATATTATAGAACTTAATAGTTTAAAAAATATAATAAGGTACTCGATTGTAAAACAACAAGTTGAGACTTATGATTTAAGTCTTTTTTATTCAA